>DATFSE010000127.1:0-3137 GCA_035262745.1 Casimicrobiaceae bacterium | reverse complement strand
CAGTGACGCGACGTTCTACACGTGGCGCTCAAAGTATGGCGGGCTGGAGGTATCCGACGCCCGCAAGCTCAAGGCGCTTGAGGATGAGAACCGCAAGCTGAAGAAGCTGCTGGCGGAGTCGATGCTCGACGTAGCGACGCTTCGCGAGGCTCTCGGAAAAAACTTCTGACGCCCAGTTCCCGGAGGATGGTCGTGACCTGGGCGATCGACGAGAAGGGTTATTCGCAGCGGCGCGCTTGCGCGCTGATCGGGATGCCGCCAAAGACCTACCGCTATGTCTATTCGCGTGGCGAGGACACGGCAGTGCGGGAACGGCTGCGCACCCTTGCCGGCCAGCGGCGACGGTTTGGTTATCGACGCCTGCACATCCTGCTGCGTCGCGAAGGCATCGAGCTGAACCACATGGCCTAATCGCTTCCGGTAGAGCAGCTAGTGGGCTGCATCATCACAACGCCTGCCGGAGGATTGGTCATGACTATTTATGTCGGGTTGGACGTCTCGCAAAGGACGACCGAAATCTGCGTGATTGATGGCGATGGCAGACGCACCTGGCGCGGCCAGTGCACGTCCAACCCGGAAGTCATCGCTGCGACACTGGCACAGCATGCTCCAGATGCTATCCGAATAGGCATGGAGACAGGCCCGCTGGCGATTTGGCTGTGGCATCGCCTCCGAGATCTCGGTTTGCCGATCGATTGCATCCATGCACGACACGCTGCTGCGGCATTGTCCCTTCAGGTCAACAAGACGGATACGAACGATGCCCACGGCATCGCCCAGGTGGTGCGTTCCGGCTGGTATCGGCCGGTGAGCATCAAGACTATGGAAAGTTGCCGCATCCGTGCCCTGCTCACCGCGCGAATTCAGCTCGTCGGAATCCGAACGGGGCTGTCCAATCAAATCCGTGGACTGCTGAAGACGTTCGGGATCACGCTCGGCGCTGGGGTAGGAGGAACCTTCGAAGCAGCCGTACTCGCCAGATGTCCTTCCGACCCTATGGTCCGCGATGCGATCTTTTCTCTACTTGCTACATGGCGGACAGCGGGCGAGCGGAAAAGAAGCCTGGAACGCCAGCTCGTCTGTCTCGCCCGCGAACACGACGTGTGTCGCCGCTTGGCCACAGTTCCCGGAGTCGGCGCGATTACTTCGCTCGCATTTGTCACGACCATCGACAATCCGAGCCGATTCAAACACTCGACCGATGTCGGCGCGTTCCTCGGGCTTACCCCAAAGCGATACCAGTCCGGTGAGGTCGACATTGGCGGCCGGATCTCCAAGGCCGGCGATCGCATGATGCGCAGTCTGCTGTTCGAGGCGGCAAACGCCATAGTGACGCGCCTCCGTAGTGACAACGCGTTGCGTCGATGGGGGCTTCAGCTGATAGCGCGCGTCGGTGCCCGGAAGGGCAAAGTTGCGGTCGCCCGCAAGCTGGCAGTCATCCTCCACCGAATATGGCTGGAAGGGTCGACGTTCAGACCCGCTCCGGCTGTCTGATCTCCCGCCGGTCCGGCGCAGGAGACGTCCCGACCAAGGACGCCGGCCAGGTCATTCCGCAGCTTCTTACGCAGTGCTATCGACTGCGTGAACCACATAGGGAGACCTTCTGGCACGAGGGCCACGATGAGACGAGCGACGGTCTCGATCTCGAAGACGACAAGGTCCGAAAGGCCGGGACGGGATTGACACCGATTAGACGACAAGAAGCTGTTCCGGCTTTACCGCGAAGAGCGGTTGACGGTGCGCCGCCGCGGCGGGCGCAAGCGAGCCCTCGGTACGCGCGCACCGATGACCTTGCCGCAGGGCCCGAACCAGCGCTGGAGCCTCGACTTTGTCTCCGATGTGCTGGCCGACGGTCGCCGCTTTCGGGTGCTCGTCGTTGTCGACGACTTCACGCGTGAGTGCCTGGCGCTGGTTGTCGACACCTCGATCTCCGGCCACCGGGTCGCACGCGAGCTCGATGCGATCATCGCGAAGCGCAAGAAGCCGCTGACGATTGTCAGCGACAACGGCAGCGAGCTCACCTCCCACGCCATGCTGTGCTGGCAGGAGGATCGCCGCGTCGGTTGGCATTACATCGCGCCCGGCAAGCCGGTACAGAACGCCTTCGTCGAAAGCTTCAATGGCCGCTTCCGCGACGAGTGCCTCAACGAGCACGTGTTCCGTGGCCTGCCAATGGCACGCCGGATCATCGAGGCTTGGCGGATCGATTATAATGCCCTCAGACCTCACACCAGCCTCGGCGGGGTCACACCAAACGAGTTTGCAGCCCGGTCCCAACAGGACCACAACCAGAACGGATTCTGGTTATGAGTGAGGGCATTCAGGGGGCAGGGTCACGCTTGATCAGCCGGACACCAAGACACACGGAGCCAACTGGCAACGCGACCGGCAATCCGGCGCCGATCAACGGCGCTGGAGCCGCACCGCAACCGACGGCGGTGGCACAGGTAGGGGATTTCTATCGCGGCGGCGTGACGTGGTAGCGAAGCTACCGACTAGCTCTTCCTCGGTCATCACGACCGAATAGCTGGTTGTTGATTCCGGTATAGGACTCACTTATTACGTGAGAAATTATGGGCATAGACAAGAAGCGCGAGGAACTTCGCCAGAGCGCCGAAGCGCTAAATGAGATGGGCGCGAAGCTTGCTAGAGTGCAGGCGCACCAAAAATATATTGAAGCGATCCCGGCTGGTGAGCGCTGCGCCGGCTCAAAGCTAAGTGCGGTGCTGAGGCGCGAGCTGTTGCAGAGCAGCGGATTTCCTGCCCGCACTAGAATGGCGCCTTCAGGTGCTGCGCGGTTCGAACGGCCGGTGGCCTGTCGATGAGGACCCTAATGTGGCGCGTCGCCATTATGCAGTCGCAGCGATCAGCGAATCGCGGATGATTTGCGGGAAGGTCGCCAATGTCTCGCTCGGCGTCATCAGTGGCGGTGCGAGGCAGATCGTATCGCCGATCGCCGGATCGGCGCCGCCGCCACGCACGCGCAACAACAGCCCGCGCGCCATCGCCTCGCGCGCCACGCGCGGGCCGAGGCCGAGCGCCGGCGCCTTGGTCGACTTGTCGGTCACCAACTCGATGCCGAACATCATGCCGAGGCCGCGGACGTCGCCGACATTCGGCAGGTTGCGCAGTTCGTC
>DATFSE010000126.1:0-2006 GCA_035262745.1 Casimicrobiaceae bacterium | reverse complement strand
AATGCTCAAGCGCAGCCGTGTTGCTCGCATACCGACGGACAGTGACTCACTTCAAGGGGGCCGGTATGGCAATTTTATCCCGATGCCATCTGACGATGTTCAACCGCTGGAACCACCCGTGGGCACTTCGGGTATGTTCCTCGGGTCGCATTGAGAATCGACCTGGAGCAAACCGCCACACGCGGCCGCCTTGGGCGGAGTTGGTCTTTGCCCTCGATAGGTGGCTGCGAAGGCGGGAGGGCGTGTTCGAGTACTGCCACCAGCCAGACTGCATTCTTCGGGCGCAGCTCAGCCGACTGTCCAGTGATGTGCTGCTTTCCGACGGAACGTTCGGTCGCGCTGGTGACCGAGTGATCGACCTCCACTTCTGGAATGAGCACATCCCCGTCAAACCTGTCGCAGGCTATTCCCTGGCGTGGGGCTGCCGCTTCAACCGCAGCGTCGCAAAGTCCCTTCGCGGATTAGTGCAATTTCTGATGAGCAAGCCGCAACTCTCGGACATAAACATCATCCGCGCGATTACAAATCTCGACTCGCTTCAGCGCATCGCCGCGCGCCATGGATTCGAAGTCATTCGCGACACGGTTAAACTTTCACCTTGGCAACACATGCATCGGTTCGGCCAAAATATTCTCTTTGGTCTGTTGACGCTTGCGTGTCATTCCGGCCGTGCTCGGCCGCGTAAATTTTCGCGAAATCGACAGGTGATATATCTCGCTCGCAGAGTACTCGACTGCAGGTACATTGCCGCTACGAGGGGGCATAACTACCATGACGCTCATGGAGTCGTTTGACGCCACGAAGCTCATGCCCGAACAGCACCGTCACGCCGCCATGCTTAAAGGCTCTGGGTTGCTTCCGCGCCGCGTAATCTTCGGAAATCCCGAACGGTGCGTCGTGCGCATAAGTCCGGATGGCACGCGGATTGCCTTCCTCGCGCCGGTAGATGGCGTGCTCAATCTTTGGGTTGCCCCCATCGACCAGATCGACATTGCGCGTCCCGTCACCGCGGTGACCGACCGGAATCTCGGCTCCTCGATCGTATGGATGCACGACAATCGGCACATCGTATTCTTCCGCGAGCAGGCTGGCGACGAGAACTGGCGCGCCTGGCGAGTCGATCTCCGAACTACCGAAATCAGGCCGCTGACTCCGGGACCCGGGGTGAGATGCTACGTTCAGCAGAGTTCGCGCCACTTTCCCAGCGAACTGCTTATCGCCCACAACGAGCGCGATAAGCGTTACTTCGATGTCTATCGTGTAGATGTCGCGACCGGGGAAAGCGCTTTGCTCCAAGCCAACGAGGGTTTCACCTCGCACTTCACCGATCAGCAGTTCCGTGTGCGCTACGCTGTTCGCCATAACGAGAACGGCGATGTCGAGTACCTGCAGCGCGGCACAGACGGTGAATGGGACCGCTTCACCAGAATCAGCGCGGACGATACGGCGGCGACCCGCGCCATAGAGTTCAGCGCCGACGGCGGCGAATTGTATTGGCTGGATAGCCGGGATCGCGATACCGCCGCGGCGGTCGCGCATGACCTCGAAAGTGGCGCGACGCGGATCCTCGCGGAAGATCCCCGAGCCGATTTCACCTATCTCTTACTCGATCCCATAACCGAGCGCCCGGTCGCGGCAGCACGCACATTCGAGCGTATCCGGTGGGAGGTGCTGGACCCGGACTACGAGCAAGATTTCAACTACCTCACGCGCCAATCATCGGGTGATCTCATGATCACCAGCATGTCGCAGGACCGGCGGCACTGGATCGTAGCCTATGTGCATGACAACGCACCCTTGGATTACTTCCATTACGATCGCAACGTGAGGCAGGCTCGGCGCCTCTTTTCGTCGATGCCCGCATTGGAGGGAGCGCCGCTTGCGATGATGGAGCCCGTCATCGTTCGCGCCCGCGACGGACTCGAACTCGTCTGCTATCTGTCCCGTCCGCGCGACGCGCGGCCGGCGCAGCGGCTGCCGATGGTGCTGCTCGTACACGGCGGGCC
>DATFSE010000125.1:0-50773 GCA_035262745.1 Casimicrobiaceae bacterium | reverse complement strand
CCAGACCGCCCATGGGTGAACGGGGGGATTGACGTCGTCGAAGTTCCACTCGTACGCCGGCATCTGGCCGTTGGGATGGAGGTAGTGATGGCCGAGGAATAGTCGCAGCTGCTCCTTGGCGAAATCGACGTCCACCATAGACAAGGGGATGGTGTGGAAAGCGAGGTCCCAGACGGCGTACCATGGATACTCCCATTTGTCCGGCATGGAGATGACGTCCGCGTTGTACATGTGGAACCAGTCTTTGTTGCGGATTTGGGTGCGCACTCCTTCCTCGGGTTTGTCGCCGTGCTCGCGCAGCCATTCGGACAGGTCGTAATAGAAGTACTGCTTGCTCCAGAGCATTCCTGACAGTGCCTGACGCATCACGTGCGCCTCATCCCTGGTCAGCGTATCCGGCGTGATGCCTGCATAGAAGGCGTCCGCTTCTGCCTCCCGGGCCTTGAATGCGGCCTGGAACTCGTCGCCGAAGGGAGCACGCAGCCGGTCGGGCGGCTGGTCCGTCAGCCGCAGTCGAACTGTCTGGCTTCCCTTCGCCGCCACAGCGAGTCGATAGTGGGCAGATGCCTTGGTGCCGTGCAATTCGGGGTTGATGGCGTTCTTGTTGCCGTGGACGACGGCTTGGATGATTCCGTCCTTGCAGTACGGCTGCTGATTGGGATGATTGAACGCCCGCTGAGTATTGGTTTCATTTTCTGTGAAAAGCAGATCAACCACGCCCTGACAGTAAAGGAACCGCTCCCCAAGGAGACGATGCCGAGCGGCAACGGCGCGCACGTCCGCGCCGGCAGCGAGAATCTTGAGCTGCGGTTTGTCTTCCTTGCCACCCCACGACCAGGTGTTGCGAAACCAGAGAGTGGGCAGCACTTGGATCTCTGCCGACTCGGGGCCACGGTTGCAGACGGTGATCTGGATCAGCATGTCCTCCGGCTCGACCTTGGCGTACTCGACGAAAACATCGAAGTACCGATCCTCATCGAATATGCCGGTGTCCATCAGCTCATACTCCACGGCCTGTTTGTCGCGCGCCCGGTTGGCATCGATGATGGTCTGATACGGGTACGCAGCCTGCGGATACTTGTAGAGGTATTTCATGTACGAGTGGGTCGGCGTGCTGTCGAGGTAGAAGTAGTACTCCTTGACGTCTTCGCCGTGATTACCTTCGCTGTTGCTCAATCCGAACAACCGTTCCTTAAGGATCGGATCGCGGCCGTTCCACAGCGCCAGTGCGAAACAGAGCAACTGGCGGTTGTCCGAAATGCCGGCGAGCCCGTCCTCGCCCCAGCGGTAAGCACGGTACTGCGCGTTATCGTGGCTGAAGTAATTCCAGGCGTCGCCATTGGTACTGTAATCTTCGCGCACGGTCCCCCACTGCCGCTCAGTGAGATACGGCCCCCACTTCTTCCACGCAGCTCGCCCTTCGTGGTCTTCCTGGAGTCGGGTCTGTTCCGCGCCGGATTCTCTGGTCTGATTCGTCTGCATGGCTCCCTCTTCTTCAGGCAACGCAGCCACTCGTTCCGCCACCGATTGTGATGCTTGTGGCGGCGGTGCTTATGTGGGCATTTGGATCGCTGGATGCTACTGGGTCACTGAATCAGCGCGGAGCGCTTCGTCGTCACCGAATACGTGCCGGCTTCACCGTGCCAGCTGAAGCCACTCTGGCTGATACGCGAACATTGTGCGCGTTACCTGCAGTTGCGGACAAGAGACCGGTATGATGATCCATCGGCCCAGGAGGTGGTTATGGAGAATGGTCGCTCGTTCGGGCAACTACGTCTCGTCATTCAGTCGATAGCCGCGCTGGCGGTGCTCGTTGCATTCCCGAGCCCATCCATGGCGCAACTCAAGGTGCTCATTTCCGGTGGCTTCTCCAGCGCGTATCAGCAGGTGCTGCCGGAGTTCGAAAGAACGACCGGCATCAAGGTCACCACCGGGTCCGCTGCCTCACAGGGTACGGGTTCGCAGACGATCGCCGCGCAACTGCAGCGCGGCGTACCTGCCGACGTCGTGATCCTCTCGAGGCAGGGCCTCGCCGAGTTGATCGTGGCAGGTCGCATCGTTGCCGGCACAGACATCGATCTCGCGCGTGTGCCCTTGGGCGCGGCAGTGCGTGCGGGAACGCCCAAACCTGATGTCAGTACCGTCGACGCCTTGAAGCAGACGTTGCTGAGTGCAAAGACCATCGTGGTTCCCGGGAGCACCAGCGGCATTTACCTTACGACCAAGCTGTTTCCGCAGCTTGGGATCGCCGACCGGATTACCGTCAAGGTCACGGAGCGCGGTGCGCAGGCGGCCTCGACGGTCGCAGCCGGTGGCGCCGACATCGTCATCCAACCTGTTAGTGAGCTTATGAACGTTCCGGGGATCGAAGTTGTGGGCCGGCTCCCGAACGAAGTGCAACTCGTCCAGACATTCGCAGCCGCGATCGTCGCGGGATCGAACGAGCGCGAAGCGAGCGGACGGCTGATCGAATTCCTGGCGTCCGACCGCACCACGGCGGCGATCGAGAAGAACGGAATGGATCCAGTGAGGAAGCGCGCGACTAATTAAGGCGTGCCGCGGCGGCGTACGTTTGCCTTGACCTCGCATGCAATGCAGTCCAAATTCCTATTCGTCGCGGACTGCAGTCAACACGCAATCATGTCGACTGCCCCGCTAATACGCTGCCTGAGACCTGCTCACGCCGACAAGCGTGTATGAGTTTGTCGGCCGTCTTCGAGGTGACATCAATGCAGACCGTCAAATTCAAGGCCGGGGATACGATTATTTCTGAGGGTGAAGACGGCAAGGCCGCATTCCTCATCGTCTCGGGCTCGGTCGAGGTCAGCGTCGGCCACGAGGCAAAGGCCAAGACCCTTGGTACGCTGAGTGCAGGCGAGGTGTTCGGCGAAATGAGCCTGATCGAGCCTGGCCCTCGATCAGCCACCGTCAAGGCGCTGACCGATACCGAATGCATCGCGACCTCTTATGACGAATTCATCCCGTCGATGCAGAACGATCCGCAACGATCGATCACATTCATGAAGACCCTCGTCCGGAGGCTTCGCGAGACCAACCAATTACTCTCTATCGCACCAGCCGACGTGCTGGGCCAGCGCATCCAGCAGAGCCTGCAAGTGATCCTTGCCGGTCTGGAAGAGCGGGACGCAGTCTCCGGAGCGAACCTGGAGGGTCTTGAGCGTGAGTTGCGCATGCTGCTCCAGATCGACCGAATCCAGGTCGCGACTGCGGAGATCGGCAAGGCTGATCAAGTTCTGCAATACATGCTGCGTCCACGTATCGAAGAATGCCTGAACCTGTGGTTTGGCAAGTCCGAGGAGACAGACCAGGACATCTGGAACCGGTTCGGCACGGACGTAGTCGTGGCATCCAGGGGGCAGTACGACCACTGGGCGCTTAATGTCGAGCACCCGCGTCTGTTAGTGGCATTGGTGATCATGCTCGACCAGTTCACCCGCAACATGTACCGCGATACGCCCCAGATGTATGCGTCTGATGCGCGCTGTCAGCGCCTGGTAAAGCGGGGGTTGCGCGTCGGCGTGAGCGGACGCTTACGTCCCATCGAGCGAGTGTTCCTGTGCCTGGCGCTCACTCACTCCGAGGCGCTGGACGACCAGCTCTTGTGCATGGAGGAGTGGGAGCGTGTGATGGAAGAGCTGGCGCCTGATGATCCGCTGAACGTCTTCCACGAAATCTTCCACCGGCATGTCGCGGTAATAAAGCGCTTCGGCCGGTTCCCTCACCGGAACAAGATCCTGCAGCGGGCGAACACCATGGCGGAAGAGGACTTCCTAAACAACAGCGAGTTCCGCTTCGATCTGCCGCTGATCCGGCGGTCGGACGGGACGTTCGCGTTCGCCGGCACGGTGAAGAAGCGCACTGTAAAGCTGCTCGACCACGAGTACGAAACCCTGCTGCCGGACATCGACGAGGTCGGGCACAGGGCGTTCGAGTTCAAGTATCTGGGACCAGACGGTATCTTCACCAAAACGCAGAAGCAGCTGGAGAATCAGGGCTACATCCGCATCGGCGACAGTGTCCCCGACTTCAGCGCCGAGAGCAGCATGGGCCCGATCAACTTTCATGAATTCATCGGCGACTCATGGTGTGTGTTTTTCTCGCATCCGGCGGATTTCACTCCGGTGTGCACCACCGAGTTCGGAATAACGGCCAAGCTCCTGCAGGAGTGGAGCAAGCGCGGCACCAAAGTCATCGGTCTGAGCGTCGACAGCGCTGACGACCATGAGCGCTGGATCGCGGACATCAACGAGACACAGCACACACAGGTGAACTTCCCGATCATCGCCGACAAGGAACGCCGGGTGTCGATGCTGTTCGGTATGCTCGACTCGACGACCTTCCGCCACGGATCGAGCTTGGGCGAGACGATGACCGTGCGCAGCGTGTTCATTATCTCGCCGTCGAAGCGAGTCGAGTTGATCCTCACGTATCCGGCCTACATCGGCCGTAACTTCAATGAGATCCTGCGCGTCCTGGACGCACTGCAGCTCTCGACGAAGTATCGAGTGGCCACGCCGGCGAACTGGCAGCCGGGAGATGATACGGTGGTCCTGCCCTTCATCTCGGATGAGGAGGCGGAGCGCATGTTTGCGCACCAGGGCGGCTTCCGCAAGGTGCGCTCCTACCTGCGCTTTGTGCGTGATCCGTCGCTGCGCTGCCTCTGAGCTATATCGCGGCGCGGGGGACGTGGCAACGTGGTCCTGGTCGCGGATGAGGTGATTCAAATGATGAACCGGCGGAGGTTGATCGCCGCCACGAACGTGATGCTGGCTGCGGCACGGATCGCTGGCGTGGCTGCTGCCGGCGAAATGTACCGGATCGGCTTCTTGGGGATTCCTTCCGCCGCGCTGTATGCAACCCGAGGACCGCCAAGGCGCTCGATCTCGCAATCCCGCGGACGTTACTGCTGCGAGCGGACGACGTAATCCGATGATAGCCGGGTTATGATTCGCCAAAAAACAGGACGGCCTGGTAACGTCGCGGGCCGCAACTGCACTGGATCCCCCGCGGGCCCTGCGCAAGCGGCGAGGACGCGATATCAACTAGGAGGGAGAATCGGATGGAAATCAAGCGCGCGGTAATCATGCTGTCGGGCCTCGGACTTGCGGTGGCGCTGGCATTGGGTCCGGCTGTCGTCGCCGCCCAGTCGGACGCGGCGCCGAAGCTCGGCGCTTCGCTCATCGGCAAGCTCGAGGGCCCAACCATTGTTCTTGACGTCAACAGCTATCCCAAGACCTTCAAGGAAGCGCCGATGCTCGACGCGCTGGTGAAGGCCGGGAAGCTGCCGCCGGTCGACAAGCGCTTGCCCGAGACCTCGCAACTCCTGGTGATCAAGCCGCTCAACGAGATCGGCAAGTACGGCGGCAACTGGCGACGCGCCTTCACCGGCCCGGCCGACCATGAGAACGGCAACCGCATCGTTTCCGCCGACAAGATCCTCACCTTCGACTACACGGGCACCAAGATCGTCCCGAGCCTCGCCCGCGACTGGAAGGTGAGCGACGATGGCAAGACCACGACCATCTATTTGCGCAAGGGCGCCAAGTGGTCGGACGGAACGCCGCTGACCGCGGACGATTTCATGTTCTGGTACCAGGACATCTACTTGAACAAGAACGTCGTCCCCACTCCGTTCTTCGAGTTCCAGATCAACGGCAAGGACGGCAAGATGCGCAAGGTCGACGACTACACCGTCGCCTTCGATTTCCCCGAGCCCTACAGCTTTTTCGTCTACCAGCTCGCCGGCAGCACGGCCATTGGCGCCGGCTTCGCCACACGCGGCGGCTTCCAGAACTTCGGCGGCGCCTACGCCCCGGCGCATTACTTGAAGCAGTTCCTGCCCAAGTATTCCTCCGAGGACGCCGTCAACAAGAAGGCCAAAGAGCTCGGCTTCGACAACTGGGTGTCGCTGCTTCGGAACCGCTACAGCTGGGCCCTCAATCCCGAGTTGCCGGTGATGACGCCGTGGAAAACCGTGTCGCCGCTCAACACGCCGACCTGGTCGATGGAGCGCAATCCGTATTTCTGGGGTGTGGACACCGCAGGCAACCAGCTGCCCTACATCGACCGGATCACCATGACGCTGGCCGAGAACACGGAAGTGGCCAACCTGCGCGCAATCGCCGGCGAGTACGACTTGCAGGAGCGCCACATGGCGCTCGGCAAGCTACCGGTGTTCCTCGAGAACGCCAAGAAGGGCAACTATACGGTGCACCTCGACCCCGGCCTGAACGGCTCCGACGTCACGCTGCACATCGGCAACTCGTATGAGGCAGACCCCGAGATCGCCAAGCTGCTGCGGAACAAGGATTTCCGCCACGCACTCTCGCTCGGAATCGACCGCGACCAGCTCAACGAGGCATTCTGGCTCGGTGTCGGCACCGCGGGCTCCGTCGCGCCGGCGCCGGACTCGATCTTCAGCCCCGGGGCGGAGTACAACAAGAAATGGGCGACGCTCGATCTGAAGCAGGCGAACGAGCTGCTCGACAAGATTGGACTCGCGAAAAAGGATTCCGACGGCTATCGGCTGCGCCCCGACAGCAAGGGGCGAGTACGCGTCGAGATGGTCACCATCGGCGGCCAGTTCGTGCCGTTCACGCCAGTGGGCGAGATGATCAAGCAACAGTGGAAGAAGATCGGCATCGACGTCGACATCAAGGAGCTCGAGCGCAACCTCGCCTTCACGCGCGACAACAACAACGAGAATCAGATCATCACCTGGGCCAACGACGGCTCGGAGATGCTGTTCCTCTTTCCCCGCCACGCTCTGCCGGTCGACGCCGCCGAATCGCACATGGGTATGGCGTTCGCCAAGTGGTACGCATCGGGAGGTGCCTCCGGAAAGAAACCCGACGATCCGGAAATGATCAAGGCAATGGAACTGTTCCGCGCCGCCTACGGCATGAAGGACGAGGACCGGATCAAGGCCGGCAAAGACCTCTGGAAGATCATCGTCGAGCAGGAGTGGAGCATCGGCACTGTGGGCCAGTCGCCGGCCTTCATGGGCGTGCGCATCGTCAAGAACAACATGGGCAACATCCCGTCGCGGCAGGTGAATGCACAGCACGCCCGGACGCCGCACACCTCCTGGCCGGAGACGTTCTATTTCAAGTAGCCGCATAGCTCGACAGCTCGTCGTCCCCGCGAACGCGGGGACCCAGCGACGTTCGGTGAGAGACACTGGGCTCCCCCTTTCGCGGGAGCGACGCGCGATCATAGTCGCCGCGAACGCGGGGACCCAGCGGCGTTCGGTGAGAGACACTAGATTCCCTTCCTGCTTTCGCGGGGACTAACGGCCGGGATGACATCGCATGCTCGCGTATATCGTTCGCCGCTTCGTGCTCGCTCTGCTGACGATCTGGGCCATCTCGGTCTTGTCGTTCGTCATCATCCACCTGCCGCCAGGCGATTACGTCACCTCGTACATCGCGTCGATGTCTGCGTCAGGAAGCGCAGTGTCGGAGGGCGAGGCCCAGGCGCTGCGCGAGCAATTGGGCCTCGACAAGCCGATCACCGTTCAATACGCCAAGTGGATGGGGCTCATCCTGCAGGGCAACTTCGGCATGGCGATGGAATGGGGACGCCCGGTTTCCGACGTCATCGGCGACCGGCTGTCGCTCACCATCGTCATCTCGGTGGCGGCGATCATATTCACTTGGGCGGTGGCCTTGCCCATCGGCATCTATTCGGCGGTGTACCGCTATTCGTTCCTCGACTACCTGTTCACGTTCGTCGGCTTCGTCGGGCTCGCCATTCCGGGGTTCCTGCTGGCGCTCATTGTCATGTACGCCGGCTTCAGGTACTTCGGCGCCAACGTTGGCGGCCTCTTCTCGCCGGACTACGCGGAAGCGCCGTGGAGCCTGGCCAAGACGTGGGATCTCGTTAAGCACCTTCCGGTGCCGGCGATTGTCCTCGGCGTCGCCGGGACCGCGCAGCTGATCCGCATCATGCGCTCGAACCTTCTCGATGAGCTGCGCAAGCCCTACGTGATGACCGCGCGTGCGCGTGGCCTGCCCGAGCACCGCGTGATCCTGCGCTACCCCGTGCGGGTGGCACTCAATCCGTTCGTAAGCACGATCGGCTATCTCCTGCCCTACGTGGTGTCGGGCAGCATCATCGTGTCGCTCGTCTTGAGCCTGCCGACGGTGGGACCGCTGCTGTTGAAGGCGCTGATCGCGCAGGACATGTTCCTCGCCGGGACCATCGTCCTGCTGCTCGGCGTGCTGACCGTCGTCGGCACGTTCATCTCCGACCTGCTGCTGATGTGGGTCGACCCGCGCATCCGTCTGGGACGGGAATGACCACCACCGTCGCCCCAGACTTGATCGCGCAGGACGCGCGCAGCCTCGCCGAGCAGCGCGTTGCGGTTGCCACCCAGTGGCAGCTCATGTGGTGGCGCTTCCGCAAGCACAGGCTCGCGCTCGGGAGCACGTTCGTGCTCGCGGCCTTCTACCTGGTGGCGATCTTTGCCGATTTCTTCGCCGTCGTGGATCCGCACGCATCCGACGCGCAGCGCTCGCTCATCGCGCCGCAGTCGATCCACTGGTTCGACGATGGCCGTTTCCGCCCCTACGTGTTCGCGCTGAAGGGCACGCGCGACCCGAACACCTTCAAGCGCGTCTACGCGCCGGACACGAGCACCAAGATCCCGCTCGAGTTTTTCGCGCATGGCGAGCCGTACCGGCTGCTGGGCTTCATTCCCGCCGATCGTCACTTGCTTGGAGTCGAGGGGGCCAAGGCATCGGACGCGCTCGTCCTCCTCGGCACCGATGTGCAGGGACGCGACCTGTGGTCCCGGCTCGTGTTCGCCACGCGCACATCGATGACCATCGGCTTGGTCAGCGTGGCGCTCTCGCTGGTACTGGGCGTCGTGCTCGGCGGAATCTCCGGGTACTTCGGCGGCGCGACCGACACCATCATCCAGCGCATCATCGAAATCCTCCGCTCGATTCCGACGATTCCGCTCTGGATGGGCCTCGCCGCGGCGGTGCCGAGCGACTGGAGCGTCGTGCAGGTCTACTTCGCGATCACCATCATCATCTCACTGATCGGCTGGACGGAGCTCGCACGAGTCGTTCGCGGGCGCTTCATCTCGCTCAAGGAAGAGGACTTCGTGATGGCGGCGGAGCTCGTGGGTTGCAGCAAGGCACGCATCATCTTCCGCCACATGGTGCCTTCATTCATGAGCCACATCATCGCCGCGACGACGCTCGCCATTCCCGCGATCATCATCAGCGAGACGTCGCTTTCCTTCCTCGGGCTGGGCTTGAGGCCGCCGGCGATCAGCTGGGGCGTGCTGCTGCAGGATGCGCAGGATGTTCAGGCACTGGTGATCTCGCCGTGGCTGCTCATTCCCGCTCTCCCCGTGATCGTCGCCGTGCTCGCTTTCAACTTCATGGGCGACGGCATCCGCGACGCCGCCGACCCGTACCTGTGATGACTCCGCCCGACCCAACTCGTCGTTCCCGCGAAAGCGGAAACTCCGTGTCGTTCCGGCAGGAGTCGCTGGGTCCCCGCGTGCGCGGCGACGACGGAAATTCGCAACCACTGCTGTCCGTCCGCGATCTGCGGACGAGCTTCTTCCAGGACGAGGGGACGACCAAGGCGGTGGATGGCGCGACCTTCGACGTGATGCCGGGCAAGACGCTCGGCATCGTCGGCGAGAGCGGCTGCGGCAAGAGCGTCACCGCGCAATCGATCCTGCGCATCGTCAGTCATCCCGGCCGCATCGTCGCCGGCGAGGTCATTCTCACTCGCCGAGACGGCACGCAGGTCGACCTCGCCAAGCTCAAGGCCAACAGCCACGAGATGCGCTCGATCCGCGGGGGAGACATCGGGCTGGTGTTTCAGGAGCCGATGACCTCGTTCAGTCCCGTGCATACGGTAGGCGCACAGATCGTCGAGGCCGTACGCCTCCACGCCAAGGTGGACGCAAAGGAGGCGCGACGGCGCGGCATCGAGGTGCTGCGCAGCGTCGGGATACCCAAGCCGGAGCGGCGCATTGACGAGTATTCGTTCGAGCTCTCTGGCGGATTACGGCAGCGCGCCATGATCGCGGCCGCGCTGTCCTGCGATCCTCGCCTGCTCATCGCCGATGAGCCCACCACCGCGCTCGACGTCACTACCCAAGCTCAGATCCTAGACCTGCTGCGCAGGATCCAGCAGGAACGGGGTATGGCGATCATGCTCATCACGCACAACCTGGGCGTGGTTGCTGAAATGGCCGACGACGTCGTAGTCATGTACCTCGGCCGGGTCGTCGAAGAAGGCAGTGTCGACGACATCTTCCACAACCCGAAACACCCGTATACCAGGGCCCTGCTGAAGTCGATACCAAGCATCGAATCGACGCCGCGGCTGAAGCTGCCGACGATCAGCGGCTCGATCCCGCATCCGTTCAACCGCCCAACAGGCTGCCCCTTCCATCCGCGATGCGCATCGTTCATGCCGGGGCACTGCGACAGAGAGGAGCCGCAGTTGCGCAACGTCGGGAAGGGCCAGAAGGCGAGCTGCCTGCTCTATGGGGCGGCGCAAGCATGACCAACGCGATCGCCGCAGGGGATGGTTCTGTTCTCCTCGAAGTGCGGGAGCTGAAAAAGCATTTCCCGATCCGGCGCGGGCTGCTGCAGAAGACCATCGGTCAGGTGAAAGCGGTCGACGACGTCAGCTTCGTCGTCAAGAAGGGGGAAACGCTTTCGCTCGTAGGCGAAAGTGGCTGCGGCAAGACCACCACGTCACGCTGCATCCTGCGCGCGATCACGCCCACCGCGGGAAAGGTTCTGCTCAAAGACGGCGGCCGGACGGTCGACGTCACGACGCTGCCGAAAGACCAATTGCGCTCACTGCGGCGCCAGATGCAGATGATCTTTCAGGATCCGTTCTCGTCGCTCAATCCGCGCATGACGCTGCTCGACATCGTCGGCGAACCGCTGCTCGTCCACGGCGTCGGCACAACGCAGGAGCGCACGGACCGCGTCGTGGAGCTACTGCGGCTCGTGGGACTCCGGCCCGAATACATGCGGCGCTACCCGCACGCATTTTCCGGCGGGCAGCGGCAGCGCATCGGCATTGCGCGCGCCCTCGCGCTTAATCCCCGCCTGGTTGTGGCCGACGAACCCGTCTCAGCGCTCGACGTGTCGGTGCAGGCGCAGATCCTTAACCTGCTCCTCGAGTTGCAGGAGCAGCTCGGACTGACTTATCTGTTCGTCGCGCACGATCTTTCAGTCGTCAAACACATCAGCGCTCGGGTTGCGGTGATGTACGTCGGTCGAATCGTGGAGACCGCGCCGACGGAGGCGCTGTTCTCGGCGCCCAAGCATCCGTACACGGAGGCCCTGCTGTCTGCCGTGCCGAAACCGGATCCCCGCCTGCGCACTGAGCGGATCGTGCTTCCGGGCGAGGTGGCCGACCCCGCGAACGCGCCGTCGGGCTGCCACTTCCATCCCCGCTGCACGTATGCGCGGGACATCTGTCGCGAAAAGACGCCGCTACAGCAGGAGATCGCGCCGAATCATTTCGTGCGTTGTCATCGCGCGGCTGAGCTCTCGCTGCGCGGCGTCGCCAGCACGGCTCCGTAACGGCCAGCATGGTCGACCGCAGGCGGAAGCGCGACGCCCAGATCGCGAGCGCAACGCGCGATCCCGTCCCACGACTGCGCATCGAACGTGACGCCCTCGCGCATCGCCGTCGCGATGCCTCGGGCGGCCTGGTCGCCGGGTACCCGCACCGGCTGCCCGGGACGGATCGGCCGGTTCGCGCGGCATTTCTCTGACAGGAAGTCCATCTGCTCCGTGAAGGCGTCGCGACCGGCGAAGAAGTCCGGATCGATCACCTGCAGGAACACGTTGCCGCCCCAGCGCGTCGGCGCGTCGCGTCGCCCGTGACCGCTCAAGCCCTGCGACAGCGCCTCGATCATCAGCGCGAGTCCGAAGCCCTTGTGGCCGTACTCCTGACCGCCGACGAGCTGCAGCGATCCGCGAGGCTCCGTGTTCTCCAGGACGGCGGGGTCGCACGTAGGATTGCCGGCCGCATCGAGCAGCCACGGATGCTCGAACATTTCGCCTGCCGCGAACTTCTGCCGAGTCATCGACACGGTGGTGATCGAGGCGCAGATGTCGACCAGTACCGGATGATCGCGCCCGGGATAGCCGATCGCGAAAGGATTGGGCGTGAACAGCGGTTGCGTTCCGCCGTAGGGCGCAACGCGCTGCCCCGCGGGGTCGGAGTTGAAGATGATCGCGACCAGGCCCCGGTCGGCGGCCTGCTTGACCAGCGCGGCGAGGCATCCGATGTGATGGCTGCGCCGAATGGACACGCTCACCACACCGCAGCGGGCGATGCGCTCGACTGCGACGTCGATGGCGCGGTTCACCAGCCACAACCCGGGCAGGTAAGCCCCGTCCCAGAGCAGCGTTGCCTCGCCGTCCTTCACCACTTCGGGCTGCCCGGTCACCTGCATGGAGCCCTTGCGGATGTCGTCGATGTAGAGCGGCACGATCGCCAGCCCATGCGTGCGCCTTCCCATCATGTCGGTGAGCACGAGCAAGCGCGCGACCGTGCGCGCCTTGTCGTCGTCCATGCCCGCAGCCGAAAGCAGCGATGTCGCGAAAGCCGCCAGGCCGTCGGTGGAATAGCGTGGAGTCGTGGTCAGACTGTGGCCACTAAAGGCGGTTAGTCCTTCGCCGACGCCGGAGATGGGCGGGAAACGGCGCAATAAGCACTCAGGGCGTGCAGCTCGCTCGATACGCGCGACGGGAACCCCTTGCGTCGCCCTCGCCTGTCGACCAAGAGCTCAGCAAAGTAGCTCGCCAACTCTTCCGGCGCCGACCAGAGTCCCGCCAGTGCGTTCGTAATCCGCGGGAAGCATTCGGCGGTCGCCGTCGGTTGAAACTCAGGGGGCAAGCTCGCTATCCAGCGCTTGGTCGCGGGAAACAGGAATTCGGCAGGCTTTGCTTTCCGTCTGCCGGTCCAATCCTGCTCGGTCGCTCCCAGGGTCCCCTCCTGCTCGCGGCGATGTGTGGCAAGCGAATGCTCGACAACCTGGTGGACGTCGCTGCGCGGCGAACGGTTAACTGGTCGATAGACCGACATGAGCTATCGTGTCACAGCGCGGCCTTCTACGGTAGTTCAAGCTGACAGCCGGCAGGACGAGACGGATCGTCGCTGTGCGCAGCGCGGCCGCGCAAGGCCTGCCCGACCCTATGACAGAGGAATAGCAGGTGCGAAAACGCATTCCGCTTGCTGCTAGGAGCGCGAGAACCACTTGCTGTAAAGCGCCCTGTACCGCCCATCCTCGTACATTTCGAGCAATGCTCGGTTGATCCGCTTGCGCAGGGGACTTCCGTCGGCGACGACGATGCCATACTTTTGCGCCGCGAAAATTGGACCTACGACCTGGAGCACCCCGTTACCGCGCTTGGCGGCGAGATATTGAAGCGTGGGCGCGTCGAACACCAAAGCCTGCACGTCGCCTTTCGAGACCAGGTCGCATCCTTCCTCCGCGGAAGCGACCTCCACATAGAACAGCCCCTGCTCGGTCAGGTAGTCGGCGGCGACCGTGCCGCGCACGGTCGCGATCGTCTTTCCCGCCAGGTCGCCCGGCCCATGGATCTTCGAATTCAGGCGATCGACCGTCTGCGTGGAACTCACCGTAGCCGTCAGTTGCGCAATCAGCACAACGCCGACCAACCACATGAAGAAGACGATGAGGCGCTTGACTACCCTCGCCCCCTGTCGATCGCCATGTTCGCCGGTCGCGACAATCAGCGCCACACCCCACAGCCCTTCGCCAATTCCCCTCAGATAGCCTTTCCGGAAATGTTCACTCGTTCGTCGCTCGACGATCCACAAGACGTTGGCCATGACGAACATGATGAAAATGAATGCGCCGAGAAGCGTTCCGATGGTGGACCACGGGATCGAGTCAAACACCTCCAACAAGTGATTTGTGCCTTGAGCGTGCACCATGATCTGCAAGCCGGAGTCGAAATAGGGCTGTGTGAAGTCGATAACGTTTTCGCGTTCCTTGGTGATCGTGATCGCCGCGATCGCAGCATCGGCTTTGCCGCTTTTCACCGCCTGCAGCTGGTCACCGACGGCAGCGACTTCAACCCATGTGGTATCGACCTTGAGCGACTGCGCGACCGCGTTCCAGAGATCGATGCTGAATCCGCTCCATTCCGCTCCCTGCTTGAACACAAATGGGGGAATCGGCTTGACCGCCACTCGCAGCGCCTTGCTCTCGGTCGCGTCCTGAGCTTGTGCACCGTTCATACCGGGACTGATCCCCGTCGCGACAAAGGCAAAGCAGATCGCTGCGCATTTACGCAAGCGGTCGTTCAGGTGCTTCGAAATGGAGCGCTTCTTGCGGACCTGAGGCAGCGTCATGTCGTTAGCCGGCGCTACGTGGTTGTGGCGATGCACTCTATCACGCAGCGTAGCAAGGGCGGCAACTGGCGGCCATAGGCAGTTCCGATTCGAAGGTAATTCCTTGAGTCATTCGTCCAAGGACCTCTTCGCGAGACTCATATTCTGGCCTTTGTAGCGAGACAACGATCGGCGGAGTAGGATTCCCCCGGTTTGGTTGACATCAAGGGAAAGTATGAAGCAGCGATTCCCAAGTAGATGGCTGGCGCTGGTGATCATCAGCGTTGGACTCGGCGTAGGTCAGAGTACGGCGCAGACGCTCGGCAGCTTGTTCCAGCTGCTGGGTGGAACGGATACGGTCACCAAACTCTCGGGTACACTCCTTCAGTCTGCTGCGAAGGATCCGCGCCTTGCTGGAGTGCTTGGTAAGATGGATACGAGCGCGGTGGCTCCAAAGCTGGCCGACCAGATGTGTTCGATGCTTGGTGGCGCTTGCAAGGCCCCGCTAACCAATCAGCAGATTGCAGCCGGATCATCCAAGCTGGACGCCTCTCAGACCAAGGCCTTAAGTGACCACTTTGGTACGGCGTTGAACGCGGTAACCAGCAATCCTTTTGTTAAGGAAGGCGTAAGCAAGGCGATTGCTCCGAAACTCGGCGGCATCGTCGGAGCGCTTATCTAGCCGACTGCCTTCAAGGCTGATCCACTGCAACACTCCGGACGGGCGACCCTGATTCCCCGCTCACGACCGCAGCCGGTCGAGTGGACGACATGACCTCCCTCACAAAGCTGGTGACAACGTTGCTCGTATTCGCCTTTCTGCAGCTCTGCGGTTGCGCCACTACGACGCAGCCCGGCGCTGTCGGGGCCGAGCGCAAGCAACTGCTGCTCGTCTCGTCCGAGGACATGGATAAGATGTCAGCACAGAGCTATGCCAAGCTGACAAACGAGGCGCAGAAAAAAGGCGCCCTCAATACCGACCCGGCGCTGACGCAGCGCGTGCAGGCAATCGCCGTGCGAATAGAACCGCAGACGGGGGTGTTCCGCCGCGATGCTCCGAAGTGGAAGTGGGAAGTGAATGTCGTCAGCACCGAGGAGCTCAACGCGTTCTGCATGCCCGGCGGCAAAATCATCTTCTATTCGGGACTGATCACGCGACTCAAGCTGACTGACGATGAGATCGCGATCGTCATGGGACACGAAATCGCGCACGCACTGCGCGAGCATTCGCGCGAGCAGGTGTCGCAGGCGATGGCGGCGCAAACCGCCATCGGAATCGGCACTGCGTTGCTTGGACTGGGCGGGGGGTCAGCCGAGCTGGGGAATACGGTCTACGATACGCTGATCGCGACCAAATTCAGCCGCGTCGACGAGAGCGAAGCCGACCGCATTGGCCTCGAATTGGCGGCACGCGCAGGCTACGATCCACGCGCCGGGGTATCGTTGTGGAAGAAGATGATGAGCGCGACTCAGGGCGGGCAGCAGCCGGAATTCTTAAGCACTCATCCGGCCGAAGCGAACCGCATCCAGCAGATCGAGTCTTTGCTTCCGACGGTGATGCCCCTGTACGAAGCCGCGCGAAAGACGTGAGTCGTTCACCTGTGTCGGCGAGGGCTCGCTCCCTGTTGACGGCGGTGCTGATCGTCACCGCGTTGACGCTCACCGCGTGTGCGAGCATGCCGGGTCGTGACCCGCTCCAGGTTAGCGTCGCGGACATCGAGTCCTTGCCGGGAGAAGATCTGGAGATGCGGATGCTGGTCAAGCTTCGAGTCCAGAACCCCAACGACGCGCCGGTCGAATACGATGGCGTCTATGTGAAATTGGATGTCCTGGGCAAAACGTTCGCGACCGGCGTCAGCGACGAGCGCGGCAGCATCCCCCGCTTTGGCGAGTCCATCGTCAGCGTGCCCGTGACGGTGTCGATGCTGCGTATTGGGGCTTACGCGCTGCGTATGCTCGACGGCAAGCCGGTTGACAAGCTCAGCTACAAAATGGAGGGAAAACTCGACGGCCCGATGTTCGGCTCGACGAGATTTCAGGCTCAGGGCGAGCTCGCTCTTCCGTTCGCCTGGTAGCCGTCGTCGCCGCCGCGAAGCTCGACGAATGTGTCTTCCTCGTAGTTGGCGCGGGGCCGGCGCTCCCATAACGCGCAACCGCGCGCCGCTTGCAAGCGAACGTGCTCGCCGTTGGGCCTCGAGCACCACACCGCTGACTCGACGCGGTGACCGAAGTAGCGACAGGTATAGCAGCCACCTGGTCGTTCCGTCATCGCGTCAAACGTCATGGCGGTCGGGAGACTCGACCGGGCGATTGTGATTTCGACATCGCTGGCGGGATCGCACTCGATCTCGGAGCGCCTTGCTTCTCGGTCCTGCTGCTTGCTCATACTCATAAGAGAAAAGAGCAGTAGCGCAAGCAGGCCGATAGACAGAACGATCCAGATCACGCTTCTCCCTCCTGCGGAGGAATAACGCCGAGCAATCCAGGGCCGGTGGAATCGTCAGAATCGGTCAAGAACCCGCGCCAGCTCAGGAGGTCTTCCAGGTCCCTCCAGGTGAGGATCGCCGAATCACTCTCTGGTGAATCTCCGGACGATACGGCTGCGCTTGGCTCGAAACGTATGCCTTCGAGGTCGACCCCAGCGAGTTCCCTGCACAGGAACTCCTCGAGCGCTTCTTCCTGATTGTTTTTGTCAGTCATGCGCTTCTCCCCGTCGCATGTTGACGTCCACTGAGATCCGACCGGAATTCCCTTGCGAGCCGGGCCTACGCCGACTCGGACCACCGCTTCTTAGCCGCGTCCGCGTGGACCGAGCACCATGTATGCCACACTGATCGCGCAGCGCACGATCAAGGGCTTAACGAGTCGCGGGTTGTTGTCGTGTCACGAGACTGTAAAGCGAAGTGACAATTTGCAAGCTTCTCGCAAGGTTGGAAGACATGGACGCTGCGCTGCAACCGTCAGCGCTTGCCGGCATTCACTTGTGCGCAGCCTCCGGCATCGCATGCAGATAGCCGTAGATCGCCGCGATTTCCGGATCGGAGAGGTGCGACAGATTGTTCCGTGCCTGGGCGCTCATTACGCCCACGTCTCTTCCCCCGATGGCGACGCCGGTTTTCAGCAGTTGAGCGAATGCATCGGGCGAATAGGTAGTGACCACCCGCAGATCCGGACTGCTGAAATCGGGGTTGGAGTCGCCGCGCAGAGCGGTGCCGTGGCACTCGGCGCAGATAGTTCGCGCGAGATAGCGTCCGAATTTGGCCACTTCATTCGTTGCATCGGGCGGCGGCACGGTTTCGGCGATGAGCCGTGCCACCACGTTGAACTTGCCGACGACGAGGCCCAGACGCCCGATCGGTCCCATAGAGATGCTCGGGCCCGGCCCCGCGACTTCCGGCAAGGTGTGCAGAAACGCGATGATCTTTGCCAGGTCCTCATCAGTCACCCCGTTGAAGACTTCCGACGGCATGACGAGCATGCTGTGTCCATCGGGTCGCACGCCATTCCTGATAATGACCGCGAGTTCGCCGTCGCTGAATTGCTTCACCGCGGCAGTAAGATTGGGCGCGACGATACGTCCGATCATCGGTTGATCGAACAAGACCGCCCCCGCAGCCTCTTTGCCGTGGCAGCCCGCAAAGCACCCGCGGATCGTGGCCAACCGCCGTCCTTCGCTGATCGACGCCGTGTCGTTCGGGATGGACAGGGCAACCACGGGGACCTGGTAGGTGCGTCGCAGCAACCGCTCGGAGAGCATGTATAAGACGGCATAGGCGATGATTGCCAAGCCCGCCAAGCTTCCCAAGGCTATGCCGATCCAGCGCAATAGATTCTTCACCATTCACCCATTATGAATCCACATTCGCTTCCCGAAAACGTTTTGCAACTCGACGAACTGGAAATCCTGGTCGTCGTGGACAACGAGACCGACACCCTGTCGAGCGTCGACGCCGGTGTACCGCAGGTTCCGGAGATCATTCACCTCGCCTCGCGCAGGCCGCCAAGTCGCCACTTCGAGGGCCATGAATGCAAGGCGGTGTTCGACCAGTTGTGATGCGCTTGTCACGGTCTTTCCGTACTCGTCACTGGCCGCCGGGACGGTCAGCTGCGCAGCATGCTGTTCGATGTTGGCCCCTACCCGGAGCTCTGGCTCGACAACGCGCGCCGGCTGGACATCGATCTCTCCAGCATCGAGTGCATCTTCCTGTCGCATTGGCATTTCGATCATAGCGGCGGTTTCCCGGAGGTGGTCGCCGCTGTCAGTAAGGCGCGAGCTGCAGCGGGGTTAACGCGACCGATCGTCGACCTGCATCCTAATCGACCAGACCAGCGCGGGATTCTGCTTCCGACCGGGTTGATGATCATGCTTCCGGTAGAGCCTAGCTTCGATGCAATCGCAAAAAGCGGGGGCGAAATCGCAACGAGAGATGATCCCCATCCGATCTGCGGCGGGTTTTTCTTCGGCAGCGGTGCCATCGATCGCGTCACCGATTACGAGACCGGGCTTGCCGGTCACCACACGTTTCGTGGCGAGATCGGCGAGCCGGATCCGCTGATCCTCGATGAACGTTTTGTCGCCGCTTGCATGGGTGGAAGAGGCGTAACCGTGCTTTCGGCCTGCTCGCATGCAGGTGTTGTCAACGCCTGCCTGAGTGCCCGGAAGCACTTCCCAGGTTTGCCCGTCGACCTTGTGCTTGGCGGCTACCACCTGGCCGGGAAGGCGATGGAGGCCCGAATTGAACCAACGGTACGCGACCTCAAGACACGAATTGAGCCTCGCTTGGTCGCTCCCGGTCACTGCACTGGCTGGCGGGCGAAGGCGAGCCTTGCTGCGGCTTTCGCTCCAGGACGGTACGCGCCGAGTGTCGTCGGTACGCTCTATCGTTTGACGTCGGCCGGCTAACTGTCCTGGAGTTGGTAGAGGCGCGCGTCGCATACTTGCTCGAGCGCGGACGTTTCTACTTCTTAGCCGGATCGTCGTCGGCGTTGACGTAAGTCATGTCGAAAGGCCCGTTGCCATTGACCTGGATTACCGCCTCGCTTTTGGCGACCAGGTAATGGTGATCCTTCCCTGAAAGGAAATGGAAGGCACCGGCGGTGAGCGTGTGCGCCTTGCTCGTTTCGACTTTGTCACCCGTGCCGAAAGAGAATGTGCCCGAGATCACCGTAAGGCTCTCATCCTGGGTATGCCAGTGTGGCGGTATCTTGTAGCCGGGTGGGACCATGAGGCGAATGACAAACGGCCCCGCTTTGCTTGGATCACCTTGCAAGACGGCGATCTTGGCGCCTTTGGGCATCGAAGGCGGCGCAGGGCCCCACTTGATGTCCTTTGGATTGACAAAGGCGTCGCTTTCAGTTGCTGCTACCGAAGTTGCAAGACTCCCCAGAACAACCGCGACCATCGACATGGCGATCATCGTCGCTAAGCTTTTCATTTTGCGTTTATCTCCAAGAGGTTGAACAACTCGCTTCTGTCTGCTCGCGATACCGCTCGCGCACCTCATAACTTTTCTTGAGTGCTTCTATGGTGGCGTCTGCTGCGCTCTCACTCTAGCATGCCGCCGATGGTGCGCATGCAAGCACCACTTTCTGCGCCGGGTTGAGGCGCGACTTGCACACCATTCACTTCATCTGTGCCCATGTCGAACGTCGTCTCGACTGAGGGAGAATGGAGCAGCGTCTGCCCTACGATACAGCTCCGTTGCGATGCGATCCGGAGTTTTTCCAACAAATGTGGATTCGTGCCATTGGCGGCCTTGAGCCGCACCACACAGCGCATTGCCTGGAAGCCGACCGGCACCTGCACATCCATGGCCATCGTTCCCCGGACATCGACCTCGCCGGTGACTTCCACTCCGAGGGATTCGAGCGTAATCCCGAGAATGTTCGCAACCATTCGCACCGACGAATCCTGGCATGCTGCAAAGGCTGCGCAGAGGATGTCGCCGGGAGTAGGTGCATCATGCAATCCACCAAGTGCGCGATGAACGCCCACGGGAATCGCAGTCCCGCTTCTTGGCATCGGCATCACCATGGAGTGGAACGGGTCATCAACGCTACCGCCCTGGGTTAGGGCGCGGTCGGTTACCAGCGCTGCCTTGGGATCGGACTTGTAACACCGCCTTAACGGTACCTGGATCTCGAAGACATTGGCTCGACTCATCATTCCCTCCTTCGCGTTGGTGATCTCGGGAACGAAGCAGGCATGGTCTGCATACCGTCCCGAGTCGTAATCCACCTGAGGTAATATTAGCGGCGGCGAAGCCGGAGCAGCACTACGTTGTTATGATCGACTTTCCGGAACAGTTGATCGATTTACCGCCCTGCCGCGTGCGCAAGGACTTGCGGCATTGCATGCTCTCGAAGCCACGTCCTGTCCGACATGGATGCACTCTCCGAGATTCTTAGCGGAATACGCCTTAGCGGCTCCGCGTTCGTCGACGCCGAACTGACTGCGCCATGGTCGGTGCAAACACCGTCGGCCGCGGACATAGCGAAGCGCGTTGCGCCAGGCGCCGCCCGGGTCATTCCCTACCATCTGATCGTCGCGGGTGCCTGCAAAGTCCGCGTCGGCGACGGGCCGCCTCTGAGCGTCGAAGCGCGGGAGATCGTATGTTTTCCGCACGGCGACGTTCATCAACTCGCCAGCAGTGCCGATGTCAAGCCCGAGCCAATGACGACCCAAGCGATGGTCGCCCTCACCCGTGCAGACGAGGTTTCGCGCATCACGTACGGTGGCGGAGGAAGCAGGACGCGGATCGTCTGCGGCTTCTTCGCCTGTGACAGCACACTTTCCGAGCGCATCGTCACGCCGCTCCCCCGCGTGCTCAAGTTCCGGGTCGGCGCCGACAGCGCCGCGATGCTGCTGCCCAATGCGGCGAGCGAAGCACGATCGCACGGCGAGCGCGGTGCGAGGCCAGGCACCCACGCGGTGCTTTGCAAGCTGTCCGAGTTGCTTTTTGTCGAGGCCGTTCGCTCGTACGTCGATACGCTCGACGACCCGGTGGGCGGGTGGCTGGTGGCTCTCAAGGATCGGCATGTCAGCGCAGCTCTGGCACTGATGCACGGCCAACCGCAGCAGCCGTGGACGCTCGAGCTGCTTGCCGAGCGCATAGGCGCGTCGCGTTCAATGCTCGCCGAGCGGTTCGTACGTCTCATGGGTCAGGCGCCGATGCAATACCTTTCACAGTGGCGGCTGCATCTCGCAGCGGACGCGCTTGCGTCGTCAGATAGCGCTACGAAGAGAATCGCGAGCGACGCCGGTTTCGGCTCGACCGCAGCGTTCAATCGAGCATTCAAGCGAGAATTCGGCGTCCCTCCTGCTCGCTGGCGAGCTGCGACACCCCGCCCTGAGATTCGCTCATAAGCGCCGACCGAGGCAGTTCTTGGGCCCAGATCCTGTGGAACCGCGATCGGCAGCGACCTCAGATTCCCGTCCTGTGTGCGCTTAAATCGATCGCACGTTCAGCTTGGCCTGTCGTCCATCGGAGATAGCAATGCTTGAGAAGTGTTTGTTATTGGTCAGAGGCAGCCTTGGTGTGCTGATGCTCGCCGTGCTCGCTGTGTCCCCAACTATCACTCATGCGCAGTCCTATCCCACCCGGCCGATCAAGATCATCGTTCCCTACGCTGCCGGTGGTGCGGTAGACATCGTCGCCAGAAACGTTGGACAACCGCTTGCCGAAGCGCTGAGGCAGCCTGTGATCGTCGACAACCGTCCGGGTGCGAGCGCGAACATCGGGATGGAGATGGCGGCCAAATCAGCGCCCGACGGTTACACATTGCTGATGGCTTCTAACGGCATCGCGACCAACATGGCGCTGTTCCCGAATCTCGCGTTCGACGGTCGTCGCGATTTCGCTCCAATCGCCAGGGTCGGATACGCGCCGCTGGTGATCGTCGTACCGGCCTCGTCGCCGGCAAAATCGCTGAAGGACCTGATCGCGATGGCCAAGGCGGAACCGGGTAAGCTCACCTACGCCTCGGCAGGAAACGGTAGTTCAGGACACCTCGCGGGCGAGCTGCTCAAGTCGAGCGCGAAGATCGACGTCCTGCACGTCCCCTATAAGGGAGGTGCGCCTGCGATCACCGATCTTCTGGGCGAGCGCATTTCGTTCATGCCGATCAATCCAGTCGAAGTGCTCGCGCATATTCGGAGCGGCCGCCTGCGCGCGCTCGCAGTCGCGAGCGACAAACGATTCGCGTTGTTGCCGGAGGTGCCGACTGCCGGCGAAGCCGGGCTTCCCGGTTACGAAGCGTCGGTCTGGTGGGGACTGGTCGCGCCCGCGAAAACACCGCTGGAGATCGTCCGACAGCTCAATGCCGAGACCAACAAGGCTCTGGCCGATCCTGCGATAGCAGGCAAGCTAAGCGAACTTGGCGTGGTCATCACGCCGGGCGCGCCGGAGCAGTTCGCGGCCTTCATCAACTCGCAAACGGAGCTTTGGGCGGGGGTCATCAAGTCAGCCGGAATCCGGCCAGACTGATTGCGAACAACAGTCGCCGAAGAGATACCGATGAATGCACGCCGTCGATCGTTCCTGCAGCTCGTTGCAACCTCGCTTGCGATCCTTGCCGGCTGCGCGAGCGTTTCGAGCGCTGCGGATACCGCAAGCATCGAGGCGCTTGCGCCGACCGGAAAGCTTCGCGTCGGACTTTATCCCGGTACGCCGACATCGATCGTCGGCGACCTGAGCTCGGGTAATGCGAGGGGAGTTGGCCTGGAACTTGGCCGGGGATTGGCGAAGCGTGCCGGCGTGCCGTTCGAGCCAATCGTATTCCCAAATAACGCCGCGGTTCTTGCGGCAGCGAAGTCCGGTGCCGTCGATATGGTATTCACCAACGCCACACCCGTGCGCATGAAGGACCTCGATTTCTCACCGACTGTCCTACAGGTCGAACTGGGCTACCTTGTTCCCGCGGGCTCCGCCATCCGCGAAATCGGCGAGATCGATCGCCCCGACGTACGCGTAGGCGTGAGCGAAGGCAGCACGTCGGAAAGCACGCTATCTCGCGAACTCCGAAACGCCATCGTCGTTAGAACGCCTTCGCTCAAGGGCGCGATCGACATGCTGGCGGCGGGAACGCTGAATGCGTTCGCCACAAACAAGGCCACGCTGTTCCAAATGTCGGACCAGCTGCCGGGCTCGCGCGTTCTTGCGGGCCGATGGGGACTGGAGCATTTTGCCATCGGCGTTCCCAAGGGACGCGAAGCGGCGATGCCGTTTGTCAGCAGCTTCGTGAACGAGGTCAAGCGCAACGGTCAGCTGGCGCGAGCTGTTGAACAAGCGGGGTTGCGGGGAAGCGTGTTAGCGGAAAAATAAAAAGCCTCCGCGAGATTCCGCGGAGGCCCTTGGGCGTCGCGCCTCACTCCGCCAGCGGTCCGGCCGCAGCTGGATATCTCACTCCGCCAGCGGGTCGGGCCGCAGCTGAATGTGGTAGACCTTCGGGCTGTTCGCGGTGCCGCCCTCGTTGTGGAACACGGTGCGCGTGCCCGACATCGTCCACACGCCCTTGCCTTTCCAGCCGGCGTTCGGGTCATCCACCCTGGCGTCCAGGAGCTTGGTGAAGAAGCCCGCGGGATAAGGCACGCGCATCTCGACCACCTTGCCGTCGACCACCGCCGTCAGCGACTCGGCGCCGTTCGTCGTGAAGATCGGCACGTTCTTGCCGAGCCCGAGCGAGTTGTAGCGGTCGACCCACACGTAATACGAATGGTTGGCGCTGCCCGAATCCGGAAGGCCACGGAACTGCGGCCCCGGCATCCGGATAATGGTCCAACCCTCGGGGCACAGTTTGCCGCTGATCGCGTCAGGACCGTTCTGCGGCCGCGTGCATTTGCGCCGGTCGAAGCTTGCGAAATGCCCGCTCGCGAGCGGTGTCCACACCACGCCGTCCGTCGTCATGTCGAGGCCGCGCGGGCTCCACGCGCCATCAGGCGGAACGTACAGCTCGGCAAGCGCTGTTTCCGAAGGATTGGAACCCGGGATGATGTGCACCACGTAGCCCGGCTGATCGATGCGCCCGAAGCCGATGCCCATCGTCTGCCCCCACACGGTGTCGTCCACGGGACTCGGCATGATGCCGTAGAAGGCGCCGAGGATGCGCGTGTCCTTCGTGGGATCGAGAGGTTGGTTCGGCTCGACATAGGCATCGCGCTTGCCGTTGCCGTTGGTGTCCACCACGATCGGTGTCCAACCCTGCGATTTCGCGGAATCACCGGTTTCGAAGAACGTCTTCGTTTTCACCCAGCCCACGACGCCGTTGCTGGTGCCGGGACCACCCTGCGAAAGCCACAGCGTCTGGTCCTTGTCCTGCGCGAAGTAGAGGTGATGCGTCCCGAAGCATGTGTCGACGTCGTACCACTTCTGTTGCCTCGGATCCCAGATCGACAGTTCGCGACCGTTCTGCTCGAGCGGCATCACCTTGGCCGACGGATGATCCGAGCCCTTCTTGCAGAAGTCCGGGTTATTCGGTCCGCGGAAGCGCGCGCTGAAGTACACGCGGCCCTGCGCATCCATCATCGCGTTGTGCAGGCTGCTGCCGCCGTCCCAGATCGGGTCCTTGCCCCAATAGGCCGATGGCTGCATCGGCAGATCCTTCGAATTGGGCGTGCCGGGTTGCACCGGATGCTTGATCGTGTATGCGCGGTTGTTCACGGGATCCAGGACCGGGATGTTGTCGGTGCTCTCCTCGGGTGCGCCGTAGATCGGCCCGTTGGCGTTCACCCTCGGATCGTGCTGGTACGTCGATATGCCGTCGTGCAGGTAGTACTTCGGTGTGGAGAAATCCCACTCCGTCACGACGAAGTTGCGCTCGATCCCTTTCGGACGCTCGGGCTTGGCGAACGGAAGCTCTCCCGCGGCGACACGGTCGGTCCAGTTGGCGAAGTTCTTGAGTGCCGCGTCGGCGCCCATGTAACCGAGGCTCAATGCCATGTTGCCCATCGCCTGTCCTGACTGTGTGCGACGCGCCCACTGCTTGAAGCCGTCGCCCTCCTTTTTGAATTCGTCGGGCACGACACGGATGCCATGGCTGCCGAGCGCATGGCAGGACTGGCAAGAGTTCTTCACGGTGTCGACCCAGCCTTCCTGGGTCTTGATGTTGGTCGAGATGCCGTTGCCCTTGTCTCCTGTGCCCGGGAATTGGTCTTTGCCCGGGATGTTTAGCAGCGAGTACCAGTACATCCCGGGATAATGCTCGGCGTCTTCCTGCGCTGTCGCGGCGACGGCCTTGATGTTCACGGTCTCGCCCGGCGCAGCCGCTATCTTCTCGGAATCCTTGAGGCCGTAACCGCGGGACCAGACGCTGTACTTGGCCTTCGGCAGTTGCGGGATGACGTAGCTGCCTTTGTCATCGGTGACCACGATTTTGGCGTATTTGGTTGGCAGGTCGCCCGTTTCCGCAATCACCCAGACGCCCGCCTCCGGACCGTTCGGACCGCTCACGACGCCACGGATCGAATCGGTGCCTGTTTTCTGCGCGAAGGCCGGAGCGCCGGCCAGAGAAACCGCGACGATAAGCGCCGCAGCCGTGACGCAGCGGTTTAACGCCATGACCCTCTCCTCCTCCAGGATTGGCACGAGACGCGAAGGATGCGCCTTTTTCGGATGCTGTGCCATTGGCACGTCAGTCAGATAAACGCCAGGGTGGTGCGATGATCATTGAACGACCTTGTCCGCTCGCGTGTGGACGCCAACCATGGACGAATCTCAACCGCGACGCGCGGCCTCGATTGCGGCGATGTCGATCTTTTTCATCTGCATCATCGCATCGAACGCGCGCTTTGCGGCAGCGGGGTCGGGATCGGTTATCGCTTTCACCAGGGCGATCGGCGTAATTTGCCACGACAGTCCCCATTTGTCCTTGCACCAGCCGCATGCGCTCTCCTGGCCGCCGTTGCCAACGATCGCGTTCCAGTAGCGATCGGTTTCTGCTTGGTCAGCTGTTGCGATCTGAAACGAGAAGGCTTCGCTGTGCTTGAACGCAGGTCCGCCGTTTAGCCCAAGACACGGAACGCCCATCACGCTAAACTCGACGGTCAACACGTCCCCTTTCTTTCCCGACGGAAAGTCTCCCGGCGCGCGATGTATAGCGCCGACGGACGAATCGGGAAACGTTTTGGCATAAAACTGCGCCGCGTCCTCGGCGTCGCGATCGTACCAAAGGCAAATCGTGTTCTTTGGGGGGTTCGTCATGTGACTTCTCCATCTAGATGAAACATCGTAGACCAAAATCGACGGTGTGTTCGCAGTCAAAGAGCGTTGGCTGAGACATCCGCTTTACTTTGTATCGAGGAGACATAGCATGGACCGACTCACGGGCGGTTGCCTTTGCGGAAACGTCCGAATTGTGGCGTCGGGACGCCCATACCGGGTCGGCCTTTGTCACTGTCTCGACTGCCGCAAGCATCATGGGGCCCTTTTTCACGCTTCCGCGGTGTTCCCTCAGGATGCAGTGACGATCGATGGCGAAACAGGCGAATACGCCGGGCGTTTTTTCTGTCCCCGCTGCGGCTCGTCCATTTTCGCACGCACCGGCGACGAAATCGAAGTGAACCTAGGATCTCTCGATGCTCCTGACCAGCTGATGCCAACTTACGAGAGCTGGATCATCCGTCGCGAGTCATGGTTGCCGCCGTTTCCGCTCACGAGACGATACGAGCGCGATCGTGACGCCACGGGTCGCTTTGAGGAGTAGTGGGCAACATTGTCCGGAGTGCGTCGAGTGCGGGCGTAGCTCGCAGCGGGCGCGCTAACGCGCGTAGTGTTCCATCATCTCGGATAGGGTCTGCGCCATCCGGGTGCGCAGCGCCAGCGGTGCGACGACTTCGACGTCCGCGCCGAGGCGCATTAGCTCACCGACCCCGTACTCTGCCGATTCGATCGGGATCGTGCAGCGCACCCATCCGCGATCGTCCGGCTTGCCCGCCGTCTCGGCGACGGCTTGCGCGACGTAAGGTCCGAGCATGTCGACCAGCGCGAGCCCTCGCGGCGACAGGCGAATCGTCGCCGTCCCGCGATAGCTGCTGATCTCGTATTCGCGCGAGGACTTCGCCCACCACGCGGCCAAGTCGAAGTTCCGAGGCCGGTCATAGCGCTCGTCCAGGGCCTCGACTTCGGACATTCGCCCGACGCGGTAGGTCCGGAATGCGCCGCCCTTCTGTGCGACCAGGTACCAGAGGCCGGCTTTGAGCACGACGCCGGCGGGACCGACCTTGCGTAGCTCGCGCGCCGGTCCGTAACGGAACGTGACGTAGCGCTCGTTCCACACGGCGCGCGCGACGGCAGGCAGCGCCGTCACCGCGTCCGTGGCCCGAAACCAGCCTGCGGGATCGAGATGAAAGCGCTCGGCGACGCGCGCAGCGCGCGCTCCGGCCGGAAGCGCGGCGAGAAGCTTCGTGCGCGCCATCGCCATGAGATCCGAGAGGCCGAGCTCGGCGGCAGGACCCGGCAACCCCGCGAGAAATAGCGCCTCCGCTTCGCCTTCGGTGAGGCCAGTGAGCTGCGTGCGGAAGCCGTCGGCGAGCTTGAAGCCGCCCGCACGTCCGCGGTCAGCGATGACCGGAATGCCAGCGGCGCTGAGTTGGTCGATGTCGCGGTGGATCGTTCGCTCGGAAACCTCCAGCTCTTCCGCCATGCCCGCCGCGGTCAATCGCCCGCGGGCCTGGAGGCTGAGCATGATGGAAAGCAGGCGGCTAGCACGCATCGGAGTAACGCTATCACATAAATATGACACGCGATGGCATGTTTAGGATGGTACAACTTCCGCGTCCGTCAGAGATTCGCGTCACGGACCCAAATCATCCAGCAGGAGACTGCCCATGAACACCAAGCCAACTCTCGCCTCACCCCGCTTCCTATCATGCTTCATCGCCGCGCTGCTGTCGGCTGTCGTTTCCGCGGGGCTCCTCGGTGCGGTCGGCGGCCTGTTTCACAGCGACGGCATTCCGTTCGGGAAAGTCGTGGCCGCCGAGCGTATCTGTCGAGACCGCGCCTTCGTGTCCGAGCGGGAAGAGTGTGTGCGCAGGGAATTGGCGGGTCCAATACGTGCAATGATCGCCTCCGAGCCGTGCGTCGCCCCGTAACGCCATGCGCTTCGGTGCTTGCATGCGAGCGTAGTCGGTTGCTCGGTCGCGAGGCGTCGCGCGAGTCAGCACTTCGATTCCGAGACGCACGCCACCCTCAGCTACAATGAGCCATGGTCGCGTGGACCTGGCTCGTTCCTGCACTCTCCCTCGCCCTCCTCGTTGGCGCGCTCGTTGTCGGCGTTGGCGTGATCCTCGCCTCGCTTTGCGCGATCGGCCTCGTCGGAGCGGTCATCACGGCGGTTCATCACGCCGAAGTCGTGGCGCATCGCGTTGGGGAGCCCTTCGGCACGCTCGTGCTCGCCGTCGCGGTCACGGTGATCGAAGCCTCGCTCATACTTTCCATCATGTTTACCGGTGGCACGGACGCGGCCGTTCTGCCGCGCGACACGATCTATGCGGCGGTCATGATCATTTGCAACGGAGTCGTGGGAGTGTGCGTTCTCGTGGGCGGGCTCGTGCACCACGAGCAGAGCTTTCGCGTCGAGGGGTCGAGCGCAGGTCTCGCGGCGCTCATCGCCATGTCCGCACTCGTCCTCGTGCTGCCGGATTTCACCACGACCACGCCGAGCGGCACCTACAGCCACGCACAGCTCGCCTTTACGGCGGTAGTTTCGGCCGTGCTATGGGCAGTATTCGTTTTCATCCAGACGGTGCGTCATCGCGACTACTTCCTTCCTATTGTTGGCGCGTCGAACGCCGACGCCCATGCCGTGCCGCCGACAAACCGCGAGGCATGGGCAAGCTTCGGATTGCTGCTCTTGTCGCTCGTGACGGTCGTCGGCCTCGCCAAGGTGCTCTCGCCCTCCATCGAACATGTAATCGCCGCAGCGGGCGCGCCGAAAGCAGTGCTCGGAATCGTGATCGCGATGCTGGTACTCCTGCCGGAGACCTGGGCGGCAGTGCGAGCCGCGCGCGCTAATCGTCTGCAAACCAGCATGAACCTCGCCATCGGCTCAGCGCTGGCGAGCATCGGCCTCACTATTCCCGTCGTGGCCGTGACCGCGATCGTCTTCCAGTTGCCGCTGATCATGGGCCTGGAGCCCAAGGATCTGGTCATGCTCACTCTCACCTTCCTCGTGAGCGCGGTCACTTTGGGCACCGGACGTACCAATATGATGCAAGGTGCTGTCCACCTCGTCATCTTCGCTGCGTTTCTTTTTCTGGCCTTCGTGCCGTAGGCCGACAGAACCCTTGCCGTGCGATCGCACGGCAAGGTCCGGCATCACAGCCTCGGCCTTCTACTTCACCAGGTCGGCGCCCGCCTTGCAGGCCGCGGCGTCCTGATCGCCCGTACCACCACTGCAGCCAATCGCGCCGATTACGTTGCCGTCTTCGATCAGAGGCCACCCGCCGGGCGACGCGACCAGTGTCGGATCGAGCGTCGCCACGTAGGGATGGCCGGTCTCGAAGGCGTTGTAGAAAGCGCGCGTCTCGCGACGGTAGCGCACGGCCGTGCGGGCTTTCGCCTGGGAAATGCTGATCGAGGCGAGCTGTGCGCCATCCATGCGCGAAAAATGGACGAGGTCCCCGTGCGTGTCTACAACCGCGATGTTCATCTTCCACTTGTGCTTGGCGGACTCGACCTCAGCCGCCGCAACCAGCTTCTTCGCAGTATCCAAGCTGATCGGCACGCCGTACGGGATATCGAAGGGTACGCCGTCTGCTGTGCCGCCGCCGCTTGGCGCAGCAGGTGCTTGAGCCTGGACTTGGGCGACAATCAGCGCAGCTCCGCAAACCATCAAAGTGAGGGCAAGTTTACGCATTCGACTCCTCCAGGAATTGTTGTTCACGCCGTATCCGGGTTGGCGCGTCGAAACAGTCCAGGAATCCGGCGCAGCCCCCGACGCCGTCCGGTCCCGCAGTCACGAGAATTATAGGGGGTCAACCAGGGTCCACAGTGAACAACTCCGGCGGTCGCGCGGCACCGACCATGACCGCGATCGTTTTCTCGCGTTTGTTCCTTAGATCGGCACGTTCAAAGCAGCGATTACGCCCATGGCTATCGTTGCAGAGACGAAGCGTATACTCGATATGCAACCCCGAATGCGCATGGCGACCGTGCATAAGATCGTCTTCCTCGACCGAGCAACGATCGCTCCCCAGATCCGCCTGCGACGTCCCACGTTCGAACATAAGCTGATCGAGTTTCAGCACACGGCGCAAGACGAAGTCGTCGATCGGCTGGCCGGAGCATCGATCGCGATTGTCAATAAGGTCGCGCTTAGAGCGGAGGCTCTCGCAAAGCTGCCAGAACTACGTCTCGTCGCGGTGGCAGCGACAGGCACCGATTGCGTTGACAAGAGCTACTGTCAGCAGCATGGGATCGCCGTCGCAAATATCCGCGGCTATGCGACGAACACTGTCCCGGAGCACACGTTCGCGCTGATCCTGGCGCTGCGCCGAAACATCCTTGCCTACCGCAGCGACGTCCTCGCTGGCGATTGGCAAAAGGCCGGTCAGTTCTGTTTCTTCAACCATTCCATACGCGACCTTGCGGCCGCCCGCCTCGGCATCATCGGCGAAGGCTCGCTCGGCCAGCGCGTTGCGGAAATCGGGCGAGCCTTCGGCATGGTTCCAATGTTCGCCGCGCATAAGGGCGTGAGTGGGTTGGGACCTCTCTACACACCGTGGCAGGAAGTGCTGCAATCGAGCGACATCATAACGTTGCACTCCCCGTTAACCCCGCAAACGCGCGGCATGATCGCCATGCCGGAGTTTCGAGCGATGAAGCGACGACCGCTACTCATCAATACCTCGCGCGGCGGCCTGGTCGACGAAGCAGATCTTGTGAGTGCTATCGACGCCGGACTGATCAGCGGCGCCGGTTTCGATGTGTCGAGCGAGGAGCCTCCGCCACTCGATAGTCCATTGATGCGCGTGGCCAGCCGACCGAACGTGATATTGACCCCGCACATCGCCTGGGCGTCCGACGAGGCACAGCAAGCGCTGGCGGACCAACTCGTCGATAATATCGAAAATTTTGTCGCCGGCAGGCCCAGCAACTTGGTCGAGGGCGCGTTCTGAAGCGCGGGTTGCGCGCCGAAAGCAATTGAACAACCTGCGATGATGGCCATGTCGTCATCGCGCGATGCCCACCGGGTTTGTCTCTCACGGTTCTAAGCAGCCAGGATCGACCGTGAACAACTCCTGCGGTCGCGCGACGCCTTTCATCGCGTAGCGACCGAGGCTCACGAGCTGACTCCGCGCCGCGCCGGCGGCCGCGGCAAACGCCGCGGATACGATGATCGGCTGCTCGAGCGATCCGCATAGCGCCTCGATTCTCGCCGCCTCGTTGACGGCAGGGCCGAGCACGGTGAAATCGAGCCGCCGCGAGCTGCCCAGATTGCCGTAGAGAAGTTCCCCGATATGCAGTGCCACGTGAGTTTCGGTCGCGATCAAGCCGGAGGCTGCGCGGTGCGCATTCAGTTCGGCGATGCGGGAACGAAGCGCGATGGCCGAGTCGAGCGCAGCCTTGCAAGCAACCGCCGTGTCGCCATGGGGAAAAATGGCGAGGATCCCGTCGCCGATGAACTTCAAGACGTGCCCGCCATGCGCCTCGATCTCCTCCACCTGAGCCTCAGCATAGTCGTTGAGCAATGCCAGCACCGTCTCCGCGCTGGATGTGTCGGAAATGCGCGTGAACCCCACAAGATCGCCGTGCCAGACGACGGCCTGGATGGGCTCGGCGCGACCGCGCACGATGTTGCCTGCCAGCACCCGCTCTGCTGCATCGCTGCCCAGATACGTCGTTATCACCGTGCGCGCCGCGCGGTTCGTCGTCCGCAGCATCATGGCCAGCGTCAGCGCAGGGAGGATGCCCGCTAGGATCTCGATTTGCGCATCGGTAAAGCCATCTGTCGCATCGCCCGCCCACGACACGGCAAAACCCTCACCTTCGCCCAGGCGCAGGCTCTCGCCCACGCGCGAGACGAACGCCACGTAGTCGGTAGCTCCTTCGCTTTGAAGCGTGTCGAGGATGGGGAACTCGCCGCGGCGATAGGTCGCATTGAGGCGCCGGCGCAGCGTCAGCTGGCCGCTCTCGATGAGAGCAAAGAACGGACTCCGGATCCATTCCTCTTCCGCGATCGGGTCATCACCTGTGCGCGGAAATGACTCTTCGAGCGCTCGTCCGCGCAGCCACCTCACGCCGCGCCCACCCAGGGTGGGATCGAGCAGGTTACCCGCGACCGATGCGCGCACGATCGGGAGGCCGCCAGCGATGAGCCGCTCGCATATCCCCGCGAGGATCTCGACCTCGTCCGCCCCGGCGAGCGCAGCATTTATGATCGACTCGCTGACGTCGTTCCTGGTCATCTTCACTTCGCGGTTGCAATTTGCACGTTTCGTTGTACGCTGAATCATAGCTCTTTCGGGGGCGCGAGCCCGACGTTTCGAGTTCGCTGTTCGACGCCGAATATGCGCGGACTCCGTTTCGTCGGTGAGGTGCCCGACACGGTCCATGTTCGTTTCGCAGTGCCTGTTCTGCTCTCACGACAACCCGCAGGGTGCGAAGTTTTGCAACGAATGCGGCTCGCCGCTGCATCTGAGACCCTGCTGGGAGTGCGACGCGATCAATGACGCCGCCAGCGAGACTTGCTACAAGTGCGGCGCTGCGTACGCGGGCACGCCCGCCCTCGTCCCGGATGAAGCTCCGCATGCGGGTGCACCCGCCCTGCTCGCTGGTGAGGCTTCGCATGCGGACTCAGCCGCCATGCTCGCAGGTAGTGCTCCGCTCCCGTTGGAGACTGACACGCCCGCCCCTGACGAGGCAGTCGCCAGAGCAGAGCCGACGCTCGTCCCTGACGACGCAGTCGCCAGAGCGGAGCCTACGCTTGCCGATAGCAGCCGTGCTGCTCCGGGAGCGCGCCCGAGGCGCCGTCTGGCAGTCGCTCTGCCGGCTCTCTTCCTGCTTGGCGCAGTCGCGATCGGCAGCTACTACGCGTACCGCAATCCGGGCCAGGTCCGCGAGTGGCTGAGCACGGCGAAGGCGACGGTGATGCCGGAGCGAGATGTCGCCGGTGCGTTTTACCACTCCTCTCGGGATGTCGCGCCTGCTTCCGCCGCAAACACGGCGGCCGAGGCAGCACCGAGCGTCGCGCCAAGCGTATCCGCCAAGTCGGCGGCGACGGACCCGAACGTCGCCGACACGCCACCTCGGTCCCCGCCTGCCGACAACGAATCGGCTTCAGCGCCGCACGCCGCAGTGGCGGATCCCCCTCCCGGTCAAGATGCCACCTCGGGATCACAATCCTCGACACCCGACCACGCGGCAGCCGCAGTGGCGGATGACAAGCCTGCGAGCACTCCAAAGGCGCACGCAAAGAAGTCGAAGAGAGCTTCTGGCAGGAAACCGTCACCATCCCAGGCAACGTCATTTTGACAAGCTCTTGAAGCGGCGTTGCAGCGCACTCAGTGCGATGCGAGTGGTGCACCCACGTCGAGCGACGCACCGTTCCGGCTCTTGATTCGACTGCGCAATTCGATATCGCCCGCCATCTCCTTGGCAGCCTTGTCGCCGGCTTCGCCCACGAGCCGCGGCTGATCGGACAGCAATGTCCTGGCGCGTTCGGCGTCATTGAATGTGGCGGCGGCCCGCGGCAGCAGGAACGCTCGACCCCACTCGCTTTGCTTGAGCGACAAGGCGTCGAAATGGTCCCGTGTGAACGTGTACGCCAACTCGCCGTGCGCAGGTAGCCGAGCAAGCATTCCCGGCAACGACGATGCGAGGTCCGGCGGCAGCTTGTCCTCCAGAGACAGGGCAAGAAAACGGCGCGCCAATTCCGGATCCTCCACATTGCCGAGCGCCGATGCATACAACTCCCGGTCCTCCACGCGATCGGCCGCCATCATTCGGCGAACCAGTTCTGTGTAGACGTCGGCATCCGCCCTGCGTGCGACATTGGCCATCACTGCCGGACGAATCGAGGGTTCAATCGATGATCCATTCTTTCGTTCCTCGGCGAACAGCTCGGCCGACTTGCGCAACGTAGGCTCGTCACCGAACCGTCCGAGATTCTCGATCAGCTCCTTGCGCAGGTTGAGCGTGACGGCAGTCTCCGATTTCGACGCGTTCCAGCCCAATTTTGAAAGCATCGGCCCCAAGTTGCCGCGGGCAAATCTCCGCAGCTCGGTCTGGGCCTGCGTGCCAGCCAGGGCATTGTCGAGGTTGAACAACGCATTGATCGCCTGCATGTACAGCACCTCGGTCGCCGGGTCGCCTGACGGCCGCAGCTGGGTTACAAGCGCGAAATAGTCGCCCAGCGGAAGGACTTCCGCCTGAGCCAGCGCCAGAGTATCGGTGAGCAGAGCCATTCGCTCCGAAGTCGGCAGCTCGGGAAATGCACGCGCGAGTCTGGTGAAGTGCTCCGGAGGATATTGCATGTGAAAGAAGCCGGCCGATGAATCGACGTAAAGCGGTGTCGCAGTACACGGCCCGGTAACAAACGATGCTTGTCGGTCCGCAAGCAGTATGGGCACAACTTTCGTCGATGAGCTCGCCGCCGCAACCGGAACCTTCCACAGAGCTGCAGAATCGGCCTTACCGTCCGTCCTGAATCGGCGCTGCTCGAGCGAGAGCGTTTGCCGATCTGCGGAACAGGACACTCGAGCCTGCAGTAACGGGTAGCCCTCCTGATCGATCCACGATCGGGCGATGGCGCCGATGTCCTTTCCAGATGCCTTCGCGAGATAGAACCACAGATCGCCAGCGGTCGCATTGGATAGCTTCTGGCCTACGAAATACGCCTGAAGCCCGCGGCGAAAGACGTCGGGCCCAATGTAAGTCTCCAGCATGTCGAGCACTGCGCCGCCCTTGACGTAGGTCACGCCGTCGAAGACGTCGTAGACAGCGGTCTGCACGACGGGGCCCGAGCGGATCGCCCGCGTCGACGGCCCAGCGTCACGGCGCATGACTCCCTGGCGCCAAAGGACGTGAGTCAGCGGAATCTGCCAATCAGGGTTAAAACGCGCGGTCGCTTTGCGCTCCATCCACGTGGCGAAGGCTTCGTTCAGCCAGATCTCGTCCCATGAAGCTGCGGTTACGAGGTCGCCGAACCACTGGTGCGAGACCTCGTGCGCAATGACTTCGAACACGTACTGCTTGGTTTCGATGGAGCTCTTCTCTGGATCGAACAGCAGCAGCGATTCGTTGTAGGAGATGGCACCCCAGTCTTCCATTGCACCGCCACGGACACCAGGAATGGCCAATTGATCCAGCTTCGGCAGGGTGAAGGGAACTCCGAAGTATTCGCGATAAAAAGGCAGTATCTGTTTCGTCACCGTCAAGGCGTAGCGAGCTTCGTCTTTTTTGCCTTTGGCGGTAAGAATTCGCAGCGGCACGCCGTCGACCGAATCTTCAAGCACGTCGAATTGACCGACCGTGACGGAGACCAGATACGAGGCCATGGGCGGCGTCGGCGCAAACTGCCAGCGAACGGTCGTGCCCTCAGGCTCCCGCCTGCGCACCGGCATGTTGGACACGACTTCATACGCTGCCGGCGCCGTGACGGTGATCGCGAAGCTCGCGCGGAACGATGGTTCGTCGAATCCGGGAAATACCGTGCGCGCGGCGATGGGCTCCAATTGTGTCGCGAGCATCTTCGCCGGCTTGCCTTCGGCCGTATAGGAAACAGCGTACAGCCCGTCACCATACGCATGGACGACGCCGGTGTAAGCGATGCGCAATGTGTACTTGCCTGGTGCAACCGTGCGATCGTCGCCAACGCGCCACTCACGCTTCGCCGTGTTTTCGGTCACGGTCAAGGAGCGCTTGCGTTTACCGTCGATCAATGCGACATCGCCAGGAGTCAACTCGAACGCGCTCAGGATGATCGCGCTGACGGGGCGTCGTACGTCGATGGCAATGTCGACGACGCCGTTGAATGACTCCTTGGCGGGATCGAGGTCCAGCGCCAGGCTGTACTTTGACGGGACGACATCCTTAGGAAGGCTGCCGGGTGTCGCGTCGAAGTTGAAGCGCGGCTCCGACTGAGCGGGCAATGAAACCAGCGACGCCGCCAACATCCAGACCGGGCCCTGGTTGAGAAGCGCATGAATGTTCATCGATTTTTACCTGGTTTTTAGCTCTTTACGCCCGCAGCACGCACTTGGCGTACAGATCGCCCAGAGCGCCCGCGGGATCGTACTTGGCCTTGAGCGCGATGTAGGCATCGCGGTTGTACATCGACCAGAACTCTTCCTCGGTGAAGTACGAATCCGAGTAGAGCGACTTGATGCCGCCCAGCTCGGTCGCCTTGCGCTCGATCTTGCGGTTGCAAAAGCCCTCCGGCTGCGATTCACGCATGGTCACCACGTCCCAGAAGCCGAAGTTGATGTATATCTCGTCGGGCTTGAGCGGATACAGCGCGAAGCGCGCGTCGATGTCTTCGGCGCGAATGGGGCAGATCCAGATGGGAAGGATGCCGACTTCGGCGTGCAGAAAGGCGAGGAATTCGGGTGCGCGCTCGAGCGGGATGTCGATGTCCTGGATCACCGACTCCGGATGCACGCCGCGCAGGCCATTCCACAAACGCGTGAAACCCCAGCGCGAGTTCCAGCGCATGATGCGTTGGTAGCTCACGGAGTTGAGCCGCCCGCGGCCGAACAGCTTGCGGAGCAGCGGATGCTGCGCTCCGACGTTCTTGGAGCACCAGAACCAGTCGGTGTCCCAGCGCCAGAGATAGTCGCGGATGATCAGAAAATCCGTCGACCGCTGGCGGATCGATTTGTAATAGATCTTCTCGAAGGTGTAGTCGCTGGTGTATGGCGCGACATGCGTCAAATGCCCTCGCGACAGATAGATCTCGTTGGGAGAAAAAACGACGCCGTCGAGAAAGTGCGCGCCGCCCTCGGTGCACAAGCGCGCGATGTCGGTAAAGCAGGCCCGCGAAGTGGAATAGCGCACGTGGTCGACGTGCACGAACTGCTTGACCGGGATCGTCTTCGCGGTGAGCTTCAGAGCGTAGCCCAGCGTGCCGTAGGAATTCGGGAAGCCGAAGAACAGGTCCGAGTGCTCGTTGTCGGCGCTGCAGGTGACGACGCGGCCGTCGCCGGTCAACACGTCCATCTCGACGATGGTGTCGTGCACCAGCCCGTAGCGGAACGACGTCGCTTCGATGCCCACGCCTGCGTGCGCGCCGCCCAGCGTGATCGATTTCAACTGCGGGACCACGCGCGGCATGGTGCCATGCGCAAGGGTGGCGTCGGACAGGTCGACGAAGGTGGTCATGCCTTCGGCTTCGACGATGCCGTCCGTCGGGTCGACGCGCAAGACCTGGTTGAAGTGCTTGAGGTCGATGCGCGGCCGCGCGCGCGGCGCGCGGTCCCGAAACAGGTTCGAGGTTTCCTTCGCCAGCCCGACGCCGGCGTCGGGCGCTGCCGCAAGCTCGGCCAGCAGCCGGGCTTTTTTTTCCTCGTAACCCGTCAAGCTTCGGCGCGATACAGGAAGGCGCGGCTCATCGGGTAGTTGCCGCTGATGTTGCCCTTGCTCACCAGCACCTGGAACAGATGCGTGTGGCCCCGCTTGGCGCGGAACATCTCCGCGCAGGCCCAGAGATAGGTGCGCCACTTGCGACGGAAGTGCTCGTCGAAGCGCGTGGGGTTCATGGCGTGGATGGTGTCCCAGCTGGCTTCGAAGCGCTCGGCCCAGGCGTCGAGCGTGAGCGCGTAGTGGCGGCGCAGGTTCTCGACGTCAAGCACTTCCAGCCCGCAGCGCTCCATGGCGTTCATCGCGTCGGTGAGGCACGGTATCCAGCCGCCGGGGAAGATGTGCTTGCGGATGTAGAACTCGGTCTGGAAGTCGCCGACGTGGCCGATGAAATGGATGACGCCCAGGCCTCCGGGCTTGAGCGTGTCGGCGTGCGCGCGAATGACGTCGAAGAGCTGATCACGTCCGGCATGCTCGAGCGTGCCGATGGACAGCAGCTTGTCGTACTGGCCCGGGATCTCGCGGAAGTCGCACTCGATCACCTTGATCTTGTCGGTGAGATCGCGCCGCGCGACTTCGGCACGAAGCTCGTGCACCTGCTCGGTGGTGGTGTTGATGCCGGTGCCGAGCGCGCCGTACTTATGCCACGCATGGAACAGCAGCCCTCCCCAGCCGCAGCCGACATCGACAAAAGTCTCGCCTGCCTTGAGTTGGACCTTGCGGCAGACGTGATCCATTTTGTTCTGCTGCGCTTCCTCGACGCTGGTGGTGCCTTCCTTCCAGTAGGCACAGGTGTACATCATGCCGATGCGATCGAGCCACAGCTTGTAGAAGGGCTCGCCTAAACCGTAGTGATATCGCGCGTTGGCTTTCGCCTGCGCGATCGATCGGTTGGAAAAACGGAACTCATGCCAGCGGTTGCGCAAGCCAACCAGCGCATTGGGATTGTCGTCGAAACCGGCGTCGAACGTCGCGCGCGCGGCGAGCTGCAAACTGCCTTCGATATCGACGCCGCCGTCGAAATACGCTTCCAGCAGGCCGATGTGACCGAAGAGAACGACACGGCGCTCGGCCGCCGCGGTTTTGAAGCGCAGCGTGAACGCGGGCGGCTTGTCGGGATGATTGCGATAGGTGGCGCCGTCTGCGAAAACCACCGCGAAGGAAATCTCGGTGGCGTCGCCGATCGCGGCTAGGCGTCTTCCGACCACGCCGCCCGGGGCCCTCGCCTCACCCGCCGATCCCGGTTGCGCCGGCGCAAGAAGCCCGCCCATGAAACGGCGCTGGCCGGCTTCGGCGCGGTCGCGTGTCTTCCTCGCTTGCTCGGATGTCGTTGCCATTCTTGTTCTGTCGCGGCCTCGAGCGCCGCGCCTCGCCGTCAAATTAGGGTTGCGCTTCCCCTTGCGCGCACCCAAATATATCTCACAGACACTGGTTCAAGTCGAGGGTTCCTGCGCCCCGAGGGGTCTCTGCCCTGCGCTCGCCGAGCACAACGCCAGCAGCGCTTTGCGGGTGTCACGATTCTGTCACGCAAACCACGCGATTTCGCAGTGCGCCCCTCGTGAAAATCGACGACTGCTGAGCGCCGCAAAGCACCTTGCGCGCATAAACGTTGGATGCTGTGGACAACGCAGCGGATTCGCGGTGGATAGCCAGTGGAGAGTGTGGAATTGAAACTCTATTTGGCTGATTTGTCGTGGCTTTTTGGACCCCCTTTGTGTGCATCAAAAAGCACTTGCATCTGTTTTCGCGAGCTACTATGATTAGTTTTGATCCAGCACTTGAACACAAGATATAGTAGTTTTTGATTCATAAGGGATTTCCGGAAACCCTGCCGGAGAGCCCTCGGGAAGGGTTGTTTTTCTCCGAAGGCCGGCGGCCGGAAAATCGCACCGGGTCGGCAATTGCACAATGCAACCGCCGGAGCGAATACACCTAAGAACCATAAGATTTTGTCAGGAGAACGAACCATGCAAGTTGTCAGCCCTGCCGCCAATCCGTCCCCTGCAACAACGCAGAACCCGATGGCAGGCGAGGCTGGAGCGCCGCTCCCGGCAAACGCCGATCCGCGACTGGCGCAATACAAAGTGATCCGCCGCAACGGTGCGGTGGTCGGCTTCGAGCCCTCCAAGATCGCTATCGCCGTCACCAAGGCGTTCCTCGCCGTCAACGGCGGCCAGAGCGCGGCCTCCGCGCGCGTGCGCGAATTGACCGCGCGTCTTACCGACGCGGTGGTGGCTGCGCTTATGCGGCGCAAGCCCGAAGGCGGAGCAATCCACATCGAGGAGATTCAGGACCAGGTCGAGCTCGCGCTCATGCGCGGCGGCGAACACGAGGTGGCACGCGCCTATGTGCTCTACCGCGAAAAGCGGGCGCAGGAGCGCGCGCTGGAAAAGCAGAAGTCCGCGAAGGGCGAGAGCACCGCGATCAACGTCGTTGACAACGGGGTGAAGCGCCCGCTCGATCTCGGCCGCCTGACCGAGCTGGTCAAGGCTTCCTGCGATGGCCTGCCCGATGTCGACCCCGAGCGGATTCTCAAGGCGACGCTCAAGGATCTGTACGAAGGCGTGCCGATGGAAGAGGTGCGCAAGTGCATCGTGCTCGCCGCGCGCACGCTGATCGAGAAGGATCCGGCGTACAGCTTCGTCACCGCGCGATTGCTTCTCGACGCGCTGCGCTTCGAGGCGATGGGCGAGGAAGCCACTCAAGCGGACATGGCGACCAAGTACGCCGAGTACTTCCCGCGCTTCATCAAGCACGGCATCAAGATCGGGCTCCTGAACGAGCAGCTCGCGCAATACGATTTGAGGGTGCTCGGCGCGGCGCTCGTGCCCGAGCGCGACCTCAAGTTCGGCTATCTGGGCTTGCAGACGCTCTACGACCGATATTTCCTGGTCGACCAGTACGTAGGCGGACGCAGGTTCGAATTGCCGCAGGCGTTTTTCATGCGCGTGGCCATGGGCCTGGCGCTCAACGAAGTCGAGCGCGAGGCGCGAGCCATCGAGTTCTACAACGTGCTCTCCACCTTCGACTTCATGTCGAGCACGCCGACGCTGTTCAACTCCGGGACGCATCGGTCGCAGCTCTCGTCGTGCTACCTCACCACGGTGGCGGACGATCTCGACGGCATCTACGAGGCGATCAAGGAAAACGCGCTTCTGTCCAAGTTCGCCGGGGGCCTGGGCAACGATTGGACCAACGTGCGCGCACTGGGCAGCCACATCAAGGGAACCAACGGCCGCTCGCAGGGCGTGGTGCCGTTCCTGAAAGTGGTGAACGATACGGCAGTGGCAGTCAACCAGGGCGGCAAGCGCAAGGGCGCCGTCTGCTCGTATCTCGAGACCTGGCACCTGGACATCGAAGAGTTCCTCGAGCTGCGCAAGAACACCGGTGACGACCGCCGCCGCACCCACGACATGAACACTGCGAACTGGATTCCGGACCTGTTCATGAAGCGGGTGATGGAAGGCGGCGACTGGACGCTGTTCTCGCCCTCCGACGTGCCCGATCTGCACGACAAGTGGGGCCGCAAGTTCGAGGAAGCGTACACGCGCTACGAAGAGCAGGCGGCGCGCGGGGAGCTCAAGCTGTTCAAGAAGATTCCCGCGGTGCAGCTCTGGCGCAAGATGCTCTCCATGCTGTTCGAGACCGGGCATCCCTGGATCACCTTCAAGGACGCCTGCAACGTGCGCTCGCCGCAGTCGCACGTGGGGACAGTGCACAGCTCCAACCTGTGCACCGAGATCACGCTCAACACCAGCGACGCCGAAATCGCGGTGTGCAACCTGGGCTCGATCAACCTGCTCAACCACATGAAGACGCAGGGCAGAGGCGATGGCTGGGAGCTCGACCACGACAAGCTCAAGAACACCATCAAGACGGCGATGCGGATGCTCGACAACGTGATCGACATCAACTATTACGCCGTCACCAAGGCGCGCAATTCGAATCTCAAGCACCGGCCGGTGGGCCTGGGCATCATGGGCTTCCAGGACTGCCTGCACCTCCTGCACACGCCGTACGCTTCCGAGGAAGCGATGGAATTCGCCGACCGCTCGATGGAGGCGGTGTGCTACTACGCTTACTGGGCGTCGACCGAGATGGCGCAGGAGCGCGGCCGCTACAGCTCGTACAAGGGGGGCCTCTGGGACCGCGGCATCATGCCGCAGGATTCGCTCAAGCTCCTGGCCGAAGAGCGCGGCGGCTACGTCGAGATCGACCGCACCGCGGCAATGGACTGGGACGCGCTGCGCGAGCGCATCAAGCAGTATGGCATGCGCAATTCCAACTGCATCGCCATCGCGCCGACCGCGACCATCTCCAACATCGTCGGCGTCGGTGCGTCGATCGAGCCCGAGTACCAGAACATCTATGTGAAGTCGAACCTGTCAGGCGAGTTCACGGTGGTCAACGAGCACCTCGTGGCGGAGTTGAAAAAGCTCAACCTCTGGGACGAGGTGATGGTGTCGGATCTGAAGTACTTCGACGGCTCGCTCGCCAAGATCGACCGCGTGCCTGCGGACCTGCGCAATCTCTACGCCACGGCGTTCGAAGTCGACGCCAGGTGGATCGTCGAGGCCGGCGCGCGGCGGCAGAAATGGATCGACCAGGCGCAGTCGCTCAACATCTACATGGCCGGCGCATCGGGCAAGAAGCTCGACGAAACGTACAAGCTCGCCTGGGTGCGAGGATTGAAGACGACGTACTACTTGCGCACGCTGGCGGCGACGTCGGCGGAGAAATCCACCGGACAGGGCGGCGAGCTCAATGCAGTTCCGACTTCGGGCGGCGCCATGAGCGGCACCAGCGTCGCCAAGGCGGCGTCGACGCGCGCGAGCGCCGCTGCGCACTCGGTGCAGGAGCCTGAAGCGCCGAAGTTCTGTTCTATCGACAATCCCGATTGCGAGTCCTGCCAGTAGCAGGCGCAATTTAAACGTTGCCCCGGTGGAGGCCCGGGCTAAAGGAGATCTAGCGAAAAGGAATCACAAACAACCGATGCCGGCGCGCACCCAGACAGGAGGTTGCGGCTCATCGCCAGGCGTCATGCAATCACGCGACGGGCTTCCCGTCGCGTTGGGGTGTGGTGGGAGGGCACAGGCGTTTGACGCAACCAAAGGAGGCCCGGTAGATGGCCCAGTACGAGCATGTCCCATGTCATGTCGTGGACGCGCGGTATCTAGGTGACTACAAGGTGTGGTTGGAATTCAACGATGGAAAAAAAGGCGTGGTCGATCTTGCCGACGAGCTCTACGGTGAGGAATTCGAAGCGCTGAGAGACAAGAACCGGTTTGCTGAATTCACGCTCGATTACGGGCTCGCGACCATCGCGTGGTCCGAAGGCGTCGACTTCGCACCCGACTATCTCTACGAGAGGCTGCATCCGGTGCACTGAGCAAGGTCTGACATTCGCAGCCTTCCCGGGAGGGGAAGGCGACACCGCTTCCGGGCACGGAAAGAAGTCCCCGCCCGGCGAATCGGTGCCGGTGCGAGGACCAAACGACACAGGACAGGAAACGAGGCAAGTATGCTGACATTCGAAGACGATTTCGTGACACCGCCGGCACAGCCGCGCGTCGCGCCGCGATCGCCGGAGACGATCCTCGCCCAGACCACTGGAGGGATCCTGTCACGTGAACCTGTGCACGATCTGGATGCCGAAGCGCAGGCGTTGGCCAATGGTTTCCGCCGCGTACGCGCCGAGGACAAGCGCGTCATCAACGCGCAATCGGACGTCAATCAGCTCGTTCCCTTCAAGTACAAGTGGGCGTGGGAGAAGTATCTCTCGGCGTGCGCCAATCACTGGATGCCGCAAGAGATCAACATGCAGCGCGACATCGAGCTGTGGAAGAACCCCAACGGTCTGACCGAGGACGAGCGCCTGATCGTCAAGCGCAATCTGGGGTTCTTCGTCACCGCCGATTCGCTCGCTGCCAACAACATCGTGCTTGGCACGTACCGGCACATCACCGCGCCGGAGTGCCGGCAGTACCTGTTGCGACAGGCGTTCGAGGAAGCAATCCACACCCACGCCTACCAGTACATCGTCGAAAGCCTGGGGCTCAACGAAGCGGAGATCTTCAACGCTTATCACGAAATCAAGTCAATCCGCGACAAGGACGAGTTTCTGATCCCGTTCATCGACACGCTGACCAACCCGACGTTCAAGACCGGGACGATGGAGGCTGATCAGAAGCTGCTAAAGAGCCTGATCGTGTTCGCCTGCATCATGGAGGGGCTTTTCTTCTACGTCGGCTTCGTGCAGATCCTGGCGATGGGCCGGCAGAACAAGATGACCGGATCGTCGGAGCAGTACCAGTACATCCTGCGCGACGAGAGTATGCACTGCAACTTCGGCATCGACCTCATCAACACCATCAAGATGGAGAACCCGCACCTGTGGACGCCGGAGTTCCGCGAGGAAGTCCGCGAGCTGATGAAAAAGGGCGTCGAGTTGGAATACGCTTATGCCGAGGACACCATGCCGCGCGGCGTGCTGGGACTCAACGCCCCGATGTTCAAGGAATACCTGCGCTTCATCGTCAACCGCCGCTGCCAGCAGATCGGCATCGATCCGCTATTCGACAAGGCAGACAACCCCTTCCCGTGGATGGCGGAGATGATCGATCTCAAGAAGGAGAAGAATTTCTTTGAGACGCGGGTGATTGAGTATCAGACGGGTGGGGCGTTGTCTTGGGATTAACCCAAGCGAAATAGTCAGTTTCAGGAATACTTGACTCGGGCCTTGCTAACAGGCACCGACCGTCGCCCAGTTCCGTATCGAAGCCGAACGTCTGCAAGCACTGCATTTGAAGTTTCGGCGCTGGGAAGACATCGTAGAACCGGCCCGAAATGCTGCCAGGTGTTTCCCTGTCGCTCGACCGAACTTGAATCATACGGTAGTCCTGTCTGCTAAGAGTTCTTGGTCCAGATGATTGCGACTTACCATCGAAGACAATCGGCGACGCGGCGGCATAGCCACCGGCGAAATAGGAAAAGCGACCTAGGAGCATGGCTACACACCTAGATATAGGTAACTCCCGGCATACTTTTCCTGCTGTTGCGCGATGTATCTATTGCGGGGGCATGAACCAACTGTCAGAGGAACACATCATTCCTCTAGTGATTGGGGGAAAGTGGGTGCTCCCAGATGCCTGTTGTGACAGATGCGCCCACCATATCAATAGATGGGAGCAAATGATAACCGGAGGCATGTATCTCCCCGTACGATTGCAACTCGGACTCGCAACTCTGAGCCGAAAGAACAAGAGTCGTAAGAACGTCGATACCGCTATCGTAGAGTTCGATAACGAAAAATTCGATGCCGAAGTGGGTCCCTACAAAATGGCGTTCAGGAAAATGGGCGATCCCAAGGTCGGCAAACCCCAGCCCGTCAGCGTGCCAGCTAGTGACTTTGTCGGGCTTAACTATGAACTACGCTTACCGCCGCCGGGAATTTTGCTCGGAGAGCAACCTACTTCTACCGTCGAGGTCACCACACGCTTCTGCAATTCGGAGACGGAGTTGGTTCGCATCGCAGCCAAGTATGGGTTGAATCGAAAGCGCGGGCTGCAACTACCGACAGTTAACCCCTCTGCCTTCCTACTATTTCTGGCGAAGATAGCGCATGGTTTCGGTGTGGCGCTCGTGGGCATCGACAACTTCAGGCATAGACTTCCTCCGCTCATACTCGACAAATCAACGCCAGATACGCTTCCTTACCTGATTGGTGGCGACATAAGGCCATTCGAGCAAACGCGTTACGATCACTTCATCACAACGTCAACCGCGGAAGTAGATGGAACCCGTTATTATGTGGTCACCGTTCAACTCTTCGCGATGCTCGGTTATCCGCGATACGCCGTAGTTATAGGCGAGTACCTGGGTCCAGCGCACGATAGGCTTCATGCGCTCCGCCAAAGCGAGTCGTAAGGGCGCCGCATAGTAGCATCGCGCCATGAGGATCACCGGCCTCCAAGCGTTCCCCCTCCGCCTCAAAGCCGTCAAACCCGGCTACGCCGCCAACCAATCGACGGCCCTCCCCAGCAGCAGCACCGTCATCGTCCGGATCGAGACTGACTCCGGCATCAGCGGGCTAGGCGAAGCCGCCGCCGGAACGGTGTACTTCCACCAGACGATGAATGGGCTGCTCGATTGGCTGCGCGGATACGCGAAGGCGCTCGATGGCGCCGATCCGCTGGATCGGGTCGATGCGCATCGGCGAATGGACAGCGTCTCGGGCGCGCACCCGCCGGCGTGCCAGCCGGCGCGCGCTGCGATCGATATTGCGCTGCACGACATCGCAGGCAAGGCGTACGAGTGCCCGGTCTATGAGCTGCTCGGCGGCGCTTATCGGACCGAGTTCGACCTGCAAACAAATGTCTACGGGGACTCGCCCGCCGATATGGCGAAGCTTTGCCGCACCTTCGTGCGCAAGCGCTACCGCGGCCTCAAGGTCAAGGTGGGCAACGTCGTGCGCGGCAAGGGCTTGTCGGCCGAGTCGCTGAAAGTTGAAAAGAACAAACTCATCGCCGCGCTGCGCGCCGTTCCCGACGGCGTCGCGATCGATGCTGACGCCAACCAGTCCTGGAGCAATGCCAAGGCGGCGGTACGAATCATCGACGAGATCCAGCGAGATCGTTTCCACGCCAATCTCTCTCTCGAGCAGCCGTTGCACCATCTCGATCTCGAAGGACATCGCTACATCCGGGAGCGACTGAAAATTCCGGTCGTGCTGGACGAATCGGTACTCTCGCCCGAGGCGATGATCCAGATCGTTCGCCGCGCTGCCGCCGACCGGATCGTGCTCAAGTTCAACCGTGTCGGCGGACTCGGCGCCGCGCGAAAGGTCGTCGCGATCTGCGAGGCGGCCGGCATCGGCGTGAGCCTTGACACAATGCCGTTCACGCTGCTCGGCGACACCGCCAATGCCCATCTCGCGGCGACCATTCGTGATGCCTACCCAGCCGATCTGGAAGGCTTCCTGTGGTTCGCCGACACGCCGTTCCGCGGTGGCATCGAGCTGCGCGCTGGCCGCGCCCATCTCTCCAGAGCGCCGGGGCTGGGTGTCGAGCTGGACGAAAAAAAGCTGAAAGCCATGACCATCGCACCTGAAGCGTGGCGCTGAATTCGGCTACGATGGGGGCCACGGGGCCATCGAACGATCACTTGGGGGGAGGAGTTTCATGATTCGCGTATCTCGTATCATCTGGGCCGGCTTGCTCCTCGTCGCGGCACTCGCCGGAATCGTCGCGGACGGCACTGCGCAAACCGCGGACTCTTCCGCGATCGCTGCCGCCAAGAAGCGCGGCAAGCTCATCGTCGGCGTGAAGTACGACTTCCCGCCCTTCGGCTACGTGAACGAGCAGAAGCAGGTCGTCGGCTTCGAGATCGACATGGCGCGCGATTTGGCCAAGGCACTGCTGGGCAGCGCTGACGCCGTCGATCTCGTTGAGGTGAGCGGGCCGAACCGCATTCCGTTCCTCGTCACCAACAAAGTGGACATCGTCATCGCCACGCTGTCGGTCACGCCGGAGCGCGCTAAGACCATCTCCTTCAGCGATCCCTACTACACCGGCGGCTACACGATCATGGTCGCCAAGGACACCAACGACATCTCCACCATGGCCACGCTCGCCGGCAAGAGGGTCGGCGTGACGCGCGGCTCGACCGCCGACACGATCGTCTCCAAGCTCTCACCGGCGCCCGCGGAGATCCTTAAGCTCGAGCACATCAGCGAGCTGTTCTCCGCGCTCCAGGCGAAGCGCGTCGACGCCGTCGTGCAGGACATCGCGCTCATGCAGCCGTTCGTGAGCAAGAATCCCGGCTACAAGCTCGTCGGCGGCCTCTACAACGAGGAGCCGTGGGCGGTCGGCATCCGCAAGGACGACACCGAGACGGTCGCCTGGATCAACGATCAGCTCAAGCGGATGAAGGCGTCGGGCGCGTTGGATCAGTCGCTCACCAAGTGGGGCCTGCACTAGGCGAATGAGCTACGCGATCTCCTGGGAGGTCGTCCGCTCCTCGCTTCCGCTTCTCGCCGCCGGCGTCGTCGACACGCTGAAGCTCGCCGGTCTGTCGATCGTGATCGGCTTCGCGATCGGCATCGCCGGCGCTGCTGCGCGCGTGAGCCGCATCGCATCGCTGCGCTGGGCGATGCGCGCGTACGTCGAAGTGGTGCGCAACACGCCGATGCTCGTGCAGCTCTACTTCGTGTTCTACGGGCTACCGCAGCTTGGGCTGAGGCTCGATTCGAACTCAACCGCGCTCGCCACGCTGTCGCTCTACTGCGGTGCGTACGCGATCGAGATCCTGCGCGCGAACATCGAGGCCGTCGGCCGCGGGCAGATCGAGGCCGCGCGAGCGCTCGGATTGAACGAAGCCGCAGTCTTCGGCTCCGTCGTCCTGCCGCAAGCATTGCGCGGCGCTATCCCGGCGCTCGGCGGACAGGTCATCGTGATGCTCAAGATCTCGTCGCTCGCGTCCGTGATCGGCGCCGCGGAGCTCACCTATCGCGTCGTCGATATCGTCGCGCAGACGTATCGTTCCTTCGAGCTCTACGCGATGGCGGGACTGGCTTATCTGGCACTGACGCTTGCCGCTGCAGGGCTGTTTAGGTTGATCGAAGCGCGTCTGCTTAAGCCTCGGTAACGACGGCACCGTGAACGTACTGGTCGACAATTTCGGCTACATCCTGAGCGGCGCGGGAGCGACAGTGCGTCTCGCCGCGCTCGCTTCGGTGCTCATGGTCGCAGTCGGAGCGATCGCCGGTTTGCTGCGACTCTACGCGCCACTTCCCATACGCCTGCTGAGCGTCGCCTACATCGAGCTGTTCCGCGGCACGCCCGTGCTGGTGCAGATGTTCTTCATCTTTTTCGGGCTGCCGCTCCTCGGCTGGAACCCTTCGGCATTCACCGCCGCGACGGTCGCGCTCGTCCTCAACAACGGCGCCTACCTCGCCGAGATCGTCCGCGGCGGCGTGCAGGCGATATCGCGCGAGCAATGGTCCGCGGGGCTCGCGCTGGGGCTCAAGTTTCGCCAAGTGCTCGCGTCTGTCGTCATTCCGCAGGCGCTTCGCCGCATCATTCCTCCTGCCGTCGGCCAATTCACGATCCTTGTTAAGGACACGTCCATTGCCTCGGCCATCGGTTTCTTCGAAATGACGCGCGCCGGCCAGCACGTCGTCGAACGCACGCTCGCGTCGTTCGAGATCTTCACGCTCGTCGGTGCCCTCTTCTTCGCTATTTGCTACGCCGGCTCATGGCTGAGCCGCCGGCTCGAAAAACGCCTGTCGCGCGCCGCGCCGTCAGGCGAAAGCGAGTGGCGCTATATCCTCGGAGCGAGATAAGGCCCGTCGACTGCCGCGCGAATTGCTTCAGGCGCTGACAGCCTTGCGCCAAATGGTCGCCAGCCAGGGCTGCTGTTCGCACGGCAAGCCGGCCGGCCGATAGTAGTGCGCAAGCTCGACAAATCCCGCTTCGGTCACGTGACTCCGCCAGGTGTCCAGACGGTGAAACGCACCGAAGCGCCCGCGCTTCCACTCTTCCTCGTCATTGCCGCGCGGGTTCGAGCTGAACAGCACGCCCTCCGGTTTCAGCGCGGCACGCAATTCCCCCAACACGCGCGGCAACTCCTGTGTCGGCACATGAAACAGCGCGGCGTTGGCGAAGATGCCGTCGAAATAGCGGTCAGGCAGGTCGAGCTTCAGAAAATCCTGTTGCCACACGTCACAACCGGTCGCCTCGCGAGCCATTGCCACGAACGGCGCCGCGCCTTCCAATCCGATTGCGCGGTGCCCGAGCCGCGTGAACGCCGCCAGGTCGCGCCCGGGCCCGCAGCCGAAGTCGAGGATCGTGAAAGGTGCTGGTCCGACGATATGCTCCAGCAGCGCGGCAATGTTCTGACTGACGTCGTGGTCGCGCGTGCCCTCCCGAAATTCCTCCGCACGTTCACAGTAGTGCGCGAGCGTGCGCTCGGCGAGCTCCTCCAGTTCCTGCGTCGTGAACGGCTTGGCCGGTTGGGTCATTACTGGATCGCTTCGTCGGCTTGCGTCAGCATCCGCTGCGGCACAGTGAGACCAAGCGCCTTGGCGGTCTTGACGTTGATGACCAGCTCGAAGGTCGTCGGTTGCTGGACCGGCAGATCGGCGGGCTTGGCGCCCTTGAGGACCTTTCCTGCGTAAACGCCGACCAGGCGATAGGCAGCAGTCAGGCTTGGTCCATAGCTGATCAGGCCGCCGGCTTCCGCGAATTCACGCCACGCATAGCTCGACGGAACGGCGTAACGCGATGCCAGCGCCACGATCTGCTCGCGCCGGCTGCTCAAGAACGGATCCGAGGCGACGACGAGCGCGCCAGCATGCAGTTGGACCAGGGAGGCGAAGGCGGTGTCGATCTCGTTTTCGGTGCTGGCCTTCAGGATATGGAGCTGCAACCCCTTCGTGCGCGCGGCTTCCTGCACGTCTCGAATGACGCGCTCGGCGGCCGGAGTGTTCGGGTTCACCAGCAGGGCAATCACCCTGGCCCGCGGAACCAGCTCAGACAGCAGCTCGAGCCGCTTGGCCGTCAGATCGTCCGCGATGCTGACCCCCGTGAGGTTGCCGCCCGGCCGGGCGAGGCTTGCGACCAGCCCGTCTGCGACCGGGTCGGCGCCACCCCTGAAGACGATCGGGATCGTTGAGGTTGCGCTTTTCGCCGCGAGTGCCGAAGGGGTGCCGACCGTGGAGACGATCACGTCAACCTTGCGGCCGACGAGATCGGCGGCCAATGCGGGCAGCCGATCGTAATGGCCCTCCGCCCAGCGGGATTCGATCGCCAGGTTGCGCCCCTCGACAAATCCGGTTTCGCTTAGTCCCTGAAGCAACGCGGCTACATACGGAGCAG
>DATFSE010000124.1:0-101660 GCA_035262745.1 Casimicrobiaceae bacterium | reverse complement strand
GCATCCGCGTCGCAATCAACCCAAACGCCGTCAGCGTCAGCACTTCATACACCGATACCTGCATCACCCCCGCATAGCTCTGCGTCACCGCATCGTGAAATAAAAAACCCCCGCCACTCACCACCCCCTGCGTGTCCAGCGCAAGACCGATCCCCGACGGCGGCTTGAAGCCGAGACCGACGTCGATCGGACCGAGGTTGCCATCGTGGAAGGCAACGGTGAGCTGCGCACCAACTCGATCGAGCGCGGCGCTCAGCGGTCCAATGGTCGCACTCGCCGCAAAGCTCACCTCGAAAGCGATGCCGGAGTCCGACGGCGTAACGCCAAGATGAAGACCGTCGATGTTGAGTCCCGCAATCGAAAGATGCGCAGGCAGATCGACTTCGGCCGACGCGGAGCCCTCGAAGCTGAAACCGTGCGCACCGGACCAGCGCATGCCGATGTCGAATTTGAAGTCGACTCCGTCGGCCGGCAACAGCGATCCGATGAACGAATCGGAGCCGTCGGCCTTCAACGCCGCGTGCCCTCCCTTCAACTGGGCGACGAAGCTTGGCGTGAATGCGCCGCCGGATACTTCGACCCCGGCGCCGAACGAAATCGACTCGGTCTCGACGATCCCCGCTCCTGGGAGCGCGAGCAGCGTGTGGGTGCTTCCCGTCGCCGCCGCGTTGGACAGGTGCACCAGGACATTGCCGGTGATGCCGTTGACGATGCCGGTGTTACCGACCAGCCCTGCGTGGAGGGTCGGCGGCTGGCCAGGTCGAAACTGGAGCACCACGCCCGAGTCGAGCGCCGCTGTCGACTCGAATTCGAGCGTCAACTGCTTTGACAAGGGGAACTTGAGGTCTGCGCTGCCATAGGCAAACGGATGCATCGCGAGGCCGCCGTCGCTCGCTCCCGCCGCAGAGGGGCGCAACGGAAACAGCGAGATGCCTGCATCGAGGCCGCTTGCGTCGTCGCCGCGAACGAGGCTCGCGATGAGCTGCGGCGCGGGATCGGTATCGGCCTCGGGAATGAATCGTCCGGCCAACTGCTCTTCAACGCGACGTGGCAAGTCGCGGACGCGAGCCGGTTCACCGAGCGCCTCGACCAGCGCGCTCAGGTTGATGACGAACGCGCGGCCGTCGAAGCCCGGCGTTCCCCATCCGTAGCGCGATTCGATGAGGCCGAGCGGATCGGTGAACAACCGGCCAAGCGCATCCCAATCGAAATTCGTGCGCGCGTGCTCGACCTGAAAGATGCTCGGGTCCGCGTCGAAGTGCCTCACCGTCACGACGCCAAACAGCTGCAGTACCAGCAAGGCGAGCGGCGAGTACGATCCGACGCGCCCCGCCACCAGCAAGCTGTTCAGCCGCGGCAGCAGCTGTGACTTGATCTGCGTCTTGTCGAGATAGTCGCCGGTCGCGCTCAGACCGGCCACGGCTGCCCGCAGGTGAACGAATGCCTGTCCGAGCTCGACCAGCACGTCGGCAAACTTCGCATCCAGCTCGAGCCCGCTCACTCCTGTGCTCAAGGCCTCCTCAAGGCTTTCGATCTTCGCGATCAAAGCGGTGAAGTCGATCGCGGCCAGGCCGATGTCCTCGACGCCGGGCGGCAGATCCCAGCCCAACGAGTTCAGAAAGCGCCGTGGCCCGCCGTCGGCCGAAACCACCGCGCCGAACAGCCGCAGCAGGCGGCCTCCTTCGTAGGCGAGTTGACTGAGCGTATCGGCCATGCGGATCGACGCCCGACGCGTTCGCTACTTGTACGTGAACGGGAAGGGCGGTGGCCCGGCCGGCATCAGATCGAACTGCGAGACCAGCGCGGCGCTGTTCTGATGGTCCTGGCTGAACAGCGTCGCGAGATACGAATCGGAAACGATGTGCTTGCCAAACTCCTCCTCGAACGCGGATGAAGGCCAGGGCAGGATCTGGGCGGGGTTCACGACGTTCGGATTCACCACGAGGCCCGCCAGTTTTTCCTCGGCCTTCTGCGTCCAGAGTTGGAGCCAGTCCTTTTGCGGCGCGTCGTCGAGCGCCGTATCCTGCGGTCCCGACAAACCGAGGTGCTCGGACCACAGCCTGCGCCGCAGTGCGTCCACCGGCGAGGGTGTTGCCGGTGTCTCCTCGTAGACGACGATGTTGCATTCGGTATTGCGCAGATCGCCATCGAGTAGCGCTCGCGCGTACTGGACGAAGTCGAGAGAAGCGCCATCGAGGTTCGCTGAGCCAACCGTGGCCCAGCGGTTGTCGATCAGCGCGGACTTGGTGTGCAGATAGTTGTCGATCAGCCGCGGCTTCGGGTGCGTAGCGTCCGCCGCCGCGTGAGTCCACTTGGTGAACGCGCCGACACGAGTCTTGGCGGAGGATCCCATCGAGTCGATGATGCGGCGGATCGCAGCCTGCTGCCATCTCGAATACAAGGGCATGTCAGGGGTGACGTTGACGAGCAGGATGAGCTGCAGAGCGGCCTTCGCCTTGAGCGCGTCGATCAACGCTTGCGTGATCGCGTCATTGTTGAAGTACTGGTTCTCGATGTAGATGAAACGCTCGGCGAAGTGGATGCCGCGCAGGTACGCCTCGAGCACTCCCTTTTCGCCATTGGTCTCCGGAGCGAACTGCCGGTCGAGGGTGCGCACGACCTGGGCCGGCGTGATGATCTCGCCGTCGCCAGCCGTCGTTATCGCCGGCAGCGAGTCAGGCGGGGTCAGCGGATCGCTCGGGTCCGCCTGGTTCCAGTGATTGTCGAAGAGTTCCTGCAGGTGTGCGACCGCGGGTCCTCGCACGCCGACGCTGACGTCGTGGATCGGCCCCTTGGCTGGCGTGGCTCCGCGTCGTGGTTCGTCGATGACGTGCTGGAGTGAATCGAAATAGTCCTGGTCGAACGGCGACCCGAGCACGATTGCCTCCTTGTCGCGATCCAGGACGATCTTGGCGTGGGTGACGAAGGTCGATCGCAGCTTGAGCTCGCGGACGCGCACGTTCCTCGCGTCCTGGCCAGCATCGTTGAACCACTGCGTCAGTTCGGGCGCCTTGAAGGATTTGGCAAGGTAGTGGTCCGCGACTACGATTCCCCCGGCCACCAGCGCGGCGACGGCTGCCGCGATGATCAGAAACCATGGCGCGAAAATGGCGCCTAGCGCGATGATCAGCGCCGCACCGACGACCATCAGCGCGTGGACGTCCGCCTGCCATCTGGGAATCTGGATGCGCACGATGCATCCACGCATGCTCGCCTCGAGCAGGCGGCGCTCGACGCGATCGTCCGCGATGCCGATGACTCGTGGCACCCGGCTGTCGTATGGCTTGGGGGGCGTGGACGAGTCGCCGTCAAATTGCAACACGATGTTCGGCGTCTCATGGGTTGGGTCGGCATTGAACTTGTTGGTCTGGATGTCAAGCTGCATCACGTCGAGCGTTGTCCCGTGCTTGATGACTTCCGCCACCTGCTTCCAGCCGTCTACGTTGTCGGCAAGCCAGCGGATCGCGTTGCCCTGCGTCAGGCGCGACGGCTCACCCTCCTTTCCGAGCGTTGCCCAGTGGCTATCGGCCTCGGCGGGCGCGAGGATGATCGGGTCGAAGGTCAGCTGGTCCTCGGCCGGGACGTCGGTCCGCAGGATTTCACTGAGCGAATGTTGACCGAGCAGGACGCTAAGTCGCAGTTGTCGAGCCTGCTTACCCGGCTCGTCGCCATTGTCGAAATCTTTCTTGTAGCTGAGCGAGAACTTGCCGCTGGAATCCGTGACCTGCTGATCGAGAACCTCGTGGTCCCTGAGGCTCGATGCGTTTTCGAGAATGACTCTGAGGCCCTGCAGGCCTGCCCCGCTGCTATCGACGACACTGCCGTTCGCAGCAGTTGTCATTGGCGATTCCTAACTGCATAGTCATCGCGCGCTCGCGTCGCGTCCGACTGCTGTCCGCGCCCAGTCCGCGCGCGCGGACGTTCGACATAGGTGAGAAGGAATGGCGTTTGATCGTTGGACATGGCGCCCTTGACGTCGAACTGCTGCCAGATGTCGTGCAGAACGACAACGAGCGTGGGAATGCCGGCCAGATGCTCGTCAACCACACGACCGACCGCCGATGTTGTCATTCCAGAACCGCCAAACAACCCATCTGGCCGAACCTCTAGCAACTGTCACGCGGCGCAGGAAGCGCTTGTGGCGTTGCGCTAGCGATTCTGGCGCAACAAGAGTAGTCTACAGATTGTGACTTCGGCCGCAAGCCCCCCTATGCGGGGCTATGCGATTTGTGTTGCGCTCTTTCCTTTTGGACGTAGCTATGCGCCCAATGGCCTGCCCTCGACTTTCTGAGGCCAAGGTTTTCCTGCCGGGTCTTCGGCGCGACTTGTTGGTTGGCGCAAGCAGGTTCCCGATCCACGCCAATCCCACTCTCGATCTATTGCCCATCAGCGAAGGTGGGCTGTTTGGTTATGAACTCTTACCCGACGGCGACGCGCGCGCCTACTTGATCATCGGGCGCGACGCTCAAGGCGAGCCAACGTTGCGCAAGACGGTGTATGCGGGAGGTGCATCCAGCGGTTTGCAGCTGGCGACCATCGACGGTCGGGCAGTATCTCGACGCGTTGACCGCGGAAGCGTGAATACCCGGACAAGCGAAGTGAAGTTTGTCGACTGGCCCATGGCGGTTGAATCGACGTGGCGTCAATTTCTTGCGCTCTTCCCTCAGGGCCCTTGTCGTCCCATCGCAATTCCGCAAGGGCCGCATCGATGCCTCGATGAAGCGTTGTCAATTGCCTACTCGTATCTGGCAATCTGGGATCCGTTTATCATGTTTTGCGGACTACCCAATGAAGCCCAGCAAGGTTTTGCGCTGTTTCGCGAGCCTGGCGAGCATGGGGAGCTTGTCTTCCAAAGACCCGATATCTGGATGCTGAGATGGAGGGCGCCGCCGCATGCCGTCTACGAGTCGTGGTCGATCGCGCTACCCGATATCGATGTGTCCAGCGACGCCAAGCATCTGGACAGCGCGTCCTAGCTGTCCAACCTAAAAAGCAGGCACGACGCTCGAACGGTATGAATCGGCGAGAACGCCGGTCGAGCGGCTTCCCAGGCGCCCCGATCTAGACCAGGTCCCGCCGCAACGCAAGCAGGCGCTCGAACACCGCGGGACTGCTACGCAGGCCGTTGTGTTCGTATTCGTTGGTGAGCCAGACCTTCATATTGGCGATCGATGCGGCGGTCTGTTCCGAAAGGGCACGCGGAACGTACATGTCTTCGGCATAGATCGCGGCGACACTGGGAACAGTATTGCGAGCGAGTTGTGCCGGATCGTAGAGCACGGGCCAGCGTTCCTCGCTAGCAAGCAATTCGGCCACCTCGCGCAGCGGCCGCAGTCTCGCATAGTCCTCGAACATCCAGGGATAGATCATTTCGCCCGTGAACGATGGTACTCGGCCGGGTGACCAGCTCATTTCCGGGAACTCCCCGCGCACTCGCTCGGCGGACCAGCGTGCCGCGGCTCCCTGCGTGTAGCACATTTCATGCAGGACGGCGAAAATGGGATTGGTCTCGAACCACTGCGAATTCTCCAGCGCACGCAGAAACGGCAGGCTCAATTCTTCTCCTCCCGCGCCAGCGCAGAACGCGCTCTCCAGCAGGTAATGGAGATTCTCCATGCCATCGTCGAATCCGAGCATGAAGCCGAGTTGCTGGAAGCGACGAACCGTCAGCCGGCCGCCCGTGGGCAGAGCGACGTCGTGCCGATGCAGATATTCCAGAATCCTCGTGCACAACTTCTCGTCCGCGGGATAGCGCTCGAAGAACTTGCGGGTTTTGCGCTGAACCTCCGCATACGTGTGGCGGTAATACTCATCGGGGCCTCCCGAAAGCGGCGGTAAGCCTCCCGTAATGAAGACTTCACGCAAGCCGTGCGGATGGGCGGAGAGGTATTGCACCGCGCAGAACCCGCCGTAGCTCTGACCGAGCACGCTCCACGGTTCGTCCTCGCCCACCAGTCGGCGACGGATGAGCTCGGCATCGCACACGATGCTGTCGGCGCGAAAATGCATGAGGTAGTCGGCTTGCGCACGCGCGTTGCCGCGACGAACCAGGGTCTGTGGCAGCACGACGCTGCTGCGCCCATTCCCGCGTGAGTCGAGGAGCAGTACGTGGTAGTCGTCGAGCGCTCGTTTGAGCCAATCTGAATTCTTGAGTGGTCGCGGCCCAGGGAACCCGGGTCCTCCCTGCAAAAAGATCAGCCACGGCCGCGTTTCCGATGCTTTCTCACTGTTTCTCAGCCCACGTGCGAAGATGGACAGCGATTCGCCCGATGGCGCATTGTGATCGAGCGGTACCGTAAATTCGTAGTCGGTCAGCTCCATTCCGTGATGGCGCACGGTCGCTAGTGTTCGAAACAGCGTCATAAGCGTTCTCTATGGTTCAGTCACCCACGGTTCCGTGCTTGCAAAGCGCCATGAACACGCGCAACAACATAGATCACCCAGCCCGATCCAATGCAAACCGGGACGGCGGCCCAGAGCCATGCCTCAATTCCGGTCGCGAGGTAGAAGGTTACCGCGGCTGCGGCGCTGGCGGTGGCGAAACCGACGATCATGAGCGCCCATCGCGGACCCACCGGCTGGGAGCGACCTCGACGCCTCCTGCCGATGATCGGTGCCAAGACCAGCGGCGCGAACGACAGCTGTGCACAGCACGACATGAGCAGTAACGAGAGGAACACCCGGCTTGCATAGTTCGCATCGAGCGACGCTTGAGCGCAGCAAAATGCCGCCGTGACCGCGAGGCATAGTCCGGCGCCTGCAAGAAGTGTCCGACGTCTTGCCGTTGCTTCGTTCGCAGGATGCGTCTGTCCCGCCGCCATCTCGGGCCAAAGCCCCGGCAAGGCGTCATAGCGGATCGTGCACAGGCTTGCCGAGAGCAACCCGCTCATGGTCGATAGCGCAGCTCCGAACACAAAGATCAGCAGCAACGACGGGGCGACGACGTCGATTTGCTTGCCCCGCACGATCTGCGCCACAAAGCGCTGGGGGACATCGGCTTCCCCCGGTGCTCCAATCGTCACGATCGCGAGACTCCCGAGCAGGCTCATGAACAGCCAGACTAGACAGTTTTCTACGGCGTACATGCCGAAAACTCTTCGCAGCGTGGGCCGCCGCTGCAGGTCAAGGCCGCCAGCGTTCGCTTTTCGCATCGCTGCAAGTCTTTGCCAGGTCGTAACGTCCACGATTGGGTACAACAGTGGCAGGAGACACAAGGCGAGGAGTTCCAAAGCCGACATCTGTGCTGCGCTCAGCAGCGTAGCAGCGGTGTCCCGTACGATGGGTGCAACGCCTCTTGCTTGGAATCCCAGAATCGCAAGAGCAATGATCAGAATGAGCAGAACCGAAAATGCAATGTTGAAGATCTTGCCGAGCCTGCTGAGAAAACGGGCACCTCGCGAGGGCCGGCTCTGTGGCGCCAGCCGCACCGGGTAGGTGTCGACGTATTTCGAGCTCCGGTAAGCGAGCATGATTGCGCAGCAGGCGCTGGCCGCCGCGGTGGCGAATGTGCTGTATGGCAGCGTGGAAGTGAGCGCCGAGACCTGCAGATACAACAACACGGCGGCAAGGCCGAACAGTCCCAGATAGAGCATCCCGAGTTGCAGCTGACCCGACTGCATCGCGCCAGTTTGGCCAGCGGGAAAAACCTGCAAGACCGTCAGCATGATCACGCCGATCACCAGCATATAGACGGCCCACGTGCTGTCAGGCTGCATTGGCTTGAGCACCGCAGCCACCGCCAGTACCTCCGCGACCATCAGTCCCAACAGGGCGAATAGTGAAAGGCTCGATGTCAGCAAGCGGACTCGCCGGTGGTTACCGTGCTGCCTCGCAACGAATTCGTGGACCGTGATGGACTGGTCGCGGCTCAGCGCATCGTCCACAAAAGCGAGCAGCGGCCGACGCAAGATGTACACCATGTAGATGCCCAAGCCGAAGCATGTGGCCGCTATGATTGCCGGCCATAGATCGCCGCGCGCACCCCACAAGAACAACGGACCCAAAGCAGCCACGCGCAATCCATAAGCGATCGACGAATTTCGGATGACTTCGGGCCGCACATACTGGGAAGTGACGAAGTAGTCCTGCGCACGCCGATGCTCCAACCCGCGCAGCAGCCATATTGGGGCGAAGCAAATGGCGAGCGAGAGCAGCAAGGGAAGAAGCGCGAGGAGCGACATCTTTGTCAGATTTACAACGCTTGGTTAATTGCGAACGCATAGCGTACGCCAACGGAAACAGGATTTAGAATAAAGCCTCGCCTTGTGAGAAAGCGCAGTGAGTGTGCAGCACATGAACAAGGGCGCTACGGCAGGTTTCATCTCGGTCGGGCAGAAGTCCCCGGAAGCGCGCTTGAGTATCGCGCCTGTTCGAGTCGGCTGGCGGCTCAGTCTCGCCTATGTGCTGCTCGCCCTTGCGTTCGCCTACTGCAACTGCGCTTACGCTGAAACACGCGTCTATCTTGTCCGCGGCTGGTTCGGTGTTTTCTCCACCGGGATGGACGCGATGGCCGAACAGCTTCAGAGCAAGGGCATCAAGGCCGAGGCCATCGGCCATCTTGAGTGGAGATCGGCCGTGTCGAAAATCGTCGACGACTGGAAAGCAAACGGAAGCGGACGGATCGTGCTGGTCGGCCACTCGCAGGGCGCCAACAACGTGATCGACATGGCTCGCGAATTAGACAAGCACAACATTCCAGTAGACCTGCTGATCACTCTCGCGCCATTCATGCAGGACCCGGTGCCGTCTAACGTGGTGCGGGCGATCGACTATTATCAATCCCCGGGCTGGGGATCGCCGCTCACCGCTGATCCCGGCTTCAAAGGTGAGCTCTCCAACATCAACATGGAGAGCGACTCCGGAATCCTGCACATCAACATCGACAAGGACGCCAAAGTCCAGGCGCAAGTTGTAGGCGCCATCGCCGCGCTGTTGCAATAAGACACAGCGGGATGTCCGATCCGGCGCGAAACCGCCCGGCGAGCAGTCCCGGTTGAGACTCCGCGCTTCACATCGTCGGCAACGCATTCCAAGAACTGAAGGGCGCGTGCTCGATTCCCTCGCCTATCCGCGCCGGCCGTGCGACCATTCGTCCCTAGAAACATAGAACCTGCGGGCTGCATCGACGCCCGTCCCTAACAGCCCAGCGAGAGCCAAATGCCATCCACGATCATCGATTCCAGTATCTTCGGTGACATCTTCAGCACCGCGGCGATGCGCGAAGTCTGGTCCGACGAGAACAGGACCCAAAAGTATCTGGACATCGAAGCCGCGATTGCGCGCGTTCAGGGACGGCTGGGCATCATTCCTCAAGAAGCTGCAGACGAGATCGTCAGGCACTGCACCATCGCCGAGATCGACATGCGCAAGCTCAAAAGCCAGACCGAGCGCATCGGCTACCCTGTACTGGGCGTCGTGTCGCAACTGAACGCCCTGTGCCGGGACAAGCTCGGCGAGTACTGCCACTGGGGCGCGACCACGCAAGACATCACCGACACCGCAGCGGTGCTGCAAATTCGCGAAGCGCTCGAACTGATCGACGATGACCTCACTGCGATCTCCGCTGTGCTGGCCGACCTCGCCCGGCGCTATCGCGACACGCCGATGGTCGCGCGGAGCAACCTGCAGCAGGCGGTGCCGATCACGTTCGGCTTCAAGATGGCGGAGCTTCTGTCGGCGATCGAGCGCCATCGCGAGCGGCTGACACAGCTCAAACCCCGCGTGCTCATGGGCGAATTCGGCGGTGCCGCCGGCACGCTCGCCTCGATCGAGAAAGGCGCCATGGAGACCCAGGCTGGCCTGATGCAGGAGCTGGGACTCAAGCAGCCACTGATCGCGTGGCACACCATTCGCGACACTATCGCCGAGGTCGGATGCTTCCTCGGCCTGGTCGGCGGCACGCTGGGGAAGCTCTCGATGGACGTGAAACTCATGATGCAGACGGAGGTCGGCGAAGTCTACGAGCCCTTCGCACCGGGAAGGGGGTCGAGCAGCACCATGCCGCAGAAGCGAAACCCGATTTCCTCGTGCTACATCCATGCCGCGATCTCGATGGTGCGGCAACACGTTGCGGCGCTCCTCGATGCGATGGTCGCCGACCACGAGCGATCGACGGGTCCGTGGGAAATCGAATGGATCGCGCTGCCAGAGGCGTTCTGCCTCACCTCCGGTGCGCTCAAGCACGCGCGCTTTATCGTGAGCGGCCTGGAAGTCGACGCGCAGCGGATGCGCGAAGTGCTCGACATGACCCACGGCCTCGTGGTCTCCGAGGCGGTGATGATGGGGCTCGGTCCATATCTGGGCCGCGAATACGCCCACGACATCGTGTACGACATTTGCCGCGAGGCGATCGCGCAAAAGCGCCCGCTGCTCGATCTGCTCGCCGAGAACAAGGAAATCACCAAGCACTTGAGCCGCGCCGAACTCGCTAAGCTGTGCGATCCCGTGAACTATCTTGGCCAGTCTGGCGTGATGGTGGATCGCGTGCTGCAAAGCGTTGGCGCAAAGTGACCGATGGAATCCGTGCCCGCGAAAGGAAGACTCGCCATGATGAAACCGCTTATTACCTGCTGCGTTACTGCGTTGCTGGTCATTGCCGCTCCCGTCGGCGCCCAGCAGCCCATAGTCATCAAGTTCAGCCACGTCGCCGCAACCGACACGCCGAAGGGACAGGCGGCGAACGAGTTCAAGCGTCTCGCCGAGGAACGTACCAAGGGACGGGTCAAGGTCGAGGTCTATCCGAACAGCGTGCTCTACAAGGACGCCGAAGAGCTCGACGCGCTCAAGCTGGGCTCGGTGCAGATGCTGGCACCGGTGCCCGGCAAGCTGGGGCCGGCAGGCATTCCCGAGTTCGAGGTGTTCGACCTTCCCTATCTGTTTCCCGACATCGAGGCGGTGCATCGTGCGTATCGCTCGCCTGCCGCGGCGGCGCTCATGAAAAAACTCGAGCCGCAGGGCATGCTCGGGCTCGCGTTCTGGGACAACGGCTTTCGCGTGATGAGCGCGAACCGCCCGATCCACGTCCCTGCCGACATGAAGGGACTCAAGATGCGGATCAATTCGTCCAAGGTGAACGCCGCGATCATGAAATCGGTCGGCGCGCTGCCGCAGACGATGGCCTTCTCCGAGGTCTACCAGGGCCTGCAGACGGGAGTGATCGACGGCACCGAAGGACCGCTGTCCAACCTCTACACTCAAAAGCAGTACGAAGTGCAGAAGCAGGTGACACTCACCTACCACACCATCAGCAACTACGTCGTCATCGTCAACAAGACGTTCTGGGAAGGGCTGCCCGCCGACATCCGCTCGACGCTGGAAGGCGCGATGCGCGATGCGACGCGGCTTAACGACCAGGTGGCGGAGAAGGATGAGCAGACAGCCATCGCGGCAATCAAAGCTTCGGGAAAGAGCGAAATCTATACGCCGACGGCTGCTGAAAAGGAGCTCTGGATCAAGGCGATGCTGCCGGTGCAGGACGAGATGGCGTCGAGGGTTAAAAAAGACACGATCGCCGCGATGCGAGCGGCCGTTGCCGGCCAATAGCAAGCGAAGCTCCTAAAGGCGCCGAGCGCATCGCTGGGGGAAGGCAGTGATGGACACGAGCAGGACCTACGACGTGCTCGTCCTCGGCGGCGGCAACGCGGCACTGTGCGCCGCAATCACTGCGCGCGAGGCCGGCTGCAGCGTGCTCCTGCTCGAATGCGCGCCGAAGCACTTCCGCGGAGGCAACAGCCGCCACACGCGCAACTTGCGCTGTATGCATGACGCGCCGGCCGGTGTGCTGACCGACGCGTATTCGGAAGAGGAATACTGGCAGGACCTGCTGGGTGTCACCGGGGGCGAGACCAACGAATGGCTGGCGCGGATCACCATCCGCTCCACCGCTGCCTGCCGCGACTGGATGCACGCGCACGGGGTGCGCTTTCAGCCCTCACTCGGGGGAACGCTGCAGTTGTCGCGCACCAACGCCTTCTTTCTGGGGGGCGGCAAGGCGCTGGTCAACGCCTACTATCGCAGCGCGGAGCGGCTCGGCGTCGATGTGAGCTACGACACGGAAGTTACCGGGCTGGACATCGCCGATGGGCGCTTCCGGTCGGCGCGCGTCGTTCGCGACGGCATCGAGCATGTCGTCCGCGCTCGCACGGTTGTCGCCGCTGCCGGAGGATTCGAATCGAATCTCGAATGGCTGAAGGCGGCCTGGGGCTCGATCGCTGAAAACTTCCTGATCCGCGGCACGCCCTACAACACCGGGCGCGTGCTGCGCATGCTCATGGACGCCGGCGCCAAGACCATCGGCGATGCTACGCAGGGGCATTGCGTTGCGATCGATGCGAGAGCGCCGAAGTTCGACGGAGGCATCTGCACGCGCGTCGATTGCGTGTCTCTGGGGATCGTTGTCAACCGCAACTGCGAGCGCTTCTACGACGAGGGCGAGGACTTCTGGCCCAAGCGCTACGCGATCTGGGGTCGTCTGGTCGCCGCGCAACCCGATCAGATCGGCTACTCCATCATCGACGCCAAGGCGATCGGCAAGTTCATGCCGGCGGTGTATCCGCCGCTGCGCGCAGCTTCGATTCGCGAGCTCGCAACGGCGCTTTCGCTCGACGCCGACGCACTCGCCTCGACCGTGTCGCGCTTCAACGCCGCAGTGCGACCCGGCAGCTTCGACCACACTCGCCTCGACGACTGCGCCACCGAAGGCCTTTCGCCGCCGAAGACGCACTGGGCGCGGCCGATCGACACGCCGCCGTTCTTCGCCTATCCGCTGCGGCCGGGCATCACGTTTACGTACCTGGGTGTCGCGGTCGACGAGCGGGCGCAAGTGATCCTGCAGCACGATCGTCCCGCCGACAACATCTTCGCCGCCGGCGAAATCATGGCCGGCAACGTGCTGGGCAAGGGATATCTCGCCGGGATCGGGATGTCGATCGGCACCGCCTTCGGACGCATCGCAGGCGAGGAGGCTGCGCGCCGTGCCGTCGCTTAAGGAAACCAAGGCGATTGCACCCGTTCTAGTGGCGGAAGGCGTGCGGATGGCGAGAATCTGCAACGCCTGCCGTTATTGCGAAGGCTATTGCGCGGTCTTTCCTGCACTCGAGCGCCGGCTGGATTTCACCGAGCGCGATCTCGCCTATCTCGCCAACCTGTGCCACAACTGCGGCGCCTGCTATTACGCCTGCCAGTACGCGCCACCGCACGAGTTCGAGCTCAACTTTCCGCGGATGCTTGCCGAGATCCGCGGTGCGTCGTATCGAAAATACGCATGGCCTGACGTGCTGGCGCGGGCTTTCGAGCGCAACGGGCTGGTTCTGAGCATTGCCACTGCAGCGATGCTCGCTGCGTTCCTGACCGGCATCGGATATGCTGCCGGCGGCAGCGCGTTCTTCGCCGCACACCCGGATGCAGAAGGCGCGTTCTACGCGTTGATGCCTCACGCCGCGATGGCATGGCTGTTCGGCGTTCCATTCGCATTCGCCGTCGTCGCACTTGGTATCGGCGCGGCGCGCTTCTGGAGCGACACCGAGGAACGCTCGCGCGATTTCGCGAGCGCGGGCTCGTTAAGCGGGGCGCTCGCCGACGCATCGACGCTTAGGTATCTCGGCGGAGGCGGCGACGGCTGCACCTATCCCGACGACCGCCCATCGGGCCTTCGCCGTACATTTCACCACCTCACCTTCTACGGATTCTTGCTGTGTTTCGCCGCGACCTGCGTCGCGACGGTCTATCACTATGTGCTACGGTGGCCCGCGCCCTACCCGCTTGCAAGTTGGCCGGTGATCCTGGGCACGATCGGCGGTGTGGGATTGCTCGCCGGACCGGCGGGATTGTTGTGGCTCAGAGCCGAAAGCGATTCGGCGCTCACGAGCCCCAGGCAAACGGGAATGGACCTCGCGTTCCTCGTGCTGTTGATACTGGTCGGCTCGAGCGGACTGTCGCTGCTCGCGCTGCGGCAGACCGCCGCCATGGGCTCACTGCTCGCCGCTCATCTCGGCGCGGTGATGGCGTTGTTTCTGACGCTCCCGTACGGCAAGTTCGTGCATGCGATCTACCGCTTCGTCGCGCTGGTGCGTTACCACCTGGAGCGCAAGCGCCCGCTACCGGAAATAGCATCTGAGTAGTTAACGGCGGTCTACCGGCACATTCAGCGCCCCGGGCCGAAGCGTTTGTAGAGTTCCTCCCCCAGCGCATTCATCGCCTTGTCGGCCTTCTGTCCGCCGACATTCGTCATCATGACGATTCCGAAATCGTGCTTGGGCTGGAGCATGATGTACGCCACGTTCATCTCGTTCGAGCCACCGTGGAAAAGAAAAGGCTCCTGCGCGAATGGCGGCGTCACGCTGACCCAGCCGTATCCATAGCTGCCGCTCGAGGGCGTGCCGACGGGCGCATCCGGCTTCGGCGGCATATCGATCAGCTTGGTGTGCAGCTTGTGTAGCGTCTCCGCCCGAACCAGCGCAGGCCCGCGTTTGCCTTCCCCGGCGTTCCATGCCGCCCAGGTCGCGAAGTCGAGCACAGACATGTGCGCAGTGCCCGCCGGGCCCATCACTTCGGGATTGTCGCCGTTCGGCCCGGCAAGCAAGGCTTTCAGCGTTCCGTCCGGGAGCGCTTCATGTCCTACTGGCGCGTCGATGCGTCCCAGCGTCGATTGAGGGCCAAGCCCTGCGCTTTTCAATCCCAGCGGATTGAACACGCGCTCCACAATGAGCTCCTCCCACGTCTTGCCGCTCACCCGCTCCAGCATCGCGCCGGCCAGCACGTAGCCCATGTTGGCGTATGCGAATCGCGTCCCGGGCTTCGATTGCAGCGGCTGCTTCACCAATTGCCCGACTACCCAGTAGCGCAGCTCATCGAGATTCTTGTGGTCTTCTGCAAAGGACTGCAGCAAGAGCTTCACAGACGCGTCGTTGTCGCTCGGGATGCCGCTGGTATGCGATAGCAGCTGCTCCAGCGTCACCGCTTTGACCCCCGGATCCATCGTCGCCACCAGCTCGGGAAAGACTTCCGCGACCGTTGAGTCCCATCTAATCTTTCCGCCTTCCACGAGCATCGCGGCGAGCAGCGAGGTCATCGCCTTGGTGTCGGAGCCGATGTGAAAACGATCATCCAGGGTGACCGGAATAACGCTGCCCGCACGGCGCGTCCCCACCGCCCCCGACGCGACGATCCTGCCGTTCTGTACCACGGCCGCGGCCAGAGCAGGAAGTTCGAACCGGACCCGAATCGGTTCCACCATTGAATCAAGAGAGACACCGGTAGTGCGCCGCGGTATTTGTGCCGACGGTGGATCGATCGGCAACGCGAGCAACGCGACAAGCACCGCTGTTGCCATCAGGCCCTTACGCAACATGGATTTCTCCCCCATGATATGAACGTCCCATCGAGGCGACCTGCGGCCACCTCGATGCAGGATAAGCTGGGAAAACTATGACCAAGATGCGGGCGATTGTCACGCGAGATCTTTTGTTCCGATGAAGTTGCCGAAAATCACTTCGGGCCGCTTGCTCCTGGTAGTGCTCGCGAGCTGGGCCATATTGATGATCGTTCCCGATTTGTACCGGGTATTCGGTTCGCTCGCGTCCTTCGGAGTCGTCGCCAACAACGATGGTGTGATCGTCGACGTTGTCGGTCCATTTACAACGCCAGCCCAGTCTCCAGCGGTCACTGCCGGTATCAGGCCCGACGATCGGATCGATCTGCACGCGATGCGTTGCGCTCCGCTCGATGCGCCGCGCTGTCGCAGCCTGCTCTCAGTGCTGGGCGGTTTGGGGGGCACACAAGTAGTTCTTCCGGGTAGCGAGATTGAGCTTGTGATCCGGCCAGCCAGCGGCGGAGCGACAAAGGTTGTGCGCATGGAGGCGGCTCGCGCCGAGCGTGGCTGGGGAGACCGCGTTGTTCTGCTGGCCGACACTCTTGTCGGCATCATCGTAATCCTGGCTGCATTCAGGCTCGTCTGGGTTCACCCTGGGAAGGTGACCTGGGGATTCTTCCTTTACGCGATCTGGTTCAACCCGGGGCAGACCTACGCCTATTACGCGTTGCTGCAGCAGTGGCCGCTCATTGTCTTCGTGCAAGAGATCGCCGAGGCGCTTGCGCACGGCGCCGGGTTCGCCGGCCTGCTTATTTTCGCACTGCACTTTCCCAGCGATGCGCCAAGTCGGCGATGGACACGCTTCGACTGGATAGCACCGGTTCTCGGAGCCGTCATTGCTTTGCTATGGCTCGCGAGCTTCGCCAACGCCTTTGGAATCGGTACCGAGACGCTCACGTCGATTGCCTTCCTCGTGGGTTACGCGGTCGACGCTGCCGTCTTGTTCGTTCTGCTGAAACGCCGTCCATCGCTCCCGGCGCAGGACCAGCAGCGCATGCTATGGGTCATCTGGGGGTGTGCAATCGGGTTGTCCTCGTTCATTTTTGCCGAGATCGCCCAATCGACATCATTGCTGCAGCACTGGCTGAGCGCGTCGCTGTCGACTCCGGTCATCGGACTGCTCTACCTGCTCAACGGAGTGCTCGCATATTTCGTATCGGTAGCGGTGTTGCACAGGCGGGTCATCAGTGTCGCCATCCCCCTGCGCTATGGCACCATATTGAGCGTGCTCACGCTCGCCGTTGGTATACCGATCGTCAACCTGCACGAACTGCTATCGCATTACCAGGAGAGTTTCCAGATCCCTGAGTGGGTATGGTTGCTGGTCGTTGCTCCCATCGCACTGGTTTTGTTGCAGCGGCTGCACGAAATCGGCGTTCATATAGTGGATCGCCTGCTCAACCGGCGATTCCACGCAGCTCGGGAGCAATTAAAGGATGCCGGCACGGCGATGTTGAAAGCGCGCGACTTCGCCGAGATCGATCGCATGTTGGTGGACGTGTCATTGAAGGCTCTTAATCTCTCCTCGGGAGCGGTATTTCGCAAGAGCGACAATATCTTCCGGCGCCAGCATTCCGTCGGATGGGAGAGGTCGCAGTTGCAGGAGTTGTGGAAACCGGAAGATGCCGCCGCGCTGCGCAGCATCGACGGCTGTGCACCCGTTCGACTGCCGGGAGACGCGTGGAAACGGCCCGGCCTCGAGCCGGAACTTCTCGCGCCCTGCCTCGCCGTGCCCGTGTGCAGCGATTCGCTCGGGGGAATCGCGATTGCCCTGCTTGGGCCACACCAGAATGGCAACGATATCGATCCTGATGAGCGCGAGATGCTCAGCGAATTCGCGACACGCGCCGCCGCCGGCTACGAACGTGCGGCGTTCGTACAGCTGAACAAAGAGGTCGGCGAGCTGCGGGCCAGCCTCGCGGCGCTGAAGGAGGCGACGTGATGGGAACTGCAACGACGGACATCGTCCGCGAGGACGCACGCGGGAATGCACGCCCGCGCGTGGTCATTATCGGCGGCGGATTTGGTGGCATAGAGGCCGCGAAAACGCTGCGCACCGTTGCCGTCGACGTCACGGTCATCGACCGCCACAACCACCATTGCTTCCAACCGCTTCTCTATCAGGTTGCGACCGCTGCGCTGTCTCCGGCCGATGTGGCTTGGCCGATACGCCACATGCTAGCCCGCCAGAGAAATACCACGGTACTGATGGGGGAAGTCCGTTCAATCGATACCCAGCTCAGAGTCGTGCAGACGGCTGAGCTGACGGTCCCTTACGACTACCTCGTACTCGCCACCGGAGCGACTCACTCCTACCTCGGTCACGATGAGTGGGAAGCAGTCGCGCCCGGCTTGAAAGGGATCGACGACGCGACACGCACTCGGCGGCGAATTCTGATCGCGTTCGAACGTGCCGAGCTCGCCGACGACGAAATTGAGAGGCAGCGGCTGCTCACGTTCGTCATCGTCGGCGGAGGCCCCACCGGCGTGGAGATGGCCGGCGCGATCGCCGAGGTCGCGCGTCAGACCTTGCCGCCGGATTTCCGCAGGATCGATCCTCGCACCGCGCGAATACTGCTGATCGAAGCCGGGCCTCGACTCCTTCCCGCGCTCTCCGAACCGCTTTCCGCATATGCGCAAAGAACGCTTACCCGGATGGGCGTCGAAGTTCTCACCTCGAGCGCCGTCACCGAGTGTCATGCACAGGGCGTCGAAGTACGAGGCAATCTCATCGCCGCAGGCACGATCATCTGGGCAGCAGGCGTAGTCGCATCACCGGCCGCCTCGTGGATCGGCGCGGCTCGCGACAAAGCCGGCCGCGCCGTAGTCAACCCGGACTTGTCGGTGCCCGGCCTGCCGGATGTATTCATCGTCGGCGACGCTGCAGCGGTGAATTGGCGGACCCACCAACTCGTCCCGGGACTTGCAAGCGCCGCCAAGCAGATGGGACGCTATGTCGGCGAGGTGATCGCAACGCGCATCCGCGGTAGTTCGCACTCTCGCCCATTCCGTTATCGACACCAGGGCGACCTCGCGACCATCGGCAGACGCGCGGCGGTCGTCAATCTCAAGCACTTACACCTGACGGGGGCGCTCGGCTGGCTGTTCTGGAGCGTCGTGCACATCTATTTCCTGATCGGAGCTCGGAGCCGCTTCGCGGTCGCGTTTTCCTGGGCATGGCAATACGTGACCTTTCAGCGAGGCGCGCGTCTGATTACCGGAACAGAGCCGAGCCAGCATCGGTAAATCTAAGGTCTCCCATCACCTCATGGAGGGATGCGATGGAACGCTACGCGCAATATCGAACGTTGAAGTTCACCCGTCCTTCTACGGGCGTCCTCGAGATATCCATGGGCGAGGAAGGCAAGCTCGCCGTCGCCGACGCCGACGGCCATCGTGAACTCGCCGAAATCTGGCTCGATATCGATCGCGACCCCGAGGCTTCGGTCGCGATCATTCGTGGACTCGGCAAAGGTTTCTCGGGCGGCGGCAGCCTCGACCTCGTCGCAGCGATGGCCAAGGACTTTGAAACGCGCGCCCAGGTTTGGCGCGAGGCGCGCGACATTGTCTACAACGTCATCAACTGTTCAAAGCCGATCGTCTCGGCGATACACGGTCCGGCGGTTGGGGCCGGCCTGGTCGTCGGCCTGCTCGCCGACATCTCCATCGCTGCCCGCAATGCCCGCATCATCGACGGTCACACCCGTCTGGGCGTCGCGGCCGGCGACCACGCCGCGGTCATATGGCCGCTGTTGTGCGGCATGGCCAAGGCGAAGTATTACCTGCTGCTCTGCGACGAGGTAAGTGGGACAGAGGCGGAACGAATCGGACTGGTGTCGCTTTGTGTGGACGAAAGCGAACTCGTCGACAAAGCGCGCGAGGTGGCAGGTCGGTTGGCACAAGGATCGCAGTCGGCACTGCGCTGGACCAAATACAGCCTGAATAACTGGCTCCGAATGGCCGGACCAACATTTGACGCATCGCTCGCACTTGAGATGCTTGGGTTCACGGGCCCCGATGTGCGAGAGGGACTGGCTTCGTTGCGCGAGCGACGCAGCCCGCAGTTCGGGCAGCAACGGTAGTACGTGTCGAGCACCCGTCGCACAAGGTACTGCGGTACTCAGAACGTCGTAGCTTTTTTCACCGATTGACTATAGTCCCCTGCCGGACCAATATTTGTATGTCGATCTGTTGCATTCGATCGTAGCAAGGAGAACACATGCGAGTCTTCGTGGCTGGCTCGCTTCGCGACGTTGCTGACGCGGATTCCTGCCGGCAGTTCGTTGCGGCGCTTGGCCGCGCAGTCGTTCAGGAAGGGCACATACTGTTGAACGGTTGTCGGAACGTCGTTGACAAGGAGATCGCGGAGGCTGCTCATCAATGGTTGGTGGAAAACGACCGGGATCCCAAGCGATACCTAATCAGCTATTGGCAGCGAGATGTTGCTCGCGCACACAACTGCGGGACACTTCGCGCGTCGGCCCTCCCGGACTGGAAAATGTCTCATTCCGAGCTGCGTGTGCCCGAGCAGATCGAAAACGCGGACGTCATGATCTTCGTGGGCGGAGCCGAAGGCACCTATCTCGCAAGGAACTGGGCTCACTGGGCAAGAAGAACCATCGTCGGTGTGCCACGTTTCGGGGGCGCCGGCGAGCAAATTTATGTCCAAGAACTGCGTCACCTTCGCGTCATAGATCCGGCTAAGAGCGAGCGATACGAGCAACTCAACGAAGTCGGTAGCGAGCCGGAGCACTACGCCAAAGCCGTCATCGAGCTCTCCGTGCAGTTGCTTGTGCCGAAGAATGTATTTCCCGTCATGTCGTTCAAAAAGAAGTGGCGAGACGTGTATAGGACGTTCGACGAAGTCTGCAAAGGTCATGGGTTTTTAGCAGATCGTATCGACGAGACCGTGTCGCTCGATCGCATCAACCCACGGATCGAGGCGGGCATCGCGAAGAGCGCGTTCGTCGTCGCCGACTTGTCTGAGGCGAGTCCCAATGTGTTCTTCGAGGTTGGGTACGCAAAGGGCTGTGGGAAGCCCGTGATACTGACGGCAGAAAAAGGAACCGAATTGCCCTTCGACCTGGCCGACGTGCCGGTTCTTTTCTGGAAGAACCAGGAGGAACTGCGCGGTGGCTTGAACCGGCTTGTGGAATCGCTCAAGAAGACGCTCAATGTTCGGTTGGGGACATAGAATTGACGGGCGCCACCCTGGCCAACGATCTTCCGAACGAATGCGTTTCTTAGCACCCACCCCCGCTTGCACCGGTCGCGGTGCCGAGCGGGCCACGACGCGAGTCGCGCCGGGCTCCGAAAATGCTGCCGTCGTGGCTATCGGCGCTGTCGGCTGCTGTGCTGCCGCGTCCTTCCTCGAATAGGTACTCCGCGACCAAGTCATTGCGCGGAATCGTTCCAGTCAAGAACAATCCTTGCACCTCCTCGGCATTCAATGCCCGCTTCCATACCCGCACAGGACCAATCCCTCCAAGAAAGAAGCTCGCAAAGTCGCGGGTGCCGAGGCGCAACGGCGCCGATCCGGCGGCAGTCGTAAGAAGTCCAGCAAACGAATCTACGTGTCGCAATACGCCGTTCTTATAGATCGCGGTCGTCTGCGCGCTCGTGTCGACCACGCCCACGACATGAAGCCATTGTTTTGGTTGAAGAGGATCCTGGAAGTAGCTTCCGCAGCCTCGGCCGCCCTGTGCGTCGAATACGTAAAAGCTTATGCGGTTCGCGCGAGGGCCCGGCGGAGTGGTCGCACTGTACATGCGGAACGACCACTCCTGCTCGCCGCGTTTGCCTTTGCCCAGCCAATGCACGTACTGCTCGTTCGCCCGTGATCCTTCGGTGTGCGAGAAAACGAGCGCATCGGGACGCATCCACGCTTCGATAGTGAGGCCCGTGTCACCGACACTAAGATCCGGACTGGTGTCAATCTCAACGTAAGTGTTGATACCGTCGTAGCGCAGGTACCGGTGCGGTGTCATTGGGTTGCCGGCGGCGGGTGCAGTGGGATTCGCACCCATCGCATCGTGCAGGGTGGCCGGCGAAGCGATGTTCAGCGCAAGCGCTACCCATAGCCACCCTCTCCTTGCTGTTCGTATGATGCTCATTGACAAGTGCTATCAGAGTCGACCCGCGCGAAAGTGACAGCCGGGTCGGAACCTCCTGCGGGTGTTGGTGAGCTCGCCGGGCCTCCGGGGTGCTCGCGCGTCGCGCCCGCCGGCTTGCTGCGCGACAGTTGCTATTCAAACCACTATAGTACCTGTAGCGAACGAGGCAAGTCTCGACGGAAATCCCGCACGTCAAGCGCCATCGATCCGAGTCGCGTCACCAGACGCGCCAGGCGGGTTTGCATCAGAATGAACGCAGTTTCTATTGGGAGAATTACTCATGCCAAACCTTCCCTCTGAATCGGTTCAACCATTGGAAGCTTACGCATCGGCGACCTCGGTCATTCCCGGCGGGGAGATCAGCTTTCATGTATCCGTGAAGACACCTGGGGCCGGTCAGGTCGCCATGGATATCTATCGCTCCAGTCAACTCAGCTACGGCGACAGTCAGTTTGGCCTTCAGGCCGACAGCATCTATCTGAACAACTACCGCCAGCAGATCAGCGTCCGACCTGGATCATCGCCGTTGTTCCAGACCTCGTTTGCGCCCGCAAGCTATGCGACCCCTCCCGACGCGGCCACGAATGGTTGCGGATGGCCCGTAGCCGTTTCGTGGCAGGTGCCGGACGTGGCATCGAGCGTCTACGTTGCGCGCTTCACTTATCAGGCGGACACGACGTACGCGCTGTTTGTCGTGCGACCGGCGAATCCCGGCACGAGCAAGATTCTCTGCCAGGTCTCCGTAAATACACACCAGGCTTACAACCCCTGGGGCGGGTTCAGTTTCTATGGTCCGCCGATCAGCTCCGATTTTGTCAGTCCGCTATCGTTCGACCGGCCATGCCAGCTCTGGGATTACATCCTTTATGACGAGCCCATCATCACGTGGCTCGAACGCAATTACGCAGTCGAGTTCTGCACCAATATCGATCTTCATTCCGATGGGGAGCTGTTGAATCCCTACCAGCTATTCATCAGCGCGGGTCACGACGAGTACTGGTCCGCGATCATGCGCGACCGGATCGACGCCTTTGCTGCTGCGGGCGGCAACGTCATGTTTTTGACCGGCAACACGTGTTATCGGCCCGTCGACTTCGATGGCAGGCGGATGGTGAGGCTCGCTGACTCGTGGCAAGCGCTCGGTCGAGCAGAGGCTCTGACCACCGGCTTGAATTGGTGTGCCGGCCACTGGTCTTCGCCTCTGCCTGCCAAGGGCTACACCGTCCAGATGCCCTCGCATTGGGTGTTCGACGGTACGGGATTGCATCAAGGTGATCTGCTCGGTGAGGCTGAAGGCATCATGGGCTACGAGACTGATGCTGCGGTGTGCAACAACGCAGGCAATCCGATTGCACCCACACCGTCGGATTTTATGATCCTTGCCAATGCGACTCTGGACGACTGGCGCGATGTCGACGGCCGGCAGGCCACGATGGGCATGTATCTGAAGAATGATCGCGGCGTCGTCTTTGCGGCCGGTACAACCGGCTGGAGCCAGGGTCTGCGGTCAAACGCTGGAAACGTGCAACGCGTCTCGCAGAACTTGGTGAACTGTTTACGCTATCGCTTCGGTGAAGGAGACCTGCTCCGGTACATCGACCATAATCGTGACGGCACGGCTGATGTGGGCGCGGGCGAAATCATCTGGCGTGGCGGTTGGAACCAGTTTGCCCACGTCTTCAGCGGCGGGGACGACATGATTTACGCTGTTACCGCGGATGGCAATCTTCTGTGGTACGGCAGCCAGCAGTTCGACGTCGACAAGGGGAAGGTGATTGGCCACGGCGGGTGGAACGATTTCGTCTACGTTTTCTCGGGAGGCGGAGGGATCCTCTACGCTGTTACAGGAGACGGGAACCTTCTCTGGTACAAGGACCGCAACCGGGACGGCAGCGGCGATGTCGCCAACGGCCAGATCATCGGAGACGGCGGCTGGAGTGATTTCTCAAACGTTTTCTCAGGCGGCGACGGCGTGATCTATGCCATTACGCCAGATAATGAACTGCTTTGGTTCAAGGATCAGAACTGCGACGGGACCGGCAATGTGGCGAATGGCCAGACCATCGGCCAGGGTGACTGGAATAACTTCGTCAATGTGTTCGGCGGCGACGAAGGCGTGATCTATGCCATCACGCAGGATGGAGACCTGCTCTGGTTCTTGGACGCGAACCGCGATGGCACCGGCAACGTCGGCGACGGCAAGACCATCGGCCACGGGGGCTGGAATGCATTTGCGAGCACATTCGGGGGCGCGGGAGGAATGATTTATGCGATCACAAAAACAGCGACCTAAGGCTTTCGCTCCGCAACTGATGGGCGGGCAGACCAACACCGCTTTTGCTTGCTTCGCAGTATGACGTTTGTGGCCGGAGCTTAGCTCACGAACGTCCAGTTATCCCGCGAACCATGCGTCAGGAGAAGAAGACAATGAACCCAACCATTTCAGTCGTGAATCGTTCCCGGACTGTCTCCGACGCGGACATAAAGCGCAACCTGCCCGCGCTGCAGAAACAGATTACCCGAGACTTTGAACCAGCCTGGGGTTGGGGTGCAAACCTCAGATTCGAGGCCACGAAATTCGACATGAAGATGGTCATAAGGGATCACGCCAAAGGAGGTGACCTGGGTTTTCACATCGAGGGCGGCAAGCCGGTCGGCTACATCTATGCCAAAGACGACATGGACGCTGAAGGTGAATACACCTCGACGCTCTCGCACGAACTACTGGAGATGATCGCTGATCCTAATGTGAACCTCTACGCCAGCGGCCCCTTCCACTTCAAGGGCCGACACAGAATTGGATTCTTCGCGTTCGAGGTCTGCGATCCGGTTCAGGAAAACTACTACAAGATTGACGGCGTGAGGGTGCAGGACTTTGTCCTGCCGGAATGGTTCGAGGAATACCACAAGAAAGGCAGCATGAAAATGGATCACATGGGCGCGATTGACGCGCCTTTCATTCTCGCTGAAGGCGGTTATGCCGATGTGTTCTCCAAAGGCAGATGGCACTCGCTGACAGGACCGAAGGCAAGGCCCAAGCCTCAACGGCATCGACTACTGACTAGAATGAATGTGCTGCGAAGCGGTGCATTGCCTCCGGCCTAGTTCGCGCGCCGTCAACCTCTCCGGCCGCCGAGATCGTCGGAATACCCTGCGTTGAGGCGAGACCACTGCGCGGTGGGACGTCCATCGCTACGGAAATTTTGCTTGCCTTGAAACCGTTGTGGCCAGCCGCTCGGCGAGTCCTCCCACTTTTCTTGCCGCCCGTAGACGGTCAGGTCGAGCAACCGGTAGCTGTTATCCATCGCCTCGACGCCGCGCATCGTCGTCCAGTAAGTCTCGAACACCTTGGATCCCTGTCGCAGGTAGCAGACGAGGTGCATCATGCCCACCCAGCGTCCAACCAGGAGTGTGTCGAGCGAGCCATGGGCCGAGTACCAGGGCATCTCCCAGCCCATGAATTCGCGGTACCGAGCGCTCTCTTCGTACGGGCCTTGGCAGAACACGGCGAAGGTGACGTCGCGAGAGTGAATATAGGACAGTTCGCTGACCTGTGATGTAACCCAGGTGCACCCCTCGCACTGCTCCGGCGCCGAGTGCCCGGTGTGCCACATGAAGTAGTAGGCGATGAGCATCCGGCGTCCCTCAAACGCCTCCAATAATGTCACGGCGCCGCGTTCGCCAATGAGCGGTGTGGTGCCATCGACGTCGACCATGGGAAGCCGTCGGCGAGCAGCCGCAATGGCGTCGCCTTCTCTGGTATGGGCCTTTTCTCGGGCCCGCAATGCATCCAGCTCTGCTTGGAACGTGGTGCGATCGACTAGCTTTGGGGATCCAAGTTCATCTCTCGTAATGTCGTTCATCGTTCTCTCCTTTGCCCCTCTCGTAGGACACCGGAGAGCCGCTTATTGATCCGTTCATGCCGAAGACAGTCCTACGCGAAGCGGGCGCGTATTTGGTTCTGGCCTGCGGAGCGTGTCAGAGAATCTGAGGACGGAACAACCCGGCAGTCAGCTGCGCCTGCTAGGCGAACTGCTCGTGTAACCGCGGGCGCCGCTACTTCAGCTCGCCGTTCTGGATGACGGCCTTGTCGTCCACCTGGAGCGTCGCCCCCGCGAGTTGCGTCGCCAAACCGAAGTTGCTCGCGTTCGTTCCCCCGAAGCCTCGGTTGTCCCCCAGGCCGACGGTGATGGCGCCCGGCACAGTCCAGACCACCCGGCCGGTCCCAACGGGGAGCCGCGTGCCTGGGTTGAGGCCGAGGTCGATCCAGCCAAACGCGCTCTTCGCGCCACCGGACGCGTCGTAGACGGCCTTCAGCCCGTCGAGGTTCGACTTCGCGGTCATCGAGGTCAACTGACCTTTCGCGTAGACGAGCGTAAGCGCCTCGATCTCTTTGCCGTCGAAGAGCACCTTGTCGATCACGACCTTGCCGTCGGCAGAACCCGGAACTGCCGGGAGGATGAGCTCTCCAGCGGGAAGCCAGGTGCTCCCCGCCGCCGTCCCCTTGGCGACCTTTTCCGGCGTGAGCGCTCCATCCGAGACAATCCCGTGACCCGCATCCACGGCGAAGCTAAGGTTGGTCCCGTTCGGGTGAGTCAGCGTAATTTTCTTCCCAGCGGCGAAGATCTGGCGCACCGCCTCCCCCCTCGTTCGCAGTTCCGCCGCCGGCACCGCCGCCCCCTTCCAGAAGGCCGCAGTGACCTCCGCCTGCGGGACGCCAAGTCGCTTGGCGAGTGTCGCCGTCGGATAGATGCCGTTGCCCAAGTTCACGAAACGCAGCTTCCTGTCATAGAATGCCTGCGCCACCGGCTCACTCGCTTTCGCGCGCGCGGCGCGGCGCTGCGGAGAGATCCCTGCCATGAGCGACTCCGACTGACCGAAGTCGACGACGATCTGCACGTCAAAGACCCGCACCATATCGAGGCCAAGCGTCTGCGGCAGCGAGTCATACGACTCAGGCACCTGCTCGAACGATCGCCGAGTCATTTCGTCGCTTTGCAGGGTAATCATCGGCTGCCCGCCTGCATCGTCTCGATAGCGATGTCCTCCAGGAGCGCCGCGTCCCGTACGCCTCCCGTGATCAGGACCTTGTCCCCCGTCTTAACCATCCCGGCTTGGACGAGGTTGCGGGCAACCGCCTGAAAATCCGGGGCCTGGGCCAACACGAGCCCCGGCAGAGCGACCAAGAGCATTGCAGCCAGCATGCAAAACGCCATCAATGATTTTTTCATCGTTATCTCCCTTCCTCGCTATGCGAGGTAGCTTCGGCCGACCGTTGAATATCTGTATCTAAATTGACCAGTGTGTCTAAAAAACATTGTAATCACAAATGAAGCATCAGTTGGGTGGATGTTTGACTGTAGCTTTGATCCTTGTCAAAGCGCGCCTGACGCTGAACTGCCTATGATGGGTTCGAGTGACTGTCTCTCCTCCGGACGCTCACTCTCCTTGGCCCGCGGGAGCGGGCCCTTTCTTTCGGGCATTCGCTCGGTGATGATTTTGCTTCCTCAAGCCGACGTCACCTGAACCATCGCGTCGAACGTCGCCTGCCCGCCCGAAAAATCGAACAGGTCGGCCGCGGCATCCGGCAACACTGATCCACCGCCGGTCAATGCGTTGAGCCCTGGCCAGCCATCACGCATCCATACGGTGCCCGGCGGTACGCGATCGGTGACATTGGCACGTGCCCGTAATTCGCCACGCTGGTTGAACAGGCGGATTGCGCCGCCGTGCCTGAGCTGGCGCGCTTCCGCGTCGGCCGGAGAAATCCACAGCTCGGGTTGAGCTTCACGACGTGCGAGCGTCGGCAGCTCGCGGCCGTTGTTATAGAAGCCGTGGAAATGCGCCATCGTGCGGCCCTGAGTCAGCGCCAGCGGATAGTCGCCAGCCTTGGTTCGGCTTGGCTCGACGAGTTCCCCATGCGTCGGAAGAGGCGGAAGACCGAGGCGCTCTGCCTGCTCGGAGTAGAACTCGATCTTGCGCGAGGGCGTCGCAAATTCCAGCGTCGGGTTGGCGACGTGCGATATGTCGAGGGCGCCGATGCCGCCTCGGGCCCGTAACGAGGCGACCGTCGCGTGACCGGTGCACGGATGATCGAGAATGGCGTCTATCATCGCCTCCTCCGATACCCACGGATGGAACCCATCGAGGTTCAAACGCTCCGCGAGCTCGCTGACCATGCGGTACACCGATCGCGTTTCGCCTGCCGGTGCCAGCGCCGGCTCCATGAGATAGAGATGAGTATGCGTCATCTTGCACCCCAACTCTTCGAGCCATGCCGTTCCCGGCAGCACGACATCAGCGAATCGACGAGCCGTCTCATTAAGAAACAGGTCATAACTCACGACCAGCGAAGCTCGCTCGAGTCCCGAGGCCACTGCCGAAGCGTCCGCATACGATGAAAGCATGTTGGTACCCATCAACAGCAGCACGCGTATGCGGCCATCGCGCAATGAATCCGTAAGCAGAGGCATTTGGTTCGGCAGCGCGGCGGTCCGGCGCCGTTCCGGCGCCCTTATATCGCCGAGGCCTCGTCCGTGCGCAACGCTGCCATGTCGGGGACCAAAGCCGGCGCCGGGAATGCCGACGTTTCCAGTGAGCCCCGGCAGGCACGCGATCGCACGCGCAGCATGCCAGCCATTCGCCCCCTTGTGCATGGAACTGCCGCCGAGGACGATCATCGCAGGTCGGGTCTCGGCGTAGCGACGCGCGAGCGCCACGATGCGTTCGGGCTCGATACCCGTGATCTCTGCCGCCCAGGTCGGCGAGAAAGCGCGCACATGGTCAGCGAGCTGCTCGAACCCGAGTGTGTGTTTGGCGACAAACGCGGCATCGTGGCGCCGTTCGAGGCAGATCACATGCATCAGCGCGAGCGCCAGCGCCGCGTCGGTGCCCGGCCGGATGATCAGCACATCGTCCGATTTGGCAGCGGCTTCGGTGCGACGAACGTCGATCGTGACGACATGAGCGCCGCGGCGCTTGGCAGCGAGCAAGTGCCGGGCGGTGTTGGGTTGGCTTGTGAGATTCGCTGCCCACAGGACGATGAGCCGCGCGTGCTCTCCCATGTCTTCCTTGGTGTTGGTCTCGAGCATGCCGGTGAGGCCGAGCCCGAAAGCGCCCAATCCCCAGCAGATCATCGTCGGGCTGAAGAACTGGCTCCCGTGGAAATTGGCGAAGCGAGCAAGGAGCTGGGCGCTGATACGGGTGCCATAGCTTGTCGTGAACTGGCCGTGACCCGGCCAGATCGCGGTCGCCTCGGGCGGCGATTGCGTGATGCGAGCGACGATGCGATCGAGTGCCTCGTCCCAGGTTGCTCGGCGAAATTCGTCACTGCGCCGATCGCGAATGAGCGGATGGAGCATGCGAGCGGGATTGCCGATGACTTCCCGTGACGCCTGCCCTCGGATACAAAGGAAACCACGGCTATCAGGATTGGCTTCGTCGCCTCTGACACTTATGAGCTCGCCATCGCGCACCTCGGCCAGCATGCCGCACAGCGTCGGATGACAGTTCATCGGACACATCGTGCGGACGATTCTTGAAACGCCCTGAGTCATCGGAAGCCGAATCCCGGCGTGAAGGTGAGGTAGAGCTAAGGTGTCGACGCTGGCGCATGTTCATTTTGCCATTGTTTCGCCCCGGTTCAGGAGCCGTTCGACCAAGTTTGGCTGCCTGTCTTCCCTGGGCAGGGACCTTCGGTGCAGCTATCGACCCACACGGAAGCATCTGTTGTGGCAGCATTGCGATTCGTTGGCCTAGGCACCGCGATTCATTTCCACGATGACCGCGAAAGGGGGAGATATGCGCTGGATTCAATCGGGTTTGTGGTTCGCATTGTGCTGCGGCATTGCGATCGGCCCGGCGGTGCGAGCCGCCGACCTCATCGTTTCGGCTCAGGACGGCAAGTTTGTCCGCGTTGAGGGTCGCGCCACCTATCCGCAACCTGCGCCGCCGGACAGCCTCGTGTTGCTCGACGCCTCGCAGTTTCCGCCGGTCGTCAAGGCGACCGTGGAAGGACTCGAGCACACCGTTCAAGGCCCGCCGCAGGCGGTTGCGATCACGCCGGACGGCAAGCTTGCCGTCGTCGCCGCGCCGACCCGCTACGACTACGACGCCAAGAAAGAGGTCTTCGACACCTTCCTGCAAGTCGTAGATCTTGACGCAACGCCGCCCCGGCTCACTGCCAAAGTCGACGTTGGAGCGCACACGAACGGGCTGTCCATCAATCGCGCCGGCACGCTACTGCTGGCTGCGGGCCACGACGGCACGGTCAAAGTGCTGGCCATCGAGGGCAAGAGTCTGCGGCTTCTCAATCAGGTCAAGGTAGGCGAAAGACGTCTGTCTGGGATATCGTTCACGCCCGACGGCAAGGCGGCGATCGTCGCCCTGCGCGACGAGAACGGCGCGGCGGTGCTCGCCATCGACGGGACGACTGTCAGCGACACGAAGGAGAAGATTGCCACCGGTGTCAATCCGTACTCGGTCGATGTCTCGAGCGACGGCCGCTTCGCCGTGATCAGCAATACCGGCATCGCGCGAACCGTCGACGATGCCGATGTTGTCACGCTCGTCGACGTGCGCAAGCGTCCGTTTCGCGCCGTGCAGCAGATTTCGGTGCCGGCGACGCCGGAGGGTGTGGCCATCTCGCCGGACGGCCGCTGGATCGCGGTACAGGCGATGGCAGGCTCCAACCTGCTCGCCGGCGATCCGGGTCGAAACAAGCTCGGCAAGATCGCGCTGTATTCGATCCAGGACAATTGGGCGACCAAGGTGAACGAACTTCCCGGAGGAGAGGCGGCGCAGGGTATCGTGTTCAGCCAGGACGGCAAGACCATCCTTGTGCAATTCGACGTTGAACGCGCCATTGCCGTATACGCGGTTCGCGACGGAAAGCTCGTCGACACTGGCGAGCGGATCAAGCTCGCGGCGGGACCGGTCTCGATCCGGTCGATGCCGCGCTAGCCGTGTGCGATGGACGCGATTAACCCTCATCGATCACGTCTCTCTGCGCCGGCGTGTCGTGGGCATTGGGCTGCAAGCAATAAAACACGAGTCCGAGCCCGAGAAAGAGAACGCAACCCGAGATCACCTTGGCGTAGAACATCGGTACCGAGCCGTGCTCGGGGGGCGCCAGTGCAAACACGATCGAGAGCAGCGTTGATCCGACCCCCAGGGCCGTGACCAGTGCGATTCCCGCAGTGCCGCCGGGAATGCGCAGCACCGCCTCCCGCTCGCCGATGCGCTTCGCACGCAGCATGGGCAGCGCTGCAAACAGATAGACGAGCGGGACGAACGTGAGGACGATCGTCATGTCGACCAGTGCCTGGTAGGCCTCGCCAACTGTCGCGCCGGCAAGCGCCACGAGGACAAGGACGGTTGTAAGAGCTCCGACGACGACAAGTGCAACCACCGGGGTCTGCCACCGCGGGTTCAGGCGGCCGAGCGCGACCGGCAGGTAGCGGTCAACGCCCACGACATAGGGCATGCGCACCCCACCGGTCACCCACGCCGCGAGCCCGCCGATGCTGGCGATCGCGATTAGTAGACTCGCGACCGGTCCGAGCGCGGGTGCACCGAGCCTGCCGGCGATCGTGCCGATTGCGTCTGGGACGCCCGACAGCGCGTCGATCTGCTCTCTCGGCAGCGCCGCAAGCAGCGCCCACGTTCCTCCCACGTAGAACGCAACGATCATCAATCCCGACAGAACGATCGCGCGCGGAATCACGCGCCGCGGTTCGCGAATCTCGGCCCCCATCAACGGAGCCAGCTCGTAGCCGACCAACCCGAACATCATTGTCGCGAACGCCTTGACGAGCGCACCGTCCGAAAGGTCGGGCAGGAGAGCTCCCGCGAAGCCCGTCGCGCTTCCGAACCGGCGTACCAAGACGAGCGCGGCGACGGCGAGAACTCCCAGCACCACCGCCATCACAAGAGCGCCTGCATTGGCAATCCACTTCGCCCGAGAGAGACCGAAGATGTTCGCCACGACCACGAACCAGATCACGAAGACCGAGAGCGCGGCATTGAAGGCGAAATCGTCCTTGAGTCCCGGCGCCCCGATTCCATAGGCCGCAGCCGCGGTCATGAACAACAGCAACGTCGGGAAGAAGACGAGGTTGGAAACGACGTAGGACCAGCCGCAGACGAACCCGTGAAGGTCGCCGAAAGCCTGCTTGACCCAGACATAGAGACCGCCTTCCCCCGCGTAACGCGAGTTCATCTCCATGACTGCGAAGCCGCAGGGAACGAAGAACGCTACGAGCGCGAGAATCCACAGCGCGAGACTGGGAGCACCGGCTTGCGCCGCCGTCGAAAGCCATTGCGGCCCGACGATGGCGATGGCGTAGAGCAGAACCACGTCTCGCAACCCGAGCACGCGCGGCAGGCCCGACGCAGCTTCTCGTATAGTCACCAGATCCCCAGCCTATCGGTGCAACTATGCACTACTGGCCACTCTAGCTGCGCGACTTCGCTGCCCTTCGAGTCGCCTAAGGGCAGGAAGTAACGCTATCCCTATGGCGCTTAGGCGCTAGATACTGCACGATAGAAACGCCTTGCGCCCCTAGCAGCATAGAGCCGTCGCGTTGTTGCGGGCCAGCGGGTCTAGTCGCGACGTCATGAATCCAGAGACCAATCGTTAGGAACCGACGATGAGCAATCAAAACAAGTTTCTGTTGGACGAAAGTCAACTGCCGAAGGCTTGGTACAACATTAATGCGGACATGCCGGTCCCGCCACAGCCCGTGCTGCACCCCGGAACCATGGAGCCAGTGACGCCGGAGTTCCTGAGCGTGCTGTTTCCGATGAGCATCATTTTGCAGGAAGTGAGTCGGGAACGCTGGATCGAGATTCCCGAGCCGGTGCGAGATATCTACAAGTTGTGGCGCCCAACCCCGATGTATCGCGCGTTGCGTCTGGAGAAGATGCTCGATACTCCGGCTCACATTTATTACAAGTACGAAGGCGTCTCACCGGTCGGCTCGCACAAACCAAACACGGCCGTGGCTCAAGCCTTTTTCAACAAGGAAGCCGGGACCAAGGCGTTGACCACCGAGACAGGTGCGGGCCAATGGGGTAGCGCGCTTGCCATGGCCTGCAGCTTCTTCGGCCTTCCGCTCGAGGTCTACATGGTGAAGGTGTCCTATCATCAAAAGCCTTACCGGCGGGTCATCATGCAGAACTTCGGCGCCGAAGTGTACGCGAGCCCCTCCGAGCGAACGCAGTTTGGCCGATCCGTGCTCGCCAAGGATCGGGACAGCAATGGCTCACTGGGCATTGCGATTTCGGAGGCAGTCGAGGTGGCCGCCACTTCCAATGGCGTGAAGAAATACAGTTTGGGTTCCGTGCTCGGTCACGTCCTCATGCATCAATCGGTAATCGGCATCGAGTCGCTGCAGCAGATGGAGATAGCGGGCGAGTATCCCGATATGGCGATCGCCTGCGCCGGAGGCGGCTCCAATTTCGCTGGTTTCACTTTTCCGTTTCTGCACCGGAATTTCACGGAGAAGAAGAAAACGCGAGTGATTGCTGCCGAGCCGGCGAGCTGCCCGTCGTTGACCAAGGGCCGCTACACGTTCGACTACGGCGACACGGCAGCGATGGCTCCGATCGTCAAGATGCACACCCTGGGCCATACATTCATGCCGCCGGGAATCCACGCTGGCGGGCTGCGTTATCACGGAATGGCTCCCAGCGTGAGCGCGCTGGTCGATCACGGCGACATCGAGGCACGCGCGGTCCAGCAACTCGAGACCTTCGAGGCCGCGGTTCAATTCTCGAAGGCCGAGGGAATCATTCCTGCTCCCGAATCGGCGCACGCCATATGCGTGGCAATACAGGAGGCAGTCAAGTGCAAGCGCGACGGCACGAAGAAGGTGATTGCTTTCTGCCTATCCGGTCATGGCCACTTCGACATGATGGCCTATGAGGCTTACCATCAGGGCAAGCTTCAGGATTACGAGTATCCGCAGGCGATGGTGGAGGAGGCGATGACTCATTTGCCCAAGGTGCCCGCCTGAGTCGTCATTGCCGCTCGGCGATCGAAACCGGGAAACGGCCTACCTCGGCACACACTGGCCCGCGTCGACCGCGCCTATATGGGCGCTACCGACACGCTTATGTTGGTGTAAGCGGTGCGCTGGATAAGATTAGGCTGATGACAATGGCTCCGCCGTCAGAGGTTAAGTCTAGAGATTGGAAGTAGGCGTCTACGCCGGCCGACTAGTCGCGCTGCCACATCAGCCTTCCTATCGAGTCAAGCCTGGACTGCTCGTCAGCAATTTGCAAGCAATCAACGTCGCACGGTTTTACATTGAAAGTTCCGGAGGATTTTCACGCGCGCCAACATGATTGATTCAGCGAACCTTGGTGTTCTTGGCACGCGCGATGCTTTCGTGTGGTGGTTGTGTTCGTGCAGCGTCGGCAGGCGCGACTTGCGAGCGCCTGGATGGCGCCGCCCTCGCATTTAGGCGCGTTGCGCCACGCCAAGGGCCTGAGTTTCACAGCGAAGTGGCTGCCGTCATGATCGACAGCCTCTGGGGAGTCGCCGTGTATGGGCTGTCGCAGTTCTTAGTATTTGCCTCAACTTCAGTGGTCGTCGCGGTAATTACCGTCGTTACGTTTTGGGCTGAATTCAAAGGGGAGGCGTTATGACACGTGTCACGTTCGTCCGCGCAATCCGCCAGCGCGCGCTGTTGGCCATCGCGAGTTTTACCACAGTCTTCGGCGCAATCATGTGCTCGGGCGCCATCGCGCAAAATGTGCCTGACTGCAACGACCCCGACGCTAACCTGATCTGTGTTCATCCCACGCAAGAGATCATCGATCAGGCTCAGGCCAACGGCTATCCCTACTATATCGGACATGCTGAGCCGACCCTGCTTTTCTTCTCGAACAGCGGCACGTCAGGCTACAACATGAAGTGGAAGTTCAGCCTGCCCGCGACCGATCCAAACCCTACGCAGGATGGAACAACCAGCGTCGCCAACTTTGAGTTGTACATTGCCCTCTGGATGGGATTGGCTCTGTGCGACCCGAACTCGAAGCCGTATGGCGCATGCAACCCAGTGAGTGACGCGAACAGTCCTGCCACGGCCGGGGCAGCGTTTCTGGAGCTCCAGTTCTATCCCCCGGGCCGAAATTTTGGAGCCCTTTCCACCACTCAATGGTCTGTTCGCCTGCACATCAATACTTTGCAGGACAAGACTGCCTTCCAGTCTACGAATTGCCTGGAGCCAGCCACCCAGCAATATGTCACGCTGACTGGAGCGCCACCTCCTCCGACGTCGACGGGGACTCCACTTCTCATGAACAACGGCGACAGCATCGTTGTCACGATTACGGACACTCCTGTCGGCCTCCGGACGGATGTCAACGACCTGACGACTGGACAGAGTGGCTTCATGGTGGCGAGCGGCGCGAATGGCTTCGTCCACAACGCGAACCAGACGGACTGCACGACCACCGCGTTCAATTTCCGTGCGATGTACGCGACAGCGTCTCAGGGCCAAGTCGTCCCCTGGGCGACGCTGAAGCCCAACGTCTCGTTCGATTTCGAGATAGGCCACAACGAAATGTGTGGCGACGCGGCTTGCACCAAGCTACCCGATGGGCCAGACGCGGACGAGCAAGGCTCCTGCAGCGTGACAACGACCCAGGCGTGCTTTAATAACTCGGGGTGTCCAATGGGGGAAGTGTGCCAGCTTCCCTGTAACACTGTTCGAGGTGTCGGCGTTTGCTTCAATCCCGATACCGACCAGGACGGCACCTCCTACCAAGCGGTTTGGCCTGACGGAAACGCGGCGCATCCGGCCTCGATCATTATTGGTTCCGCCGATGACAAGGGCGTCGGCCCGTTGACGACGTCCACAACCAGCCTGACGACTTATGACGAGGGATACCCTCAGATCAAGTTCATGACGACCGAAGGAACGACCACTCCCACCTTCTATCCGTACTTCAGTCAAGCGGGTACAGGCGCATCGTGCAAATTCAACTTCGGGAATATGTCAGCGGTCGCGGGGACCACGAATGATTTTGGAAAAAGGGCGCAGTACGGAACCACGATAAGCAACCCTTGCCAGCCGGGTGACCCACCGATCGCGGCGTGCAAGGACGTGACCGTGAACACGGATCCCAACGTCTGCACTGCGGCGGTTGCGTCGATAGACAATGGTTCCAAAGACTTGGACGGCGACCCCGTCACACTGAAACAAGCGCCTGCAGGACCGTACGCAAAGGGGACGACACTGGTGACCCTTACCGTCACGGAACCGGAGGGTACGTCGAGCACCTGCACGGGGAACGTCACGGTCGTCGACAAGCAGCCGCCCAACATCACATGCCCGTCGCCGGTCGCTGAGTGCACGAGTCCGAGCGGGGCGGTCGTTACGTTCAGCGACACCGTGACCGACAACTGCCCAGGTGCTACTGACCAGGGTTGCACGCCTCCTTCGGGATCGACATTCCCATTGGGAATGACGACATTTACTTGCAATGCGAAGGATGCCTCCGGCAATACCAACTCGTGTAGTTCCAAGGTGACGGTCCAGGATACGACTCCTCCTAAGGTGACGGCGAGTCTCGCGCTCGCGAGTTTGTGGCCTCCGGACCACGACCTGGTGAATGTGGGTCTCGCAGCGAGCATCGTCGATACCTGCGATCCCAATCCCAAACCCGGGGTTAAGGTCTATAGCAACGAGAGCGACACTGCTCCGACCGGCGACGGCAACTTTTCGCCCGACGCTAAGAACATAGCCCTCAATACGCTGCGGCTGCGGGAAGAGCGCGATGGAGCTGGTAATGGTCGCGTCTATCTCATCGTCGTTACAGGCACCGACGCATCGGGCAACGTGGGGTTCGACTGTGGCACGGTGGTCGTGACGCACGATCAGTCGGCCGACTCGATCGCGGCAGTGACCGCGGCTGCGGCAGCAGCGAAGACGTTCTGTCTGGCACATAAGGGCGCCGCGCCGCCGGGATACGTTCAAGTAGGTACCGGACCCGTCATCGGGCCCAAGCAGTAAGCGCATAGGGGCACGGCGCGGCTCAGTGATTGCCGCGCTGTGACTCCATCTCAAACCCGGCGCATAGGTCGCGAGGCCGGCACCCCCCGTTTCAACATCGGTCGCCTTTGCATGCAGACATGCGTCCAAGCCGAGTTGCTGGACCTATGAGCCTTCGTATTGCCCGGGAACTTCTGAGCTGTTGTCGCAAGGATTCAAACTACCGCTGGCCTTTGTCTCGAAGGAAGTGAGCGCCCCGGACACAGTTGCTTGCGCGCGCGGAGGACGTACGAACGCGCCACTACGTCGCGCCGTTGTGCTATGGCGTCACCTGAACCATACCTTTCAGGGACGGATGAATGCGGCAATGATAGGGATAGAATCCCGCGGCGTCATAGGTGTAGCTATAGGTATCGCCGCGGTCAAGGACAGCGCTATCAGGCCCAGCTATTTGAACCCCTCCCTCCAACGGTCTGGTCACCGTATGCTGAGCGCTATCCATATTCGTCCAAGTGACCGTAGTACCGATTTTGACAGCTATCGAACTGGGGACGAACTGAAAATTCTGAATCAATACGGGCGTTGAGCTTGCTGTGGACGCGGAGAAAAGAGCCCCCGCGGATGTGACAACACCCGTTGTTTCACAATTTCCCTGATTAGGTTGGCAGGCAAGTGCGTCGCCAGCAGCAATAACGAGAAGTGCAATTACGATAGCGTGTGAGTCTGGCACGTGCCCGCTTCGATCAGAGTTCGTCGCCAAGTACTGCATTTGATATTGGGATTGTAAGCTCTCAGCTGGCCGGTTGCCACGGAGTACGGTTTGCCATGCAGACTGGGCGGAAGGGTCTATCCTTGGGCCGATAGCTGATCTGTCGTATTAGACCGCTTTCGACCCCAAAGCGGCCGGCTCGTCCGCGATTTGCGACGGAAAGCGGGTTCGCCGATACTGGGTTGTTAATGAGCAAAGCCGGTCCGTGTATATCGGATGAAATCTTTTCTCGCAGGCGTCTTGGCGACAGCCTCACTCCTCATGGTCGCGACGCTCTCTGCTTCGGCAGCAGGAACCGTCGAGACGACCAGGACGATGATCCCAATCATCGATACGCATGCTCACCCATTCCGCGGAGCGAGGCGAGGTTACCCGACGAGCGCGGATCAAGTTGTGAGGGCAATGGATGAGTTCGGCGTGGAAATAACAATTCTGCTACCCCCGCCGTTTCCTTCCGGACACCCCGGTCGTTATGGGCGGAGTGAATTGAAACCGATGGTTCGCGTCTATCCCGACCGCTTGGCTTTCGCCGCAAGGGGTGAATCGTTGAATTCGATGTTGCATGACGTTTCCCCGGAGAACGTCACGCCAAGAATCGCCAAAGCTTTTCGCGACGAAGCCGAAGCGATCGCAAACGCGGGTGCCGCCGGCTACGGCGAATTCGCCACCGAACACTTTTCGTTCGGCATACGAAATCATCCCTACGAATCGGCTGCGCCCGATCACCCGTTGCTGCTCCTGCTTACCGACATCGCGGCGCAGCACGATATGCCGATCGACATTCATATGGAAGCCGTTCCACAGGATATGCCGATGCCTACGCGCTTTTCGGGCCTTGGTCCCAATCCGGCCAACTTGAAGGAAAACATATCAGGGTTGGAGCGCCTGCTCGCGCACAACCCGAAGACACGCATCGTCTGGGCACATGCTGGCTGGGACAACACGGGCGAGCGCACGGTGCCACTGATGCGAAGGCTGCTGAACGAGCATCCCAATCTCTACATGAGCATCAAACTGGATGAACGCGCTCCGAAGCGTACATCGCCGTTCGACCTGGATGGAAACTTGAAACCTGGCTGGCTCGCCTTGTTGAGCGACTTTCCCGACCGTTTCCTCATCGGTAGCGACCAATTCTTCGACGATGCACCGGAGCATCTGGCATTGGCTCGCAAGTTCGTTGACGCCTTGCCGCTAGAGATCGCACGTCGAGTGGCGAGCGAAAACGCCAAGCTCGTCTATCGCTTCGGAGCGCAACCGAAATAGTGTGCTAGTACGTCCGGTCTTGGCGGATTTGTTGGGGATCCCTCGACGGGCCTCTCGCGAATTTCCGAAGCTCGGTTCCGAAACGAATGAAACAAATCTGGACTCGGGATGAATTAGTGCTGCTGCACGCCCATCCTAGACTGCACCCATATCTCGCAAGGAAGACTCTCGAATGCACCAGCGACGCAACAACTCCGGCGAAGGCGTACACAAGCGTGCTGGTTGCATTCTTTCGCCCGTCACCCGGAGACCCACATGTCAGCCGTGCTCTGCTCCTGTTCCTGCGTCGTGCGCTGAGTATGCAACTTGACGCATCATTTTCGCCCGGCACCCATGTGGTCACTGACCGGATTCTCTACGCGCATCACGGCATTTACGTGGGGAACGGACGAGTAGTGCATTACGCCGGTCTTTGCGACGGATGGGAAAGCGGCGCCGTTGAGGAAGTGTCGCTTGAACGATTCGCCAACGGGGAACGCGTTGTCGCACGTGCGCATTCCTCGCGGTCTTTTTCCAATGCAGAAATCGTAGCGCGAGCGCGTTCTCGACTTGGCGAAAACATGTATCACATCCTCCGAAACAACTGTGAACATTTCTGCCAATGGTGCGTTACTGGACGCAAGCGTAGCTGGCAAGTGCACAAATGGATGTTTTTGCCGTTCAGGCTGCTACGCGCCGTATTTCGATGGGTGTCGACGCATTGGAGCCGCCCTGGCAGTCCATCTTTGTTTCTACCGGTTTGCAATGAAGCGACGGGAGGGCGGTCGCAACCAGCAAATCCATTCCAAGTCTCGTCTCAAGACTGATCGGTGATCAGCAAGTTGAGTCTTTCCGCGAGCCAGCGAGTGGTCGTGGCCTGAATCAGAATGGTCGCAAGGATCGCGAGAAAAGTGACGGAGGCGATAACCTTCGCCTCCGGCGCCCCCAGACCCATGAGCAGTCCAGCCAACGCCCCAGGGATAACGCCCGTCTCACGCGTCCAGCACATCAACAGCAGTTCCTTAAATGACCACTTTGCACGCAGGTCGGGGGGCGCGCATAGAAACACCGTAACCGGACGCGCTACGAGCATGAACACCGCAACAACGGCTAGGCCGCTTAGAAGGTATCTGTTCATCAGCGCAAAATCGACTTGCGCGCCCAGGAGGATAAAGATGAACATGCGCATGATAAGAGCTGTCGTCATCACATAGTCGTCGAGCTGCTGCTGTTCACGGGGGCTTGTTGAGAAGCCGAACACGTCCTTGTTGCCTATTACGATCCCAAATGTGAAGACCGCCATGAACCCGCTTGCCTGGAAGCCGTCGGCAGTCAGATAGGCTCCGACGACCGCCATTAGCGACACGACGGGCATGTATTCTCGGAGGAAGGCATATCTTTCGTGAGCGATCAACATCGCAGTCGCGTATCCGAGGACAATGCCGGCAACCAAACCAATGATTGCCTGCTTGACTAGGTCGAGAAGAGCCGCGGACATGGAGAACTGACCGCTGCCCATCGCGACTCCAAGGACTGCAAACGTGAGAATCGCGCCGGTCGCGTCGTTGAACGCAGATTCAGACATCACCGTCTGCGCCACACGGTCCTTGACCTTTATTTGGCGAAAGACCGGCACAAGCGTCGCGGGATCCGTCGACGCTATAGCAGAACCTAGCAGTAGCGCGGCGATGAATGGAATGCCGAGGAGGTAGTAAGCAGCAACGCCCGTGATTGCAGCGGTTATCACCACTCCGACTGTCGCGAGGAGAACGATCGTTATCCAAACCTCCTTGAGCACCGAAATGCGTAAAGAGGCTCCCCCGTCAAACAGAATGTAGCTCGATCCAAAAATGAGTACGAGCTGGTTCACTGGCGAATCCGCTTTAATATCGATGATGCCTGCCACGCCTGGGCCGGCGAGCATTCCGATAATAAGAAGCACAGCGACGTCGGGAACTCTGAATCTTGTAGCCAGCACCGAGGAAGCCGTGCCGAGAGCCAGAATAATGCCGAACAGCATCAAGATGTGCTTCGCTAACTCTACCGCTGTCGTCGACACTTATTCCCCCCTTGAAGGTCGCCCGTACTGATAGCGTTACGTTGCGATTCTAAAGACTTTTTTGGTGCTTATTGTGGTCTCATCCCAAAATGACTGTTTGCTGCGCGTTCCAGGGCATGGCAGCGGCAGCAGTTCGCTGAAGACGCCTATGCGATGCATGCCCGAAGCGGTCTTGGGGCGAGCGGTATCGAGACCGAACGCGCTTGACCTCGCTCGCAATCCCGCGAGGAGACGTCCGACTCGCGTTCACTCTACCATCTGCCAAATTGAGCCAGGACGGTGACATGAGCAATGGGCATTGGCAGTTGGATGGCACTGCAGCGGAGCTTTACGAGCGTTACCTCGTGCCCGCTATCACCGCGAAGTGGGCAGAGGACCTCCTGGACCGCGCGAAGCCCCGCGAGGGAGAAGCGGTTCTCGATATCGCTTGCGGTACCGGCATTGTGGGGCGACTAGCGGCCAAGAGAATGGGTTGTGGGCAGGTTGCTGGCCTCGACTTGAACAGCGGGATGCTGGCTGTCGCCCAAAGCATGCCGACCGAGGGGGCCGCAATCATCTGGATCCGCGGTAGCGCTCTCGATCTACCTTTCCGATCGGACAGCTTTGACGTAGTTCTCTGTCAGCTCGGATTGCAATTTTTAGCAGACCAACAAAAGGCTCTTGGCGAGATACGCCGCGTTCTCAAGTCCGCAGGAAGGGCGGCACTGAGCGTCTATAGCCGGATCGAGCGGACGCCGGGCGCAAACGCATTCGCGCTCGCGCTGGATGACGTCATCGGAAGTGACGCTTCTCGGATCAAGAGAGGCGAACATTCCTTCATGCAGCCGGCGCAGCTCGAGGCACTATTGCGCGACTCGAGCTTTGTTGCTATCGACGTACAGACGGTGGAGCAGACGATCGTGTTTCCTTCCGTGCTCGACTATGTGCGGTTTCAGCTCCTTGCCACTCCGATGACCGTCCTACTGAAGGATCGGACCGAGTCCGAACGCCAAGCGATCATTTCGTCGACCGCGTCCAAGACCATGGGCTTATCCACGCCGGCGATGCTGGAAAGCGGTAGGTTCACATTCCCACAACAGGCATATGTCGCGATCGCGCGGAGATCCCGTTGACCGTTCGTGGCCGATCATCGAAGTTTGCGAACCACCGGCTTTCGCGGACTCAGCGAACCAACGGATCGACTAGCCGACCAAAAGCGGACGCCGAAATTGCGGATTCCTGATGTTCCAACTATAGTCGCCTGAAACATAGAGATCGGGGAGGTCGCAGATGCGACGGTCTTGCTGCGCACGAACGAAGTGATTCAGTGATGGACCGGCACATCGTCGCGCTCCTCGCCTTGTTACGGCTGCGACCGGAAAGCGACGATGCCTTTCATTTGCGATAAGGAGCGTCCGAATACCATGAATCGATTCTTGATCTCGCGCCGGCCGGACCTACTTATCGTGCTGCTAGCATTGGCAGCATCGGTGCTTATTACAGACAGGGCTGTCGCGGCTCCGTCGACCGATGCGGGTGACGAACTGTTGGGCCTTGGTTTCAAGGTGCTGGTCGCGACGACCACGATCCAGCAGGACTGGATAAGGGGCATGGCACCTGGCCAGATCAGAGCAATGCAGCGCACGGGCAAGAAGTATTTCATCTACCCGGACGCCCCCAGGAACCAGATCTACGTCGGTGGGCCGAAGGAATATGACGCGTATAAGCAACTCCATCCGGATAGCAAGCTAGCCGGACAGGACGGGGCGAAACAGGCGAGCGCGTACCGCGCCAAACAGGATACTGCGATGCAGAAGGCCACCGCTCGCGACTTGTCGGATCCTTACTATTGGACCTTCACGGCTAACTGGGCGGATCTCGGGTTGTAGGTAGCTCGAGTTCCAAGGAGTGTCAGCTTCGCAGCCGCAAGCGCCTGCTGGAGGCAGGCGCATAGAATTCGGTGACTGCATCGATCGATTGACTCCTCGTGTATCTCATCTCACCGCCGTGCGGCGCGCCAATAACATCATGCATTCAATCCGGATCGCGCTGGGCGTTGGCACTTTACTGCTTGCGGTCACCTCTGCCGGCGCGGACGCTCCGATCGCGAAGACGCCGATCAAGCATCTAGTGGTGATCTTTCAAGAGAATCACTCGTTCGACGTCTACTTCGCGACGTATCCGGTGGCGCTCAACGCACCTCGCCAGCCTGCATTTCACGCGAGGCGCGGCACACCGTCGGTGAATGGACTTACGCCGACGTTGATCGAGCGAAACCAAAATTCATCGAAGCCGTTCCGGATTGATCGCTTGCAGTCGTACGTGTGCGATCAGGACCACGAATACACGGCCGAGCAGAAGGCGCGCAATGGCGGCCTGATGGATCAGTTCGTGCGTTTCGACGCCCAGGCACCGTTCAACGACCGTCAGTTCTGCCACAAGTCGGCGGCTGGCGCGTGGGACACCGTGATGGGCTACTTCGACGGCAACACCGTAACAGCTCTTTGGAATTACGCGCAGTACTTCGCGCTCAGCGACAATCATTACGCGACCATGAGCGGACAGTCGACGCGCGGCGCGTTGAACCTGACCGCTGGAGACAACTACGGCGTGCTATGCGGGCCGCAGACCTCGGTGTATGGCAACGTGCCCGAGTGCGGCGGACCCGTCTCTTCAACCGCAACGCCTGCTCCGACGAACGGGATTATCGGCACGTTCACCAATGACACCGACCCGTACTGGGATGTGTGCTCGCAGGGTCCAACCGCAGCGTTGACCGGCCGCAACATCGGCGACTTGCTTACGGCGGCGGGCGTGACGTGGGGATGGTTCCAGGGCGGCTTTACGCTCGATCGCGATGGCAAATGTTCGTCGAGCCACGTGCTTGACGCTTTCGATCGTGCCGTCGGCGTGGATCCGCGCACAGACACCTTACGCTTCACGGACTACGTGCCGCACCACAACCCATTTCAGTATTACGCTTCGACCGCGAATCCGCTACATCTGCCGCCGACGTCGGTTGCGATGGTCGGAACGACAGATCAGGCGAAGCATTTGTACGACATCAAATGGTTTTGGGAAGCGGCACGTGTTGGAAACCTGCCTGCGGTCTCGTTCCTCAAGGCGCCGGCGTACCAGAACGGGCACCCCGGCAACTCGAATCCGCTCGATGAGCAGGAATTCCTGGTGAGCACGCTGAACCGGCTTCAGCAGATGCCCGAGTGGCGGAGCATCGCGGTGATAATCGCGGCCGACGACTCGGACGGCTGGTATGACCACGTGATGCCGCCGATCGTGAACCAGTCGAACACGCCCCTCGATTTCATGTGCGGCGATAAGAGCGACGGCCCTGGAGCGCGTTGTGGCTACGGGCCGCGACTTCCTCTGCTAGTGATTTCCCCGTACGCCAAGGAAAACTACGTGAGCCACACGCTGACCGATCAGACATCGATCCTGCGCTTCATCGAGGATAACTGGCTGAACGGCGAACGGATCAGCGAGATTTCTTTCGACCGAATCGCCGGTTCACTGGACGACATGTTCCAGTTCCCGGCTCCCGTCCTGCGTCGAGTGTTACTGGATCCTGCGACGGGGACAGCGAACTTCAGCAATCCAAGTCGCGCACCGTAATGGCTCGGACTAACTCCTGGGTGGCGACGATCCAGGATGTCGACTTATCTTACATACATATTCGTCCTGGGCCTGACAATTCTTCGCTAATTGATTGTTTTGAATGCGATGCCGACATATGGCATGTCGCTTGCTCAGTCCGTCTAGTCACGGTTCTCGGCACAACAAAAGACGGGGGGCATCCGATGAAATCTCTAGGCAAGCTGTTAGCGGCAATAGTGATGGTAGGCACGATGGGCAGCGCCTCTGCGACGCTGCTGTCGTTCGGGATCAATCTGAGCGGAGGCGTCACGCTCAACCCGGCAGGTGACATCCAGGCTGGGACTACACAAAAGACGATCAACCCGAACGGCACAACGTCCTCCTGCACGGGTGACGCCGGTGCCTGCGTAGCGGCAGCGATCCCGGCTGGCGGCGGCACTCCCGGGGTCTTCAGTGTCTCGGTGCTGCCGACCACGGTCGTCCCGATTTCGTCGTTTACGGTCTCAACCGGCAATATCGTTGCGACGTTTACCAACATCTCGCAAGCGACCATCGTTCCGACGTCAGCGACAGTGGCCGGGAGTATCTCGCTAAAGTTCAACGGGACGATAACCGGCGGTAGCGGCCCTGCCTCGATATTCATCGGCCAAACGGTCAGTCTCTCGGAAACCTGCACTCAAACTGGTCAAGGTGCCGTGATCACGTGCTCCGAGTCGGTGATAACGTCTGGACCCCCGCAGCAGACGCCCGAACCGATGTCGCTGGCCTTGGTCGGAGTCGGATTGCTCGCCCTCGGCTTCACCCGCCGCCGCAAGTCGAGCTGAACAGAACCTTGGTTGGTTTAAAAAACCCCGCTTCGGCGGGGTTTTCTTTGGGTGTTGAAAGCTGATATCGCGCGCCTGTGGCAGACGCGCGTCGCCTAAACTGCTGGCGTCCCTGACCCCTGGCGCGCACTGACATAGCGGGGTTTGGTCTCGCTTTTGACTTTGGCACGCCCCTTGCAAGTAGCTGCCTCAAGCGGCGGTTTACTAGCGTGTGAGTTACGCCCCGCCGACGCTGCTCGTCATATAACGACGACAGCGGCGCTCGTCGACTCGGCAAGGAGAATGCAATGGACATCAAGGAAATCGATTACATGATCTACCCGTACACGGTCGGCCGTGAAGATTGCAAAGTCCTACCGCGATCGTTCGAGACGCTGGCCGAAGCCGAAGCATATCTCGCTGAGCAGGACACCGGTGCGCTGGAGCGCGGCGAGTTCTATCTCGACGGACCGGAGCAGGAGAACTCAGCGTCCAACCGAATCGCGGGCGGTGTTTGTGTGGATCCTCTCGCAGCCGGGCCCACGGCCGCCGACCCAGCCGAAGTCGACTCCGAATGCGCGCCGATTGAATGGCAAACAACGCGCGGCGCATGGACGCGTGAGATCGAGGAATTGTGTCGCGCGCTCGACGCTCAGCAGAGAGCGCAGCGCCCAAGCACTGAGGCAAAGAAAAAGTAACGCGCGTTGAGGCTACCGTTCCAGTGGTCGTGGGGGTCAGGTGGCGGGCCTCACGGTTACTTGACCTTGGTCGTGCCCGTCATGCCCGTGCTACTGTCCGGGGGCGTGCCGGGGACCGCAGCGGGATCGCCACCGGGAATGCCTGCGGCGCTGCCGTACAGCGCGGGAATAATGACCTTCAGAATCACCAGCGCCGAACCCTCGCCCGTGGCAGGGACTGCCGCCAGGTTCGTGAGGATGATGACCGTATTGTCGGCCTTCGGGTCGTAGACCATCACGGTGGAATACCCGGGGATCTGGCCATCGTGTCCGATGAGCCAGGGGCCGAAGCGCGCGATACCGATCCCGTACCCACCCAAGATCGGGTTGTCGGGGTTGATCGGCACGATGCTGTCGAGGCGGATTTTCTGCATCGCCGGGTTCAGCAAGCCACCACCCACCAGCGCTTTCACGTAGACCGCGAGGTCGTCTGCCGTCGAGATGCCACCCCCCGCGGTCCACGCCCACGATGGATTGGCGTTCGTCTGGTTCAAGGGCTGGAGCGTGCCGTTTAGGGCCGCTGACAGCTGCGCTGGCGGCACCGCGTAGCTATTGATGGTCGCGACGTTGCTGAGGAACTGATAGCCCTGTGGGTGCGGAGTAGGGATCGACGAATCCTTCGCCGCGGGCAGCTGCGTGTGCGTCAACTTCAGGGGCTCGAAGATCCGCTTTTGAAACGCATCGCGGGCGGACATCCCGGTGAGCTGCTCGATGACGAGGCCGAGCAGCACGAGGTTGGTGTTGCAGTAGTCGAACTTCGTTCCTGGTGGGCTGTTCGAGGGATGAGCAAACGCGATCTTCAGAAGCTCGTCCGGTGTCCATGCCTTCTGCGGATCCTTGTCGAGCGTCTCGTTGAAGCCGAGATCGAACGTGTAGCTGTACAGTCCACTACGCATCGTCGCCAGTTGCTCGATGGTGATGTTCTGACCGTTTGGAACGTCGGGGCGAAACTTCGAGATCGGATCGTTGAGTTTGAGTTTGCCTTCCTGCACCAACTGCATGATGACGGTCGCTGTCATGGTCTTGGTGTTGCTGCCGATGCGCACGGAGTCGGCCATGGCCAGCGGTGCGGTCTTGCCGATCTCGCCGGTGCCGAACGTGCCCTGCCAGTCGCCTTTGTCGCGCGACTTGATAAGCACGATCGCACCCGGGATCACGTTGGCCTTCATTACCCTCTCGATCTCGGTCTGAAGCGCCAAGGCGTAGGCCTGCTGCCCGCTTGGAATGGCCTCGATACGCGCCGCGATGTCCTTCGAAACCACTTCCGCGGCGATAGCGGGCTGAGTGAGAGCGATTGCGACTCCAGTAAGCAGGCTCGTCAGCAGGTGGTTCATTCGAGGCCCCCAACACGCTTGGTTGAATTCTGCTTCGAATTGCCCACCCATCGTACGTCGTGAAGATTTGAACTGTCGATGAGACGCGATTAGCAAGACAGTCGCAAGGTTCTGGCAACACCGCGCAAGAAAATTTACGGTTATGAGCATTGTGCGGCCAGCGAGCGACCTGGCGTGTCGCCCAATCGTGTGCAGCGAATGTAAATTTTGCATTCTGCAAAAATCCGTAACAAAGAATTTTCCTCCAGAAAGTGTTGCATCGGGTCATTTCAACCGATGATCGCATTGACACGCATTGAGGAGCGGACCACAATTTTTTCAACCATCGTTTATCACGTGTGCGCCAGCAAATTCTTCTGCGAGGTGTTGACGCGATGAACGCTCCAGTCAGTCGAAGTCCCCGGCCAAATCTCCCGGACATGCTGTTTGGTAAAGGAAGGACCATGTTACGTAATCCGCTAGGCCGCTTTTGCGTCATGATGGCTTTAACTGTTATCACGCCGGCTGGTGTCGTTCAGGCAGCCGCGCCGAATCCCTGTGATCCGAGGACGTATGGTGCGATCGGGAATGGCGTTACCGACGATACCGTCGCGATCCAGACCGCCATCAACAACTGCGCAGCGTTGGGCGGCGGGACCGTACCGTTCGATTTCGGCGTGTTTCTCACCGGTCCGTTCCAGCTCAAGGATGACATCGTGCTGCGGATCGCGGCGGGCGCGACGGTTCTCGGCACCACTGATCCGTCGCGCTATCTGCCGGCGTACATTGGCACGCGCTATCGCGCGACCGAAGCGTTGATCTCGACGGACAACGCGAGTGACGTCGACATCATCGGCGGCGGCACTATCGACGGCCAAGGCGACGTCATCTCGGCAACGGATGGTATGAGCTGGTACGGCCGAGCGGCGTCGGCCCCGTTTCCCTACGCGAGCTACCCCTTCGCGCCGAGCAGTAACGGACTGCCGCGACCATGGCTGGTGGAGTTCTGGATGACCGATCACATCGTTGTTCAGGGCGTTCATCTCGCGCGCTCGCCGATGTGGACGCTCGTCCAGCGCTATGCGACAGACGTTACGATCGCCGGCATCAGCGACAGCGCGCCCTCGACGTCCAGGAACACGGACGCCGTCGACGTCGTCTCGTCAGACGGCGTGCGGATCTCGGCGGTGAACTTCGCCTCCGGCGACGACGACGTGGCGCTCAAGTCAGGGCTTCCGTCGCAATACCAGGATCCCAAGGCTCCGCCCATGCCGGCCGCGGCCACCCAGAACGTCACGGTCGCGAACGCGGTGTTCACTTCCGGCCACGGCATGTCGATCGGCAGTGAAGCGATCAATGGCGTGAACAACATCGCCATCATGAACGTCGCGCTTTCGAACACCTCGAATGGCTTCCGCATAAAGACCGGACGTGACCGGGGCAGCGTGATCAAGAACATCACCGCGCAAGATCTGACGATGGTCAACGTCGCCCAGCCGATCGTGATCAACTCGTACTATCCGGCCAGTAACCCCCCGACCTGCGGTGCCGACCCTGGTCAGCCGGTGACCCCAACCACCCCGTTCGTAAGCAACGTGACTTTGCGCAATGTCGCCGCCACTGGCGCCACGAGCCAGAGCTTCATCGACGGCCTGCCAGAGTCCTCGGTGCTCAACGTCACGCTCGACAACGTGACGGTCGGCCAGGCGACCAGCAGCGTGAAGCCGATGGACCTCCGTTACATGGTTGGAACCTTCTCGAACGTAACCGTCAGCCCGACAAGCACCGGGCACAACTTCATCTGTCTCGTCGGCGTAACGGTGACTGGCGAAAGTCTGCCGTAGAGCCTTGGGCACGCGTCTCGCAATGTCTCCGTCAAATCAGAGGACACGATCATGAAGAGCTTCCTGTGGTTCAGTATCGCTCGCTGGCTCGCGTTCGCGACTACCATCGCGATGGCCGCGTTCTGCTCTTTGTCAGCCAGCGCGGCGATCATCCTGGTCTCGAAAGGGACCATCGCGAGCGGCACCGACACGACGGGTGTCTTCGGCACCGCCGGCGCCGACCTTTCCGGCAAGACCTACAAGCTCATGATCACCTACGACGATTTCTCCACCGCCTTCCATGCGTCGAGCCCGACGTTCGAGAAACAGGCTGGCGTGGTAATCGGTAACCTAAGCGTGGCCGTCAACGGCATGGGGTTCTCCCACAACGTGACGCAGTCGTTTGGCGCCTTTCTGTACGTCAACAACAACGGAGTATTCAGCGAGCTCAGCGGATTCCAGAGCGGCAACGACGTCTCAGGTCAGATGTTGTACGCAGCGCACGATATTTCCAGCACCTCAGGCACCGTCACCGGGCCGGCGATCGGAATGACGGCCTATACGGCGATGCCCGGCGACGTCGGCGATGCGCGCTTCAGCACCTCCGGCACTGAGGGAAAGGCATCGTTCACCGCCAGCCCGAGCGCGGCGTACCTGGTGTTTCCGCCGCCGCAGCTGATCGCGAGCTTGTCCTCGTACGTGCAAAGCTTGGGGCTTTCTCACGGCACCGAGACGAGCTTTCTCGCCAAGCTGAACGCTGCGCTGTCGTACCTGTCCTCCGGCGACATCGCCTCCGCCGCGGAGAGCATCAACGCCTTCATCAACGAAGCCAAGGCGCAGAGCGGCAAGAAGCTTACATCGGCGCAAGCCTCGCAGATGATCAGCCAGGCGCAGTCGATTATCTTCACGATCGGCATCATCTATTCGACCTAAAAGTGTCCGCGGGATCATAAAGGTGCGACGGGTCGTGCAGAAAGCAGGCATCCACGTTCGCGCTACGCATTCGTAGGTTCTGTGAGCGATACCGTCACAGTCATCATCGGACATCGCCTCGGGAAAGTCGAAGCCGTCCGCCATCTCAAAGAGGGCTTCGCCCGCACCAGCGGTCACCTCGGCGCGATGCGACCGCGCGACAGCTGTTCAATCCACCGGCGGGAAGCGTTTGTCACTAACTCCAGCTGCAGAATGTCCGCATTCGGGTCGACCGCGAGCTCAATGCGCCGGCGCAATTCTCGACTCGACCCCCTTCGGCAACACGATGTTCAGGATCATGGCAAGGAGAATGCCCATCACGATTCCGTCGGTCACCAGGACCCGCAGCGCCGGCGCGACGGCGTCGAACGCCGCTGGCGGCGCGGCCTGGATGCCAAGGCCGACCGCGAGCGAGCTCGCAACGATCAAGGCGTCGCGGCGTGACGTCAGGTTCCTGCCGATGATGTCCAGGCCGACCGATGCCACCATCCCGAACATGAACAGCAGCACGCCACCGAGCACTGGGGATGGCATCAGCGCGATGATCGCACCGACTTTCGGAATCATCGCCATGATGATGAGGAATGCCCCACCAGCTGCAACGACGAAGCGGCTGCCGACACCGGTCAGCGAGATGACCCCGATATTCTGCGAATAGGAAGTAAGCGCCATACCGCCAAAGATCGCGGAGATCACTGACCCCACGCCGTCATTCGACACTGCCCCGCGCACGCGCCAGTCTTCGCCGGGAACGCCGGTAATGCGGCAGCAGGCGAGCGTGTGTCCCGTCGTCTCTACCGCTGTCGCAAAGAAGCACACGATCACCGTGATGACGCCGATGAGGCCCGGCCATTGCAGCCCCCCGTAGGGCAACAGGTTCGGCACAGCGACCCAGTTCGCGTCGGCGACGGTTTGAAACTGCAGCAGGCCGAGCCCGGCGGCGACCACGTAGCCGATCACCATGGTCACGAACAGCGACAGCGTACGGATGAAGCCTTTCCCGTATACGCTCAGGACGATGACGAGCACGATCATCAAGGCGGCGAGCCCGAGCGTGAGCGGCGTTCCGAAGCCAGGCGTATTGAGGCCGGTCGCGACGTTGATGCCGATCTTCATCAACCCCGTGCCGATCAGCAGGATGGTGGTGCCTGTCACGATCGGCGGGAAGAACCGTTGCATCTTGCCGATCAACGGACTCCAAGCAAACTGCACGAGGCCGCCGATCATCAACGCGGTCATCGCTGCAGCGAGGCTCACGTCCTTGCTAATCGCGACGATCGGCCCGATGAAGATGTAGAAGACGCCCATCACGATGGGCAGCCGCGGCCCGATGAAGCCGAGCCCGAGTGCGGAGACCATGGTGGCGATGCCGCATCCGATCATCGTCCCGGTGACCATCTCGATGCGGACCGCGGGAGCGAGATTGAGCAGCCGCGCCACGATTAACGGCCCACCGACCATGGCGGTGAACATCACGAGCACGTGCTGGATTCCGAACAGCGCGGTGCGTGTGGGCCCGGGGTAGTCGTTCAACTGGTACTCGAGACGCGTGAAGCCACGGTCCGCGTCGGTGTTGGACGCCGCGAGTGATGCGGTTTGTGTCTGCGAATTCGGTGCTACGCGTGCATCTGCGACATCGCTCATTGCCGCCTCCATCGTACGTTCTTTGATTGTTTCGATGTGCCTTTCTCGTGCGACTTCCTGGCTAAACGGATACACCTGACGAACGCAATCGAAGCGGAAGCGCCGACCGCGGGAGCTACGATACACGTTCGGCGTCCAAAGTGCTCGGATGCCGGTGGTAGCAAGTTCCCCGTGGGGGAGCCGACCCTTCCCTTTGATGCGTCTTTACGCGACGCCGCTTTGTCCGCAAACTCTTACTCTCACTTAATCGGACCGCCGAAGCGGCATAACCGTGAAGGTAACGATCCTCGACGATTACTTCGATACGTTGCGCACGCTCAAGTGCTTTCGCGAGCTCGCAGGCCACGACGTCACGATCTGGACCGATCACGTCCAGGATCTCGACCCATTGGCCGATCGGCTCCGCGATACGGAAGCGCTGGTGCTGATCCGTGAGCGAACGCAGATCCGCGCGCCGCTCATCGAGCGCCTGTCCAAGCTCAAGCTGATCAGCCAGCGCAGCGTCTATCCGCATATCGACGTCGACGCCTGCACCCAGCATGGGATCATCGTGTCGTCGAACATGCACTCCGACACGCCGTCCTATGCGGCGGCGGAGTTGACCTGGGGCCTCGTGTTGGCGGCGATGCGGCAGATTCCGCAGCAGGCCGCAGCGCTCAAGGAAGGCGTATGGCAGACGGGCGTCGGGCACACGCTGCGCGGGAAGACCCTCGGCATTTTCGGCTACGGCAGGATAGGCGCAGTGGTTGCGGGCTACGGCAAGGCCTTCGGCATGAACGTCCTGGTCTGGGCGCGCGAGTCATCGATCGAACGTGCACGCGCAGACGGCTATGCCGCCGCGCCAAGCAAGGCGCAGTTCTTTGCGGACAGCGATGTTCTCTCGCTGCACATGCGCCTTGTCGACGCGACGCGCGGGATCGTCGCTGCCGAGGACCTCGCCCGAATGAAACCGGCGGCGCTGCTGGTGAATACGAGCCGCGCTCCGCTGATCAAGCCCGGCGCGCTGGTCGACGCGCTGCGCGCAGGCCGTCCCGGAATGGCCGCGGTGGACGTTTTCGAATCGGAGCCGCTACGCGATCCGAAGCATCCTTTGCTAACCATGGCGAACGTCGTCTGCACGCCGCACATCGGTTATGTCACTCGCGACGAATACGAAATCCAGTTCGCCGACATCTTCGCCCAGATCACCGCTTACGCCGCCGGCACGCCGATCAACGTCGTCAACCCTGCGGTACTGAAGCAAGGCACCCGCTAGGACGGCTCCACGCTGATCGCGCCGAGCCGCACTTCCGGCTTCTACTTGATCTCGACTAAGCCCGGCGAGGACATCTCCGCCGCGGCCGTTTGCATACCGCGCGCCTTCTGCCGGCGCCACGCGGCGGGCGGCGTGCCCACCAGTCGCTTGAACGCCCTGGAGAAAGCGGCTTCGGAATCGTACCCGACCTCGAGGGCTACCGTGGCAACCGTCGCGTTCGTATCGCGCAATAGCGATGCAGCCACCTGCATGCGCCAGTTGGTCAGGTACTGCATGGGGCTTTGCCCGATCATCTCGGCAAAGCGTTCGTGCAGAGCCGATCGCGACAGTCCAACCCGCCGGCCTAATTCCTCGACCGTCCAGTCGGTTGCAGGAGCGTCGTGCATGAGGGCAAGCGCGCGACCGACAAACCGATCGCGCAGCCCGGCGAGCCAACCACGGCTATCCTCCGGGAGCATGTCGACATAGCGGCGCACGGCATCGACAAACATCATTTCGCTCATGCGCTCCAGCATCGCTTCTCCCCCAGGGCGCTTGTTCTTGGACTCCATGACCGCCTGACGCATGAACTGGGCGATCCAATCGTGGTTCTCGGTCTTCTTCAAGTGCAGCAGCCGCGGCAGCGTTGCGATCAATGGATTGAAGGGTCGCACATCGCAGCCCAGGAAACCGCATACCAACGCGGTGTCGCAGTCATCGGAGGCAACCTCCGAGCGGACTTCGGCGCCGTCGTAATGCAAGGTAAAGGGCAACTGGTCAATCTTTTGCGAATACCCCGCCGGATCCGGCGGAGTTCGCATCCCGGGCGCGCTGGAGATGACGTGCGCATCGCCATGAGGGAAGAGAATGATATCTCCTGTCTCCATTCGCGCCGGTGATTCACCTGCGATCGCGCCCCAGCAACTGCCGCGCGTAATGACGTGATATTCCATCACGTGTTCCGAATCCGGCATGACCGCGGTTGCGATATCGCGCGACGGAGGAGCTTCCGCAGCCCAGCTCCGGCTGCCGCACACGTAGAAAAAGAGCGCCCCCCGCAGGCGCACGCTGCGCAATACATCGGAGAGGATGTCATGGCTCATACGGGCTTCGCACGAATTTTCCGGTCTTGAGTTCCCCTTGCGCCGTCGGCTTTCGCCATCGGCTCCACCGCTCTGACCTACCCGTTCGAGATGCGCGAGCAAGTTTGACGGATTCGCGGCATACACCGCAAGGGGGTGCGCGACCGTTGAGGACGCGCGGTCAATTCGTGCCGACTCCCGGCTGGGCGCAGGCGAGACTAGACGGAAATACTGCAGCCGTTCGCCGATCGAGGCGATTAACCCGACAAGGAGATCCGCCATGCATGCAACCAATGTAACCGCCCTCGCACCACAATCAATCGCCACGCAACCCGACTTCGCTGGCGTCAAGGCCAAGCAACAGGCCACCTGGGCGAGCGGTTTCGCCGTCATAGGCACGACTCTGCAGATCGTAGGCGAGTCTCTCGCCGAAGCGATCGATGTGCGTGCTGGCGAACGCGTGCTCGACGTTGCCGCGGGGAACGGCAATGCGACCCTCGCCGCAGCGCGCCGTTTCGCCGAAGTGACGTCGACCGACTACGTTCCCGCATTGCTCGAAAAGGGCAAAGCTCGGGCGGACGCCGAAGGTCTGAAGGTCGCCTTCCAGATTGCCGATGCCGAGCAGCTGCCTTTTGCAGACGAAAGCTTCGATGTGGTGCTATCCACGTTCGGCGCGATGTTCACGCCCGATCACGCGCGGCCGGCGCGGGAAATGCTGCGCGTCGTGCGAGGCGGCGGTCGTATCGGGCTAGCCAACTGGACGCCGGAGGGATTCATCGGCCAGCTGTTCAAGGCCATCGGCGCCTACATCCCTCCGCCTGCGGGACTCAAGTCGCCCGCCTTGTGGGGAACCGAGCCGCATATCGTGGCGCTGTTCGGCCCCCAGGCTGCCGACATCCGCTGCATGCGCAAGCTCTTCAATTTCCGCTACCGCTCGAGCGCACACTGGATCCAGATCTTCCGCGATTTCTATGGACCGACGGTCAAGGCCTTCGCCGCTTTGGGGCCGGCCAAGCGGGTAGCGCTCGAGCAGGACATCATTGCCTTGCTGGAGCGACTCAACGTTGCGGGAGAGTCTTCGCTAGTCGTTCCGGGCGAGTATCTGGAGGTCATAATCGTCAAGCGCTGAAACAAACGAAACAAACTCTACTGACGTTGACATTGATCGGTTGCATTGGGCCCATAAAGTTCGCTGCGCACGATGAGCAAGTGGAGCACCCAAATCAAAACCAACCGACAGGAGAAGCCACGATGCAACTGCAAACCGCACACGTAACCGAGACCGATCGCTATGCCAAAGCCGTAGCGACGTCCAAACGCATTCGCTTTGATATCGACCGCGATGTGATCCGCGGCCGGTCTTTCGACTTCACCAAGAAGTTTCTGCCCGACGGGCTGTCGAAGGTCGATCGCCTGGACTTCCTGCCCGCCGACGAGCGACGCCTGCTCAGCCAGATTCAGGGCCGTACCTACGCCAACATGTTTGGCCTGGTCGAACGTTTCATCGCGGCCAAGGTTTTGGAGATCACCGGCGATCATCGTCTGGGTGACCAGAACGCGCTGGAAGCGCTCGTACGCTTCAGTGACGAGGAGATCAAGCATCAGGAGATGTTTCGCCGCATCGAGCGCATGTGCGCCGCCGGCATGCCGGAGGGATACACCTTTTTGCCCGAGCCGAACGCGGTTGCCGCGGCCGTGCTTTCGAAGTCGACGTGGGCCGTGCTGGCACTGACCTGCCATATCGAGCTCTTCGTCCTGGCGCATTATCGCGAGAGCATCGAAGCGGACGCGGATGCGTCCGAACTGTGGAAGGACGTCTTCCTCTACCATTGGCGCGAGGAATCGCAGCACGCGATCATCGACGAGCTGGAGTGGCAACGCGAGCATGCGAAGCTCTCGCCTGAACAACGCGATCAGTCGGTAACCGATCTGATCGAGCTTGTGGGCGCCGTCGACGGTCTGGTGCAGATGCAGGCTCGCGCGGATGCGGAGTACTTCTTCAAGGTCTGCGGAAGAACGTTGTCGCCAACCGAAGCCGAACGCGTGCACGCCGGCCTGCTCGCCGCCTACAGGTGGCAGTACATCATCTCCGGAGTCCAGGAGCCGCGGTTCAGCAAGATCCTCGGCGGCATGATCACGGGGAGCCAGGCCGATCGCATCGGCAAGGCGCTTGCGCCGGTGATGAACTAAACCCGAACAGTGCGCGCGGCGTATCCCACAGGAGCTTGCGTCGATCGGAAGCGTCTGGAAAAAGCCTGAGCACGAGGTTGAGCAGCACGCCGTAGTCGACGCGCGTCGGCGCGCGCAAGTACGGCCAGTCCGATGCCCAGAGGCAGTGGTCGAGCGTGAAGGCGTCGACCAACGCCCGCACGAACGGCCACGCCTCCTGGTGCGGCGAGGGCTCGCGCGCGAACTTGACCAGTCCCGAGAGCTTGACGTAGGCGCGCTTGCTTACGCCCAGCTCGAGCACTTCGCGGAAGCCGGGCTGGTCGAGGCCTGCATCGATCGTGGGACGGCCGCAATGATCGATGAGCATTCGGACGCTGCAATTCGCGAGGAGCGGCATCATCAGCACAAGCTGGTCGTGCTCGACCTGCACGTCGACGAACATGTCAAGCGCAGCGAGCTTCTCCAGTAGCGGTCGCGCATCGCGATAGTAGTCGACGCCGTAGTAGGTAACGTTCCACGCCACGCCGACGACACCACGAGCCTTGAGCCCTTGCAGCTCATCGACGCTCACGTTGTTCCGGACCACCGCGATGCCCTTGTAGCGGCCATTGCCGTGTGCGATTGTGTCAAGCATGCAGGCATTGTCGAGGCCATACCCGGAGTTGGGGCCGACCAGCAGCGCGTGACGCGTGCCGTAGGCTTCCATCACCTGTTCGAGTTGCATCGCCGTGCCCATCTCCTGGCCCATCGGCGCATAATGCGTGTTCGCGCCGTAGGGGAAGCGCGCGGGATCAAGCACGTGCACGTGGCAGTCGATCTTCGGCTCTTCGAAGATTCGAACGTCCACGATCAGGCACCCTAGAACGTAGCTGCGATGGCGGCTTTGAGCGTCGGTGTGATCTCAGGCATGACGCCGAACCACGCGTTGAAGGCGGGCCGCGCCTGGTTGAGCAGCAGCCCCAGCCCGTTGACGGTGATGTTTCCGCGCATGCGCGCCGCGGCGAGCAGCGGCGTCTCCGGCGGGACATAGATCAAGTCGCCGACCACAGCGCTCTTCGGCAGCCGATCGAGCGATATTTCGAGCGACGACTTGCCGACCGAGCCGAGGCTCGTTGCGTTGGCCAGCATCGCAACGCCGTCGAGTGCGTCCTCGCGCTGCTCCCACGCCACCACTTTCACCACCGGACCCACGGCATCGGCGATCTCTTGCGCCTTGTCCCGCGTGCGGTTGGCGACGCGAATCTCCTTCGCACCCTGTGCCGCCAAGCTGGCAACCACGGCACGCGACGCGCCGCCCGCACCCAGCACCAGAATCGGGCCGCTGTCGGGCCGCCACTTGGGATCGACGTCGCGCAGGCTCTGGATGAATCCGTTGCCGTCGTTGTTGAATCCGGTGAGCGTACCGTCCTTTTCGACGACCACGGTGTTGACCGCGCCGATGCGGCGTGCGAGGTCGTCAACTCGGTCGAGCAGCGGGAAGATCGCCTGCTTGTGCGGCGTCGTGACGTTGCATCCGCGCAAGCCGAGCGTCGCGATGCCGCGCACGGCGGCTTCGAGCTTCTCCGGCGGCACGGCAAACAGCACATAGCGTCCCGGAATCCGGTAGTGCGCCAGCCAGTGATTATGGATGACCGGCGAGCGCGAGTGCGCCACCGGCCAACCCAGGACGCCGGCGATGCCGAAGGTGTTCGCGTCTGCCATCGCTACTTTCCGTACGCTTGACCTACTGTGCAGACGCCGGCGGCAGCACGGCAACCACTTCCTGCTTGTTGTTTACAACCTTGGTCATGAAGCTCTCTCGATCCAGGTCGCCGTTCTTGTCGAAGCTGACGTCCATCAGAATTCCCGGGTATTCCTTCACCGACAGCTTGATGCCGTGCATGGCATTGGCGAAAGCCTTGGGATCGACCTTGCCGATCTTTTCCGTCACGGCCTTGACGACGTACATCGCAGTGTAGCCTTTGAGGCCGTTGTGGTCGGGCTTGTAGCCGTATTCCTTCTGGAATCTCTCGGCGAAGGCCTTGATGCCGGGATTCGGCGCATCCGCAGTGAGGCCGACATGCGCGACCGCGCCGTTGGCAGCATCACCGGCCAATTCGATCACTTTCTGGCCAGTGAGCGTCGTCTCGCCAACGATGGGCTTGTCGTAGCCCTGCTTGCGCAACTCGCGCAAGCAGCGAGCCGATTCCTCCTCATTGGTGTAAACGAACAGAGCGTCGGCATTCGCCTGCTTCGCCTTGAGCACGGGCCCGGAGAAATCAAGCTGGCCGGGATCGCTGGAGATGTCGGCGACGAGCTTGATCCCTTGTGCGTCGATCGCCTTCATGAATGCGTCACGCCCGCCCTTGCCGAAGTCATTGTTCACCCAGATCATCGCCACGGTCTTCGCCTTGAGCTGGTCCTTGAGATAGCGCGCGACCTTGGGCATGGCGTTGGCTTGCGTAAACGAGGTGCGAAAGATGTAGGGGTTGCCCTGCTGAGTGATCGCTGAAGCTTCGCCACCGGTGAAGTTGGGGATTTCCGCGCGTTTGGTCTCCGCCATGCTGACCAGGATCGAACCGGAGAACACCGGCCCCATGACGACGTAGGCGCCGTCATCGATCGCCTTGACCGCGAGCGCCTTGGCGACCTGCGGCTGCGACTGAGTGTCGCTTGCGGAGTACTCGACCTTGCGGCCGAGGATGCCTCCGGAGGCGTTGATCTCCTTGACCGCGAGCTTCACGCCATCATTGAAGTTGGTGCCCGAAGTGGTGCCGGTGCCGGAGAGCTCCATCAATCCGAAGATCTTGATGGGACCAGTCTGCGCAAGCAGCGGCTGGGTGAACGCCAGGCTGAGCAGGAGGGCGGAAATGCGAGCAATGGAACGCATAGGGTCGGCCTCGGGTGTGGTTGTTGTACGCCGGCATTGGGACGCCGGGCGAGCCGCAATTCTCGCCCTGAACGGCCTTGAAGCGGTAGCGCTAATGCTGTCCATAGTTATCTAAAATACTTATCGTTGGCATGGCTTGGCGAGACTGCCGGCGCGACACCCGGTGTGATCATCCGCGACATATGCAACCTCAGCTTCGCCACCTGCGCGCGTTCCTGGCGGTTGCCGATCAGGGGAGCGCCAATCGCGCGGGTGCCGCTTTGTTCCGCGCCCAGTCGGTCGTGTCGCGCTCAATCCACAAACTGGAACGCGAGCTAGGCGTCAGGTTGTTCGAGCGCCGGGCGCGCGGCATGCTCCTTACCGAATACGGCCGCGCCCTCCTCATCCGGACACGCCGCGTGAACGCCGAAATGCAACGCGCTCGCGCCGAGCTCGGCGCCCTCGCCGATAAAGGCAGCGTTCGCAACGCGCCGATGTTCGGCATGCTGATCCCCGAGCGGCGGGTTCGCGCGTTCGTGGCACTGGCCGAACAACACCACATGCCTTCGGTTGCGCGGAGCCTGGGCATCACCCAGCCGGCGGTCAGCATCGCCGTGCGGCAGATGGAGGATAGCATCGGCGTCGCTCTTTTCGACCGCTCGGCACGCGGCATGATTCCCACTCCCGCAGGCGCGGCACTCGCATTGCGATTGAAACGTGCCTTGGCCGAGATTCGCCACGCGGTAGCCGACATCGCGGCGCTGCGCGGCGTTACGCAGGGCAGGGTGACGGTCGGAGCATTGCCACTCGGACGAACGCGGCTTCTTCCGGAGTCGATAGCGGACGTCGTCGGAAAATACCCCGAGCTGCGCGTTGCGACCATGGAGGGTACGTTCGAAGCGCTTGCCGCCGGCCTTCGCGCGGGCGACCTGGATTTCATCCTCGGCGCGTTGCGCTCGGCCGAGTTTGCCAGCGATCTCAAGGGCGAGCCGCTCGCCGACGACGAGCTTGCCATCGTGGCGAGGAGTGGACATCCGTGGCTCGCGCGCAAGCGCATTCCACCAACCGACCTGGCCCGCGCGCGCTGGGTGCTTCCGCGCGTAAACACTCCGACCCGCACACTGTTCGAGCGCGCGCTCGCCAAGCGTGGCCTTCCGCTGCCGAGCGTGGTCGTGGAAACGAGCGACCTGGCGGTGCTTCGAGGCGTGCTCTTGAACAGCGAGCTGCTGACCGCAATTTCGCCACGGCAGCTCTCCTTCGAGCTCGCAGCAGGACTCCTGGCTCTTCTTCCGGTGCCACTACCCGACACGCGGCGCGTCATCGGGATCACCCGCCGCACCGACAGTGTCCCGTCGCCGGGCGCGAAGATCCTGATGGAGGAAATCGCCCGGAGATGTCCGGACGTTCTGGCGTCGATCGACCGCTAGACTGCGCCACTCCCGAGGGACGCTCACAGGACGCCCGTCTAAGAAGCGGTGACCCGAGGATTTGGTTAGACCGGCTCCATGCCGTGACGGCGCTTTGCGGCGTCGGCTTCGGGCGAGGTCAGAAAAGACAGCAGCGCTTTAGCGGCGTCGGGCCGGGTCGATACGCTGCAGACAGCGGCCGAGAAGGTCGTTACCGCCTGGATCTCCTTAGGCAGCAAGCCAACGACATCGATGCCAGGCAGGTGCATCAACTCGCTCAATTGCTGGAACCCGAGATCGCTGTCCCCGCGTGCCACGAGCGCGCCTACGGGAACGCCGGGCGGCGCCTGCACGATGCGCGGTGCAATCGTATCGGCAATGCCCCAGCGCTCGAACAAACGCAAAAGGTGCGCGCCGCTCGGGCCCGTCGAATAGGCGACGCTGCGGGCGTCGAGCACCGCCTGGCGAACGGCGCGCTCATCGGTAACATCCGGCCGCCGCGCTCCGGCTGCGACGGCGATCGCCACGCCTGAGCGAGCAAGGTCGCTTCGACTGCCTGGATCGACGCGGCCGGCGGCTGCCAACCGCTCGATGGCGTCGACGGCCAGCACCACGAAATCGAACGCTTCGCCAGCCTCAACGCGCCGTGCTGCTTCGACGCCTCCGACCGACTCGACGGCCACTCGCTGCCGCGACTGCTGCTCATAGGCTTCTGCAAGCTCAGCGAGCACGTGTCGCGTGGCCATCGACGAGATGCCGGTGATCGGACGGTCGGCGGTTGGCTGCGTGGCCATTTGAGGGCTGCTAATGCTTGGCGCGTATACGAACGGGGGCCTTGGAGACGCCCGCTTTCAATCGATGTATTTCAATCCCGCGTTGCGAAGCGGCTCGCGCATGTTGTACATGTCGAGGCCAAGCACGCCAGCGGCGAGCTTCGCGCGCTTTTCGCCTTCATTGGCTTCACGCGCAGCCGCCGTCTCCAGGGTTTTCTGCGCCACGGCCGCGGGTACCACCACGACGCCGTCGTCGTCAGCCACGACAATATCGCCGGGAGTCACACTGGCCCCAGCACAAACTACGGGTATGTTCACCGAGCCCAGCGTCGCCTTGACCGTCCCTTTGGCGGAAATCGCCTTGCTCCATACCGGAAACTTCATTTCGGTCAGCGCGCGCACGTCGCGCACGCCGCCATCGATGACCAGCCCGTGCGCGCCGCGCGCCTTGAAGCTCGTCGCCAGCAATTCGCCGAAATAGCCGTCACTGCAGTCTGCCGTCACTGCCGCGACGACGATGTCGCCGGGTCGAATCTGCTCGGCGGCGACATGCAGCATCCAGTTGTCGCCTGGCTGCAGCAGGACAGTCAGCGCCGTCCCGGACGCCTGGGCGCCCGCATAGATCGGACGCATGTACGGCTTGAGCAGCCCCGTGCGCTGCATTGCTTCGTGCACGGTGGCGGTGCCGAAAGCGCGCAGCTTGGCTGCAACATCGCTGTCGGCTCGCCGGATGTTGCGATAGACGACTCCGAGTTCGACCATGGTCAACGTCCTTTCGCTTTGAGCGCCGCGTCGAGGCGGGGATAGACACGCCGTGCATTCGACTCGTAGATCTTGCACCGCGCCTCCGGCTCGATCGCCGCCCCCTCGACGTAGCGCCTGGTGTCGTCGTAGTGATGCCCCGTGATAGGGTCGATGCCGCGCACCGCACCGATCATCTCGCTCGCGAACAGGATGTTGCCAATGGGGATAACGCGTGTGAGCAGATCGATGCCGGGCTGGTGGTAGACGCAGGTGTCGAAAAAGATGTTGCCGAGCAGATGCTCCTGCAAAAGCGGCTTTTTGAGCTCCTGCGCGAGGCCGCGGAAGCGTCCCCAGTGATAAGGAACGGCGCCGCCCCCGTGCGGGATCACGAATTTGAGCGTCGGGAAATCCCTGAACAGATCGCCCGTCACGCACTGCATGAACGCGGTCGTATCGGCATTCAGGTAGTGCGCGCCCGTGGTATGGAAGCACGGATTGCAGCTCGTGCTCACATGGATCATCGCCGGGACGTCATACTCGACCATCTTCTCGTAGATCGGGTACCAGTGACGGTCAGTGAGGGGGGGCTCCCTCCAGTGGCCGCCCGAAGGGTCGGGATTGAGATTGATCGCCACGAAGCCGTATTCCTCGACGCACTTTTTGAGCTCGGGAATACAGCTCTTCGGATCGACGCCGGGGGACTGCGGCAGCATCGCGGCGCCGATGAAGTTGTCGGGGAAAAGCCGGCTTATGCGGTAGATCAACTCATTGCAGATCGCCGACCATGCCGCGCTCACATTGAAGTCGCCGATGTGATGCGCCATGAAGCTCGCGCGCGGGCTGAAAACGGTCAGGTCCGAGCCGCGCTCGAGCATGACCCGCAATTGATTCTGCTCGATCGATGCGCGCAACTCATCGTCGCTGATTCTCAAATCGGACAGCTTCGGCATCGCGGCTGGGTCGTTGATGCCGGCGATCTGCCGGTTGCGCCATTCTTCCAGCGCCTTGGGCGCGGTGGTGTAATGGCCGTGGCAGTCGATGATCATGGTGGATGTCCTCGCAGGATTTGGCCCAGGCAGACGGACGATGGCGTTCAGCTTGGTCTTGTCGCCGCCTGCTTATCCCAGGCAAGATTTCCAGCCTCTTTGCCCGCCACCGAGTACATTGCACCGGGCGCATTGCGGGTGCGCTGAAAAGCTTCAAGCGTTTCCCCGCGCATTGCGGCATAGATGTGCAGGTTCGACACTCCGGTCACCGCGCCGAGCTTCTCCAGCATGAAAAAGATGACGCCGTAGTGCATCATCCCGCGCCAGTCGCGCCGACGAATGAGATCGCGCTCTTCTTCGCTCAGTCCTGCCGCCGCGAAGCTCGCTTCGGGGTCGCGCATGAACGCTTGACGGTGCGCCGGGTCCACCATGCGGTGCAGGTAGTCGTTGATGCGGAACGCCTTCACGCTGCGCTCGAGGGTGAACGGGTAGGTGCCTTCGAGTCTCTCGACGCCGCGGAGCTCATCGCCTACGTGGTGCCGGTGGCGCTCGACGACCGCTGCGTTGGGAGTATCGGTGCCCTCGTAGATGGCAGTGGCGATCCCGGTCATCGATGGCAGGTAGTAGCTGCGGTGCTTGCATTGCACGGTCGCCGAGAGCGCGCCGCGCATCGTCAGCCACATGACGACCTCAGCCCCCTCGAAGCCGCCCAGCTCGGCGTATTCGGCGGTGGTCATCCCGGCGAGTTGTTCCGGATCGCGCTCGAACAGATCGAGAAAGCGCTCGTCCCATTGCGGATTGTTGAAGCCGGCCCGCTCGCCGTGCACCTGGTGCGAGAGCCCGCCGGTGGCGACGATCGCGACCCGAAGATCCTCCGGATAACTCTCGATTGCGCGCCTCAAGCCCTGTCCGAGCCTGTAGAAGCGTCGCGCGCTGGGGATAGGAAACTGCAGCACACCCATCTGCAGCGGCACGATGCGCACCGGCCATTCCGGCTCGTGGGGACAAAGCACCGACAGAGGCGAGAAGCAGCCATGGTCGAGCGCCCGGTTCTGGAAGAAGGACATGTCGAACTCGTCGGCCATGAGAGAGTGCCCAATGTGCGAGGCAAGCTGCGGATGCCCCTTGATCGGCGGCAGATTGCGCGCGCCCGCGCCTTCGTCGGCCACTGGCCACTCGGGTCCCACGCCAAGCGTGAACGCGGAGTAGTGGTCGAAGAAGAACGAAGTGACGTGATCGTTGTAGATGAAAAGCAGCACGTCCGGTCGCTTCTCGGCGAGCCATGCGGCCAGCGGCGCGAAATTCTCGAAGATCGGCGCCCACACCGGGTCGTCCTGTTTATTCCGGTCGTAGGCGAAGCCAATGGTGGGTGTGTGCGAGGCAGCGATGCCTCCGATGATGCGTGCCATGCCTGTACTCCTTCTGCAGATTTGAGCGAAACGATAGCTGACTTTGGCGTGAGCCCTGGCCGGCCTCGACGAGCGCAGGCGCTGCTCGTCGGCCGATCCCTTGATCGTAATCCTACGCCAAGAGGTTGCAGCTAGTTTGACCGAAGTGCGCTCCGTGTGCAGTGCGTTCGATTTGATTTGCTCGACAAATTGCTTATCGGCCGGATTCCACGCGCTGTATCGGTACATGCATGGAGTCGTGCACCTGCGCAAGCCCTAGAGTAGAATCGCGGACTCATGAAGCCTGTCGTCCGCTCCACTTGGCTCGCAATGGTGACCGCGATTATCACGATCGTGGTCACCCCGTTCGCGTTCGCGCAGTCGGATCAGCAGAGGCTGGTCGATGCCGCCGATGCATCGCTGAATAACTTCGTGCGCGATCCCGAAATGGGATGGTTCCAGCAGAACGTAGGACGCGCCAAGGGACTGCTGATCGCGCCTGAGGTCCTGAAGGCTGGGTTCATCTTCGGCGGGTCTGGCGGCCGCGCCGTGTTGATCGCCAGGGACCCCAAGTCGGGCCAGTGGGTCGGCCCCGCTTTCTACGCGCTGGCAACGGCCAGCTTCGGCTTCCAGGCCGGCATTGCGGTCTCCGAGTCGATCACGCTGGTGATGACAGACAAAGGCATGAATTCGCTTCTTTCGCCGTCGTTCAAAATAGGCGGCGACGCGAGCATTGCCGTTGGCCCTGTGGGTGCGGGCGCAAAGTCGGACATCGTCGCGGATCTCATCGCCTTCAGCCGCTCGAAGGGAGTCTACGGAGGCCTCAACCTCGACGGCACGCTCGTCAACACTTCCGACGACTGGAACGAGGCCTACTACGGCACGAGAGTGCTCTCGACAGACATCCTCATTCGGATGAGCGTGCGCGCAGAAGGCGCCAACAAGCTCATCGCCAACATCGCCAAAGCCGCCAGCAGCAAGTAAGCTGCCTCAATTGAGGACGGGCCGCAATTCGAAGGAGCCCTCGAGGCCCTTGAGCGATGCGGTGCGCGGGTCCCCGAAGTTGAAAGTTCCGAGGCCCCGGGCCAAGGCGTAGACAAGATCGGAAGCGAGGATTTCGCCCCCGAGCGCCAATGCACTGATGCGCGCAGCGATGACGACCGTCCTGCCGTAGAAATCGTCGTCATGCCTGATCGCCTCGCCCGAATGCAATCCTGCACGAATCCGTATCGGCAGTCCCTCAAAGCCTCCGGCGATCCGATCGCGCATCACCAGGCTTGCTCGCAGCGCGAACGCAGCAGAGGGAAATGCGAGCATGAAGCCGTCTCCCTGTGACTTCACGACGTACCCGCGATGCTCATCTGCAGCGTTACGCACGATCTGGTCGTGCCACGCGAGCATGCGCAGGAATCCGGTATCTCCCAGGCGGTCGAGCAGCACGGTCGACGATTCGACATCGCTGAATACGATCGTCACTGTCCCGTCTGGCGCAGACGCGGGGCGCACGTCAGGCCGCTCTGCGCGCACGCTGCGCTCGATGTCGTCGATGCTTGTCGTGAGCGAAATTCCCAGCGATTCCTCGTTCTTCTGTCCAAGCGAGAGATGCCACTGCGCGACGCGCCAGTGGCCGCGCTCGATTACCGCAACGCCGGTCAGGCGCAAACCAACCTCGACGCCGTTCTCGAGGGCCATGACCGGTTGATCCGCCATCCAGCCGACGTTGCCGCAGGTGTAGGCCGTGAGGCACGTAGCCCGCACAGTGACTTTCCCCATCTCCCGCGCCTGTACCTTCCAGATATCGAACATAGCCGAGCCGGTCCACCATTCCGCAGGATCGGTGCCGATGGTGAGGAAGTGCGGTTCGGCCGAGATCATCTCCTTCAGCGTTTCGAAATCCCACGCCTGCCAGGCAGCGTAAAACCGCAGCATGAAGGAGCGCAGTTCTTCGCTGGGAACAACGTTGGTCATGGCGTTGAGCAGATCGGTGCTCGACCCTAGCACGCGGTCGAGGCTGGAGCAAATCAACATCCGAGAACCGCCGAGGATTCCCGGCGCTTTCAGCCCGCAGCTACGCAATCCCTGATGGCCGTATTCGTCGCCGCGTGTCGCCTCGCGGCACTACGCTCCATGCACCCCGCTTCTTCGCATTGTTTTGGCGCGTAGCGAGCGCAGCAGTCCAGAGATGAATCACTGCGTAAGCCCGCCACGGACGCCAGGCTTCGGAGCGTCGCTCAAGCGCGGACGCAGACAGCGTTCGATCACTGTCGCTCGCAGCTCGACGAAGTACGAGGTCCGCTGATGGGAACGCGTCCGGCTCGCCCAGCGCCCGCAACGCCACGTATTCGGCGGTCCAGGGACCGATCCCGCGAATGCTCGTTAGCTGTCCGACGACATCCTCGGCCGCGGCACTGAAGTCCAGCGTTCCTTCGACGACCGCGCTTGCGAGCTTTTTGATTGCGTCGATGCGACTGCCGGTCAGTCCCAACGCACCCAAATCGGCGCTCATCAGAGCAACCGGAGTAGGAAACAGGTGCGTGAGACCGTTGACAGGGGTCGAGATCGGCCGACCAGCTCGCTCAACGATGCGACCCACCAGAGTTAAGCCGGCGGGCAGGCTCACTTGCTGACCGACGATCGCACGAACTGCGCATTCGAAGGGGTCCCAGACACCCGGAATGCGGAGTCCCGGTCGCCGCGCGACGAGCGGCGCCAGAATGGGGTCGTCCCCGAACGCCAGACCGATCGTTACAGGATCCGACGCAAGATCGAACACCCTTCGCGCGACGCCGGAGAGATGCAGCAGCGACGTCGCCTCCGCGCAGTTGATGCGAAACTCCAGCGCGTGCTCAGCGTCGATATTTCGAACCTGAATAACGGCCCAGCCCCCGCCTGGCGTCGCGACAGTGCGGGCGTAGCGCTCCTTGTCCGTGGCTTCAATCTGAGCGATGGCGCGTGCAGCGAGGAAGTGATGCAAGCGCGCCCAGTCATATGGCGGTCGATACGAGAGTCGGAGCACGACTTCATCCCCACCAGCCTCGTGCCCCTCGGCTGATCGTAATTTCCGAACCTCTCGCGGCGGGCGTCGATAAGTCTTGCGGAAGACATCGTTGAACCGCCGGATGCTCCTGAAGCCCGCCGCCATGGCAATCGAAGTTATCGGTAGTCCGGTTTCGTCGAGAAGTCGCTTGGCGAAATGCAAGCGGCGCGTCTGTGCTACCGCAATGGGCGATGCTCCGAGGTGCTGAACGAACAGCCGATGCAGATGACGTGCACCGATGCCCAACCGCTCCGCCATTTCCACCACGCTGCGATCGTCGAGAACCCCTTCCTCGATCAGCCTCAGGGCCCGGCGCACGACGCCGAGCGTGCCCAACCATGCCGGCGTGCCTGGTGCTGCCTCAGGCCGGCAGCGCAGACAGGGACGAAAGCCCGCCTCCGCCGCAGCGGCCGCCGTGGGGTAGTACCGAATGTTCGATCTCTTCGCGTCCCGCACCTTGCACACGGGGCGGCAGTAGATCTTCGTGGAAGTCACGGCGATGAAGAACTTGCCGTCAAAGCGAGCATCGCGACTGGCGCGCGCCCGATCGAGCGCCCGCGTATCGAACCCGAAGATCTCTTCCACGGCGTAAGCATAAGACAGCAGTCGATCGTGGACTAGCTGTTTTCGGACGGAAATGTCGAACGCGTTTGCACGTCCGAAAACAGCCAGCATGACAACGTCGCTGACGGCATTCTGATGGCGCGGGCTCCACATGCTCTGCAGCAGAAAGTATCGAGTGCTGAGCCAATGCGGTCCCGCGCCAAACTCTCCCGTCGGAGGAACGAAACATGAAGCGCACTCGATTCACACGATTGGGTCAACTCGCCGTGCTCGTCGGAATAGTCATGCCGGCGACCCTCCTGGCGCAGGCCACTTATGGCGTGACCACGCTTGACGGCCTCGGCGGAACGGCAGGCGGAGCGAATAGCATCAACAACCGCGGGTGGGCGACCGGATTCGCCAATCAGCTCGGCGACACGGTTTCGCACGCAACGCTGTGGGCAGGCGGACCGGGTGTCATCGATCTTGGCAGCCTCGGTGGTGCCACGGCCAATAGCGCGATTGCCTGGCCGATCAAGGCCAACAACGGATTGATCGTAGGTATCTCCGACACCGCGACGGACAATCCGTTGGGCGAATCGTTCTCCTGCTGGCCGTTCTTCGCATCGGGCATTCCCACCAAGAAGATATGCCGAGGCTTTCGATGGGAGAACGGAGTAATGACGGCGTTGCCTTCATTCCCCGGCGGTTACAACAGCTATGCCACGGCGGCGAATAATCGCGGACAAGTGGTTGGCTGGGCCGAGAACGGGACCGTCGATCCGAGCTGCGACACCGATTTCCAGATTCTGCAGTTTCGGGCAGTGATCTGGGGTCCTCACGGGGAGATGCAAGAGCTTCCGCCGCTGCCTGGGGATTCGACCAGCGCCGCCACCGCAATCAACGACCAAGGGCAGGTCGTGGGCATCTCGGGGGCCTGCGGAATCGCTGTCGGCGGCGTCAGTGCCCGGCACTCCGTCCTCTGGGAAAACGGCGTCCCTACCAACATCGGCGACCTGGGAGGAACGACATGGAACACGCCCACGGCCATTAATAACCATGGCACAGTGGTCGGCTTCTCGCTCCCTGCAAGTCAGAATGGGACGCGCAATTACGAGGCGTTCATCTGGACGCGTAGCGGCGGGTTGCACTCGCTGGGCAAGTTCCCGGGTGATATCCGTAGCGCCGCGTTCGGAATCAATGACAAGGACCAGGTTGTGGGTCTCTCCCGTGGCGGTCCATTCGGGCTACGCGCAGTCCTTTGGGACAACGGCAGCATGACGGACCTCAACGACCTGACGCTTCCTGGGTCACCGCATCTGCTATACGCGAACGATATCAATGACCGCGGGGAATTCGCCGGCGAGGCGTTGGACATCGCGAGCGGTACGTCGCCTGCGTTCCTGGCGATTCCAATTCGTAGCGCAAAGTAGATTACTTCACAAATCGACGACGATGTCGCTAAGCGGTTGCGAGCAGCAAACGAGAACGTTGCCATCGGCGGGCTTGTCGAGCGGCTCCGGTCCATAGGCGACCGTTCCCGAGACCAGACCGCTTTCGCAGTTGTGACAAACACCGGTCCTGCACGACCAACGGACCGGAACGTCGCAGGCCTCGGCCAGCTCCAAAATGCTCTGGTAAGTCGACGCCTTCCAGTGTGCGGCGATGCCACTACGCGCGAACGATACCAGCGGACCGGTATCAGCGTCGTCCTTGGGAAGATGCGCAGCTCGCGTCGCCGCGCTGACGACACCAGGAGTCACCGGCTCGCTGCCGTTGAAGATTTCGACGTGAATCCGCTTGGGAGTAACGCCCCAGGCTGTGAGCGCCTCCTTCATATCTGTCATGAAGCGAGTCGGACCGCAGAGGTAGAAGTCCGCCTCCCGTGGGACACCGGTGTCTTCGAAGACCGATCGCGACAGATGACCGCTGGCGTCGAAATCCTCGCCCATCTTGTCGCGCGGGCCCGGCCTGCTGTAACAAACATAGCTGCGGCCGTGCGCGAGCGCGAGCATGAGGTGGCGGACTTCGGCAGCAAATGGATGATGCTGGCGATCGCGAGCCGCATGCAGCCATAAGATCTGCCGTGTCGAGACGGCCGCCGCCAGCGCGTACAGCATAGCCAGAACAGGCGTCGCCCCGATTCCCGCGCTAAGGAGCACCGCCGGCCGCTCTCCGGACTCCAGAATGAAGCTTCCACGCGGCGAACTGACGTCGAGAGCGTCGCCAACCCGGACATGCTTCTGCAGGTAGGTTCCTGCCGCCCCATTCGGTTCGATTTTCACGCTGATTCGATAGCGTTCGGTCGAGAGAGGGCCCGACAGCGAATAGCTGCGAAAGAGCGGCGGACCATCGGTGTTCGGTCGCAGGCGCAACACAACGTATTGCCCGGGCAAAGCCACGGGCAGTGGCTGACCATCCGTGCTCTGCAGCGTAAGCGAAAGCACGTCGGCGGACTCCTGATCTATCCCGGTCACCGCGAGCGGCCGAAATCCCGGCGTTACCGGATGCGCAGCGGCTGCCGGCATCAGGCCCGCATTTCCGCTTCCCTTGGCATTCGTCTGGAGTAGCGCCTCGAATGACGAACGCCATCCTGGCGAAAGCGCTTCGATCCGCAACGCGCGCTCCAATCGATCGCGTGCATGTTCGGGCGAATAGAGAAGCGCGTTGATCTCGGCGACGGTCATTCGCGTTTGCGCCTCTCCCACCTTCCTTATTTCGTCGCCGGCGCCGACGACACCTTCCTGCAGCACGCGGAAGTAGAACCCCGGCCGCCCGCTCGATGTCAGCAATGCCGGCATCCGCGGCTCGTTCATCCGAATGCCGACGCGATAGCAGGTAACACGGGGTTGAGTGACCTCGAACAGCGAGCTGCCGATCTGATAACGATCGCCGATGCACACGGCATCATCGGCCAATCCTTCGATTGTGAAGTTCTCGCCGAACTGTCCGTGGACGAAGTCGGTCCTCTTCAGCGTCTCCTGCCAATGACGATACGATTCAATCTGGTAGACGAAGACGGCACGTTGCTCACCGCCGTGTCCGCCCAGGTCGCCTTGACCGTCTCCTTCAAGATTCAACCGCCCGACGCGACATCGGCCACGCACTGGATTCTTCCAGATCGCGGTGTGCACAGTGCGCCCCTTCCACGTGATGTCGCGCGGAAGTCCAACGTTCACCGATAGTAGTCGACCCATGTTGCTTCGCGCTGTTGCAGTGGAGCCTAAAGGTTGGGGTCGTTTAGCGCGTAGTCGATCGCTTGCTCGAGCGTCATCGTCCGGCCCTCGTGCCATGCCGAATCGAAGGCCGAGTCATCGCTCATGGCCACGCGGGCCGAAGCGACATGCGAGTCGTAGTGGAGCCGTTGCGCGGGGGACATTGGCGTGCCGATTTCCTCTCGCAGATGCTCCGCGCTCCCCCAGATGCGTGCCGCTCGCTCAGGTACGCCAAAGCTAACCGTTACGTAGGCAAGTCCTTCGAGCGACCATATGATCCCTGACGGGTTGCCAAGTTCGCGCCGGACCAGGAGGCTGCGCCTGAGGAGAGTCAGCGCCTGCTCTGTGTCACCCTCGGCCGATGCGATCTTCCCTAGAAGTTCCATGCTGAGCGAAATGCCCCACGGGTTTCCGAGCTCACGGTAGATCGCCAGGCTCTCCTCCAGGCGGGCCCGAGCAATTACGTGGTCGCCCTGGTGATAGGCCACCTCGCCAAGGTTGTTCAGGATCATGGCAACGCTCGCCCGATCGCCCAGGTCCCGTTGGATCGCCAGACTTTCTTCCTGCAATGCCCGCGCGGCGTCATAGTTGCCCCGCTCGTTCGCGACAACCCCGAGGCTGCCCAGCGCTAGAGCGATTCCTCCTCGGTCGCCAAGCTCGCGCCGGATCGCCAGGCTCTCCCGATGAAGCGCCTCCGCAGCAGGGTAGTCCGCTTGCGCCCGAGCCAGTGCACCGGCTCCGCGGAGTGCCTTCGCACGAATCGCAAGAGCTTCGGTATCCGGTGCCGCGGCGAGCAGCCCGGATAGCCGCCGTCGGCCTTCGCGCAGGTGCCCGCGCATCTCCCAGAACCACCAGAGCGCGGCTGCGATTTGCAGCCCCGCTACTGAATCTCCCCTCCCCGACTCTGCCCAGTCCAGAGCCAGCCGAAGATTGTCGTGCTCGGTCTCCAATTGGTTCAGTCCCAGTTGCACATCCGGCCCCTTCAGTAACGGCTCGATGCCTTGGGTCAGCGCAAGGAAGTACGCGAGATGCCGGTCGCGCCAGTGCGCTTCGCCACCGCTCTCCGTCAGCGTCTCCCGGGCATACTGGCGCACCGTCTCCAGCAGCCGATAACGGGTTGCGCCATCTCGCTCTTCAGCGAGTACCAAACTCTTGTCAACGAGCGAGGTGAGGAGCTCTAAAACCGTCTCTCTGTCGACGGTTTCGTCGCTGCAAACCTGCTCTGCGGCTGCCAAGGTCCAGCCTCCTGCGAAGACTGAAAGCCGCTGAAACAGGGCCTGCTCGGTCACGCCAAGCAGATCGTAGCTCCAGTCGATGAGCGCGCGCAGCGTCTGCTGGCGTGGAAGCGCCGTGCGCGACCCGCCGGTCAACAGGCGAAAACGTTGATCGAGCTTGTTGTCAATCTCATTGATCGAAAGGGAGCGTACGCGCGCTGCCGCCAACTCGATGGCGAGCGGAATGCCGTCGAGGTGGCAGCAGACCGAAGCCAATGCGGAAGCGTTCTCAGCCGTGACCTGGAAGTCCGAGCGAACCAGCAGGGCTCGATCGGTGAAGAGTTGCACTGACTCATACCGGGAAAGTGTCTGTGGCGTGTGCGCCTGCTCCCGACCTGGCAACGAGAGCGAAGGCACTCGATAAACCTGCTCCCCGGAAATGAGCAGCGCTTCCCGGCTGCTCGCAAGTACCTTCAAATGCACGGCGTGACGCAGCAGCGCATCGGAGAGCCTGGCACAACCATCGAGCAGATGCTCGCAGTTGTCGAGCAGCAGCAGGAGGCGCTTGTCCCTGAGATACTCGGCGAGCGTTTGCGTCGTGGCTTTGTTCGCTTCTTCCTTCAGCCCCAGCATCGTCGCCACGGTCTTCGGAACCAGACTCGGCTCGGTGAGCGGGGCGAGCTCCACCAGCCACAGGCCGTCGGGAAACTGCTCCAGCGAATCGGCTGCTACCTGAAGGCAGAGGCGCGTCTTGCCACAGCCACCCGAGCCGCTGAGCGTCAGCAGCCGGGTTTTGGCGAGCAGCCGCCTCAGGTCCTGCAACTCCTTGTCACGACCGATGAAATTCGTTGCCTGCTGCGGCAGGTTGTTCGGTATGGCCTCGAGGGAGCGCAGCGGCGGGAACTCAGTACGCAGCTGCGGGTGCACCAGCTGGAAGACGTGCTCTGGCGTTGAAAGATCGCGCAACCGCACCATGCCGAGATCGCGCAGCGTGATGCCATCCTGCAAGCGATCAACGATGTGGCCGGCAACCGCTTGCGACAGCAACACTTGTCCTCCGTGCGCTGTCGCCATGAGGCGTGCGGCACGGTTGACTGGCGCCCCGAAGAACTCTTTATCGCGGCGTTCCGCTACACCGAGATGTAGACCGCAACGCGCCGAGAGTGCGATTCCACAGCTCGCTTCAGAGTCCGCGAGTCTGTGCTGGAACTCGAGTGAGGCCGCGATCGCCTCGAGCGGATCGTCAAAGGCAGCATGAACGCCGTCGCCGGTCGTCTTCACGACCCGGCCACCGTGCCCCTCTATGGCCGAGCGCGCAATCGCATCGTGCCATGCCAAGGCAGAGCTCATCTGCTCTGGTTGATGTTCCCACAGACGAGTGCTGCCCTCGATGTCCGTGAACAGGAAGGTGGTAGCGGCTGAGGGTTGCACGCGATCCCCGTAGCTTTGGCGCCTCGGGGGCCAAGTCTAGCGCCACGGCGCGGAGTCCACTAGTTTCTGCCGCGACGGCAGACATTGGTCACCGATATCATGACGCAGCGGTGTAATAATGCATTGCCATGAACCGGGCCATGGGAGTATGGATGTCGTCAAGCACGCACAGTCCAAGAAGCATCGGCAATCGGGTGGCCTATTCATGAGGTATCTCCTCGCCTTCTTCCTCGGTGGCTTCGTCAGCCTGATAACAATCACCAACCCTGTCTCGAAGGTTCCGTTATTTCTTGCCCTGGCCAGTGACATGGACGCCGCCAAGCGCAACGACCAGGCGCGGAAGGCTTGCATCTATGCGCTGGTGATTCTCACCGTCAGCCTGTTCGCGGGTGTGTTGATTCTCGAGACCTTCGGGATCTCCTTCGGGGCGTTGCGCATCGCCGGCGGCCTGACGGTGATGACTGTGGGTTACCGGATGCTGTTCGATGACCCCGACGCCGGAGTGCTGCCGAGCCCGGCGCACCGCGATATCGCATTTTTCCCGCTGGCGATGCCCGGCATCAGCGGTCCGGGTTCGATCGCCACTATGATCGGCATCGCCACCGAAATCGCTGAGTTGAAAACCGGCAGCGCGCGCGCCCTCGCCTACACGGGGACAGTCGGCAGCATCGTCGTCACTTGTTTCGTTATCTGGCTGACGTTGCATTCGGCGCAATACGTCTCGCGCTTGATCGGCCGCGAGGGGTTGAACGCGGCAACGCGCATGATGGGCTTCCTTCTGGTCTGTATTGGTGTGCAGTTCGTCGGCTCTGGCATCCGCAGTTTCATTGCGGGTGCGTGATCGGCAGTAGGTGGGCCTTTCGGTCAACGCCCAACTTGTCAGCGAGTCGTCAGCATGCCGCGTAGCCGACAAGGTGATTAATGTCGGAAAAACATACGGGCACCACTCCAGTAGTAGATACGCAGTGTGGTAAAGGTCAAATGTTCCAAGACTTTGCACCGAGTGGCGCAAGGTGTGCTTTATCCGCCGATCCGGGGTCCGCAAAGTCGTGGGTTCGGCCAAGCCGACCGGTATTGGATCGGACCCGAACCGATCAGCGGGCCCCGCCGAACCTGAGCGCGAGACGTCTTTGACAAGATTCGCTCGCGTCTCCAAGTCCCCGGAGCCATGAAGCTAGTATGCGGGCCGGGGACTCGTCGCCTCGCCAATACCCGCTGCAGACGATTCTCCTTTGTCAGGCTCATGCGACCTTCTCGGTTGCACGCGGCCCGGGATGAGGCGTAGTGTTGTTTGCGCTGCCCAGCAATGACGCGTGGGCCGAAATCAACGACGCGCAGGAGAAGGTACATGACCTCGAGACGCAACTTCCTCAAGACGACCGGTGCCGTCACGGCCGGTATTGCTGCCGCTTCCGCGACTCCCGCTTCGACCAAAGAAAGCTCTTTCACCAGCAAATACGCCGGCCCTCACGAAATGCCGACCAATGTCACGCTTCTATCCATGCAGAATACCGATGGATCGGAGACGCTGGGTGCCAAGCTCGATAACGACGTCGTTCTGGACGTTCGCAAGGCCTCCCAGTTAACTGGCATCACCGCACCGATAACGCTCGAGGAGCTTCTCAAAGAAGGTAACGCCAGAGGCCTCAACAAGCTGATCGCTGTCGCCCAGGGCTCTCCAAAGGCCAAGCCGGCGCTGGTCAAAGAATCGTCGGTTACCTACGGCAGGCTTTTTACGAATCCGGGCAAGATCGTCTGCATCGGTCTTAACTATAAGGCGCACGTTGCTGAAACCAACGAAAAGCTACCGAGCGTACCGATCCTTTTCAACAAGTACAACAACGCTCTCGCAGCACACAATTGCACGATCAAGCTGCCACCGCGCGAGATTTCCTACAAATTCGACTACGAAACGGAACTGCTGATCGTGATTGGCAAGAAAGCGCGCAACGTGCCTGAAGCCGACGCCCTGAACTATGTCGCAGGTTATTGCACTTCGCACGATTTCTCCGCGCGCGACCTGCAACTGGAAACGCCGAGTGTCCAATGGATGATCGGCAAGACGCTCGATGGATTTGGCCCGATCGGCCCCTACTTTGTTTCGGCGGACGTTGTTGGCGACCCCAACAACCTGAAGATCGAGACTTACGTCAATGGTGAACAGCGCCAGTCATCCAATACCAGCTTGATGATTTTCAATCCGCAGAAGCTGGTTGCCTACATTACCAAGATGTGGACACTCGAGCCTGGGGACATCATTTGGTCGGGAACTCCTTCTGGCGTTATTCTCGGATATCCCAAAGAGAAGCAGGTGTGGTTGAAAGCCGGCGACGAGATCGTGAGTACGATCGATAAACTTGGCTCTCTAAAGTTCAAGTTGGCGTAACGCTTCAAACCGATTCGCCGAACATTCCGCGTTGGCGAGTCGTCAGAGACAGCTCGGTCGAGAGCGGCGGTAAGTGTCCGCTCCCCGGACATCTGCCTGGTCGTCAGTGAATCAAGGTAGCGGCGTTCTCATCCGGCGGGAACTTTGCTTCGCCGGCGCAAACCAAATTTGGTCGGAGGCCGGTTCTGATCCCGCGGCCCACTTCGGATCGGCGCGCTCGCGCCGGAGGAGGAATCATGATGCCAACAATCCCCGTTGATGAATCTAGGCGTACTGCTGCGCTGGCGTTGTGGCGCTACGGCCATGATTACCTGAAGGCAGCGCAGGTTTTGGGTGAGCACGATATGGTCGCCTGCAATGAGTCGCAGGTTCTCTATCACCTTGCCGCGCAAGGCATTGAATTCGCGCTGAAGTCGTACCTGCGAGCGAAGGGGGTACCGCCAGCAGAGCTGAGCGCGAGGGTCCGTCATTCGCTGCTGGAGGCGTTGCACGAGGCGCTCGCGCGGGGCTTGTCCCAGCCACCCCTCGAGGTCGTCCGCGCAATCCAGTTTATCGCACCGCATCATCGAAACGACCAGTTCCGCTATGTAGGCGCGCTCTATGGCGAGTTTCCAGAGTTGACGCCGCTGCTTACCGCCGGCATGTGGATCCTTTCCCAAATCGTCGAAGACGTTGTCGCCGATTACTTTGCCTACCATGGTCGCGAGTCCGGACTCGCAGGCAACGACATGCTCCAGCGGATGCGCGCCGATCTGAGCTGCTCAGCCAGCAAGATCCCAACGCGGCAATAGCTGCGCCCACCAGCTAATACGTCTCGGAGTTGCGCCGTCCACTACGATGTCGGTGGCCGCGGCGAGTGCGAAATAGGTTGGTGACGACCCCGCGGCCTATACCCGAAGCGTCCCGGCGGCACGCACGCTACTGGACAAGCGGCGTCGATACAGCGCGGAGGTCCACACCGCGCACGTCGGCTTGCCCTGCGAGCACTCGAACATACTGCTCCAGCGCGCGCTTCTCGACCTGCGCGCGGAGGCGCTTGGCAATGGTGCCGCGAACGGCATCGAACGGCACCTGGCAGCCGGCGACACGCCGGTCGACAGCGACGATGTGGAAGCCAAACCGTGTCTTCACCAGCTGTCCATGAATTCCGGTCCACTTCCCATCGAACAGCACGCGCTCGAACTCGGGGGCCGTTTCGCCGCGTTGAATCTGGCCGAGGTTACCTCCATGCTCCGCGGACGGACAGTTGGAGCACTGGCGAGCGAGCACTTCGAAGCGGTCGGGCGCTTTCAGCAGTTCCGATAGCGTCAGCTCGGCCTTGGCCCGCAGGGCATTGACCGGCGCGCCCGGCGTCACCTGAAACAGGATATGACGCGCCGCCACGAGATCGCCACTGACGAACACCTTCGCGTTCGCTGCATAGTATTGCCGGCATTCCGCCTCGGTTGGCTCGGGCGTCTGCACCTCGCGCTCGAGCACGCGCTCGATCGCAGCGTCGGCGACATCCGCGCCGGCGCCGTCTGCAAGCAGCCCTGTCGCGACCGCTCGCTGGCGCAGCAGTTCGCGGGCTGCGGCCGCCTGCGGCGTGGGAAATTCCGCTGCATCGACGACGACCCCATTGATCGAGACTTCGGCCACGGCCTATGGGTATGGATTTAGGGCCTGTTAAGGTCCTAGTTTCCGGTCGCGGTGGGGAAGCGCGCGCGCGGATTCTTGCTCCTCGTGCGCACGAGTTGCGGAGAGCGGAACAGATAGGCGAAGGTGGCGAACCCGCTCCAGATGTGAGCGAGCCGCGTAAAGGGGAAGACCAAAAAGATCGTCAGGCCGAGCGCGATGTGTGCCTGGTAGACCCATGGCACTCCGCTTAGCAGCTCAGCGTTGCCGGCACGGAAGACGACGATTCCCTGCACGTACTCGACGAGCTGCGAGAACATCGGGCCGCCGAGGTGCTGGGCCGAGAAGTAGATCGTCCACAAGCCGAGGGCGAGCTGAATCCACAGGATGCTCAGAATCGCCATATCCCATGGTCGTGTGTTGGCGTGGATCCGCGGATCCGAGAGCCGGCGATGGATCAGCATCGTGAGTCCCGCAAGGGCGCAGACGCCGGCAATCCCGCCGCCGATCATCGCCCCCAACGCATGCTGAGTTGGTGTCGTGAAGGCGTCGACGATCGACTCGGGGATCAGGAAGCCGAACAGGTGCCCGAAGAACACGACCAATATGCCGAAATGAAACAGATTCGATCCCCAGCGCAGCTCGCGCCGGCGCAGGAGCTGTGACGAATCGCTCTTCCAGGTGTATTGGTCGCGGTCAAAACGTACAAGGCTTCCGACAAAGAATACCGCGAGCGCGATGTAAGGGTAGATGCCGAAGAGGAACTGGTGCAGGTAAGAGAGCGTCGTCATTTGCGCGTCCCGGTGGCGTTGTCCTTAAGGCAGCGGCTTGCGTGATACGAACCGAATCGGCGCTACTTGTGCCGTCTCGGCGGTCGGACCGGAATCGGCCGGCGCGAACGCCGGGATTTCCGCCCAGTCCTCATCAAGCGCCTCCTGCGCCGGCGCTTCGCGCGCCTTGCTACCGTCGAGTCCCGGCTCCTGAGCTACGGCCAGCAGCGCAGCGAACACCGCTGCGTAGGAGCTGCCACGTTGCATCAGCGTCTCGCCGATACTGCGCAGGACGTGCGCGCAGTCGCAGAGCATCGCGCGTGCCTCGACCAGGGTCCGGCACGACAGGTATTCGAGGACGACCGGAAGGTAATCCGGCAGTTCCTTGGCCGCGAGACGATAGCCGGCGTTGGCGTAGATCAGGTTCAGTTCGACCATCGCAGCGCCGCGGTCGCGCGACTCGCCGTGGACATGCTCGAACACGTGAAGCGAGGTCCTGCGGCCCCGGTCGAAGAGCTCGACGTAGCGCCCTTCGAGGTCAATGGGGTCTGCAGCTCGCATTTCCGAGATCAATGCGTCAAGCCGCTCGCGTTCGGCGCGCGGCAGAAGGCGTGAACGCGCGAGCATGGCGCCGATTTCCGATAGCGCCGAAATCAGTTCTGGCCTGGGATAGGTGATGAGGGCGCCCAGTGCTCGCAGCGCGATCAGGTCGTCCACGGCATCCTCACCGCATACTCAATAGTCGGCGATCTTCTCGCGTCCGTCCTCACCGCGCACGCGCAGTGGAAAGACGCGCTTGCCGCCCATCTTGCCTCCGAACAGGCTCGCGCTACTCTCGCCGCCGGAGCAGCCATTGCCGAAGCTGAAACCGCATTCGCCCCGCAGGTAATATGCGGTCTCCGCGTACTCGCGGTGCGTGGTCGGTATCACGAACCGGTCCTCGTAATCGGCAAGCGCGAGATAGCGGTGCATTTCTTCGACTTGCGCCACGCTCATCCCTACGCGCCCGAGCAGCGCAGTGTCGTCCCGCTGCTCGAGCTGCCGCGCGCGGAAGAAGGCACGCATCGCCAGCATGCGCTCGAGGGCCGCAACGACCGGCTCTTCCTTTCCAGCGGTTAACAGGTTGGCGAGGTAGCGAACCGGGATACGCAGGCTGCGAACATCGGGCAGACCGTCTGCGTCGGCGACCTGGCCCGCATTCGCGCGCGAAGTAATCGGGGAGAGGGGCGGCACGTACCATACCATCGGCAGCGTGCGGTACTCGGGGTGCAGCGGAAAAGCGATCTTCCATTCGAGCGCCATCTTGTACGCGGGAGAGCGACGTGCCGCCTCGAGCCAGTTGTCTGGCACGCCGTCGGCTCGCGCTTGCGCCTGCACCTCAGCATCGTGCGGGTCGAGAAAGATGTCGAGCTGTGCCTGGTAGAGATCCTGGACGTCAGGCACCGCCGCAGCGCTCTCGATGCGGTCGGCGTCGTAGAGCAGCACGCCGAGATAGCGAATGCGCCCAACGCAGGTTTCGGAACAGACGGTCGGCTGACCCGCCTCGATCCTCGGGTAGCAGAAGATGCACTTCTCCGCCTTGCCGGTGTTCCAGTTGTAGTAGATCTTTTTGTACGGGCAGCCCGACACGCACATTCGCCAGCCGCGGCACTTGTCCTGGTCGATCAGGACGATGCCGTCCTCCTCGCGCTTGTAGATCGAGCCCGACGGGCAGGAGGCGACGCACGACGGGTTGAGGCAATGCTCGCACAGTCGCGGCAGGTACATCATGAAGGTGTTTTCGAACTCGCCATACATGTCCTTCTGCACGTCGGCGAAGTTGTAGTCCTGCGACCGCTTGGCGAATTCGCCGCCGAGAATCTCCTCCCAGTTCGGGCCCCACTCGATCTTGTCCATCCGCTGCCGTGTGATCACCGAGATGGGACGCGCCGCCGGCGGGGTCGGCATCTCCGGCGCCGTCTGGATGAACTCGTAGTCGTAGGTGAAGGGCTCGTAGTAGTCGTCGATCTCCGGCAGATGCGGATTGGCGAAGATCTTGAGCAGCACCCCAAGCTTGCTGCCCTGCCTGAGCTTGATGCCGCCGCCGTCCTTGCGCTCCCAGCCGCCCTTCCACCGCTCCTGGTTCTCCCAGTCCTTCGGGTAGCCTATCCCGGGCTTGGTCTCGACGTTGTTGAACCACGCGTATTCCATCCCGACGCGCGACGTCCACACGTTTTTGCAGGTGACGGAGCACGTGTGGCACCCGATGCACTTGTCGAGGTTCAACACCATCGCAATCTGCGCCCTGATCTTCATGATGTCACTCTCCCGGTCTCGGGCAGCGGCACGTCCATCCAGTCGGCCTTGGCCATCTTGCGCACGATGACGAACTCGTCGCGGTTGGAGCCGACCGTGCCGTAGTAGTTGAACCCGTACGAGAGCTGCGCATAGCCGCCGATCATGTGGGTCGGCTTGAGCACCGCCCGCGTCATTGAGTTGTGGATGCCTCCACGGTGACCGGTGATCTCCGACCCGGGCACGTTCACGATCTTTTCCTGCGCGTGGTACATCATGCACATGCCTGCATGCACGCGCTGGCTCACCACCGCCCGCGCCGTCAGCGCGCCGTTGGCGTTGTAGAGCTCGATCCAGTCGTTGTCCTCGATGCCGGCTGCTCGCGCGTCGACTTCGGAGATCCACACGATCGGCCCGCCGCGCGAGAGCGTCAGCATGATCAGGTTGTCGGTGTACGTCGAATGGATGCCCCACTTCTGGTGCGGCGTGATGAAGTTGAGCACGATCTCGGTATGGCCGTTGGGTTTGCGCGTCCGCACCGCCTCCACGCTGCGCGTGTCGACCGGAGGCTTGTAGACGCACAGCGCCTCGCCGAAGTCGCGCATCCAGCGGTGGTCCTGGTAGAACTGCTGCCGGCCCGTGAGCGTGCGCCACGGGATCAGTTCGTGAACATTGGTGTAGCCCGCGGTGTAGCTCACGTGCTCGCTCTCGATACCCGACCATGTGGGCGAGGTGATGATCTTGCGCGGCTGCGCCTGGATGTCGCGGTAGCGGATCTTCTCATCCTCACGCGCTTCGGCGAGATGGCGGTGTGACCGCCCCGTCTGCTTGGAGAGCGCATCCCACGCCTCGACCGCGACGGCGCCATTGGTCTCGGGGGCTAAGTACAGGATGACCTCGGCGGCCTCGGTGTCGCTCTCGATCTTGGGCAGCCCCTTGGTCGCGCCGCCGTCGACGACCAGGCCATTTAGCGCGCCCAGGCCCTCGACGGCTTCCTGCATCGGCCACTGAATACCCTTGCCACCATTGCCCAGGGTTTTGACGAGCGGCCCGAGCGCGGTGAAACGCTTGTACGTGTTCGGGTAGTCGCGCTCGACGACGACGATGTTCGGCGCTGTCCTCCCAGGTACGAGCTCGCACTCGCCGCGCTTCCAGTCAAGCACATCGAAAGGCTGCGCAATCTCGCCCGGCGTGTCGTGCAGGATGGGCTGCAGCACGACATCCTTTTCCACGCCCAGATGCCCTTCCGCCAAGGCCGAGAATTTCCGCGCGATCTCCTTGTAGATCTGCCAATCGCTTCTCGCTTCCCACGCCGGATCCACTGCCGCCGAAAGCGGATGGATGAACGGGTGCATGTCGGTGGTGTTGAGGTCGTTCTTCTCATACCACGTCGCTGTCGGCAGCACGATGTCTGCATACAGACACGTGGTCGACATGCGGAAATCGAGCACCACAAGAAGATCGAGCTTGCCTTCTGGCGCCTTATCGTGCCATGCGACTTCCTCCGGCTTCGTGCCGCTGGACTCGTCCAGGTCCGGCCCAAGCACGCTGTGCTGCGCGCCGATGAAATGGCGGAGGAAATACTCGTGGCCTTTCCCCGATGAGCCCAGCAGGTTCGAGCGCCAGACGAAGAGATTGCGCGGATGATTGACCGGATTGTCCGGGTCCTCGCACGCCAGTTTGAGCGTGCCGTCGCGCAGCGTCTTGACCACGTACTCCTTGGGTGCCATGCCTGCCTTCGCCGCGTCGCCAGCGACCTGCAGGGGATTCGCCGCGAGCTGCGGCGCCGACGGAAGCCAGCCCATGCGCTCCGCTCGCACGTTGAAATCGATCATCGAGCCGGTGTAGCGCGCCGGATCGGCAAGCGGCGAAAGGATTGTCCGCACGTCAATCTTCTCGTAGCGCCACTGGTCGGAATGCGCATAGAAGAAGGACGTTCCGTTCATCTGCCGCGGAGGGCGCACCCAGTCGGTCGCGAAGGCGAGCACCTGCCAGCCAGTCTGCGGCCGCAGCTTTTCCTGGCCGACGTAATGGGCCCAGCCGCCGCCCGAGACGCCAACGCATCCGCACAGCATGACCATGTTGATCACCGCGCGGTAATTCATGTCCTGGTGATACCAGTGGTTCATGCCCGCACCGATGATGATCTGCGCACGCCCGTGCGTGAGCTCGGCGGTCTTGGCGAAATCGCGGGCGACGCTGATCGCGTGCTCCGCCTTGACACCGGTGATCGCCTCCTGCCATTTCGGCGTGTACGGGACATCATCGTCGTACGACCTGGCGCAACCATCGTTCAACCCTCGATCGACGCCGTAGTTCGCGCACAGCAGATCAAACACTGTCGCCACGTAGACATCGCCTTCGGCCGTACGCAAGGTTTTCACCGGAACCTTGCGAACCAGCACGTCGCCGCCCTGGTCGTTCGCCGGGAAGTGCTCGTGCAGCGTGCCGCCGAAATAGGGGAACGCCACTGGTAAAGCATCGTCGCGCCGTTCGAGCAGCGACAGCGCAAGTTTCACGTCGCGACCGCCCGCGCCGTCCTTCGGCTCGAGATTCCATTTGCCGAGATCCACCTCCACCTGCGGGCCCCAGCGGTAACCGATCGAGCCCTGCGGGGCGACCGGATTTCCGGTCGACTCGTCAAGGCCGATGGTTTTCCATTCCGGGCTGTTCGTCTGTCCCAGCTTGTCCGAGAAATCCGAAGCTCGCAGGTAGCGATCGGGCATGTAGCGATCGCCGCTCTTGGCAAGGCGCACAAGCATGGGCAGGTCGGTAAAGCGCCGCGCGTAATCGTCGAAGTACGGTACCGTGCTGTCGACGTGGAATTCCTTGAGGATCACGTGACCCATCGCCATGCCGAGCGCGGCGTCGGTGCCCTGCTTCGGATGCAGCCAGACGTCGCCGAACTTGGCGACCTCCGCGTAGTCCGGGGTGATCGAGACGATCCGGGTGCCGTTGTATCGCGCCTCGACGAAGAAATGCGCGTCGGGCGTCCGCGTCTGGGGTACGTTCGATCCCCAGGCAATGATGAACTGCGAGTTGTACCAGTCGGCCGATTCGGGCACATCGGTCTGCTCGCCCCAGGTCTGCGGCGAGGACGGCGGCAGATCGCAGTACCAATCGTAGAACGAAAGGAGCGTGCCACCGATCAGCGACAGATAGCGCGAGCCGGAGGAGTACGAAACCATAGACATCGCCGGGATGGGCGAAAAGCCGCAGACGCGGTCCGGTCCGTATTTCCTGATCGTGTAGACATTGGCGGCGGCCACAATCTCGATGGCCTCGTCCCACGTTGCCCGGACGAAGCCGCCGCGACCGCGGATCGACCTGTACTCGAGCGCCCTGGCGGGATCCTCGACGATCGAAGCCCAAGCCTCGACTGGTGCCAGCGTCTTGCGTGCATCCCGCCACAGGCGCACCAATCGGCCACGCACCATTGGGTACTTCAACCGGTTGGCGCTATACAGATACCAGCTGTACGAAGCGCCCCGCGAGCAGCCGCGAGGTTCGTGGTTGGGCATACCCGGACGCGTGCGGGGATAGTCGGTCTGCTGCGTTTCCCACGTCACGATGCCGCCCTTGACGTAGACCTTCCAGCTGCATCCCCCGGTGCAATTCACACCGTGCGTCGAGCGCACGATCTTGTCGTGCTGCCAACGCAATCGATACGCGTCCTCCCACTTGCGGTCCTCTTTTCGCGTCTCGCCGTGGCCGCCGGCGAAGGGTTCTCGATGCTCGGTGAGGAACATCAAGCGGTCCAGAAAGTGGCTCATGATGCAGACCTCCCCGAGCCCCAGCTAAGCGACAAAAAAGGGACAGAACCGATTCCCACCGACGGGGATCGGCCCCGCTCGGTATTGAAAATCGACACTGACCCCATTTGCGTCCGAGTACTGCACAACCACAAAGATGCGCGCCTACCGTACACCTGCCGCAGCTCCTTGTACAGTTTCACCGCGCCGCGCTCTGCACCAGGCCGCCCGCCCGAGACGGTTGTTCGTGTGTGACCAGCGGCAGCCGCCGCACCTCGGTGTAGTAGATCAGGATCAACGATACCCACACGACCCCATAGAGCAGCATGAAGCAGCTCGAGCGAATCCGCGTTACGTCGACCAGCACGCCCCAGAGGATCGGCAGCAGGAACCCGCCAAGACCGCCGGCCAGTCCCACAATGCCGCTCACGACGCCGAGGTTTTGCGGAAACTCGTCGCTGACGTACTTGAACGTCGAAGCCATGCCGAAGGCGAGCACGACACCCAGCACGAACAGCAGGAGAGTGAACGGCAGCAACGCCCAACCCAGGTGAAACGTGGCCGCCCCATCGATGGTCTTAATGGACAGCTCGGTGGGCGGGTACGAGATCAGAAAGAGCGCGATCCACGCCACCCACAACACCCACCACGTGACGTTGTGGGCGCCATGGCGGTCGGACATCCAGCCCCCCGCCGCGCGCAGGACTCCGGCGGGCAGCGAAAACGCGGCGGCTAGCATCGCAGCCGCGTTGACGCTCAGGCCGTATTCCTTGACATAGTATTGCGTCATCCACAGTGACAGTGCCGTGAAGCCGCCGAAGGCCAGCGAATAGTATTGACAGAGCTTCCACACCCTCCAATCCTTCAGCACCGCCAGTTGCTGTTTCATTGTCGGGGCCGTCTTACCGCCCGCACCTGGGTCGGGCGCGCTAGCCAGCCAGAAAATCAGCGCCGTCACCAGCAGCGCGACGGCATAAACCCTGGGCACCATCGGCCAGCCGTAGGCGTCGATCAGACGCGGCGCGACGAACAGGTTGAGCGCGGCGCCGGATGTGCCTGCTCCGAAGAATCCCATCGCGAAACCTCGTTTTGCCGGCGGGAAAAAGCGTGCACAGTAAGGCGTGCCCACGGAGAAGGACGCCCCGACGATACCCAGGAGGAAGCCGATCGCGAGCAAGAGCCAGTAGGCCGTGACATAACTCACGAGATACACCGGGACCGCCGCCAAGAGCAACAGCGTGGTCATCACAATGCGCCCGCCAAATCGGTCGGTCCACACGCCAAGCGGCAAGCGCATGATCGCTCCGAACAGCACCGGCGTCGACGTGAGCAGGCCGAACTGTGTGTTGTTGAGCCCCAGCGCCTTCTGGATCGGGATTCCGATGACCCCGAACATCATCCAGACGGCAAAGCACACCATGAATGCAAACGTGCTGGCAAACAAGACCGCATATGCGCGCGGATGCTGCGCATCAATTCTGCTCGCGTCTAAGCGATGTTCATCCATGTTGACTCCAATGCGAATGCAGCATGTCCCCCGCGCGAAACCACCACGTCATCAGAGGCCGGAACCACGGCGTTCCGTCGTACAGGGGGATCGCCGTAAACGGAATGTCGTCGAAGGCAGTCCGGCCTTCGCGCTGTCCAAGTATCTTCAGTGCGAGCTTTCGACCGAGATGCGGCATCATGGCCACGCCGGAGCCGTTGCAGCCCAGCGCATACCAGATGCGGTCGCGCTGGCCGATTGCGGGGAAATCGCTGCGCGTCATGGCGACGTTGCCGGTCCACGCGTGACTGACGCGCGCTTCCTCGAGCGACGGAAAGATCGCGCACAATTCCCGCTTAAGCCAGCGGGAGGCGACGTCGAGATGAATCGGATGCAGCGCGGCGCGCCCGCCGAGCAGGACGCGAGTGCCATCGGGCGAGGGCCGATAGTATCGATGCTTCGATCGGGTTTCGACGATCATCCGACCGTTCGGGATCAGGCTCCGTACGCGGGACTGGCCGAGGGGTTCGGTCGCGATCAGGAAGCTCGGGATCGCGACGAGGCAGCGAGCGAGCGCTGGCGTCGCCCGCCCCGAATAGGCGTTGGTCGTCGCGACGACTTCGCTCGCGACCACGCTGCCGCGCGCAGTCTGCACCACGGTGTTGTTCGACTCGCGGTTCACCGCGGATACCGGTGTATAGCCTGCCACCAGCGCTCCGGCCTCGCGCGCCTTTTGCAGCAGCCCCTGGTGCAGACGTGCCGGGTGGACGCCGCCGTGCGCACCGAACAGCAGTCCGCCGACATAGCAGTCAGCCATCATTTCGCGCCCGACGTCGGCCTTGGTCAAGACCTCGATGGGCATGGCGAAATCGCGTTTGAGCGCCTCGGCGTCGCGCCGCATCGACGCGAAGTCGCCATCAGTCCACGCGCCGCGCATCCGCCCGCACAACTGCAGTTGCGCGTCGATCTTCTCATCAGTGATCAGCGCCTTGAGGAAATCGAGCGAGGCGATGCCCTCCCGAACCAGATCTTTCGCTTTCTCCGGTCCGAAGCGTTCGGTCAGCTCGACATAAGAACGACGGTGACCGTGACCGATCATGCCGCCTGATCGGCTCGATGCGCCGTCGCCTGGCGCAGTCGAATCGAACACGACGACGCTCCGGCCAGCGCGGGCGAGCGTCAACGCCGCCACCAATCCGGTGTACCCGGCACCGATGATCGCGACGTCGCACTTGACGGGCAGCGCGACCTCGGTCGGCGATTCCCGCGGCGCCGCCTCCCACCAATAGGGTTTCCCAAAGATGCCAGCGGATGTTTTGGACGACATGCGGCTGTGCTACCGGCAGAGCTCTCTCTAGCCGGCAGCGGATTCGTTGGACAGTATGCGACTCCCGGCTCATTTTGGTCCATGATCTGTCGGGCGCGCAAGCCGATCGGCCGCGCTTGCGTGCGGCTGCGAAATGCGGTCACAATCGCGCCAAACATCGGGAGGAGGAACCAATGAAAAAACTCGCCATTGCAATCGTGTCGCTGGCGCTTCTGTCGGCGCCACTCGCCTTCGCGCAAAAGAAGACCCTGGTCGTCGGGATGGGTTCGGCGGACGCCGGCAAGCTCGATCCCCACATCGCGTCGACAACGCCAGACAAGGGGCTGTTGAGCTGGATGTTCAACGGCCTCGTCCGCATCCGACCCGGCAAGATCAGCCCGGAATTCATCGAACCCGACCTCGCAGAGAGCTGGACGTCGAATCCCGCCGGCACCGAATGGACGTTCAAGCTCCGCCGTGGCGTGCAGTGCCACCACGGCTATGGCGAGTTCACCGCCGACGACGCCGTCTATTCGATCAAGCGTGCGAGCAACAAGGCGACCTCGTCGTATTCGAACGACTTCTCGGCGGTCGACAAGGTCGAGGCGCTGGACAAGTACACGGTGAAGATCACGCTCAAGAATCCCGTCGCCGGCTTCCTCGGCTACGTCGCCAACGTCAACGGCGGCAACCAGATCTGCAAGAAAGCTGCCGAGGAAATGGGTGAGAACTTCGCCAAAAAGCCAATCGGCACCGGACCGTTCATGTTCGCCGAGTATCAGCCCCAGCAATTTGTGAAACTCGTCGCGAACAAGCAGTATTTCCGGGGCCCACCGCAGATCGAGGAGATCACCTATCGCTACATCCCGGCCGATTCGAGCCGCGATCTCGCGTTCCAGTCGGGCGAGCTGGACATGATCTACGGCAAGCAGGACCAGACATGGATGGATCGCACGGCGAAGCTTCCTGGAGTCAAGGTGATCGCGATGGAGCCCGGCGAAGAGTCCGTGCTGTCGCTCAACATCACGGTGAAACCACTCGACGACATCCGCGTACGCCAGGCGATCGCCTACGCGATCGACCGCAAGGCGATCGTCGCCTTCAAGGGCGCGGGCTCGTCGCGCGAAGCAGTGTCTGTCGTGCCGTCGGGCTACCTCGGCACCGACGAGAAAGCGCCGCTCTACCCGTACGATCCGGCGAAAGCGAAAGCGCTGCTGGCCGAGGCGGGCTATCCGAACGGTGTCACGATCAAGACGATCCACACCACGCTCACCGGCATGCAGACGCTGATCGAGGCCGTGCAGGCGCAGCTCAAGAAAGTCGGCATCAACCTCGACATCGAGCTGGTCGAGCACGCGACGTTCCACGCGCAGATCCGCAAGGACCTCTCCCCGCTCGTCCACTACCAGGCGGCGCGCTTTCCCGTAGCCGACGTCTATCTCACGCAATTCTTCGATTCGGCATCGATCGTCGGCACGCCGACAGCGGTGACGAACTTCAGCCATTGCAATGTCGCCGACAGTGAAATCCGAGCCGCGCGAATCGAGCCGGATGCTGCGAAACAGATGGCGTTGTGGAAGAGCGCGCAGGAAAAGATCATCAAAGCGGTGTGCGCGGTTCCAGTCTATGAGCAGCTCCAGCTCTGGGCATGGAAGGACACGCTCGATCTGGGCTACCCAGTGCAGGGCTCGCTCAACCTGTCGCCGCCGATCACGGAGAAGGCCCACTTCACGAAGTGACCGCGGGATCGGGACGAGGGCCTACTCGACTGAGCGAACTCGCGATCGCGAAGCTGACCGATCGCGGCCTTTCGGGATGGCCGCACCCTTCTGACCGGATCCCATGACCGCGTTCCTGGTCCGAAGGTTGAGCTTTGCCTGTGTCACGCTGTTCGCCGTCCTGACGCTCGTCTTCGTGCTGGTTCGGATCGTCCCCGGCGATCCGGCGCAGTTGATCCTCGGCGATCAGGCAAGCCGCGAAGCCATCGAGGCGCTGCGCCATCGGCTCGGTCTCGATCTGCCGCTCGGGGAACAGTACGTGCTGTTCCTGTCGGGGGCGATGCGCGGCGACTGGGGTGTCTCGATGGTCACGGGACAGCCGGTCATCGGCGAAGTACTGCGCGTGCTCCCCTGGACGATCCAGTTGACGCTCGTCTCGCTGGTCCTGGGCGTTGCCATCGGCGTTCCCGGGGGCGTCTACGCGGCGCTCCATCGCAACCGCTTCGTCGATTATGCGGTGCGGATTTCATCGCTCCTGGGCCTCTCGTTCCCGCCCTTCGTCGCGGCAATCGTTCTGCTGCTCGCCTTCGCGATCGCACTGCCATGGTTCCCGGTGATCAGCGCGCGCTCAGGGAGCTTTACCGCTTGGTACCAGTCGATCACTCTGCCGGCGGTGAGTCTCGGCCTGATCACAGCGGCATATGTGACACGCGTCACGCGCTCGGCGATGCTCGAGGTCCTCTCGGAAGACTACGTGCGCACTGCGCGCGCGAAGGGCGTGCCGTGGAATGCGGTCGTCTGGCGGCATGCGCTGCGCAACGCGCTCATCCCAATCATTACGGTGGTCGGGCTCTATCTGGGCATTCTGATCGGCAACTCGGTGCTGACCGAGATCGTCTTCAGCCGGCCCGGCCTCGGCAAGCTGCTGATCGGCGCGCTCAACCAGCGCGACTACCCGATGCTGCAGGGCATGATGGTGATCTACACGCTGGTGGTCGTGCTGGTCAACCTGCTGACCGACTTAGCCTACGGGTTCGTCGACCCGCGCGTGAAGCTCAAATGACATCGATTGCCTGGTCGACCAAGGCGCAGCTCAAATGACAACCGTCACGGCAACTCCACCCGCAGCCGCGCCCTCGCCGTTCGCCTATTTCGCGTCGGCGACACTCAAGGCGTTCAACACCAACAAGACATCGTGGATCGGCTTGGCCGTGTTCCTTGTTGTGGTCGTGCTGGCGATTCTGGCGCCGGTGCTCGCACCCTTCGATCCCAACGAACAGAACATCCTCGAGAAGCTCCGGGCGCCCACGCTCGAGCATTGGCTGGGCACCGACAGCTTCGGCCGCGACACGCTGTCGCGCGTGCTCTACGGAGCGCGCATATCGCTGATCATCGGCACCGTGTCGACGTTGATCGCGATGGTCGTCGGAACGGCGATCGGCTTGCTCGCCGGCTGGCGCGGCGGACGCTTCGACACCGTCACCATGCAGACGATGGACGTGCTGCTCGCGTTCCCATCGCTGATCCTCGGGCTGATCCTGGTCGCGATGCTGGGTCCGTCGATGATCAACATCATCATCGCCATCGCGTTGACGTCGATCCCGCCGTTCGCCCGCATCGCTCGCGCGCCGACGATCGCGGTCAAGGAGCGGGAGTTCGTCGAGGCCGGCAGAGCGCTCGGCTACTCCGACACGCGGATTCTCGTCGGGCACATCCTGCCGAATATCCTGCCCGAGATCCTGGTGATGGGTTCGTTGTGGCTCGCCAACGCCATTCGCACTGAGGCCTCGCTCGCCTTCGTGGGCTTGGGCGTCAAACCGCCTACCGCGACATGGGGCGGCATGATCCGCGAAGGCTTCGAAAACATCCTCGACAGCTACTGGCTGGCGCTCGCGCCGGGCATGGCGATTCTCATCGTGATCTTCGCACTGAACCTCCTCGGTGACGGCTTGCGCGACGCGATCGACCCCAAGCTCAAGGGAGAGGCCTAGGGTCTGTGAACGCTATGGACACAAACGCGTTGCGTTGCCGAAAACGCCTGGCGCAAGGCGCAAAGGCGAAGCCGGGCGGGGCGCCCGGTGAGACTTTGCAACGCCGCGGTCGGCGTTTTCGGCAGCAACCCGATGGGAACGGGCGCCCATAGCGCTCACAGGCCCTAATCATGACGATTCGATCGGCCGCTCAAGCGCGAAGCGCGACGGCAACGGCACCGGTTCTCGCGGTGCGCAAGCTGACGACGGCTTTTCGGGTCGACGACGTGTGGACGACCGTCGTGAAGAATGTTTCGTTCGAGGTCGGGCCGCGCGAGACAGTGGCGATCGTCGGCGAGTCCGGTTCCGGAAAGAGCGTCACCGCGCTCTCCATCATGAGGCTGCTGCCGGCCGCGAACAGTCGGGCGACTGGCGAGATCCTGCTCGAAGGGCGCGAACTCCTGAAGCTCCCCGAAGAGCAGATGCGGCAGGTGCGCGGCAATGCGATCTCGATGATCTTCCAGGAGCCGATGACAAGCCTGAATCCGGTGCTCACACTTGGATTCCAGATCGCCGAGGCGCTCATCTACCATCGCGGGCTCGACCGCGTGCAGGCGGAAGCCGAGACGCTGCGCATTCTGGAGCACGTCCGCATCCCATCGGCGGCCAAGCGGCTGCACGAGTATCCGCACCGCCTCTCGGGTGGCATGCGACAGCGCGTGATGATCGCGATGGCGCTCGCCTGCAAGCCCAAGCTGCTGATCGCCGACGAGCCGACGACCGCGCTCGACGTTACGATCCAGGCCGAGATCCTCGAGCTCATCAAGTCGCTGCAGGACGATGAGGGTATGTCGGTCGTGTTCATTACGCACGACATGGGCGTGGTCGCCGAGATCGCCGATCGCACCGTCGTCATGCTGAAAGGCGACGCGGTCGAACAGGCATCCACCAGCGCGCTTTTCGCCTCGCCGCGCCAGCCGTATACCCGCGCCCTGCTTGCCGCGGTACCGCGCCTGGGATCGATGGCCGGCCGGCCCGCCCCGCAGCGATTCGCGATCGTCGATCCGGCCACCGGCGACCCCGAGGTCGTTCAGGAAACACCGTCGACCGCGAGGCTCACCGAACGTCCGGTGCTCGAAGTCGCCAACCTCGCGACCCGCTTCGACATTCGGTCAGGCATCCTCGGCCGCGTCGGCGCGCGCGTCCACGCCGTCGAGGATGTTTCGTTCTCGCTTCACGCCGGGGAAACGCTCGCGCTGGTGGGCGAAAGCGGCTGCGGAAAATCGACCACCGGCCGCTCGATCCTGCGCCTCGTCGAGCCGAATTCCGGGAGCATCCTATTCGAAGGCAAGGACGTGCGCGCGCTCGATCGCGAGGGCCTGCGAAGCGCTCGCCGGCGAATGCAGATGATTTTTCAGGATCCGTTCGCAAGCCTCAACCCGCGCAAGACAGTGGGTGGGGCGATCGCTGAACCGATGCGGGTGCACGGCCTTCTCAAGCATTCCGACGCGCGCGCCCGGGTCGCCGAGTTGTTCCTGAAAGTCGGTCTTTCGCCCGATATGGCGAGCCGCTTTCCCCACGAATTCTCCGGCGGTCAGCGTCAGCGGTTGTGTATCGCGCGTGCGCTCGCAACCAAGCCGACGCTCCTCGTCGCCGACGAGGCCGTGTCGGCGCTCGACGTATCGATCAAGGCGCAGGTGATCAACCTGATGATGGACCTGCAGTCGGAGCTGGGGCTCGCGTATCTTTTCATCTCGCACGATATCGCGACCGTCGAACGCATCAGCCATCGGATCGCCGTGATGTACTTGGGCGAGATTGTCGAGATCGGTCCGCGCGCAGCGATCATGGAAGATCCGCGGCATCCGTACACCAAGCGCCTGCTCGCGGCCGTTCCGGTACCGGAAGCGGGCCGTCGAGCGCTGCGTCGCGGGCTCTCCACGACCGAAGTGCCGAGTCCCGTACACGAGCCCGACTACGTGCCCCCGCCGCGCCTGTATTGCGACGTCGGCGCGGGACACGTCGTGCAGGCGTTCGACGCATAGGCTCGATAGTTCCGGTCACTCCGAGTCGATCCCATTTGATCCACATCAAGCTGTCCCCGCCGGGTCAGCAAATGTCCCCAAAAGGATGCGCTGCTGTCACTCGCTTGCCGTAGACTTGCGGCCTTTTAGAAGCCAAGGTTTGCGTCCGTGAAGAAAAAGGAAGACCGTCAGCCCGTTCCGTATACATTCGCGTCAGCGAAGAAGCGGCTGACCAATGTGCGGTCTCGCATCGACCGGTTGTTCGAGTCGATGGACCTCGTCGCGATGCCGGCGAGCCATGCCGTCAACGAGCTGTGCGACAGTCTAGACAAGCATGCCGAAGCTCTGGAGGTACTCCTCGCCATGCGGGTCGAGGTCCCCGAGGAACAGAAGCTGGAGCAGCAGCGTGTTTCGTACCCGAACCCGGCAGTCGAGTCCGTGGACACCGGCGAGCGGAGTCAGATCGAGCTCGCTACACCGGTCGAGGAGCCCAACGGTGCATCGACCGCGCTCGATAGGTCGGAGTTCGTGTTCTTCCACAGCGGCACAACCACCAAGCATTGAATCGCGGGGTTGGTACAGCCCTGAGTGTCGAGGCTACCAACGGCGGCTCAGCCGTCGAACTGCACCGTTGAGAGTCCGCTGAGCGCTCGCAACGTGTAGGAGCGTCCTCGGCCAGCTTTATACTCCGGCTCGCATGCGGCTCAGTGAGGCCGGCCGCGACATTCGCGAATTAGGGGAGAAATCACCATGGGCATAAGTACCACGCGCGAAGCGCTGTCGCGCATTTTCTACCAGCGCTGTTTCTGGCTGTTTATCGTGCTGCTCGCGCTGATCGGCGCCGTGTCGTTCGTTCCGGCGACCGACAGGGGTCGCCTCATCGTAAGCATCGTCAATATGTTCCTCCTGATAGCGACTGTCGCAGCGGTTGGCCGCACGACCTTGTCGTTCGTGATCGCGCTGTTACTTGCCATTCCGGCCGTGTGGTTCCAGTACCTCGGCCTGTGGTATGACGACGACAGCAGCCTGGCCTCATCCTGGATGTTCAGCGCCGCACTCTATTTCATCACGGTTGCGTATCTTCTCCGCTACGTTTTCCACCCCAGAATCATGACGCCGGACAAGCTATTTGGCGCCGCAGCGGCGTATCTGCTGATCGGCGTCCTGTGGGCGTACATCTACGCGAGCATCGGGTTCTTCTATCCGCAGTCGTACATGATCGTCGGCCAACCGGGACAGCTCGTCTATTCCGACGCGCTTTACTTCAGCATAACCGTCCTCACGAGCACGGGCTTCGGCGACATCACGCCACTCACCCGCCAGGCACGCGGCATGTGCATGGTGGAACAGATCACTGGCGGCCTGTTCGTCGCAATCCTGATCGCTCGTCTTGCCGGCGTTTACCCGCCGCGAGAGAGTTACATCGACGACAAATCCGAATGATTGCGTCGACAGGCAAGTTGAATGACCAATCTCGGGTATCGTCAGGGTCTGGCCGCCAGCAGCCTAATTTCTCGCATCACCTTTAGTGTCAGTCGTAGAACCGGTCGTACAGCGAGGCAGGTAAAGGAAACTTGCGCTATACGATAACTCCAGTTCATGATTGCTCCATCGTGGCGGCCCGGCGGGTGCTACGAGCAAGCACCAATGCCAGCCATGCCGATCTGCTGGAAGGGATCCCCATGAGACCATGGAGTGCAATCATTGCGATTGCCATCGCGCTCGGGCTTGACGGTTGTGCGAGTCTGAGTACAACCGCGCAGTCGGAACAGCAAAAACTGGTGGACGCTGCCGATGCCTCGCTCTCCAACTTCATGCGAGATCCGAACATGGGGTGGTTCCAGCAGCATCTTGCACAGGCAAAGGGGGTCCTGATCGCGCCTACAATTGTGAAGGCGGGTTTCATCTTCGGCGGATCGGGTGGCCGGGCCGTATTGGTTGCCAGAGAGCCTCAGTCGGGTAAATGGGTTGGCCCCGCGTTCTATGCACTGCTGACCGCGAGCGCTGGACTTCAGGTTGGCATTTTGGTCTCTGAATCAATCACGCTCGTGATGACCGACCGGGGGATGAACGCGCTTCTTTCACCATCATTCAACATAGGAGGCGACGCAAGCGTCGCCGCCGGTCCGATAGGTGTAGGCGCGAAGTCGGACATCATTGCCGATCTGGTCTCTTTCAGCCTCTCGAAGGGACTCTACGGCGGCCTCAATCTCGAGGGGACGCTGGTCAATACCGCCGACGACTGGAATCAGGCGTATTACAGCAAGAGGGTCCTCTCGACCGACATTCTCGTACGAGCGACCGTGCACGAACCAGGAGCAGACAAACTCATCTCCGACATCACCGCAGCCTCCGGAAGGAAATAACCTCGCTTGTGAAAGCTTGACATGAGCGCAACCGACTACGACGCCATTTCACGCGAATATCAGGACTCCAAGCTCCTTCCCTTTCGGAAACACATCGAGGAATACACGCTGTTCGATCTGCTCGGCGATCTCCGAGGCAAGAGCGTGCTAGATCTCGCTTGTGGCGAAGGCATCTATTCGCGACGCCTCGCGCTGCGTGGCGCGCAGCGGGTGGTCGGCGTCGACCTTTCGGCGGGGATGATCGAGCTCGCGCAGGAGAAGGAGCGCGAGCTGCCGCTGCACATCGAGTACCAGGTTGGTGACGCGATGCATCTGGGCGCCATCGGCGCTTTTGAAGTGGTGCTGGGCTCCTATCTACTCAACTACGCCCGCAGCAAGGACGAACTGCTGCGGTTCTGCAGCAGCATTCGGCGCAATCTCAATCCCGGCGGCCGGTTTGTCGGCTTCAACGACAATCCGGCGAACGACATTCAGTTCTACGATACTTATCGAAAGTACGGCTTTGTCAAGGCAGGGCGGGTGCCGCGCCATGAGGGCGATCCCATCACCTACACGATCATCAATGCCGACGGCACCGAATTCCCGATCGAAAACTACTATCTCGAACCGTCGACATACGAGGCGGCGTTCAGGGAGAGCGGGTTTGAAGCGTTCTACTGGCGCCCGCTGCGCCTGTCGCCCGAGGGACGAGAGACGTTCGAATCCGGGTTCTGGGACGATTTTTTCGCGCATCCACCTATGATAGGCATTGAAGCGACATGATGCTGCTCGATCGAAAAAAGCTCATCGTGACCCGCGGCTATAGCGTACGAAGGAATGCAACCAGATCGGCTTTCTCTGCGTCGCTGAAACCGATGCCGAACCGCTGGTCGTAGAAATCGACGACCGCATCGAGATCGCTTGCCGAGCCGTTGTGGAAGTACGGTGCCCGGGTCGCCAGCGCTCGCAGAATCGGGCCCTTGAAGCGTCCGACGTCCTTCCACTTCCCCGAAATTAGCGCTCGTCCTGGGTCGGTGGTCTGCACGGTTTCGAACGGAGGCTGCGTGTGGCGCAGTGTGTACAACGGGAGGTCGGGAGTGCGGCGCGATGCATCGGCAAGGCCAATGTCGAGAGGCGCTGGAATGGAATGGTTTCCCGCATTCGGCGCGTCGTGGCAAGTCGTGCACGTCCCTTGCAGCACCGGCACGCCGAGGTCGTCGTTGAGGCCTTTGACACCAGTGATTGAGATGGGCTTGCTGTTGAACAGCTTCTCGCCGCGAGCAACCGCTCGGCGGGCCTCGGAGCGCCCACCGTCTTTGCCGCCGCGATCGAGGGTGTCCCACGCGTCGTAGAGCGTGAACACGACGTTGTTGAACACGGCTCCAGTCTGATAGTCGCCCGACACGGCATCGTTGATGCCGAAATGGAAATCCTGCTTGGCCAAGTACTGCGGGCCGCCCTGCGCCGTGCGCGCCCACAACTCACCTGCCTCGCCGTCGAATACTTGTGCCGTGAACAACGTCGTCTCGAAGCGGACGATCGCTTCGCGTTGCTCGGCGGTGAGCGGCTGCGCAGCCTGCGCGTGACCGATGGTCGCACTGTTCGACTGGTCGGCGAGGTCGAAATGCATCGAGGCGAAGCATTGGGTGGTTCCCAAGATGCAATTCTTTGACGCGGGATCGAGGAATGTCTCGCGTCCGTCCCACATGAGCGTGCTGAGGAACTTGAGGTTGGTCGACGGTAGCGGACGCCGGAAAAGCGACAGCTCCTTGGCACTGGCATACCCATAAGGATCGTCCACCGCGACCAGCGTGAACTCAGCGTTGTTGGGAATGCCGATGCCTACGCGAATCAACCCCTTGCTGAGCAGTACGCTGTACGCCTCGCGGCGAGCCTCGAGCGTTGAAACGTCTGCATCGGGCGAGTTTGACCCGTCGTTGGTGCGGAAGATTGGATCGGTGCCTCCGGTGGCTTCGAAACGCAGCCGCAGGTGCTCGGGCGTGACGGTCCATCCATCCGCTGGCTGGTGGCAACTTACGCAAGCACGGCCATTCGTCCCCAAGCTCTGGAAGAACGGCCCCGTCAAATCGATCGCGCCGCTCGTGCTGAAAGTCGCGGCGAAGCCACTCGGGTCGGGGAACGGCACCATGGCAGGCATTTCCTGGTGATCGTCCGCCATTCCGGTGATGCTGTTGGCAAGAAGCGCGGCAAGCAAGTGAGACGTGTAACGGCGGGCCGATGGGGTGCTCATGAGTACATCTCCTTGCGGTCCAGGTTGTTGAACCTGTTCGCGTTTGGCATGGGGCGAATCGCGGTGCGGATCTTGGATTGTTGGTGCGTGGAAGTCTTGAAAAAGGTCTAAAAAATCTATAAAAGTTGATCCTTCCCGGACGCGTCGACACTCGGAGGGGGCCAGTCGCGACGACACGGGAACTTCGATGTGATCGCGGCAGCGTGAGCAAGCTCTACGAACTCGGCCCCTTCGTACTCGACCCGCTCGCCGGCACGCTGATCCGTTCCGGCGCGCCCACCTCTCTGGGTGCGCGCGGGGTCGCCGTGCTGGCGGAGTTGCTCGAGCACCCCAACGAATACGTCTCCAAGTCGCGCATCATGGACGCGGCGTGGCCGGGACTGGTCGTGGAAGAAAGCAATCTCGCCGTGCAAATCTCCGCGATCCGTCGCGCGCTCGCCGACGCGCCTGGCGGCGAGCACTGGGTCGAAACGTTGCCGCGCCGAGGCTACCGGTTCATTGGCCCCGTTGCCGAGGTCGATCGACCGCAAAGCGTTCGGAGCCGCAACGATCATACGAACCTTCCCGAAGCACTGACGTCGTTCATCGGGCGCGAGCGTGAGCTGCTCGATATCAAGCAGCTGTTGCCGGGTAGGCGCTTGGTAACTGTTGTTGGCGCCGGCGGGATCGGAAAGACCCGCCTCGCTCTGCAGTTGGCCAGCGAAGCCATCGATGACTACCGCGACGGAGTCTGGCTGGTGGAGCTCGGCTCGATCAACGATCCCTCGCTCGTGCCAGCGTCGGTTGCGCAGGTGCTTGGCGTCCAGGAGAAGAGCGGCACGCCGCTGACGCAAACGCTTTGCAGCTACATCAACGCGCGCCAGTTGCTGTTGATCGTAGACAACTGCGAGCATCTGCTGGACGCCTGTGCCAAGCTCGCCGACGCTGTTCTGGGCACTGCCGCGCAGGCAACGATTCTCGCCACCAGTCGCGAGCCTCTGCACGTCGCCGGCGAGCAGACTTATCCGCTACAAGCGCTGTCGCTTCCCGAATCAGGGGCGGACGCAGATCAAGTGGCACGCTCCGAGGCAGTGCAGCTCTTCGTCGAGCGTGCCCGGCGGCAGCTACCTGACTTCGAATTGACCGCTGCCCGCGCCGCCATCGTCGCCGACCTCTGCATTCATCTCGACGGCATACCGCTGGCGCTGGAACTGGCAGCCGCTCGCGTCCGCACCTTGTCGGTCGAGCAGATCCATGCCCATCTGCACGATCGATTCAAGTTGCTCACCGCGGGCTCACGCACGGCGCTGCCGCGCCAGCAGACGCTGCGACACACCCTCGACTGGAGCTTCGACCTGCTCGGGGAACAGGAGCGCGCTGTGCTGCGACGGTTGGCGGTGTTTGCCGGCGGCTTCACGTTGGAGGCTGCTTCGGCTGTCGCTTCCGAAAAGGCGATGGACGAGTACGCGGTGATCGATCTGCTTTCCCAGCTCGTCGCGCGCTCGCTGGTCGTCGCCAGCACTATCGACGGTAGCGCGCGCTATCGGCTGCTCGAGACGACTCGCGCCTATGCGCTGGAGAAGCTCGCTGAATCCGGAGAGACCGAGGCGTTACAACGGATGCATGCTGAGTACTTTCGCGATCGCTTCGAGCGCGCCTATGACGACTGGCTGCGCATGCGCGATGACGCGTGGCGTGCCATCTACCTTCCGGAGCGCGACAACGTTCGCATTGCGCTCGACTGGGCGCTCGGTGCAGTCGGCGACTCCGCGATCGGCATTTCGCTTGCTGGCGCCTCGGGAGCGCTGTGGGCGGAATCATCGCTTCTCAGCGAGGGTCGCTGTCGACTCGAGGCCGCAGTTGCACAAGTGGAATCGCGCACCTCGGACGCGGACCAGGCTCGGCTGTGGCTTTGGCTGGGATTGCTGCAAAGGTACACCGCGCCGGCACAAGTGACGGCCATGCTGGAACGGGCCGTGGACTTATATCGCACGCTTGGAGACCCGCCGGCACTCGGACACTCGCTGGTACGCCTCGGCGCGATGTTGGCGAAGTCGGGTCGGTTCGAGGACTCTGCACGCGCGTTGGCCGAAGCGTTCCAGGAGCTGCAACATGCACAGCGGCCAAAGGTGCTGGGCGCCTACTTTACAGAGCTCGGATTGCTGACAATGCTTGCCGGCGACCCGGCGGGCGCGCGGAAGCACTACGAAAAAGCGTTGTCGCTCTACCGCGAAACCGGGGCCGAATCAGCGGCGCTCGCCGCCCTCGGGTTGCTCGCAGACATGACTTGGACGCTCGGCGATCTCGACGCAGCGCTGGCCGCCTTCGTCGAGACAGTGGCGCGGCTGCGCCGGTCGCCGCTTGGCCGACAATATGTCTTTGGAGTCGCGCTCATCAACCTGGCAGGCGTGCGCACCGAGCGAGGAGAGCTCGACGAAGCACTGGTTGCTGCAAGGGAAGGCCTGCCGTTGCTGCGCGATGCAGGTATTGCATGGAACGTGCTGGATCACCTCGCTCTGCGAGCGGCGCTGGCGGGCAAGCTTGCAGACGCTGCGCGTCTCACCGGATTTGTCGAGTCGGCACACGCCGCGAACGATGCCATCCGCCAGCCCAATGAAGTGCGCGCGTATGACCGGGTGCAGACGTTGCTACGCGAGAAACTCGGCCCCGACGAACTCCACCGTCTGATTGCGGAAGGCGGCAAGATGAGTGAAGACGCAGCCTACCGCCTTGCACTGGAAGAGTGACAGCGCAGGCATCACGTCCCGCGTCGCGGCGGGACGCTGTTTGGCGCATGTTGCGATCTCGCAGGTCCAGCCACGCTCGCGCTTGAGACTCGTTCGAGAACGGCTTTCAATGCGCGTTGGCCGTCCCCGGCGAGGAGCGGATCACATTCTTGTCAGGCGTCCGAAAGAATGGGCGCTCAAGCTTTGTACGCGATGACCTCTATCTCGACTTTGGCATCGACCATGAGTTTCGCCTGGGTCGTCGATCTCGCAGGCTTGTTCCCGGTGAAGAACTCGGCGTATACGCGATTGAAGGTCCAGAAGTCGCGCGCATCGTCGAGCCAAACCGTGGCTTTCACGACATCGTCGAGGGTGCAACCAGCGAGGGTGAGCGCGCGCTGCACATTTGAAAGCGCCTGCCGCGTCTGCGCTTCGATACCCCCTGGAACGATCTCTCCGTTCTCGCCCATGGGCACCTGTCCCGACACGAAGACGAAAGGCCCAGCCCTCACCGCAGGAGAAAACGGCAGCGGTTGGCCGCCGGCTCCGGCACGCATGCTTCCAAGAAATTCAACGCTCATGTTGGCTCCCTCGTGGTTGACCGCGCAGAGGTGCGTGGCCTCATTCGTGATGGTAACGCGGGCAAGAGATGATTGACGCTGCCCTGCGGCGGCGTAGACTCTCTGGCGCCGCGTCACAGGTAGAGGGCGCGCGAAGAGCCCGTACGGCACACACAGGAGGTTTCATGCTTCGCCTCATCGCGAACACCCGCACAAACATCTGTTTCCGTGGTATCACACGCGCGATGCTTGCCGCAGCCGCTGTCGCGATTACGCTCATGGCTGCGCCAATCGTACAAGCTGTGCCCCAGAAAGGCGGCGTCGCCAACATCGCGATGATCGGCGAGCCGCAAACACTCGACCCGATGTCATCGACCGCCGACCTCGTCGGCACGATTATGCAACACGTGTACGAACTGCTCTACACCTACGACGCCAACTCGAATGTCGTGCCGATGCTTGCCGAAGCGCTACCTACCGTTTCGAAGGACGGCCTGGTCTACACGATCGCGCTTCGCCACGGCGTGAAGTTCCACAATGACAAGGAGATGACATCGGAGGACGTCGTCGCATCGCTCGAGCGCTGGATGCAGATGGCGCCGCGCGGCAAGGCGGTGGCCAAGGAGGTGAAGTCGGTCGAGGCCAAGGGGCCGTACACCATCGTCATCACGCTCAATCGACCGTACGCGCCCCTTGTCGCGCATCTCGCGTTATCCAATGGCTTCGCAGCGATCATGGCGAAGGATTCGATTGCAAATCCGCTGACCCAGTTCGTCGGCACCGGGCCCTACATGTTCAAGGAGCGCAAGCCCGATCAGTACGTCCAACTCGTGCGCTTCGACGGTTACAGCGCGCGCAAAGAGCCGGCGAGCGGCTACGGCGGGAAGCGCGAGGCGCTTTTAGACGAGCTGCGCTTCATCCCGGTGCCCAACGCCAACACTCGCGTCGAGGGCTTGCTGGCCGGCCAGTACCAGTTCGCCGACGTGCTTCCCGT
>DATFSE010000123.1:0-2806 GCA_035262745.1 Casimicrobiaceae bacterium | reverse complement strand
GGCACACCGCCTTCGCCCTTGCCCGGATCAACGCATTTGACGCTGCCGCTTTCCACAAAGGCTTCCACGACCTCGGGAGCAACGTGAGTCACTGCAACGGCGTTGCCGGCGGCCACGGTACCCAGGGGCGTCCTCAAGCGCAGGCGTGTCTCGTTGCTCTTGGTGCCAAGCTTGGCCCAGCCGCGCGTCATGAACAGCTCGCCGCTCGCGGGTTGCTTGCCGTCCTTGGGCGTTAGCGCGGCCAGATAGAGCGCACCCGGACCGGTGATCGACATCGCGCCGCCATCCGTGAGCTCAATCTGCAACTCGGCACCTTCAGGAAGATCGAACACGTCGGTCTCCCTCACCGTCATGCCTTCGGCCGGCTTGTACCAGGCGGTGCCGCGAAGCAGCCTTGCCTTGCCGTCGAGAACTGTGACCGTGCCGGCGTCCGCAGCGAGACATGCTGCGGCTGAAACCAGACAGGAGCATCCGAGGCAGAACCTTGCGATCCAGAGCCTTGCGATCATCATCTAGGAGTCTGCGCGGGCGCGAAAGAGCCGCTCGGGCAGAACGCGGGCCATACTAGGCCCTCGTTTCGGGTGAGTCAACGTGATTGCTCCCTGGGCGAGAGGTGAACAAATCCCGAATGAGCCGTATTCCGGCTTGCGCAGCGGAGGTTTCTCGCTCATGCCGGCGTGTCTTGAACCTCATGAATTATACTGCGGGGTCTGAAGTCGATTTTTCGCCGCATGGAAGAACCCACCCGCAATCTCGCTGTCCTGTTCGCCGACGTGTCGTCCAGCACCAGGATGTACGAGTCTCTGGGCAACGCCGAGGCCCAGGCGACCATCGAGCGCTGTCTGGCGATCGTTCGCCGCGCGTGCGAAGAGTGCGGAGGCCGCATCGTCAAGACCATCGGCGACGAGGTCATGGCGGCTTTCCCCGCCGCCGACTCTGCCGCGCATGCGGCGATGCAGATCCAGCTGCGCGTCTCGGTTCAGCGCACGAATCGCGGTGCCCCCATCGCCATGCACGTCGGCTTTCATTTCGGACCCGCGATCGAAAACGCCGGCGATGTCTTCGGCGATTCGGTCAACGTCGCAGCTCGCTTGACCGAATTCGCCGGGAGCGGACAGATCTTCACCTCCGCGGAGACTGCGGACGAACTTTCGCCCGCACTGAAAAAACGCACGCGCGATCAGGATGCGCAGACGCTCCGCGGCAAGGAACAGGACATTCGTATCTACGAGCTCATCTGGCAGGACTCGGAGGAAGAACTCACGATGATGTCGCCGCGACCTGCGTCGGCGTCGGAGCCCGCCAAGGTCAAGCTTCGCCACGGCACGCGCGACATCGAGCTGGGTGGCGGAAAATCTGTGGTGACGATGGGGCGCGATCAGCAGAACGACGTGGTGATCGCCGATCGCAAGGCATCGCGATTGCACGGAAAGATCGAGCGCCGCCGTGACAAGTTCGTGCTCATCGACCACAGCTCCAACGGCACTTACGTCACCGTCGAGGGTGAAGGCGAGATCGTCCTGCGCCGCGAAGAGCTGGTCTTGCGCGGGCGCGGGCGGGTGAGCTTCGGGCACGCCTACGCCGACGACCCTTCCGAGTTTCTAGCGTTTTCCTGCACCGACTAGGCGGCTGGACAACTCGCCTTGAACTTGAGCCGCGCGGCGACGTGTTTTGGCGTCACGACGCCCGCATCAGGTAGCGCATTGCACAAGTCGGCTACGACGGCGGCGGGTGGATGTTGTCGACCCAGTGCACTTCCTCGGGATTGGGCTCGACGTTGGGCAGATCGAGATTGACTACCACAGGTTGTTGACCGCTTCGCACCAGCACGCACGATAGCGGCTCTTCGTCGCTGGCGTTGATCTCCTGGTGCGGCACGAACGGGGGCACGTAGATGAAATCGCCAGGACCGGCTTCGGCGGTGAATTCGAGTCGATCTCCCCATTTCATCCGTGCCCTGCCGCTGACCACGTAGATCACGCTCTCCACCGGACCATGGTGATGGGCGCCGGTTTTGGCTTTGGGATGGATCACTACCGTTCCCGCCCACAGCTTTTCCGCGCCGGCGCGCGCAAAATTGATCGCTGCGGCGCGATTCATCCCCGGTGTCTGCGGCGTGTTCAAATCCAGCTCATCGGCGTGTACCACGCGCACACCGTGAAGGCGCCACTTGGATAAATTCGCCTCGGTCATGTTTCTTCCTTCAAATCTGCGTGGCTCATTAGCGGCTCAGCGACCAGGTTGCGTTGACGGGCACATGGTTGCTCCAGGCGCCGGACGCGGTGATCTTGTTGTCGGAAAATGTTCCGCTCATGGCTCCGCCCAGCAGGCGCCCGGTCATCGAGTAGCCGTCGAGCGCGATCTTGACCGCCCCGTCGCCACCGATGGTTCCGTTGATGTGCGCCGGCAGGCTGTTGTAGCGACCTGCCCACGCCGCCGAAAGCGTCCCGTGCGAGACGGTCAGCGTGACTGGGAAGCAACGAGGCGAACCGTCGTCCATGGTATTGCACATGCGACCGATGTACGAGCCGTCGAAGCGGTCGACGCCTGCGGCCGTCGATGCCGCGACGCCGGTGGTAGCGCGAGCGACCTGCTCCGGTAGCTTGCCTGCGCCTTCGGCTTTGGCTGCGGTCGCAGCCGCGGCGCTACGCTGTGAATCGACTGCTTTTTTGGACGCCGTTTCCGCCGTCTTCATGGCTGCACTTGCAGCCTGACGCGCCTCCTCAGCCTTTTTTTCGTTCTCTGCCGCCTTCTGCAGCGCGTCCTTGGTTGCTTTGAGCTCGCTCTGCAGCTTGGCCTCGCGCTG
>DATFSE010000122.1:0-2505 GCA_035262745.1 Casimicrobiaceae bacterium | reverse complement strand
TGCGCCACACAGCGGCGAGCAGTTTCCCGTCAACGAGAGTTGCGCTGCGCTCCCAGCGGGAGTTTCTGCTCGATGGAGTCCTCGCGGCCCAAACAAATTGGAGGGCCCGCTCACGCGGGCCCTCGGCAAATTGCACGCCCGAAGGGCGGCGGATCAGGCGGCCTGAGAGCGCACCGTCATGAAGTTAGCGATACCGTCACGTAGTGCGTCAAACCCTTCCGACGCCTTCGTGCTCACCAAGCTCGCCGCATCCTTCGCACGAGCGACACCGACCTTGCTCTGCTGACGCAGATAGTCGACGTACGTCTCAAAAGCGTCGGTGAGTGACTCGGCGCTGGCCAGCTTGTCGATCGCCGCGAACGCCGCCTCGAGGTCTTGATGCGTCGCGTCAACGATCTTGCGATTGAGGTCGGCCAGGCCGTTCACCGCCCCGACGAGAGCCTCCTCGACCGCGCCGGTGGCCTTGTTGGCGCCCGCGTGCAGATCGGAACTGCGATCCTTCGCGGCAGCGGCGCTGCGCTTGACGAACTCGCGTGCGGCTTCCGGGATTTCAAACTTGTTCTGAAGCCCGCCAAGCGCCTTCGCAAGCGACTCGTAGGTCGTGGCGCAGGCCTCGATCGGGGACTCAGGCGTCCATTTCTGCTGCTTCGTCATCTGACTTCTCCATCCTCATTGAGAGCTAATGGTGACCCCGTCCGGTATCGGCCCGAGGAATACCCCACCCTTGCACGATTTATGTTGCATTGCAACATGCGTTTGTGCATTGCACAAAATAGTGATCGCGACGAAAAACTCGTTGAGCGGCAGGCAGTTAATGGCGACCACGCCAAGAGGTCGGTGGCCGCGGCGCTTTCGCCATGCCAGCCGGCACCTAAGTAGCGGGCGGACCGACGCGCGGGCAGGAGATGGTGCAATGGGCGACGCCGATTCGAGCCAAGGCCGAAAAACGCTGACCGCAGCGGCCCTCGACCCGCACGATCGCGCGCGATTGCGCGAGCTCAAGCGAACCAAATGGCTGGCCGGCGGGGTTCTGGTCGCGAGCCTCACGGTTCTTGTCATCGCGAAGCTCCTCGAGCGCCACAACGCGGGCTTCGGGTTTCTCGCCGCCTTCACGGAGGCGGCAACGATCGGCGGCCTCGCGGATTGGTACGCCGTCGTCGTGTTGTTTAGACGGCCGCTCGGTCTGCCGATCCCGCATCCCGCCATCATCCCGGCGAACCATCGCGAGATCGCGGAACGGCTCGGGGGCTTCATTGAGACACATTTTCTCGCGCCCGAACCGGTCGGAGCGAAGCTGAGGCGAGTCGATTTTGCGGTGGCGGCGTCGGAATGGCTGCGCGATCCGGAACGCAGCGACGGGCTCGCACGCTTGATCCTACGGCTGTTGCCGCAGGCATTGACGGCGGCCGAGCATTCAGGTCTGCGCGGCTTCCTGGCAAGGCAGCTCGTCGATCAGATTGAGGCGGTGAAACTCGCGCCGCTCACCGCGGAGCTGATGACCACGTTCACGCAAGACCAGCGTCACCAGCGCCTGCTTGACGAGCTACTCCTTGCCCTCAACCGGCTGATGACCGATCCGGTGACGCTCAACGCGATCCGCCAGAAGATCCGCGCCGAGCTTCCGACGCTGCTCAATCTCTATCGGGCCGACCGGTTTCTGCTGAAGAAGATCGCGACGTCGGCGTTCACGTTTCTCGAAGAAGTAAGGGCGGACAAGAACCATCCACTGCGCAGAGAATTCGACCGGTTCGTTGCGTCATTCATCGATAAAATTGCGAGCTCGCCCGAGTACGCCGCAAGGCTCGAGACGTTTAAGCGCGATCTCATTGCCGACCCACGCGTCGGCGACCTCGCGGAGGGCATGTGGACGAGCTTTCGCCGCCTTCTCGAACAGAACGTTCGGGGCTCGAATTCGGTGCTTCACGCGCATCTGCGGGGGCTTCTGATCGAAGCCGGTCGCAAGCTTGCCGACGATCCGCGACTGCGTGCACACATCAACCGCGGTATGGTGGCGGTGCTGGAGAACTTTGTTGAGGACCATAAAGGCGGCGCAGCCACATTCATCGCGGAGCAGATCAAGGCCTGGGACATGGATCACCTGGTCCGACTGATCGAGATCAACGTCGGAAAAGATCTGCAGTTCATCCGCTTCAACGGCGCGATAGTCGGAGGTCTCGCAGGGCTCGCGATCTATACGGCCGAGATCCTGTCGAAGCTCGCCTGATACTTGGCTCCGTCAGGCTATTGGCCGAAGCGCTTCTCGACCGGCATCGACCGGGAGTGGGTCGACCGCCGGCGCACGCGGCTTGACCGAATTGAACCCGCTGCGCGGCCGTTTGACACCTTCGCGAGGGCGATGTGCTGGGAAGAACTGAAATTCAGTGATAGATTTGCACTTTACTTCCGCCATTCACGCCGTCGGTCGCGATTGTGTGGCGGCTGTCTTGGCGGCCAGAAACAGACACGCGCTCCTCGATGCGTCGGGGGAATGCGAGGGAGGAAGTC
>DATFSE010000121.1:0-5812 GCA_035262745.1 Casimicrobiaceae bacterium | reverse complement strand
ATTTCATGCGCGAGACCGACGGCGGCTTCGACCTCGGCCTTACCGCTAACTGATCTCGCCAGCATCGGACTGTGCAACGCCATGTCGGGCGCGAGTGCGATCGGTTTCAAGGCAATCGGCGTGAATTTGCGGGACTTAACGCTGTCGGCCGGCTTTGGCTGCAATTCCCAATAATCGGTAGGAACGGACGCGGACAACGCCTTGTACATGGCGTCGCGGAAGATCGTCACGATCGGCCACGGCCGCATTAGGACACGGACCTCGCGGATAAGGCCGTCATCGCCATCGATCAGGATCGTGACCGCCGCCAGACTGAACCCGCCCGCTTGGCCTTTCCAGAATAAGAGGGTCTGCCTGGAATCTCTGACCTCGAGCGTGTAGGTGATCGGACCGGCAAGTTTCGCGGCGTGACCGACGATGTTCAGCACCTCCCGCGCGCCCTTGATGGGTTTGGTCAGGATCGGCGCGTAGATGACGGCGTCGTCTGCGAACAACTTGCTGAAGTCGTCTGCGCTTGCGCCGGATTCGATGGCGAGGCGAAAGGGATGTTTCGACATAGCGTGTGTTCCTTGTGGAAGGGGGCGTTGGTGTCAGGTCTGGTAGTCCCACATGTCGGCAGGGAGCTTTCCGGCGTTCAGCGCGATCAGCCTGTCCCTGAAGATCTTCAGAGCAGGGAACGGGCGATAAGCGACGGTGCGTTCGACGAGCAGGCCCTGCTCATCGTCCGTGAGCAATTCCAAGCTCTCGATCTTGTGGCCCTCGACCGTGCCCTGCCAGCGCAGCAGGGTCGTGCGGTCGTTGATCTTGCCCTCGAAAACGTACTTGCCGGGATCGTCCCTCGAGTGCGACGAGTTCGAGATCGTGATAGCTACCAGCTCGCGCCCAACGATCGGCTTAACGAGCACGGGGCTGTGCATCACGACATTTTCGGCGAGGATTGCTGCCGCCTGCTCTGGCGTGGGCGGGCCTGCTTCGCGGAGTTTTCGGAGCGGATGCATAACGGGTTCCCTTCCTTCTGCGGTGTGTTCGGAGTCAGGGTTTCGGCATGGGCGGGATCGGCAGCGCGATGTCGGTCGCCATGCGCCATCCATCTTTCGTGCGGACCCAGTCCAGGATCATCAGGAACGGCTTCGGCACTGGGTCTTGTCCGGCATAGGCGACCGTGATGCTGACCGGCACATAGGTCTCGGCCACGTCGCGGCCGAGCGCGACGACCTTTTCCTTGTCGTAGTCTGGCTCGATGTGGAACGGGCCGGCCTTGTACAGATCGTCGAGATGTTGGAGCACAACGTCGCTGCCCCAGAAACCCGCCCAGTTGCCTTCAGCCGCAGTCGCGGTCTTCGCGACGAACAACGTGCTTGGCGAAACCCAGACGAACGACTTCACGGCCGCGATGTCGTGACGATTCTCGGCCTCGATCAATTGCTGATAGAGTCTCTTGAGTGCTTCGCTGTCCTGTGCGCTCAGCGCGAGGGGCGTCGGGCTAGAAGTCTTGCCCGAAGCGGCCAGTGTGGAAGATGGTGCGTTTACTGACATTGAAATCAGGAGAAGTAGGCTTGGGGTTTTCAGGTGCATTGTTGCCTCCACTCATGGTGCCGCCGCTCGCGCCGGCTTCGGAAACAGGAAACGCATCTGGTGATCGAGCAGCTCGCGCCCGTGATGGTGCGGAAAGACAGCGATGAGGCGCGACTTCAACTCCGCACCGCTGCTCGACTGCGAAAGGGCATCGCGCGCGGCTTCGAGATATTGCGCCATGGCGCTATAGAGCTCGGGGCCGCCGGGTGAACCATGGCCCGGAAGCAGCGTGTCATAGTTGAGCGCCTGCACGCGCTGTAATGCGGCAGCCCAGTCGTCGAAGGCTCGCTCGCCGATGAAGACGTGAACGCGGTTGTAGATCAGGTCTTGGGTGATCAATATGCCGTGGTCGGGAAGTCCGACCATGAGAGCATCCTGCGTCTCGGCATGCTGGAGGTGTAAGAATTCAAATCGAACGCCATCGATCGTCGCGATTCCCGGCGCAACGATTTGACTGGGTCGTTCGGCGCGCGACGGAATCACGTCGCCGTGCTTCTCGTGCTCTTCGGCCGCCACCCGATCGCCAACGGCGTCGATCTTTGCGGCGACCGCGGGCAACGCATAGATCGGACATGAGAAGGCCGATGCGCCGAGAAGGTGATCCGGGTGATAATGGGTGACGTAGAGGCGTGCGATCGTCTTGCCGAGCCCCGCCGCATAGGCAACGACCTCACGCGCATAGGTCATGGTATACTGCGCGTCAACGACGACCAATCCGCTTGCTGTTTCGACGATGTGGCTATTGACGCACCAGCCATCGTCGGGGGCGGTATAGGTGTGTACGCAAAGCTCGCCGCTGCGGGTCAAGGCGATTTCTCCAAGCACGATCAGCCTCCGTCTCGAAATTTTCCTTTTTGGCGAAATCTGCTGTGCGGCAATCTGCTGGGGCCGGCCGCCTACGACAACGGAAAGCGATGTAAAAGGATGTAAAAGCGAGGCGTTTTGCTTGCGCGAGAAATTTACTGGCGTAGCGGTCTCGTTGTATGCATCACTGTCGCCGCTCCCAACGTCAGCAATGTCTCGGAGTGGTTGCACGTGAGCGAGACGATGCCTACCAAGCTCGGTACGGCCGAAGTCATCCCCTCAAACGGCCTGACTTACGCATTCGGAGCGTTTCGCCTGATACCAAAGCAGCGAAAGCTGCTGTTAGCTGACGAGGCGGTCCAACTCAGCAGCCGGGCATTCGACATTTTGGTTGTGCTGGTCGAGCACGCCGGATCAGTTATCTCCGCAAATGAATTGATGCGCTTGGTCTGGCCCGGCGTGACGGTGGACGAGGCCAATCTGCGTGTTCAGCTCGGATCGCTGCGAAAGGCGCTCGCGCGTGGTGAGGGTGGGCGACACGCCATCAAGACAGTGCCGTTGCAGGGATATTGCTTTGTTCTGCCGGTCGTCCGGTCGGACGTGGAGTTGGCGGCGCAGGCCAATGCTGAGGCCCAGCATAACTTGCCGCTTCCTTTGACGCAGATTGTGGGGCGAGGTGATGCAATCGAGCTCTTGTCGAAATCTCTTTCCAGTCACCGGCTCGTGACCGTGATCGGACCCGGCGGAATTGGTAAGACGACCGTCGCGCTTGCCGTCGCTCATCGCTGCCAGGCGCACTTCGTCGACGGCGCGCGGTTTGTCGACTTCTCCTGTCTCTCCGAACCGCAGCTGGTTGCGGGCACGCTCGCATCAGCATTTGGCATCGGCGTGTTGTCGCAGGATCCGCTCGCGGGTTTGCTTGCTCATCTGCGAGATAAGCAGATGTTGATCGTGCTAGATACCTGCGAGCATGTCGTGGAAGTCGCTGCGAGGCTAGCCGAAACTTTGCTTGCCGAGCTTCCAGGAATTCGAATCATGGCGACGAGCCGCGAAGCCCTGCGGGCCAAGGGCGAATGGGTGCACAGGCTTCCGTCGCTATCGTTGCCTTCGCACGCCGCCGGTCTGACGGCCGTGGAGGTGATTTCATTTTCTGCCATTGAGCTTTTCGTCCAGCAGGCCGCGGCCACGGTCAACGAGTTCGAGCTGCGCGACGCCGATGTACCGCTTGTTGCTGAAATCTGCCGATGGCTCGATGGGATACCGCTTGCGATCGAATTGGCCGCCGCGAGGGTCGATGAACTTGGCCTGCGCGAGCTCGCCGCCCGGCTTCACGACAGCTTCTCAGTCTTGACACGTGGGCGTCGCACGGCGCTGCCGCGCCACCTGACGCTTCACGCGACATTGCGTTGGAGCTATGATCTCCTTAGCCCCGATGAGCAGGCCATATTGCGGCGGCTGGCGGTTTTCAGGGGCCCCTTTACTGCAGACGCCGCCTCGGCTGTGGCAGGCCTCGATCCGATAGGAGCAGGACGGGCGACGGAGTTAGTGTCGGACTTATTTGTGAAATCGCTTTTGGTCGTCGACGCCGATGGCGATGTCTTGCTCTACCGGATGCTCGACACCACTCGGGCCTTCGCTGCCGAGCTACTCCGGCACTCCGGTGAATTCGATACCATCCAGAAGCGTCATGCGATCTACGTCTGCGATGCCCTGCGGGAAGCCGAGAGAGATTGGGGCGCCGGAGAGGGCGCTCTGTGGCTCAGCAAATACCGACATTTGATCGATGATGTCCGGGCTGCGTTCGATTGGGCCGCCTCGGAGACCGGCGACCGCGAGCTCGGCGGGCGAATCTGCGGGCAGTCCGCCACGCTTTGGTTTGCCCTGTCTCTGCTGGAGGAATACGGCCGCCGGATCGAGGTCGCGCTCGCCGCTGCGCGCGCGCGTAAGTTTGTCGATCCCGCGATCGAAATCAGCTTGCTGGATGCGCGAGGCCATATCGCCTGGCATACGCGCGGCGACATGCCGACTATGGAGGATTCATTTGCGCGAGCGTTGGCGGGCGCGCGCCGCGAAGGGCTCGCCGGAGCGGAGTATCACGCGCTTTACGGTCAGATTGTCTATTTTGCGACCAATGGCGACTACCTCCAGGCGCTCGCGACGGTGAAGCAACTTGGGACACTGGCGGCCTCGATCGATGATCCCAGGGCGATCGTGACGCACCGCCGCCTGTCGGCGGTCGCGTCAACTTTTGCTGGCGACCACGCGAGGGTGCGGGACGATGCGCAATACGTGCTCAATCATCCGAGCAGCATGTCTGGCAAAACGCGCGTCAACGGCATGTTTTTCGATCAGCGAATTTCTTCGCGAACAATGCTTTCGCGCACGCTCTGGCAGCAGGGATTTCCTGATCAGGCGCGTGACTGTGCACAGGAAGGGTTGGCACTCGCCCGCGCGATAGATCATGCGCTATCGCTGTGCTTCGTTCTCGCGCATGGAGTGGTTCCGATTGCACTGTGGCGAGGGGAGAGGGCTGTGGCAGAAGATATGACGCAGCTACTTCTCGCGCGTTCGCAGGAGCACGGCTTTTTTATCTGGCACGGATTCGGCCGTGCCTACCACGCGGCTTTGAACCCGGACGCGAAGCGCACGCTTGCCGGGCCTGCGCGTCCTGCGATGGGAGCGTTGCTGCTTGAAACGCTTGCGACATTGGATGAGGCCTTGGCCGACGACGAAACTCTGGCGCGTGGCGCAGACGGCCGCGCCGGATGGGCTACGCCGGAGCTACTTCGTATCAGCGGCAGGCGGTTGCTTCAGTTTAGCAAGAAAAAGCAGGATGGCGCTGAAGCACTGCTGTTGCGGTCGCTCGATTCAGCGCGGCGGCAGAGCGCTCTCGCGTGGGAATTGCGAACCGCGATCAGCCTCGCCGAACTGTGGCAAGCACAGGGCCACTGCAATCGGGCGCTCGACTTGCTGGCTCCGACACGAGATCGCTTCTCGGAAGGATTTGCTACCGCTGACCTCGTAAAATCCGGGGCGCTTTTGGAGCGTTTGCGTCCATCGGTGTGACCCGGGAAGCGGAAATCAGGGTGGTTGTTCCTGCTCGCTAACGGCAAAGCCTGCCTTTCGCGCGATGTGGGCCCTAATCCGTGCCTGGCCCAACCCTGCCTGCCCTGCTGGCTCATACTAAAATAGGCGTTTGTCGCTGAGGTCCCTCCGATGTCGGCGGGCCAGGCGTCGCAACGTTCACAAGTTGCTTCGGAGATCCCCCGAACATTCCTTGTTGGGCGCTTGATTCTCTGGAAAGTGCCCGATGTGGAAGCCGAAACAGCGCCTTGTCGCGGACCAGAGAGTCAGGATAGTTTTCCGACCGTTGACTTGCCCCCTACGCCGCGGCCAGCTCGATCGTTTCGCTCTGCTTGCTCTCGGCGTCATA
>DATFSE010000120.1:0-3545 GCA_035262745.1 Casimicrobiaceae bacterium | reverse complement strand
ATGAACAACAATCAGGAAGAGGAAGCGGTCAAGGCGCTGGAGGAGTCTCGCGATGCCTTCCGCAGCATCGATGGCCTCAAGCTCGACGACATGCCTTCCGCCGCCGCATACGCCGAAGCGTCCGCGTGGGAGATCAACGCGCTGCAGCCCTTGGGCAGATTCGACGAGGCGAGGAAGGTCGGAGGCGACGCCATGCGCGTGGCAGGACAGGTGATCGAGAAGCGTCCGGGGCACATGACGGCGCTGCGCGCGCGAGCTCTCACCGGCGACTCCCTGTCGGGGATCGAGGGCTTCGATCTTCACACTCAAGAGGCCCTCGCGCTTGCAACTCAGGCCGCCAGCGATTGGGAAGCTGTGGTCAAGCTCGACCCGAGCAATCAGATTGCCTGGAACAACGTCGCAGCCGCTCGGCAGAGTACCGCCTTCTGGTCTTGGAACCTTGGGCAGGTCCGCGAAAGCCTTGAACAGTGGAGGGCAGGCATGTCCATCGAGCCCCACGTGCGGCCTTCGGGGATGATCGGCAACACTCTTGGAACGACCTCGGGGTATCGCACGATGTTCGAGGCGGATGCGGGCAACCGACAGGCGGCGGAAGCCGCGCTCGCCGACAACCGTCGCCTCATCCAACTCGCCATCCGCGACCTTCCGCCGGATTCGTTCGGCCGCAACTACTTCCCCGAAGTGGTCGGTTATTATGGATTCCCCGGCAGCGGCGTGGGCTACGGTGGATACGCGATCCCTCTCGCGACAGGCGACTACGAGACGCTGCGCAGCCTGGCCCGGGCATCGATCAAGCGAATCGAGCAAATGAAGGCGAGCGAGCCGCAACGCGAGCTCGACAAGAATCGCATGCTCGAAGTGGCGTATCGCACGTCCGCCGAGGCGTCATACCGGCTGAAGGACTACACGGCGGCCGACGCAGATATGAAGCGAGCGCTGGAGATTCGACAGGCGATCCCGAAACGCAACCTCTTCGAGGAGCGCGACGCAAGCGACGCTCTCATGCTGGCGGCGATGATCGAGGCCAGAATGGGACGCTATTCCACGGCGCAGCAGATCATCGAGCCGGTGCTCAATTTCCATCGCGGTCTGTACATGCGCAAGGACAACGAGGACGTCTCACAGCGCGTCCAGTACGCGAGCGCGCTCTACGTTTCAGCGCTGGCCGCTCCCGGACAGAAGACCGCGCAGCTCGCTCAGGCCGCCGCGATCATCGATGCTCTGCCGCCTGCGATGCGTCGCGTGAGCAGCGTTGCCGTCTGGCGCGATCGCATCACCGAGGAACAGAAAAAGCAGCGCTCGTGACCGGCGCGACGACCCTTCGTCATTCCGACGCAGGCGCCGACGCGATGTCTCCTGTCGTAAGTCACAGGATCGCCCGCTGAAGCGGAACGACGGCGCGCCATGTCGCCTGACCATTCGGCCGCTGCGGATGCTTGCGAGCGAATCCGCCGCCATCTCGATCAAGGAGCGCCGTGGGAAGGCTGCGATGTCTTCCGCGACGAGATCGCCAATCATCCAGGCAATGCCGAGCTTCTATATTGGGGCGCGCTGGCGCACGCTCGCGCCGGAGCAGCACAGCAGGCGCACGCGCTGCTCGACCTGGCGCAAGGCTCACGGGCACCGCAAAGACTTGCCGACATCTTGAGCCTGCGCGGCCGCCTGTGGAAAGACGCCTATCGCCGCGTTCCCGGCGGTGTCGTGGCCAAGACCATGGCCGAGCGCGCGCGAAAGGAATATCTCGCCGCCTACGCTCTTCAGCGCGATCCGTATCCGGGTGTCAACGCTGCGACGCTCTCGCTCCTCCTCGGCGACGTCGCCGGGGCGCGCAAGCTTGCGCGGGAGGTGATCGCGCGACTTGCTGCGCTGACGACGCCTCGCACCGCCTGGGACCACGCGACGGCGGGCGAAGCTCATCTGCTGCTCGGCGAGGTCGCTCGGGCGCGCGAATGCTATGCCGATGCTTATCGTGAAGCGGGCGGTAATGCCGGCAACGTCGCCACCATGCGCCGGCAGGTGAACCTGCTGTCGCGTGGCATGCCGCAGGCAACCGAGATGCTCGAGGTGCTCATCGCCAACGACGTGATCGCGTTTGCGGGGCACATGATCGACGCGCCAGATCGCCCGGCGCCTAGATTCCCTTCCGCGATGGCTCCGATCGTCGAGGACGCCGTCCGCAAGCACCTCGCGCAACTGAAGCAACCCGTCGTCTACACCTCCGCCGCCTGCGGCGCGGATCTGATCCTCATCGAGGCGGCGGTGGCGATCGGCGCCGAAGTGAACGTGGTTTTGCCTTTCGATCGCAATGATTTCGTTCGCACATCGGTTGCCGTTGGTGGCGATCGATGGGTCGACCGATTCGACGCCGCGCTATCGCGCGCCACAAGCGTGACCATGGCCACCGAGGAAAGCCACCTGGGCGACGATGTTCTGTTCGAGCACGCCGCACAGCTCGTCGAGGGTTTCGCCGTGCTGCGTGCCGAGCAATTGGAGACCAAGGCTTCGATGCTCTGCGTGATCGACGCCGGTTCGACAAAACGCGTTGGCGGGACGCTTGCCTCGGTCGAGCGATGGAAACAGCGTGTGGGAGCGCCGGAAGTGATCGATCTCTCCGCGCTGCGCGCGCGACTCCCGCTCGCCAACCAGCGATCGACGAGAAAGCAGGCCGATGCGGCAACAAAACGCGCGGCGGGCGCAGAGCCGTCTCAACCCGCGCTTCCCGCAGCGCGGCCGGAACGAACGCTCAAGACCATGTTGTTCGCCGACTTTGCCGGTTATAGCCGTGTGCAAGATGCGCTTGCCCCGCTATTTCAGGCAAGCTTCCTCAAGGTTGCGGCCGCACAGATCGAGGCTGCCCCAGTCAAACCGCTGATCGCCAGCACCTGGGGTGATGCGCTCTACGTGGTCTTCGATTCTCCGCGCGACGCGGCGGAGTTTGCACTGTCCTTCCTGGCGAGCACGTTCGAAGTCGACTGGACGGCCGTCGGCTTGCCCGATTCGAGCCCGATCCGCATCGCGCTGCACACGGGACCAGTGTTCTGCGGTTTCGACCCTATCATGGGGCGCGACACCTATTACGGCTCGAGCGTAAACAAGGCCGCACGCATCGAGCCGATCACCCGTCCGGGCATGGTTTACACGAGCGAAGCGTTCGCCGCAACGCTCGCCGCTAGCGGACAGCACGACTACGTCCTCGAGTACATCGGGCGGCTCAAGCTCGCCAAGGACTTTGGCGAGTCGCGCATTTACCGGCTCGACCGACGCTGAATCCCGATGCCCATCACCATCGCCGCAGAGCGTCCGGACTCTCCGCAAGCGATCGCGCTCATCGGCGAGCTCGAAAGCTACCTCGAGCCCCTCTACCCTGCGCAAAGCCGCCACGGGTACAGCGTGGAAAAGCTCCTGCGCGAGCAGGTCGCCTTTTTCGTGGTGCGCCACGACGGAATGGCTGCAGGCTGCGGCGGGATTCAGCTCGTCGGAACCGAGTACGGGGAGATCAAGCGCATGTATGTCCGGCCGGAGTTCCGCCGCCTTGGACTGGGCAT
>DATFSE010000119.1:0-3063 GCA_035262745.1 Casimicrobiaceae bacterium | reverse complement strand
GTCGCCGGATTTAAGCGCATTTTCTAACTGGGACCATTCAACGTAAGCGTCCGGTCACGGCCGTATTGACGGCCTGATCAGGCTGCCAGTCGTAGCGACGGTAGCTGCTCGACGACGTTCCAAGGCAGCAGCTCCTCGATGCGATTGATCGGATGGTCCGCGATCCGCTCGAGCACGTAACGCAGGTAGCCTTCGGGGTCCAGATTGTTGAGTTTCGCGGTGCCGAGGAGACTGTAGATTGTCGCGGCGCGCTCCCCGCCATCATCGGATCCAGCAAAGAGCCAGTTCTTGCGGCCCAGGGCCACGGCGCGGAGCGCTCGTTCCGCGGCGTTATTGTCGATCTCGAGCCGGCCGTCATCGCGGTAGCGGGTCAGAGCGGTCCAGCGCGAGAGTGCGTAGCGGATTGCCACGGCGAGCTCGCTCTTTTTCGATAACGTCGTGACCGTCGCATGCAGCCAGGCGTGCAAGCTCTCGAGCTCCGGTCCCGCACGTGCCTGGCGTATTTGGCGCCGTTCATCCGGTGGCTTACCGCGGATCTCGGCTTCGATACCGTAGAGGCGCCCGATTCGATCGAGTGCTTCGGCGGCGATGGGCGAGGCGAGAGCGACGTGGATCTCGTAGAACTTCCGACGCACATGCGCCCAGCAAGCCGCTTCCTGGATGCGCTCGCCGTAGAGACGATCGAAGCCCGCATAGGCATCGGCCTGCAGGACTCCGACGAAGGAGGCTAAGTGAGCCTTCGGTCGCTCGCCTTTGCGATCCGGGGAGTAGCGGAAGAGCACAGCGGGCGGCTCGGTGCTTCCCGCGGATTTATCATCGCGGACATAAGTCCACAGCCGTCCCTGCTTGGTGGTGCCGCGACCCGGACAGAGCACCGGCACCGGGGTGTCATCGCCGTGGAGCTTTTTGGCACCAAGCACATAGCGGCCGAGGGATGCGACCAGCGGCGCCAGTAACTCACTCGCTCCGCCGACCCAGTCGGCAAGCGTTGAGCGATCAAGCTCCAGGCCTTCGCGCGCATAGATCTGGCTCTGCCGATACAGTGGCAAGTGATCCGCGTACTTCGAGACCAGAACGTGTGCCAGCAAGCCAGGTCCTGCGAGCCCTCGCGCGATCGGCCGGCTGGGAGCCGCCGCCTGCACGATCTTCTGGCATGCGGCACAGGAGAGCTTAGGCCTCACATGGCGGATGACCTTGTAGCGCCCTGGCACGTACTCGATCATCTCGCTCACATCTTCCCCGAGGCGGCGTAACTCGCCACCGCAAGTGGGGCACGTGCAAGAGCTCTCGTGCACGAGCTCCTCGCGCGGCAGATGCGCCAGCAGCGCTCGACGCGCAGGCTTTACGAGAGGGTCTTTCGGGACGGGCCGCAGATGTTCGGGCTTCTCAGCGAGACTCGCCTCGAGATCCTCAAGCGTCAGCTGCATCTGCGTGATCTGGGCATCGAGCTGCTCGGAGGAGCGACCGTACCTCATGCGCTTCAGGCATGCGATCTCAAAGCGCAGCTTCTCGAGCTCGAGTTTTTGCGCGATGAGCCGAGCTTCGGCGGCTTCGAGGGCGGTGCTGCGTGCGGCGAGTGCGGCCTCACGCTCGGTGATAATCGCTTTTAAGGCTTCGACGTCGTTCGGCAGATCTGCCGCTTTACGCATGCGACATTATACCGCGAGCATCCAGCGCCTGCAGCATAAACACTATAAAAACAGGGACTTTCTACACCGCGACGTATGGCTCGTAGCTGCGCTCGATGCGTCGCCAGTCGATCCCTTCCAACAACATCGACAGCTGCGCCGCGCTCAGACTCACCGTGCCGTGTGTCGCCTGCGGCCACACAAAGCGTCCACGCTCAAGTCGCTTGGCAAAAAGACACAACCCATCCCCGCTCCACCACAAGATCTTCACCCGATCCCCCGCCTTACCACGGAAGACGAACAGTTGCCCGGAGAACGGATCCTCGGCCAGCTGCAGTTGCACCAGTGCCGCAAGTCCATCGAACCCCTTGCGCATATCGGTGGCACCTGCTGCCAGCCACACCTTCGTTCCCGCTGGCAGTGCGATCACCGCTGCACCAACAGCTCGATCACTCGCGAGAGCCCTTCGGCATCAACTCGCCCGTACAGCACAATGCTGTGACCGTTCGAGAGCTTGATCTCGATCCGCCTGCAGGATCCCTTGGATCGACCTACTGCGTTGCTCGGTGACGCCGACTGTGCCCTCTCGCTCGGCAGCATCGTCGGCGTGCTCACCTTCACCGGCAGCATCGGCGGGTTCTCCGCAACAGCCTTCGGATCCAGCAGCCCTCGCCGGTACAGCTGTCGCCAGGCGAACACCTGGTTCGGGTTGACCTGGTGTCGGTGGGCCACCGTCGCAACCGAAGCCCCACGCACGTGCGTCTCCAGCACGATCCGCAGTTTCTCTTCGATGCTGTGCTGACGGCGTGGGCCGCTACGCCGCCCCAACGAATCGACATCTGCGCTCTCTGCTGCCGAGGTGTCCACTTAATCCCTACGTGGACACCTACATGTGCCCACTTAGCACATCATCGGCATCACGAACTCCAAGGACTATGCGGCCAAGACCGGACGGTTACAGCGCAGTTGCGCTGTGCCGAAGTTCTCCTTTAACAGCGAGGCCTTTGGTCGCACTCTCAACGCGGAGACGGCGGACTACGACTGGCTTGTTTACTGCGACGCGGTTGGCGACAACAGGCGTTCCTGATTTTTACTTCAAAGGCCCGCTTCAGTTAGTCCCCGACATAGGTTATTGCGCGTAGTCGATCTCGGACGCTGCGCACATTGATCTCTACCGAGTAACAGAGCGGCGGACGCAAGCGATCCATTTAGCTTGCGCTCGCCGCTACTTCATGCGGCTCAGAAAACCGAAACCCAACCGAGCAAAACGCATTCGGTTCACACCGGCGAGCGCGAAGGCATTCCCGGTTGCGCGGATTCGCGCTTGCCTTCGCGCTCCCCGGCGCAGTGGGTCATTCGTCGGAACGCGGCAGCGGCACGAGAAGGAACGCGCGCGCCGAGCCGTCGGGCAAGAAGCCGCTCCCGAAAATCTCAC
>DATFSE010000118.1:0-2292 GCA_035262745.1 Casimicrobiaceae bacterium | reverse complement strand
CCGCGTTCGGCACGATGCTCTAAGGATGCGGCTCCGCTCTCACGTTCGATCCGCAATCAAGACCGCATCGTGGCGCGCGTTCGCCGCGGTGGACACATTCGGCCTGGTTTGGCTGTTTTCCGGCCACGATACAACTCATGCAATTGCCGCGGCCGGCGCTGTGGTCGGTGTCGAGGCAATCACCAAATCGCTCCTCTATTTCGCACACGAGCGGCTCTGGGAAGCGCCAGCGCTAATCTCCGGGCCAGAGTTGCGACTAGAAAAGCCGAGGACGACGCCCTAGGTCGTCAGGGATTGCAAAGCGTCTGGTCGGTGCAGGCGTCCGCAAGCGATGGAACGTCGATAACATCGAGCGCGTCGAATTTGATGTCGAGATGTACGGCATAAGGTAGGCGGCAGCATCCGTTGCAGACATAGGTTTCTCCTGTTCATGGCGTGGAAAGCGATTTGACGTTGGTGTTAAAGGTCCGGTCGTATATCTCGTCCGGGTGTTCGGCGAGCAGCGCGCGCGTCTCAGTCGTTTCCGCAATGCATCCGCCGAAAGATCGACGGCGTAACGCCGAACCTCCGCTCGAACGCCGCCCTCAGCCGATGTTCCGAACCCATGCCTGTTCGCGCAGCGATCGTCTTCAAAGGCAAGCCTCTTGCAAGCAGAGCGCGCGCTGCGTCGAGGCGCAACCTCTCAACGAACTTTGCCGGGGTCAGCGCTGTCGATCGAACGAACTTTCTATAGAAAGACCTCTCGGACAGTCCGGTCCGCGCTGCCAGCGTGGGCACGTCGAGCCGGCGCGCAATACGGTCTTGCATCCAGACAGCGAGATCGCCGAAGTCGCCACTGGGTGCCGCCTGCACCTGTAACAGTTCGCTGAATTGCGACTGAAATCCGGGCCGACGCGAATAGAGGACCATAAATTTTGCGATCCGATCGGCCGTCGCGCGGCCGATATCCCGATCGACCATTGCGAGCGCCATGTCGATCCCGGCCGAAATCCCCGCTGACGTCCACAGATTGCCGTTCACCACAAACAGGGACTCCGCATCCACCGAGACCTCCGGGAATTCGGCCAGCGCGGCACAGTTCGCCCAGTGGGTGGCGACGCGCGCCTTGCCGAGCATGCCGAGCGAGGCGAGCACGAAGGCTCCGGAGCATACCGAGCCGAAGCGTTGCGCGGTTCGCGCGCACTTCGGGAGCCATTTCTGCGTGTCCCGATGTGCGGCGGCCCGCATCATGGTCGCGGTGTCGCCGCCCGCGACCAGCAAGGTATGGACCCTGCTGGGCTTGAGCTTCGCAAGCGCAAGCGTCTGCAGAATCACGCCGCAACTGCTTGCGACCAAGCCGCCACGTGGTGATACCACCACAATCTTATAAGCCTCGCGCCGGCCCAAGGTGTTGGCCAGGCCAAAAACGGACGCCGGCCCGGTGACGTCCAGGAGCTGGACGCCATCGAAGCCGAACAACGCAATTAAGCGGGTCCCCATGGCAGAAAATATAACATAGTCGTCATTCCTGCCAACCTACACGTTGCTATGCTGAGAAGGGCATACAAGAAGGCCGTAGGGAGAGAGAGTCCGATGCCAGCGGGCTTCGCCAGCACGCCAGAGCCGCCGTACTACGCGGTCATCTTCACCTCGCAGCGGACCGCCGGCGACCATGGTTACGAGGCCACGGCGCAGGCGATGTTCGAACTTGCGCTCAAGCAGCCCGGATGTCTGGGCGCCGAAAGCGTTCGCGGCGACAACGGGCTCGGAATAACGGTCGCCTATTTCACCGACGAACCCGCCATTCGCGCCTGGAAACAGAATTCCGAGCACCTGGTGGCCCAACGCCTCGGCAAGGAGCGCTGGTATTCGCACTATGAGCTGCGGGTCGCCAAAGTGGAGCGGGCCTATTCGGGACCGGAGTTGTCGCGGCCAACGCGCCAGTCAGCAAAAGGCAGCGCGCGCAATCCCGTGGTCGCGTCAGATAGGGCAAGTATTTAGATAGGGCAAGTATTTCGAAATCGACAGCAATAAGCGGAGTGGCGCGGCGGATGTGATGAGGCACCCTGCGATCAAGCGATCCGCGTTCGCAGTTGTCGCGTGCGAACGCTTCGGCCTGTGCCGAACTATCACTGCTTGAGGATCGCTACTGGCAAAGCGTAGGAGCAGGACTCATGGCATCCAAGAACATGGCACGAGCCGCATCCAAGCATCGCGACGAATCGCTGCGTCATTTCACTGGGAAAGCTGCGACCTGGATGAAGACGAAGGCGAATAGCGGACGTTCGCTGGCCTCGGCATCGCTGAGACGAT
>DATFSE010000117.1:0-52945 GCA_035262745.1 Casimicrobiaceae bacterium | reverse complement strand
CACGAACATGCTGCCTGGGATCGCGGGCAAGTTCGATGGACGAACGACCGAGGTCGCAGCGTGCGGAACGACCATCTCGGTTGAGGGAAAAGTAGCTGATGCGGGACAGAAGCTGTTCCTGTCGATCCGCCCGGAAGCGCTACGGGTCGCAGAACATTCCGACGGTCCGGTGCTCCATGCGAAGCTCGTGTTGCGCGAGTTCCTTGGACAGATCCAGCGGCTGCACGCGGCGCTTCCCGACGGCACGCAGATTCGTGTCTCGACACTTGGCAGCCGCCACGTCGCGGCCGTGGGCGCCGCGCTGGCGCTCGCCTACGATCCGGCTCAGATCACGGTCTACCCGGGAAAATGAAAGGGTTCCGCTACACCATCGTTTTCAGCGCGCTCGCTTTGCTCGTCCTGTTCCTGCTCTATCCGCTCAGTCTGGTTCTCGATGCAAGTTTCAGGGTGAACGGGAGCGGCGCTTTTACGCTCGCGAACTACGCCCAGATTTTCGCCAGCAAGTACTACCTGGGCAGCATCGGCAACAGTCTCCTCGCGGCGACCTTGGCGGCACTTGGCGCCATGCTGATCGGTACGCCCCTGGCGTTCTGCCTGGCGCGCGTCGACATGCCGGGCAAGACCGTGCTATTGACGCTAGCCACCCTTCCGCTGGTGTTGCCGTCGTTCGTCGCTGCTTATGCGCTGGTGCTGCTCTTCGGTCATGCCGGCGTCGTTACCACGGGCTTGCGCGCGATCGGCGTGTCGATAGGCCCGATCTATGGGCTGCCGGGAATCACGATCGTATTTCTGCTGACGTTGTATCCCTACGTACTGCTGCCTTCGATCGCGAGCTTCAGGGCAATCGACATCTCGATCGAGGAAGCTGCGCGCAATCTCGGCGGCTCGCGCCCGCACGCGTTCCGCACGGTGCTGCTGCCCGTGGCGATGCCCGCGGTGTTGGCCGGCGCACTGCTCGTTTTCATCGAGGCGCTCGAGAATTTCGGCGTACCGGTGGTCCTGGCCGAGGATCGACCGTTCCTCGCGGTGGACATCTTCAAGCTCTTCGCCGGTGAAGCCGAGAACAGTCCAGCAGCAGCCGGAGCGCTCAGCGTGCTGCTCATCACCGGCACGGCCATCGCACTGTTGATCCAGCGCCGCTACCTGAACCGACGCCGCTTCTCGACCCATGCCCGGGCCGCGCCACCGCCGCTGCCGCTGGCGCCCGGATGGCGCGCCCTCGCCACAGCTTTCAGTTGGGGCATCGTGGCAATTTCGCTGCTGCCGTTCATGGCCGTGTTGTTCATCTCGTTCCTCCATTTCCGCGGCCCGGTGCTCACCTGGGAGCTCGCGTCCTCCAACTATTCCATGCTGCTCGAAGGCTCGTTCCGTCCGCTCTATAACTCGCTGCTTCTGGCCACGATCACGGCCGTAGTCGCGATGCTGCTGGGTGCGCCCATCGGTTACATCGTCACGCGTCATCGCGGCGCGCTGTCGACAGGACTCGACATGATCGGCATGGTCCCGTTCGCGGTTTCGGGCACGGTGCTGGCGATCGGGCTGATCATCGCCTTCAACAGCGGGATGCTCGTCTTGACCGGTGGATGGCTGATCCTGGTGATAGCCTATGTCGTGCGCAAGCTGCCATTCTGCATCCGCTCGTCGTCCGCTATCGTGCATCAGATCGAACCCAGCCTCGAAGAAGCCTCGATCAATCTCGGCGTGCCGCCGCTGCGAACCTTCGTCACATTGATGATCCCATTGATGGCGGGCGGGCTGATCGGCGGCATGATCCTGGTCTGGATTACCGTCGCGTCCGAGCTCAGTTCGACGATCGTGCTCTATACCAGCCGCTGGTCGACAATGACCGTGCGCATGTATCACTTCCTGGAAGGCGGCGAGGGCGCAGGCTCCGCCTCTGCCGCCGCCGCGATCCTGATCCTGTTCACAGCCGCTCCGCTGTTGCTGGTCCATCGACTGGTCCGCCGCCAGGACGATCCGATGTTATAGCGGCCGAGAGGAATGCCCGACATGAATGATCGTCCCATCTCGTTCAGTTTCCGAAGCGACAACGTGGCCACCGTCGCGCCCGAGATCATGCGCGCGCTCGAGGCCGCCAATCATGGGCTGGCGGCCGCGTATGGCGACGACGAATACAGCGCGTTGCTGAATGGCAAGTTCTCCGAGCTGTTCGAGACCGACGTAATGGTATTTCCGGTGTCCACCGGCACGGCGGCCAATGCCCTGTCGCTTGCGACCTGCGCTCGGCCGTACGGTGCCATCTATTGCCACGAGGAAGCGCATATCCACAACGCCGAAGGCGGCGCCACGGAAGCGTTCTCGGGCGGGGCCAAGCTCATCGCGCTTTCCGGTGCCCATGGCAAACTGGAACCGGCGACGCTCGCCGCAGCGCTCAAGCGCGCCGACCGTGGCGTTCGCAACCGGTCGCAGCCAGACGCCGTGTCGATCGCGCAGGCGAGCGAATTGGGTACCGTCTATTCCCTAGAGCAGATCGCCGCTGTCGGCTCATGCGCGCGCGATGCCGGTATCCGCTTCCATATGGACGGTGCTCGATTTGCCAACGCGCTGGTGAAGCTGGGATGCAGTGCGCCCGAGATGACGTGGCGCTCGGGCGTGGACATCCTTTCGTTCGGCGCAACGAAGAACGGCGCGATGGGCACCGACGCCATCGTCGTGTTCGACAAGCAGCTCGTGGAGCCGTTGTCCTATCGTTTGCGGCGAGCCGGCCAGACATGGTCGAAGATGCGCTTCGCCGCTGCGCAACTCATGGCCTATATCGAGAACGATCTCTATCTGCGACTGGCATCCCACGCGAACGAACTCGCCTCCCGGCTCGCTCGTGAATTGGCGACGATTCCGGATGTGCGCTTGATGGCGCCGGTCGAGGCCAACCTGCTGTTCGTTGCGATGCCCGAGCAGACCATCGAAGCCCTGGCGTCGGCGGGAGTCCGCTTCGCGCGGCGCGGAGGCGGCGTCATTCGCCTGGTGACGCGTTTCGACGCGACGGAAGCCGAGGTCGATCAGTTCATCGCGCTGGTGCGCCGGTTCATTGCGTAGCGATCGCCCGAATTAGCGCAGGGCTTCGCACGCAAGGCGAAGCCTGCGACATCCGTCCTCGAGCGTCTCCATCGACGCGGCGAAGGAAATCCGGACGAACGGTGACAGGCCATAGGCTTCGCCCTGGAGCAGCGCGAGATTCTGCGATTCCAGGAGGTACATCACGAAGTCCGCGTCGCAGGCGAGGATCCGTCCGTACGGCGTCTTCTTGCCGATGACATTGGCGCACGACGCATACACGTAGAACGCGCCTTCCGGCGCGTGGCAGTCGAGACCCGGAATCCGGTTCACCGCCGCGACAACCTTGTCGCGCCGCGCCTCAAAGATGCGGGCACGCTCGGCAACGAAGTCTTGCGGTCCGTCGAGCGCTTCCTGCGCCGCCGCCTGACTGATGGAGCACGGATTCGATGTGCTCTGCGACTGCAACTTGGTCATCGCGTTAACGAGCTCCGCCGGAGCGCCGCCGTAGCCGATGCGCCATCCCGTCATCGCGTAGGCCTTGGAGACGCCATTCACGGTCAGCGTGCGCGCCTTAAGCGCCGGCTCGACCTGCGCGATCGTGAAGAAGTTCCGACCGTCGTAACGGATGTGCTCGTAGATATCATCGGTCAGGACCCACACGTGCGGATGCCGCAGAAGCACGTCCGCGAGGCCACGCAGCTCGTCGCGCGTGTACATCGCACCGCTGGGATTGTTCGGCGCGTTGAGCACAAGCCATCGCGTCTTTGGCGTGATGGCACGATCCAGCACCTCGGGTCGTAACTTAAATCCATCTTCGGGTCGACAGATGACCACCACGGGACTCCCTTCGGCCAGCAGCGCGATATCGGGGTACGACACCCAGTAAGGGGCCGGCACGATCACCTCGTCTCCCAGCTCGAGTGTGCACATCAGCGCGTTGAAGATGACTTGCTTGCCACCGGTCCCGACGATGATCTCGTTGGCCGCGTAGGAGAGAGCATTGTCGCGCCGAAACTTCGCGGCGATCGCCGCCTTGAGCTCGGGTGTGCCGCCAACATCCGTATACTTGGTCTTGGATGCGGCCATCGCCCGCACGACGGCCTCGCACACGTTCGGCGGCGTGTCGAAATCCGGCTCCCCGGCAGTGAGCCCGACAATGTCGCGTCCGCCGGCAGAGAGCTCCCGCGCCCGCTGGCTGGCCATAGAGCTGGGAGACGGTTTGATACGCTTCAAGCGTGCGGCGATGATGTCCATCGGACGATTCCGGGAGAAGAAGTCTTAGGCGAGCTTTGCACTCCCAACAGAGCTGCCTATGTCCTGATCCTTATATAGTAGCTCGTTGAATAGGCGCACCCTCTAGGCCAACTCCCTGAAACGCCTCACCGCGCGCGCCGCATTGTCTTCTCCTGCGGAGACGGTACGAGTGACTGCTCGCCGTCTGATCTTTGGCATCGTTCTCGGTGTCGGCGCGGCCCTGGGCTCGGCAAGTCTGAAGCCGACGTTCCGGATTGTCTACAACCCTTCCGGCAGCGCGCCGCGCGGTTGGTATCTGGTTGTCCCGGCTGCGGACTTGCATGTCGGGGACTACGTCGTCGCACGGTTGTCGCGCTTGTTGCCGAAGTACCGCATAGTCCACGCGGCTAAGACCGTGAAGACATTGTGGGCGCACACTCTCGCCGACGTTTGCCCAGCGTTAGAATAGCGAGCATGATCATCGAGACGACCCTAGAACCGACTCCCTCGGCCGTCGCATTCCCATTCGACAATTCGTTCGCTCGCGAGCTGCCCGGCTTCTACGTTGCGCGGCGACCCACACCCGTTCGTGCGCCGCGGCTTCTGTTCCTCAACGAGGCTCTCGCGGAGGAATTGCGCCTGGATCTCGCCTCGCTCGACGCCGCGGCGATGGCGGCGACGTTCGCCGGCAATACCGTGCCCGATGGTGCCGAACCGCTGGCGCAGGCCTACGCCGGTCACCAGTTCGGCGGGTTCGTGCCCCAGCTCGGCGACGGCCGCGCCCTTCTTCTTGGCGAAGTGATCGACCGACGGGGACACCGGCGCGACATTGCGTTCAAGGGCTCGGGCCGCACTGTGTTTGCCCGCGACGGGGACGGCAAGGCTGCCGTAGGACCGATGCTGCGCGAGGTTCTCATCAGTGAGTCGATGCATGCGCTTGGCATCCCCACCACGCGCTCCCTAGCGGTTGCAGCGACGGGTGAGGAAGTGCATCGCGAGCAGATCCTGCCGGGCGCCGTGCTGACACGTGTCGCAGCAAGTCACATCCGCGTCGGCACCTTCGAGTTCTACGCCGCGCGCGGCGACTTCGATAGCGTGCGCAGACTCGCCTGCTACACGATTGCGCGGCACGACCCCACGCTTGCGAACGCGCCGCAGCCGTTTCTGGGTCTGCTGCGAAATGTGGCGGCCCGGCAGGCGGCCCTGATCGCGCAATGGATGAACGTGGGCTTCATTCACGGCGTGATGAATACCGACAATATGACGATCTCCGGCGAGACGATCGACTATGGGCCGTGCGCGTTCATGGAAGCCTACGATCCCGCGACAGTGTTCAGCTCAATAGACCATTGGGGACGCTACGCCTTCGGCAACCAGCCGCACATTGCGGCCTGGAACCTTGCCCGCCTGGCCGAAACGCTGCTGCCTCTCATGTCCGATAATTCGGAAGAGGCCGTGGCGATGGCCACCGAGGTAATCGCTTCGTTTCCGACGCAGTACCACAGCCACTTGCTTCGCGGACATCGCGCCAAGCTCGGACTGAGTCGGGCCGAGGCGGACGATGACGCCTCCGATGCCGCACTGGCAAACGACTGGCTGAAACTGCTGCACGCCGAGCGCGTCGATTTCACCCTCGCCTGGCGGCGACTCGCCGACGTCGCCAACGGCGACGAAACGCAATTACGCGCGCTCTTTACCTGTACGGACGGACTCGATGCCTGGCTCGCACGTTGGAACGCGCGGTGTGCGAGCGAAGCCAGCGTCGCAGGCCACGAGCGCGCGAAGGCGATGCGCAGCGTCAATCCCATCATCATCGCCCGTAACCATCAGGTCGAAGAGGCACTTGCTATCGCCTCCGACGCCGATGATCTCGCGCCCTTCGAAAGATTGCTTGCGGCAGTCCGCCAGCCTTACGTCGAGTCCGCGGAGAATGCGCTCTTCGCAAAACCGGCGCCCGCTGCTGTGACGGCGTGCTACCGCACGTTCTGTGGGACCTGATTAACAACATCTCGTCGCGCGAGAGTCCGCCCGGCATCAGGGGTTAACCAACTTCGGGTGCCAGGTCGCCCCAACTGAGGAGGGTCATTCCGCTTCCGTTTTCGATGTTCTTAGGACCGAAGAACGCGCACTTGCCGCCCAGCGCGTTTCTCGGTCAAGAACTCGAGAAATGTGATCTCGCACCACAGTCCATTCACTATGACGATTGCCGATCATGGATGAGCCCGACAATCGCATTTTGAAATTGCGCCCTTGCATTCACACGGAAGTAATCGTTACAGGCAATCAAGCGCTGGTCGGAGTAGGCGAATACAGGCTTGATCGCGGCTTCGCAAGAGGATCTGCGCCAAAATTGCCGCAACCGGCGCAGACCCATGCCGCGGGCTAGGATGCGCGGCGTAGAACCTTGGCCATTGCCTGTCCGCCACCGAATCCGTGCGTCTCACAAGCCGAACGACCTGCAGCCGCACCGGTTCGGCAATTGTGTGCCGTCGATCGCTGAGGTCACGGAAGCATTAAGAAGTCCGCAACCACCTGAGTTTTCGGCTGCTGTTTGTGTCGCCCCTATTGCGCGAGCCTATCGGTGTGAACGATTATGTGGCCCATGCAAAAGTCCTCGACCAGGCTCCTACTTAACATCGGCCATGCGATAGATCACATGTTTCTGCTGATCTTCGCCACGGCCGTGACCACGATTGCTCGCGAGTTCGGGCTCACGAGCTGGGAAGACTTGATGCCCTACAGTGCAGCGGCGTTCTTCTTTTTTGGTATTGGCTCGTTGCCCGCAGGCAAGTTAGGCGACCATTGGGGCCGGCGGTCGATGATGATTCTCTTTTTCCTAGGCATGGGCGTTTCAGCAGTCCTCGTGAGTCTCGCCCAATCGCCGCTGCAACTCGCGCTAGGCCTGGCGGTTCTCGGTTTTTTTGCCGCCATCTATCATCCTGTTGGCATTCCCATGCTCCTGCAGGGTGCGCAGCGTCCCGGCTGGGTTATCGGTGTTAATGGCTTTGCGGGCAATCTCGGCGTAGCGCTCTCTGCCGTCGTCACAGGTTACCTCGTGAAGCAATTCGGTTGGCGCATGGCCTTTGCACTCCCGGGAATCTTTAGCGTCGTCTGTGGTATCGCTTTCTCGCTCACTGCCAACGAGGAATCGACACCACCAGCGAGACGCAAGGCTACGCAGGCGGAGCTTCCCACGGCGCTACTGGCACGCGTCTTCCTCGTGATGACGCTCGCCGCCACCAGCGGCAGCCTGCTGTTCACTTTTTCCACGAACGGTAACTACGAGCTACTACACGAGCGGTTCGCGGCCATTTCACGCGACCCCGCCAGGTTGGGTCTCTTGCTCGCTGCGATATACGGAGTTGCGTCGCTTGCCCAGCTCGTTGTGGGCAAGTTGTTCGACCGCTTCGAGCTGAAGGCGTTTTACCTGACCGTGCTGGCCTTCCAGGTTCCGTTTCTCGTGCTCGCAGCGAATGCGGAGGGGTGGGCTCTTTACTTGCTGCAGCTTTTGTTCATGATCGCAATCTTCGGTGCGATCCCGTTCACCGACGGGATGATCGTACGATTCGTCGATGACCGCATGCGTTCGCGCGTCGCCGGTATGCGACTTGCCGTCTCGCTTGGTGCAAGTTCGGCGGCTGTATGGCTGTTGGGACCCGTTGTGAAGCAAGCCGGATTTACGGTGTTGCTGTGGATCATGGCCGCCCTCGCCGCGATCACGTTCATCGTTGTGACGTTGCTGCCGAATCCCCGGGCGGACTCACGGGTGAGGAGCGGCACAGCTTCGACGCTGGAAGCGTGATTGGTGCTTGACCGAGCGACCTTCGGGTTATTGCCCCGATTGATCGCCATTGTGTTCTACCTCGATTTCGACAAGCCTTTGATTTACGAACTCTTGCCGAAATGCAGTGTGATGCCTTTGGTCCGGCGAAAATCAGAAACTACGGCACAATTTGGTCACAACGGCACAAAAATAAAGGGCCTGCATTGCTGCAAGCCCTTGATTTTATGGTTGCGGGGGAAGGATTTGAACCCGAAGCGCCCCCATGCGGTAAGCCCTATGTCCGCGCGATTTGATCGCTACTAAGACGCGTGTGTAGCGCGCTACTGATTCACGATCGTAACGCTTGTGGTCGGATTGTCTCCGGTTACCGCCGGAGCAGGTCCTTCCGGGTCCGAAAGTGCCAAGGTGAGTTTCTTGTTGGGTCCCGAGGTTTTGTACGTGTAGATCGTAAAGGATTGCTCGTGCACGCCCGGGGGGAACGTAACCTTCCCTAGACCCCACATCGCGCCGTTAAAACTCACCCTGTAGTCCTGGTTCGCCACCGCGTCACCGCCCGTCAACTGGCAGTTAACCGTGAATTGCTGGTTCTCGGTAGCCTGGTCCTGGTCGGTCCGAGTAATGGTCACGACGATCTCGTTGCTCGCGCGGTCGTCGTACGCGCCCTGCGAGAACGTGAAGAGCGTCAGCAGGGGCTCGGCACTTGCCGGGTGCACCGCGATCGCCGCTATGGTCAATGCACCGACCCATACCACTCCAACGATTTTCCCAAAGGTATTCATCTTGATCCTTCGCTCGAGTCTGTCTGGCATGCGCATTCCCATATCTCGAATGGAGCGACTCACTGGTCTAGGTACCGAGTGCGGTCAGCGTTACTTTGTTCCCGACATAGGAGATCCGGAACCGCTGGCCGCTCGCGACCACTGAGCTGCCTTCGGGGAGGCCGCTGAACGTTCCCACGACCTTCTTGCCGCTCATAATTGTCAGCACCGAACCGGGCGGCGGAGCGCCTGCTATATCCAGGAACAGCGCCCCATCCAGAATCAGGTTGCTCGACGTAACAACTTGGCTGTAGTCGGTTGCGCTCCTGATCGTAGCGGCAAACCCGGCCTTGTGCCCAATGTGGACGGGCGAGCCGAAGCTGAGCACGTTCCCCGCGGCGGTCACGCCGCCGATGAAGGTTGCCTCGTCCGGCGAGAGCCCTGGCCACAGCAAGCCGGTCACGACGTTGACGCCGCCCGCGATGCTGCCTTTTCCGCCAAGCGTTCCACCGTTAACCACGACGTCGGTTGCGTCGGACCCGTTGATCGACAGCTTGCCGCCGTTGACGTTGGTGGAGCCCGCATACGTGAGATCGCCTGTGAGGAAGAGTGTGCCGACCCCATTCTTGGTCAGCGTGCCCTTGTAAACCCGGGTGGCACGAGCCGCCGCCCGCGCTTGCCCTGCCGCCAAGTCGGTCTGCAGCAAAGGAGAACCGGAAGGTAAGCTAAGAACGCAGCTGTTTGTCACATGATCGGCGTTCCAGAGGGCCGCTTCCGCTGCGTCCTCCTGCTGCCGTGCCCGAAGGGCGACGTCGGAAATGTCATTCGACCAGAGGTCGCTGAAGCCTTGCGTGTCTACGTTGAAAACGCCCAAGAGTTGTGCGGGGCCGCGGAAGGCGTCCTTAAGGTTTGGCGTACCCCAACCGTTGCGCTTGTCCGGGACCTGAACCATCTGTCCCTGGGTGGGGTTCGGCACGGCCGCGCCGGTGTTCGGGTCGCTGATGGTGGCGTTCTGACGCCCCGTCGTGAACACCGTGTACATCGCCTGAGCGTTGGTCATGTACGGGAAGCGCTGCATGACGAGGTTCATCGTGGACGCGCTGTGCGGGCCCGCCATGGACGTTCCCGATTCAGCGCCATAGACCGCTATCGGTGTCCCGTTGACGACCCGCACTTGCAGGCTGTTGATGTTGTTGGACGGGGCCGTGACGCAGGACCACTTGACTAGACCGCACTGGTTGAACGTCTCGCTCCCCGGGACCAGGACCGAACCGTCGGGGTTCAAGGTCTGCCCGGGTAGGTTCAGCCCCGATACGGCTACCCAGTGCCCTTCGAGATCGGGCAGGAAATAAGGGGCGCTCCCCCGCGGTGTCGGGTTGAGGGCGCCGGCGTTGCCGGCGCTGAAACTGATGATGGTGCCGCTCCTGGCGACTGCAATCGCCCCGTTCAGCCAGTGGCTCGTATGGCCGTTGCCATCGGCCACTCCATCGGGCGTCGATATGTATTGCCACCCCGCAAGCTCGCCGAAAAACTGCGATCCGCCCGGCGGCGGGCAATAGGTATTGTAATTCTCGGTGGGCGGCGCGCTGCCCCAACTCGAATGGACGATACGCACGGGCGTGCCGCTTGGACTGACCGAAGCAGCCACGGCCGGATAAACATTCTCAATGTAAGCATTGTCGATCAACAGCACGTCGGGTGCGCCCGCCGGCTGCCGACCGTAATAGGCCGAGTCGGTCTTGTGTGTATTGCCGAAGGAAACATTGGCGTCGAACGACACGCCGTGCATGTCCGACGTTACCGGCTGTGCGGGGTTCACGGCCGTCGCAGCGCTCCCACCGTCACGTCGCGCTGCGACGGTGCCGCTGACGTGCGTGCCGTGCGTGTCGTTATACGCTTGGTTGAAGAAGCCCGGCGTCGGCCCGGTGGTGCCGCCGGTAGCGAGCACCGAGATCCACCGATCGTTGCCGCTGGCATCCTGGTGTTCAGGCCGCCAGCCGACAGGAATTGGCGGTACGTTATCCGGGTTGGGGTCAAAGTACCCCGAATCGATGACGCCGACGTTCATCCCCTGGCCCGCGAAGCCGGCGGCGTACGCAAATTCCGCGCTGAGAGCCTGGAGCCCCCAGTCGCGGAGAAATTCCGCGGTCCGCCAGCTTGGTGGGTTGCCTGTAGTGCCGGGGTCGCCCGGGTAAGACGAGATCGGCGGCGGAACGACCGGTTGAAGCGGCTGCGCGAAGGCGTAGGGGGCCGCGCCGAACGCACCCAACATCGTTGCCAAACCAGCAGCGATCCGTGTCCTCCTGAAGTGACTCGGCTTTGTCAGGACGCTTTCCATGAAATCTCCTCTGCTTCTCCGGTTGAACGACAGAGCGCCAACCCGCTTCCCGTTCGCGGTCGGGTCATCGCCCATGAAAACGACATGCTCGGCCGCGCGCACTCGCGCGTCAGCCGAACCGAGCTTTGCGTATCGCGGAACGCTTGGGTCGAATGCTTCGCCAAACCAACCACGCGGCTTCGCCCTCTGGAAACGCGTCGCCGAATCCCTTCAAACCGACAACGCGACCTCGATCAGTGGAAATTGCTACTGCACGAAGCATTAGCAATAAGCATGCAATGAATCTTGACGAATTAGAAAATCGCCAAAAACAAGACGATGTGTCATCTACAGCAAGACCGATTCGGTACTCGCGGCGAAAGGTGTCAAGTTATTCGACGCGCCCCAAATCTGATCACATCGATCACCAGTTCCATGAACGCGGTGCGAGTAAAATTTGCAACAATTTTGTTGAATTCAGCGTCATAGAAAGTGTTTGTAACCGCCGTTTTGGTCACACTGCGTCGAAGCGAATCAGAAAGCGCTCGCAAGCGCTGCAAGTCAATCGATATCTGTAAAGTAATCCGACGAAAGCGCTCCTGTTCCAGCGAACGCAAACGGTTCGATCGCGTTCAACGGAACTCGCGATCGTTACCCTATACTGGGTTGCCCTCCCACGTTTGCGACAGTTGACCTCCCAGCATCTCTACGGCCGGCATTGGAAATGGACGGCGGCCATCGTCTCGGTGCTCGTCGCGCTGGCCGTCGCCGAGGGATTGCTCCGGGTCATGCTGTTTCACACACCGGGCGATTCCCCAGCGAAGAACCCGGACTACTACGCGCGCAGTGCCGACGAAGTGTGGGTCTATCGCTTCTTGTTTTCCGCGAGCAAGCGGTGGGCGATCGGGGCGGCCTCCGAAGGATCGGGCCAAAAGGACCCCGCGCGAGAAACGGGCATCGAGTTCTACAGGAATTGGTCGGCCAGTCTGATGCCGGATGCGCAACTCGGCTATGTCCGCAAGCCGAATGTGCGCACTCCTTGTCACGAGACCACGAGCGTCGGCAGCCGCGGCACGCTGGACTATTCGCCAGGCGGCCGCAAGCTGGTGTTTGTTGGCGATTCCTTCGTCGAATCCGCCGCGTGCTCCGTCGATACCCTGCCGGCCAAGATCGAAGGACTGACGGGGATCGACACGCTCAATTTTGGCGTCGGCGGCTACGGTCTCGACCAGATGCTGCTTCTGTTCGAACGGATTCTCCCGCTCTTCGATCCGCAGAGCTCGCTTTTTCTGATCGGTCTCATCAACGACGACCTTGACCGCGTGCTGTTGAAAGTGCGCGACAGCCCGAAGCCCTACTTCACGATCGCGGACCAGGCCCTCGTCCTGCACACAGAGCACATCCATCCGAATTCGCTCAACGACTATTTCGAGCGGCCGGCCGAGCGCTTTTACCTCTACTACTTCGTACGCGGCAAGCTGGGCTTCCCGTACTACCGGTCCGTGCTCGAGCGAACGCGCGCCGAGCGGCGGAAGGGGATGTACGCGATCTCGGAATTGCTCGTCGAGCGATTCGCCGAGCTGCAGCGGCGCAGAGGGTTCCCCTTGGCCTTCGTGATCTTTCCCACCCCCGGGGCACCGTTCGACCCGACGATGCTGTCGCTGTTCCGCGCGCATGGAATCCCCGTCGTTGATTTGCAGGGAGGGTGCCTCCGCGAGAGCGGTAAGACCGATCGCGAGCTCTATGCTGAGCTGCATCCCACTCCACTTGGCAACGAGATCCTGGCGCGGTGCCTCGTGCGCGATCTGAAGACGATCGGGCTGCTGAAGGAGCGGTCAGCCGGGGGGCCGGCCAATCAGTGAAACTGCCCCAACGGGGTCCGTCGGCCGCGATGCAGCGATGGGAGTCGCCACGCAACCACGGAGAATCAATGCTTGGCCGCGTCGAGATCGGCGAGCTTTCTCAATTCGGAAACGCCGGTTCCTGCGAAATTGACCTTGAGCGATCCTTGCGGGCCAAAGGCGTAGGGGAATTCGCTCCCCTTGGCGAAGAGAAAGCCGCATCCTTGCCGCTCGCCGGAGAGATCCTGCTGAAGAACCATCCTCGGCGGCGAAAGATCAGTTCGGAACGCAATCGCCGCGCTGCCCTGCGATGTCACCATATCGCCGTGGACATCGCATTTGATAGCCGCGACAATGCTCGTAGGCTCGATTTTGAGGCGCACGCCACCGGCGTACACATCGCCTTCCCAATACCCTGTAATTTCGGTATTGGTAATCACGGCTCCGGGCGATTGCTTGAAGTCGCGATCCCAGAGCGTTCGCTCGCCGCAGGCCGCGAGCTGAAGAATACAGAAGCTCGCGGCCAGCAGGGATTCGAGTCGAGTCGAACGTTGTAACCGCATTATCGCCGCGCCGAATGCCATCCGTTCCCTCCCAAGCCTAGCATGACGGCGATCCTCGGCATCTCCGCTTACTACCACGACGCGGCTGCGGCGCTGGTGGTCGACGGGACGATCGTGGCCGCAGCCCAGGAAGAGCGATTCACGCGAAAGAAACACGACCAGGATTTTCCCGCTCGGGCGATCGAGTATTGTCTACGCGAGGCCGGGCTGCAGGCGCGTGAGCTCGACTACGTAGGCTTCTATGACAAGCCTCTGCTCAAGTTCGAGCGCATCCTTGAAACCTATTTGAGCGCCGCCCCTGCCGGGTTCCGCTCGTTTGCTCGCGCGATGCCACGGTGGCTTGCGCACAAGCTGCACTTGCCGCGGGAGATCGGCAGTGGTCTCGGGCATCAATACGAAAAGCGGTACATCTTCACCGAGCACCACGAGTCGCATGCCGCGAGCGCCTTCTTCCCTTCCCCCTTCGACGAAGCGGCCATTCTCACCTTCGACGGGGTCGGCGAGTGGGCGACGACGAGCTACGGCGTCGGGCGCGGCAACCGCATCGACCTTCTCGCCGAGATGCGGTTTCCGCACTCGATCGGACTCCTCTATTCGGCGTTCACGTATTTCACCGGCTTCCGGGTGAATTCGGGCGAATACAAGCTCATGGGTCTCGCACCGTACGGCGAGCCGAGATACGTCGACCTGATCCACGACAAGCTGATCGATCTCAAGCCCGACGGATCGTTCAGGATGGCGATGGAGTACTTCGACTACTGTCATGGTCTCACCATGACGTCGCGCCGCTTCGAGCGTCTTTTCGGGGGTCCGCCGCGACAGCCCGAAGCGCCGATCACACAACGCGAGATGGACATCGCCGCGTCCATCCAGGTCGTCACCGAGGAGATCATGTTGCGCTGTGCGCGCCACGTGTACGACGTCACCAGGATGAAGAACCTGTGCCTCGCAGGTGGGGTGGCGCTCAACTGCGTCGGCAACGGAAGAATTCTGCGGGAGGGGCCCTTCGATCATGTATGGGTCCAACCCGCCGCGGGGGACGCTGGCGGTGCGCTGGGCGTGGCGCTCTTCGTCTGGTATCAGCTTCTCGGTAAGCGACGCTCACCCGACGCGCGCGACAGCCAACAAGGCTCGCTGCTCGGCCCTCACTACACCGCGAGCGAGGTCAAAGCGTGCCTGGATGCCGCGAACGCCGCGTACCGCGAGTTTTCCAGCGAGGAGGAACTGTGCGATCACATCGCCGACCTGTTGGCGAGCCAGAAGGTCGTCGGCTGGTTTCAGGGACGGATGGAATTCGGGCCGCGCGCCCTCGGCGCACGCAGCATCCTCGGCGACGCGCGCAACGCGGCGATGCAATCGATCATGAACCAGAAAATCAAGTTCCGCGAGTCCTTTCGCCCCTTCGCGCCGTCGATATTGGCGGAGGCGGCCAACGACTACTTCGACATGCGCCCCGGCGACGAAAGCCCGTACATGCTTCTGGTCGCCCCGCTGCGGGAGGCGCATCGGCGCCCGATCGATGCCCGGCGCCACGCATTGCGCGGATTCGACAAGGCCAAAACGGAGCGCTCCGACGTCCCGTCGATCACACACGTCGACTACTCGGCGAGATTGCAGACGGTCGACCCACTGCGAAATGGACGGTATCACAGGCTTATCGCGCGGTTCTGCGACAAGACTGGTTGCCCGCTCCTTATCAACACGTCGCTCAACATACGCGGCGAACCGATCGCGGCCTCGCCATCCGATGCGTACCGGTGCTTCATGACAACCAATATGGACGCGCTGGTCATCGAGAATTTCGTGCTGCAGAAGGAGCGCCAGGCTCCTCTGCCGGCACTCGCCATCGTTGACCACCTCAGGCAGTTCGCACTCGATTGATGCCCACGTTTGCTTCGATGCCATGCCGCCGATCGATAACAACCCGTCGCGAACGCAACTCCTGACCTCTGCGGCGATGCTGCCGCTCGCGTTGGCGCTTCTGGGCGTGCTGCGCTGGCATGCCGGATCGCTGCGGACCGCAGTCGCCCTCTGGTTCGTGGCGATCCTCGTCGCGGGGCTCGCGTTCGCGTTGCCACGCGTCCGGCGCTGGATTTACGTTGGATCGTCGTACGTAGCGTATCCAGTCGGCTGGGCCGCATCGCGCCTCGCACTGGGTATCGTCTATTTCCTGGTCACGACCCCGATCGCTCTCGCTCTGCGCGCGCTCAGGCGCGATCTGCTGCAACAGCGATTCGACAAGGCCGCGAAGTCGTACTGGGTCGCCCGGCAGCCGAGCCGGGATATCATGCGCTACTTCCGTCAATTCTGATCAGTTGCTTGCGATGGAGTTACAGGACCCGCATACCGGTGCCGGCGAAGAGTCCAACTTTGCGCGCCATGCAGCGTCGCCGCGAACCGGCTTCCTGCCGGAGCTATGGCTATTCCTGCGGTGGAACAAGAAATGGTGGCTGGCTCCGATGGTCGCGACGCTGCTGCTGTTGGGCCTGCTCGCGCTTCTCGGCGGCAGTCCTGCGACCGCATTCATCTATGCTCTTTTCTGACTCTTCGACGGAAGAAACGTTGTCGAAGATCGTCGCCGCGGGGCGCACGTAATTGCTCAGGATCGAAGCGCCGCTCTCGCATGTCGGCCGCTAACGCGACGCCCAGCGCCCTCGCAGTCACAAACGCCATCGACGAGGCGTGCGCGCACTGGGCGAATGGCAACGTCGACGGGGCGCTGGCGAGCTGCAACCGCGCGCTCGCGATCGACCCGTCCAGCGTTCCCGCGCTGGTCAATACCGGGACGATCATGTGGCTCAACGGCGACGTCGTGTCGGCGGAGCGGCTCTATGCGAGAGCCCACGAGCTCGATCCGACCCATATCGGCGTCATGCTCAATATTGCCACCCTGCGCAACGAGGAAGGCGACCTCGAGCGCTCGCTGCAATGGATCGAAAAGGCGCAGGCCGCGCGTCCAGCGAGTCAAGAGGTCGTGTGGCGCCGGGCACTCATCGAGCTTGCGATGGGCGACTACGTCGACGGGTGGGCGCACTACGAGGCCGGTCTCGGTCATGCAGACATGCGCGGCAAGAATCCCGGTTTTAAGACGCTCCCGTGGGATGGAATCCCCTGCCGGCGGCTGCTGATCTGGCATGAGCAGGGGTTCGGCGATACGGTCCAATTCGTGCGCTACGCCAAGCTGTGCAAGGAACGCGCAGAGAAAGTCACGGTGCTGTGCCCACCGGAGCTGGTGTCGTTGCTCAGGAGCTGCCCGGCAGTCGACGACGCAGTCGCCGCAGTGCGCGCAGGCGACTTCGATCAGCACATTTCGATCATGTCGCTCCCATACCGGTTCAGAACGACGGTCGACACCATACCGGCTCCGATCCCGTATCTTTTCGCCGACGAACGGTTGGCAGCGAAGTGGCACCATCGGATGCGCGGTCCGGGATTGCGGGTCGGCCTCGTGTGGTCGGGCAATGTGCGGAAACATCAGCTCAGGTTCCAGGTCATCGATCGCAATCGGCGACTGTCGTTGGAAGCCATGCAACCGTGGCTGGATCTCCCGAGTATCACGTTCTACAGTCTGCAGAAAGGCGAATCGCAAAAAGAAGCCGAAGGTCGCAATATCGTCGACTGGATGGATGAGGTCGACGACTTCGCCGACACCGCCGCGATCATTGCGAACCTCGACCTGGTCATCTCCGCCGATACATCGGTAGCGCACGTTGCCGGCGCGATGGGGAAGCGAGTTTGGGTCTTGTCGCGCCTCGATGCCTGCTGGCGCTGGTTACGCAATCGTCCGGACAGCCCGTGGTACCCGACGGCGCGCGTGTTCGGACAAACCGAGCGCGGAAGCTGGCGCAGCGTTGTCGATGCGGTTAGGGAGGAGTTGACCCGCTTGTAGCGCGGCGAAGCTCGCCCGTCACTCCGGCCGTCGGGCGACCAGACTTCGCGAGAACGCATTTCAGCGTAAAGCGACCTACGCGATGTCGTAATCCGCGGCAGATGAAAGACATCTTTCTCAATTGGCACCTCGGCGAGAATTTCGGTTGGGGCATCGTGGGCCTCAACCTGTTCCTCCACTGGGCAAACGATCCGGAGATTCGCCCCTTGATGGGACAGCCGATTACACGCGAGGCGCTCGGTTCGAGCGATCCGTTGCGTGTCGCACGGGCCACCGGGGCGATCGAGTTTTCGAACCGGTTCCTGGCCGGCATACCGATATCGGGCGATGGCAATCGGCACGTTCGCGCGACCGTGGTGGACGCGCTGGGCAACGGCTTGCGAGGATCGAATTGCTTCGGCGAGCGGAACATCGGCAGGTGCATTTTCGAAGACACCGAGTTGAGCGAAGCCCGCGACGCGTTGAGCAAATACGACGCGCTTCTGGTCGCGTCTCGCTGGAATGCCGATCTCGTGGAACGGGCGATCGGCAGGCGACCGAAAATAGTCCACGAAGGCGTCGATACGTCGCTGTTCTGCCCGGGACCCAAGTCAGCGTCGATAGGCGAGAGCAAGTTCTGTATCTTTTCCGGTGGGAAGATCGAATTCAGGAAGGGCCAGGACCTGGTCCTTCAGGCCTTCAAGATCTTCTCCCAGGTACGCAAGGGCTGCATGCTCGTCACTGCATGGCAGTCGATCTGGCCGAACCTCGCCGTGGGGTTCAAGGGAAGGCTTCCGCATGCCGTCGAGCTCGACGAGCGCGGCATGCTCGACATCGGTCGATGGGTTACTCAGAACGGTATCGACCCTCGGCAGGTGATCGATATCGGTCTCGTCCCCAATGCGTTGATGCCTGGAGTCCTACGGGAAATGGACGTCGTGCTGCAACCCTCGCGCGCCGAAGCGTGCACGAGCCTGCCGGTGAAAGAGGCGATGGCGTGCGGAATCCCGGTCATCGCGGCATTCAACACCGGAATGCAGGATCTGCTGACCGATGACAACAGCATCATCCTGAAAAGGCAAAAGCCGATCGAGAGCTCTGGCGCGACGGCGATGCTCGGGTGGGGCGAAAGCGATATCGACGAAATCGTGGCCGCTCTGGAATACGCCTACGACCACCGGGAACAGGTGCGGCAGCTTGGGCTGCGCTCACGCGAGTGGGTGATCAAGCATCGTCGGACGTGGCAAGCCCACGCGGACGAACTCAAACGCTGGATTCTCACGATTTAGCGCCACGCGCTTCTCTCACCACAGAGCGTGTCGCCTTACCCGCCTCGGTGCGCGGAATTTCATTCTGCGAGACGCGACGCCACCGCAAGCACGTGCGCGGCGGAATCGCGCCACGAGACCTCCCGAAAGCGGCGGGTGAAGACTGGCGGAGGTCGTCAGGGTCGAGCCAGATGGTCATCGCAGGAAGCCTCGAGTCGTGCGCATGCGATCGATTCCGTGGCAAGATAGGACGCCGTGAACGTTCGTCCACTAACGATTCGTGCGCATGCTTCCTGATTTTGTCGAGGTTTACGACAGTGCGCTCGACGCATCGACGAGGGGGGTACCGTTATTGGCACTGCGAGCTCTACCCTCAGCTCGATCATGGCGAGACGTTGCACCGTGTCGTTCTATGGACCATCTACTTGAACGACAACTTTCAAGAGGGTGAGACAGAATTTCTCTATCAACGCCGAAAGATCGCGCCGAGAGCAGGTTCGCTCCTGATTGCGCCTACGGCGTTCACGCACACGCACCGCGGAAACATGCCCAAGGGCCGAGACAAATACATCGCAACGGGCTGGGTACTATTCCAGCGTGCGGAGACGATCCACAGCCAACGGCCGGTGGCTGCGACCGCATCTCGGTCGTAACCGCAGGCGCATCGTCAGGCTCGAATCCGATGCCTCCGCCAACGACTCGGCCCGGACCCGCGGTCACGGACGTTACGGCCGGAGAGCACGCCGCCGCCTCATCGATCGATAAGGCGATGCATCTCGGGCAGATGCATCACCGCGAAGGCCGCCTCGGCGAAGCGGAGGTCATTTACCGGCAGATTCTGGCGCGCGATCCGAACCACGCCGACACCATCGTTTCGCTCGGCGCGTTGATGCTTCAGGCAGGCAGGCGCGCCGAAGCGATCGGACTGTTTATCAGGGTCATCGGCTCGAGGCCGAACGAGCTGTCGATATATCTGACCGTCGGGCAGCTGCTGCACGTCCATGGGGCCCTGGATGACGCAGCGCGTCTCTATGGTCACGCTCTCGAATTGTTTCCGGCCTGCGACGAGATTTGCTATCGACTCGGACACATCGCTCGCGAGCGGCGGGAGTTGCAAACTGCCAGCGAATGGTTCCGGCGCGCCCTCGAGTTGCGCTCACACTTCCCCGAGGCGCGCAGCAACCTCGGCTTCGTGCTCGAGCAAGCCAGGCGGTCGGACGAGGCAGTGCGCGAACTGCTCGAAGCCGTTCGCCTCGGTCAGACGCGTCCCGAGATTTACTACAACCTCGGAGTCTCGCTAACCACCCTTGGACGCCTCGAAGAAGCGGCGAGCGCATACCAAAACGCGATCGCGCTGAACGCCGACTACGCAGAAGCGCACAACAACCTAGGCGCGGTGGCCAAGGTGTTGGGGCGCCTCGACGATGCCGCTGCGTCGTTTCAGGAGGCGCTGCGCGCATGTCCGACATGGTCGGCGACGCAAAGCAATCTTGCGGGCGTCTACGAATGGCAGGCCCGGCATGACGACGCTGTGGCAGCCCACCGCAGGGCGATGGAGCTTGACGCAAAGTCCGCGGGTGCGCACGGGAACTACCTGTTCACTTTGCTGTTTCATCCCGATTGGGACGCCACGGCGTTGCGCGAAGCGCACGCCGAGTGGAATCGGCGCCATGCAGAGCCGCTTTGCCCTCGGGTCGTGTCGCACCCCAACGACCGGGCAACGGAACGGCGACTCCGTGTGGGTTATGTCGGCGGCCTTTTCCGCGACCACGTGGTGGGACGGAATCTCATGCCGCTGCTGCGCGAGCACGATCGCTCCGCGTTCGACGTTATCTGCTATTCGAACAGCCGACACAACGACGCGATGACCGAGCAATTCCGGCGGACGGCAACCGGGTGGCGCGACATCACTGACATGCCGGACGACGCGGCGGCGCATTTGGTCCGAGCAGACGGCATCGACATCCTTGTCGATACGACGCTGCACATGGAAAGCAACGGCCTGCTGGTCTTCGCGCGCAAGCCCGCGCCTGTGCAGGTCACGTTCGCGGGTTATCCGGGATCGACGGGTCTGGAAACCATCGACTATCGGCTAACCGACGTGTATCTCGACCCTCCGGGCCTGCATGACGCGGTATACACCGAACGCTCATGGCGGCTGCCCGATACGTTCTGGTGCTACGACCCTCTCGGCATCAACATCGCGGTGAGCGAACTCCCGGCAAAGGCGTGCGGGTACATCACTTTCGGATGCCTCAACAATTTCTCCAAGACCAACGATCGCGTACTTTCTCTGTGGGCGCGAGTGCTTAATGCGATTCCACGGTCCCGGCTCTTGATACTTGCCCACGAAGGCAGTCACCGGCGGCATGCGTGCGATGTGCTGAGCGCCGCAGGCGTCGAGCCCGGTCGCGTCGAGTTCGCAAGCTACCGTCCCAGGGAGCGCTATCTGGAGCTCTTTCATCAGGTTGACATCAGCCTCGACACTGTGCCGTACAACGGGCACACGACGGGTCTCGACTCGTTCTTCATGGGCGTGCCCGTGGTAACACTCGTCGGCGGCACCGTCGTCGGTCGCGCCGGCGCAAGCCAGTTAATGAACCTGCGCGTGCCGGAGCTTATCGCTCGGACCCCCGACCAATATGTCACGATCGCATCAGCGCTCGCCGAGGATGTTCCTCGGCTCAGCGCTCTCCGAAGCACACTCCGCGAACGGATGCAGAGCTCGCCCCTCATGGACGCTCCGCGATTCGCGCGCAGCGTCGAGTCGGCCTACCGGCAGATGTGGCGTCGCTGGTGCGCCAGCGTTGCGCCTTCCGCGGGCCCGTGACGACGCCCCGCATACGGCAAATGTAACGACCCCGCCTAGTGACCCACGCCGAGCCAAACCTCATCCTGCTGCTCTACAGCGATGGATCCGACCCGGTAGCGCGTGCGCTCATCGAACAAGCCGCGCGCTTGCGCTACGAGCTCCTCGCAATGTCGTTGTCGCAACTCGTCGATGAAGCCCGCGTCGGCGCGGTGTGGAAATGGGGAGGCCGCACGATCGATCCGTCGCGGACTGCGCTCGTGAACCGTCTCGTTTTCGTCGAAACCGGGGACGGCGCAGCCTCCTTTCTCGAGTCGTCTTTTCAGTATCGGGAATTCTGGACATGGCTCGCCGGTCAGATGCAACGCTTTGCCTATGTCTCGTCCCTGCCCTCTCCGGTATCGCCGCTCGGATCCTTCGGATCCCTCGCCGATCAATGGTCGGAGCTCCCGGAACTGATCGCGGGGCTACGCGTCCCGGCGCACGGGCCGGCGGCCTCGGCGCACGTATTGCGCGGCGACGTCTACGTGGTCAATCCGTGGCATCTCTACAGTTTGGGTAGCCGTGCAACGATGGGGCGTGAGTCCGTTCCTCGCGGACATCTCGCCTACGTTCGTCCCGCCGGTAAGCTCTTTCATGTGGCACAGGTGGGCAGCGCGATCATCGCACCGAACGCTCCTCCACACATGCATCGAGAGCAGTGGCATCATGTCGAATCGTTCACGCGCTCGATGTCGGCATTGTCTTCGAATCGCATTCTCGAGCACGCGTTCTTCGATAGCGACGAAGTTCCCGTTTTCTACAGTACGTGCCCCGTCCCCGTAGTCACCGGTCGACAGCCCGCGTATGCGGATTTTCTTGTCGGAGGGTTGAACGATGACATCAAGCGCCATAGCGAACGCGCTGCTGCGTGAACTTAGCTTCTGCGACGATGCGGCGCGGCCGGCGGATCAGCCCTGCGCGTTCGCGTTCGCGCTGGACTTCGAACCCGGACTCGTCTGGCCTGACTTCGCCTTCGACACATCATCCCCGCTCGCACACTACCCGGCCGAGGCGAGGGATGAGGTGCGCGCGATCATCGGCGCGGTCGCGCGCTTAATGGGCACGAAAGCGCCGAAGGCACTGGGATTCGTCAATGCGCACATGAAGACGGCGCTTATATGCAAGTCGGATGCCATCGAAGGTGCCTCGTCGGCGTCGAACCGGGAGGTTGTTGGCAGTTGTGTGCTTACCAACATCCACGCGCCGGCGGATAGCGTGCTCATGTGCACCGAGGCTCTGGCGCACGAAACCATCCATCAATACCTCTACAAAACCGAGGTTGCCGATGGCAATTTTTGCGACCTGACCGAGGTGCCAACGTATCGCTCGCCCTGGACGGGCAACAGGATCCCGCTGCATTCCTTCGTCCATGCCTGCTTCGTCTGGTATGGGCTGCTCACCCTCTGGTGCCAGCTCTACCGCCAAGTGGGTGGCCCAGACCAGGTTTCACCGGTGCGCGACAAGGCGTCGCGAGCGATGTTCGGCTTCGCGTTCGTCCGCCAGATGCTCGCGAGCCCTGCGTTTCCGTTGACGTCCGTCGATCCGGGCATCGTTGCGGCGATCGAGTGCATCGCGGGATCGATGCCGACGCTGGATCGCGCCGACCTCGAGAAGAGCACGCTACGCGATTCGTTGCGACGATGGGAAAGCGGCGACTGGGCTGGGCAGCTGGCCACCGGACTTCAGCAGATCGCCGCTCTGGCCCCGGCATAATCCATACCGTTACAGACCACGGCGTCTGCCCGATCGCTGGCATTGCGTGCGGGGCGTTGAGCACGCACCACGGGGTCGATGCCGCAACAGCTACACGCGCATCCTATCGCGAGGTGTTGGCTTGAATGGTCGGTACGATCGACTTGCTCCTCTCCCACATCCGGCGGTATATCTTCAAATAACCGCTGGGGTTGCTAAGCGGATGACTGACTCGGGACAGAGCCTCCTGCATGTCGAAGCAAAAACGTTGCGGAAGATGATTCCACAGCCGAGCGCGACCGTACATCAAGGCTATCGGCCCGAGCTCGCCTTGCAACACCGCGATCAAATCCGTCGCCCAGCACTCCCAGCCGGCGAGATAGACGTCCCGAGGATTTGCGACGACGACAGACACGAAGGCGCACGCGGATGCGTCATACTCGAACACCAGCGTCGAGCCTTCCGATCCGTGCCGGAGCACGAATGCAAACGTGGGTTTGCGCCCTTGGGCTTCGACGGCGAGCATCGAATGCAGACTCCGGAACAGGAAGCCGCCGACGAGCGCGACAGCGAGCCTGCTCAACCCATCGAACAAGAGCGCGTCGTCGCCGTCATTCAGGCTGCGGCGTCCGGTCGCCGGCGCGTAGTCCGGAATCTCCTCCCTGATACGCCGGCCGCGAGCTGGCCACTGCGATCTCGGCGCTGTGCCGAGAAACGACGTGCTTTGCTCGATCGTGGCGAGGCGATTCTCCTCCATCCAAAACGTCTGTCCGGGTAGTGCGGAATAGAATCGCTCGTCCAGGTACATGCTCGTCAGTCTTGCGCATACGCGTTCCGTATCGACCCAAAAAACGCGCTCGTTGAACCACGTCTGTTCGCCATTGAAAGCGAAGCCGCCAGCGCACATCAGCATTGCGCTCGGCTTGCCCCATTGCGTGGAGATGAGCTGGTGACCCGTCCCCATGGCTCGGAAGCATTGCTCCGTGCCTATGTCGTCGGCGACGTGATCGGACATGTGGCTCCAGTCGAGCGCGTTATTGCTCCACGTCACAAGTCCGGGCCGGGGAGCGTAGACTTTCGCCCACTGGATGTGTGCCGGAACCAACGCGACGTCCACCATCGAGAAGAAATTTCCGGAACCGCTGGCGTGGCGAACGAGATAGGGAAGCGCGTCCCACTCGTCCGCGCAATTTACGCTGAAGTGGTCGCCGCTGAACGGAATGATCTGCAGCTCGCCGATCGCGAGCGGCGCACCGGGTACCAGCAGCTGAACGCCGAAACCCATCTCGCGGATGATCTGCAGCGCCGCACTGGACGAGTGCGCCGAAATGAACACCGGGATTCGCCGGTCGAGCCGCGCCAGCGAAGGGATGTCGAAATGGTCGTCGTGCTCATGGCTCAAAATCACCGCGTCCACGGCGGGGAATGCCTCCGGGCCGAACACGCGCGGCGGATGGACGGCGTACTGAAGGGCGTGCACGGCCCCGAACTCATCCCAGAGCAGCGGGTCGATGAGCACGCGCGAAGACCTCGAGCGAATCATCCAACCCTGGTGGCCGAGGAAGGTCACTCCAAATCTAACCGAACTCATCGGGCGTGGTTCATTCAACAGCTGTTCGCGTCGAAACGATCGATGATCGTACGGCAGCTCGCCGGGTCGAGCCCGCTCTCGTGGAGATCGATGCATTCGGCGTCATGCACGGCTGCCCAGCGACAGCGGAACAGAGGGTCCGAGCTATGAACGGCCGGCCAACGAAATCGTGACCGCTCGAACGAGCAGAGAATCATCGCTGAATGTTACCAGCGTGAAGTACGGGCGACCAAAGCGCGGCGAACACAGTGCGACCACGTAACGGACCTTGCGTAGCTCTATAAGTTCTTCGGCCGCTATCGTCGTACATGGTACTGAACTAGTCGGGGCCCCCGGGGCGCTCGTCCTTAGCGAGGTCCGCTTTGCGGCACGGCTGCGTAACACAGCTTGTGGCCGCGACACTCGTTGGAATGACAGCAACGCGGCGCCGCTTCGTCGCTTACCGAGGAGAAAGCTCGCAAATGACAAGGTCGCGAAAGCGATGGCGACGATTACGCGGAAGTACTCGAAGTCGACTGGCGCACTTACCCGGTCAAGCCCCAAAACCTCATCCGAGTCCGTAGCGTTCAATAGCGGCGATTCTACGAAGTCGTGCGTGCCGATGAGTATCTGAATCTTCGACCTTCGGGTTCTGCCCCCGATTGACTTCAATTGCGTAGTGCTGCTGCGAGACAAGGCTTTGATTGATGGATCTCGATTGAGGTATTGCACGACGCTTTCCAGCCGCGGAAACTCAAAACTACGGCACAATTTAGTCACAGCCGCACAAAAACAAAGGGCCTGCATTGCTGCAAGCCCTTGATTTTATGGTTGCGGGGGCTCGCAACCTGAATTATCTACGAATCAGGTGACGCGCTTGCCGTGAGGCGCGCGAATTGGGACCTGCGGATTAATAGATTGAAGTCAGGCGTTCTTTAACGTGTTTCGGCCCGCCCTTACCCACAGATGCACGCAGATGAACGCAGAGTTTGTCACGTTTTTGTCACGGTCAGTGCCAGTACTGAACCGCTGCGTATCCTATCACTGCACCTGAGAGCTCGATCTGCGCGAAGCAACATCGGCATTGTCGAACCTTCAGAAAAGCGTCCACAGATTAGAACAAGCCTTTTGCCGTCGCCGATTCCGGCGCCTGCATAACGGATCTGCAGCCGGATCCCATCCCCTTTGCTGGCAACGGTCGGCGACACAGTGATGTGGCCGGGGTAGCATTGGGGTGCGCTGTTTATAGCTGGCGATATAGGCCAACCGGCCTTTCGCTGACCCTGTCCACCCCTACCCGCCCCCCGCCAGAGGGGGGCTTTGGCTGCCCCCGTAAGTTAACTTTCGATCCGTCGCACATTCAACTTATTCGTGAAGGAGGAGACGATCATGTTTCGCAAGACACTCATTGTGACGGCGCTCGCTGCGCTGTTCACCAACGGGGTTTCTGCCGCCGTATCCGCGGATGAAGCCAAGCAACTCGGCACGACGCTCACTGCTGTCGGCGCCGAGAAAGCAGGCAATAAGGACGGCACCATTCCCGAGTACGCCGGCGGATTAACCACGCCTCCCGCGGGCTTCCAGGCGGGTTCCGGGATTCGTCCCGACCCGTTCGCGAGCGAGAAGCCGCGGCTCACGATCGACGGCAAGAACGCCGCGCAGCACGCGGACAAGCTGACCGAGGGGACCAAGGAGCTCCTGAAGCGCTACCCGACCATGCGCATCGACGTCTATCCGACGCATCGCACGGCAGCCGTGCCGAAGCTCGTGCTCGAGAATACCGCCAAGAACGCGGTCGGCGCGAAGACCGCGGACGGAGGCGTTACGCTGGAAAACGTCGTCGCGGGATATCCTTTCCCGATTCCGAAGTCCGGCTACGAAGTGATGTGGAATCACATCATGAACTACAAGGGACTGGGGTGGGACGCGAAGTTCGACAGCTACAACGTCGATTCGGCGGGCGTGCCGACGCTCTCGACCACCGGCGAGGCGTGGTGGTCATGGCCGATCTACGATCCGAAGAAGACGGGCTTGATCAATACGACGGATCCGTTCTGGCTGGTCAAGCTCGACTACCTCGGGCCGCCTCGCCGCAACGGCGAAGGGCTGCTGATATGGGACACCCTCAATCCGATCAAGCAGGGTCGCCGCGCGTGGCAGTATCTGCCCGGGCAACGACGCGTGAAATTGGCGCCCGACATTGCCTACGACACTCCGAACCCTGGCACTGCGGGCGCATCGACTTACGATGACGCGTCGCTGTTCAACGGCGCGATGGACCGTTTCGAGTTCAAGCTGATCGGCAAGAAGGAGATGTACGTTCCCTACAGCAACTACAAGCTCACTTATGCGAAGTCGACGGCCGACATCACCAAGCCGAATCACCTGAATCCAGACTTCGTGCGCTGGGAGTTGCACCGCGTCTGGGTGGTCGAAGGCACGCTCAAGCCGGACAAGCGCCACATCTACAGCAAGCGCACGTATTACATCGACGAGGACACGTGGAATGCGGTCGTCTCCGATGAATACGATGGCCGCGGACAGCTCTACCGCGCGGGCTATAGCTTCCAGTCGCAGAGCTACGACGCGATGGCACCGTGGGAAGACACGACTGCCTACTACGACTTCAGCTCGGGCCTGTACGCGCTGAGCGCCATCACCGGACCGTACTTCGGCGTGAAATACATGAGCGAGCCCAAGGCGCAGACCTTCTGGGCATCGGAAGCGCTGGCTGGTGCGGGTATCCGCTAACGCAACTTGAAGTGCCCCGCTCGCCATCGAGGCAGACCATGAACAAGTTCGGCAACACATCCGTGGGCTGCGCGATGGCGATTGCGACCATACAGGCAATTGCAGTGCAGGGTGCGAACTTCACAGATGTGCTCGACACGCCGACGCTGATGTCCCCGCTGGCGGCCAAGAGCTTGATGCAAGCGGTGACGGTTGCGGGAAATCGCATTATCGCCGTCGGTCAGCGCGGTCACATCGTGATCTCCAGCGATGGCGGCGCGACCTGGAAGCAGTCGCCGGTGCCGGTATCGTCAGACCTAACGGCGGTGTATTTCGTCGACGACAAGCAAGGCTGGGTGGTCGGTCACGACGGAGTGATCCTGCACACCAGCGATGGCGGCGAGGAATGGGATCTTCAGCTCGAAGGGCTGACGGCAAACGATCTGCTGGTCGTAGCGATGGATCGCAAGGTCACTGCCGAACACTCTTCGGAAGAAGCCAAAAAGTTATTGGCCGAGGCCCAGCGCTACAAGGAGCAAGGCGCCGACAAACCGTTTCTCGACGTCTGGTTCGCTGACAGTCGCAATGGCTGCGCGGTGGGTGCTTATAACCTGATCTTCTGCACTACCGACGGCGGCTGGACATGGGACTCGTGGTTCGATCGCACCGAGAACCCGAAGTTTTTTAATCTCTACGCTATCCGCCCTGCCGCAGGCTCAGTCTACATCGCGGGCGAAGGCGGACTGGTGCTCAAGCTCGATCAAGCGACCCAGCGCTTCAAGGCGGTCTCGCCCCAGTACAACGGGAGCCTGTTTGGCGTCACTGAAGCGAAGGGTGCGGTAGTGGTGTATGGGCTGCGCGGCAATGTCTTTCGCAGTGGAGACGGCGGCGCACATTGGACCAAGGTCGATGCCGGCCTTCCTGCAACGGTCGTCAGTGCGACGCGGACGCCACAGGGCACCACCATCCTCGCCGACGTCGGTGGCCGCTTGGCGGCGTCGACCGATGGCGCGCAAACATTTACCCGAATGACCCTCAAGAACCCTATGCCGCTCACGGCCATTGCCGATTTGGGCGAAGGACGCCTGGCCTTGACCGGTCCGCGTGGCGTGACGGTCAGTGAAGCGCTTATAGCGCGCTAGCTCGAGGGCCAACGTTCGTCGGCATGGTGAAAGCAAGCTTTCGCATCGACATCGGTCGCGCCATCGCGGATGTCTATGATGTTCTAGTGAACCACGAGAACGATGTGTACTGGCAGTCGGCGGTCGTTGAATCACGCAAACTCTCGTCGGGTCCGACGCGCGCCGGCACGCGCTATCGCGGGACGTTCCGTCTGCTCGGCTCCAAGCTCGACGTCCAGCTCGAGGTGCTCGAGGTCAGGCCGCCGACGTTCTATGCATTTGCTGTAACTTCGGGGCCGTTTTCGTTCGAGACGCGTGTGCAACTCGAAGTATCGGCGATTGGCACCGAAGTAAACACCGAAGTCGAGGGAAGTGTCGGCGCGATACCACAGCTGGCGGCCGTAACGCTCTCGCGGATTCGCCGCAAAGAGATTGAACGCGACCTCGGGACGCTCAAGCGGCTGATGGAAGGCGGCGAGTTGTAGGCGAACGCCGTATATTCGTCAGGTATTCTGCCGTGATCCGAGGAACCGCGCTGGCACATCCATCAACGGCCGGAACGTCAGCGCGGGTCGACCTTGCTTGCGTGGTGCGAATCGCTGCTGAGGGACTCGACAAAGCGGCGATACGGTGCAGAGGCCCGCAGCAAGCACTGAATGCGACCATTCCCTGCCCTGAGCCTTCAACGGCAACTTTCATGCTCGTATTCGGCACCGCAACTCTAGGCCGATCCGCGGCAGGCGCACTATCCGCAGGGCACGTAGCCGCTACGTGGTAATGCTTAGGACGAATGGGAACGGGCCTTCGCAAGGCGGGCCGCGTCAATCGCACGGTGCACGGCCACTCGCAGGCGGCCAGGGCTCGATGCAGTTGCGCGCTTCCCGCGGGAGGCGACTCCACCCCGATAAGGCAGGTTTGTGACAGTTCGTTGACAAAGCTTGCGCGCCGTGGTGCCTGCATGATGGGCTATTCCCTGAGGCAAAGACCCTAATCGATGCTTCGCCGCTTTTAGCGTCCGGCCCGAAAGAGGTCGCCCATGTCGTACAGACTGACGGCACCGATGTGGTGCAACTGATTGGCTTCGACCACAAGCTGATCGGCATACGTATCCGCCGCGCTGATCGACCACGTTGCCGCTCCGACGAGAAGAAGCGCTACCGTGACAAGCCACGTTACTCTCATTGCTCTCAATGCGCTCATGCTGGCCTCCTGTCCGCTGACGTCTTCACTGTAGACGCGCGGACGTAGTCGGTGCCCCCTCCTAATGGGGGTCAGGGCAAACGATCGAGGGGGGCGAGACAGCTCGCAGCGCGTGCCCAGCGCGGCGAACCTCAGGCAATCATCGATAACCCGCGTGCGCGGTTGACAGCCTGGATGCGGTTGGGCACTTCGAGCTTGGCGAACAGATTCTTCAGGTGCCACTTCACGGTCTCGGGACCGATCCGCAGGCTGCGACCGATTTCCTTGTTGCTCATGCCACGGCCGACTAGCATGAGAATCTCGCGCTCGCGCTCGCTGAGCGGAGGAACGGTGCCCTCGCCATTTCCGCCGGGGGAACGTTCCGCTGTATCGACTCCCGCCGGCTTGTCGAGAAAATCCAAATAAAGCTTGGAAGGAGTCGCTCCGACGGGTGCCTGGATCGACGCCAGCAACCGCAGCATGTCGCTGCCTGCGTCGCGATAGGTCTGCCCCAGCCGCAAGCGCTCACCGATCGCAACGGATTGCTGGAGTGGCTTCAAGGCCTCGTCGTCGCGTCCCGCTTCGAAAAGCGCCTGCGCCAGCATCAAATGCGCCTGCGCACGCAGGAGCGCAGAGCCGTCGGAACCGTAGTTTTCGATCGCCGTTGCAATGCGCGTGGCGCCTTCCGAACCGATGCGAGTGTGCGCCGTTTCGTACCCAATCCCCAACTCACAGAGAAAATGTGTCTCGCGTCCCGTGGGTGTTGCGTCCGTTGCGCCGCTTGCGACAGCGCGCAAGCGCCCGGCAAACGGTCCGGCGGCACCGAGGCGAAGAAGATCGACGTGCAGCGCAGCTTCCAGCCGCAGCCATGCGCGCTGCTGCGCGATCTCGCAGCCGCGCTCGAGCAAGCGCTTGGCGTCCTCGCTACGGCCGCTCGAGGCGAGCGCAGCGGCCAGCGTCGAATACGCGCTCCACAACCACTCCAGCGGACCTGACTGCTCGATCACCGAGAGGCGCTGATCGAGCGCCTCCTCCGCCTCGCGCCAATCACCACGCTCGTAGGAGAGCCGCGCGGCGAAGCAGCGCGTGAGCGCCGCTGCAACTGAGTGAGCGCCGAATTCGGCATCGGCGAACTCCAAGGCATCGGTCCATGCGATCTCGGCCTCGCGCCCGTCGCCTTCGCGCCACCATGCTAGCCCGTTGAGCATCTTGTGATACGTGATCTTGAGCGGCGTCTCGCACGACGCAAAATCGCGCGCGCGTCGATAGTCCCGCTGCATGATCAACGTATAGGCGGCGAGCGACTTGTGGATGTCGCGGATCCATCCGCTCGAGCGAGAATGCGCCGGCCAGATGTCGAGAAATGCCATGTCGCGGAAATCGTCTTCGAGGACCGCCATGCCGCCGCGCGCGAGAGACATCTCGCCGCTGAAATCGCGGTCTGCAGGCAGTTGATTGGCTGGGAAGGCACGCAGGACGTCGAGCAGCTCGCCTGCCTCCTGGTGGCGCATGGTGAGAGCCATCGCCCACGCTTCCGCCATCAGCAGCTTCGGTCGCGCTCGTATCGCATCCACGGGAAACTTCGCCAGCCAGTCGAGCAAGGTCACGTACTCCCCCTGCTCGATCAGAGTCATCGCGCAGCTATCGATGATGTCGAGCGCCCGCGCCTCCTCGCCTGCCGCAAGCGCGTTGCGCACGGCCTCGGCCCAAAGGCTGTTGCGCTCGAACCATTCGCTGGCACGACGGTGCAGCTCCGCTGCAGCTTCCGGCTCGCGCACCCGGAGTTGACCCTGAAGGAATTCGGCGAAAAGCGGGTGATAGCGAAACCACCGACCTTGCGTATCCAGCGCCACAATCAACAGCTGGCGTCGTTCAACGTCGGCGATGGCCTGTGCGCCGTCCGCCGTGCCGGTGACGTATTCGCACAGGTCGGCGCAAAAACGCGTCAGCACCGACGAGCGGAGCAGGAACTGCTGGGTCTCGGCGGGCAATCCTTCGAAAGCCTCCTGGGCCAGGTATTCACGGAGCACGCGGGCTTCGCCGGTGAAAGCGCGCACCAGCTGATGCAGGTGCTTCTTGCTGCCAAGCGCCACCAGCATGATCTGCAAAACTGCCGGCCAGCCTTCAGAGAGCGTCTGCAGTTGCGCGACGTCGCGCGGCGGGAGAGCCGTTCCAAGCATCGCTTCGACAAAGGCACCCGTTTCAACGCGCGTCAGCCCCAGGGTCTCCGGACCAAGCTCGGTCACCGCGCCTTCGGCACGCAGCTTGCCGAGCCTCAGGTTCGGCATCCCGCGCGATGCAATGACGATGTCCAGGTTGTTCGGTGCGTGGCCAATCAGCTGCGACAGAGCTTCGTCGATCGCCGACGACTGCACGAAGTGATAGTCGTCGATGATCAGTGCGTAACGGTGGTCGTTGGCAGCTACTTGGTTGAGGAGCCGCGTGATCAGCGTGGCGGAGCGTGGCATCGGGCCGCCGCGCGCAAGCTCCATCACGTCGGCTCCGATCGCGCCGTCGGCAACGTTGAGTGCCGCCGCGACGTAACCGATGAACGTTGCAACGTCGTTGTCGTCCTGCTCAACCGTGTACCACGCCACGCGCACGCCGGCGACTACCAGGCGCTTTTGCCATTGTGCGAGACAGGCGGTCTTGCCGAAGCCGGGACCGGCGTGCAGCAGGGTCACGCGGGCGTTGGGAGGCACTCCCAACCGATCGATCAGGCGCGGGCGATCGATCCATCGTGCGCCAACCTTCGGCAGCGCGATCTTGGTCGCGAGGAACGGCGACTCGAACGCGTCGGGCGCGGCGTCGGTTTTCGGCTCGGCCACGCGCACGAAACCTCCTTCGTATGCGGGGCAACCACGATAGGCCGGTCGACCCGCGAACGTCAAGCCTGCGGCGCGTGCCGCGGGAGAGAGCGGATCTCTAGGCGCGCAGGAGGAAGCGAATGACGCGCCGAAACTTGCTCCCGTAGGGCGGACGCAGCATGGAGAGCACGTCCATTCGCGGGGCGACATAGACGGCCCGCGCCACGCTGAATGCCTTGAATCCTTCGCCGCCGTGGTAGCGGCCGAAGCCCGAATTGCCGCAGCCGCCGAAGGGGAGGTTCGTCTGGAAAACGTGCTGCATGACGTCGTTGACGCACGCTCCGCCCGATGCCGTGCCCGAAAGGACGCGCTCGGCTTCGCCGCGATCGTCGCCGAAATAGTAGAGCGCGAGCGGTCGCGGCCGGGCGTTCACGTAATGGAGCGCCTCGGCAAGGTCGCGGTAGGTCTTGAGCGGCAGCAGCGGCCCGAAAATCTCTTCCTGCATCACCTTCGCGTCGTCGGGGGGATCGACTAGCAGCGTCGGCGGGATCTTCCGGGTGCCGTCGGCGAATGACTCGTTCGCCGGATTGACCTCAACGATTCGGGTGCCGCGGGCGCGGGCGTCCTGCAAATAGGATTGGATCCGCGCATGCTGGGCAGGCGTCACCTGCGCGGTGTAATCGGGATTGTCGCGCACGGTCGGATACATCCGCGCAAGCGCCGCCGCCATGTGCTCGATCAACGCTTCCCGATCGTCCTCATGGACGAACACATAGTCGGGCGCAATGCAGGCCTGGCCGCCGTTCAAGGTCTTGCCAGCCCAGATGCGCGTCGCCGCACGCTTGAGATCCGCGCCGCGGCCGACGATTGTCGGCGACTTGCCGCCGAGCTCGAGCGTGAGGGGCGTCAGATGCTCGGCTGCGGCCCGCATCACGTGCTTGGCGACCCGCGGGCTGCCCGTGAAGACGATGTGATCGAATGGCAGGCCCGCGAAGGCGGCTCCCACCTCCGCGTGGCCGACGAACGCCGCGGCCTCGGTCTCGTCGAAGCGTTCACCCAGCAGCTCGATCAGGAGGCCGGCGGTCGCCGGCGTGAACTCGGACAGCTTGAGCATCGCGCGGTTGCCGGCCGCGAAGACTTCGGCGAGCGGCGAGAGCCCGATGGCGACCGGAAAGTTCCAGGGCACGATGATGCCGATCGACCCCAACGGCTGGTAGCGGACCATCGCTTTAGCGCCGAGGAAGCCGAGTCCGAACTCGGGACGGCGCCGCTGCGGCTTCATCCAGCGGCGTACGTGCCGCCGAGCGTGCCTGAGCCCGGCCAGCGGCAACACGATGTCGCTCAACCGCGTGTGATCGTGCGAGCGCCAGGAATAATCGGCGGCCATTGCTTCGCAGATTCGCTGCTGATTCTCGATGAGGAGCGCGATCGCGCGGTCGATGCGATCGATCCGCACTTCGGCTGAAGGAACGCCAGCGGCGACAAAGTCGGCGCGCTGGCGGCCGAGCACCTCGCTCAAGCGGGCGATGGTGGCGTTCGAGTTCATGGCGATGTCGTTCATGGCGAGGGCAAAGGGACGCGGGAAGTCGGATAGCGCAAGGCTAACGGCTCCGGCGGCCGCGAGCGCCCCCTCCTCGGGGGGGAACGTCGGCGGCGACGTCCGGTACGCTTCCACCATCGACCACCGGCGGGGTTACAGCGACCCGTCGCTCTAAGGAGGAACGCTCATGAGGCTCATCGACTTCTTCGACCGCGGCGCGCGCGATCCGTCCGCCCCCTGTTTCGTTCATGACGACACTGGGACGACCTATTCGTTCGGGCAGATCCGCGATCTGACGCTGCGCGCGGCGAACGCGCTGCGCGCCGATGGGTTCTCGATCGGCATGAAGGGAGCGGTGCTGTCCTCGAACGACGCGCTCGGCTTCGCCTGCCTGCTCGCGATCGTCCGTGCCGGCATGGTCTGGGTCGCCATCAACCCGAAGAACGCGATCGAGGAGAACAGCTACATCCTCGACAACTTCGAATGCGAGGTGCTCTTCTATCACAGCCTGTTCGAGCCCGTGATCGGCGAAATCCGCAGGCGGGTGCCGAGAATCCGGCGGTTCGTCTGCATCGATCGTGCCGGAGCCGACGCGCCGGCGCTCGCCGACTGGGTACAGGAGCATCCGGCTTCGGAAGTCGATCCCGGCACGGGTCCCGACGACCTCGTGGTGCTGCAGGCCACAGGCGGCACGACAGGCGTTCCCAAAGGCGCGATGCATACGAACCGCAGCGTCGAAGGCTTCTTCGCCAACATGTACGCGGTGTTCAACTTCGACGAAAAGCCGCCCGTCTACCTTGCCGCCGCTCCGATTACCCACGCAGGGGGCTTTCTCGCCCTGTTCGCGCTCTCGCAGGGCGGAACCGTGATCCTGCAGTCGAAGGTCGACCCCGGGCTGATCTGTGCCGCGATCGAGAAGCGGCGCATCAGCTTCATGTACCTGCCGCCGACCGCGATCTACGCGCTTCTCGCGTCGCCCATGGTCAAGGCGCACGACCTGTCGTCGTTGCGGTACTTCGTATACGGCGCCGCTCCGATGGCGCCCGAGAAGCTGCGCGAATGCATCAGGACATTCGGCCCCGTGATGCAGCAGGTCTTCGGCCAGACGGAGACGCTCTTCCCGATCACTTACCTGTCGCGCGGCGATCATCTCGGTCCGGACGGAACGCCCACTGACGAAAAGCGGCTCACGAGCTGCGGCCGCGCCGCGCCCTTCGCCTCCATCGGCATCATGGACGACGAGGGTCGTCTGCTGGGCGACGGCGAAACCGGCGAAATTGTCGTGCGCGCGACGTCGGTGATGGCGGGGTACTTCAAGAATCCCGAGGAATCGGCGCGGGCCGGCGCGTTCGGCTGGCATCACACGGGCGACATCGGCTACCGCGACGCCGAGGGCTTCTATTACATCGCGGACCGCAAGAAGGACATGATCGTGACCGGCGGCTTCAACGTCTGGTCGGTCGAGGTCGAAAAGGTCCTGCAGTCGCACGCGGCGGTGATGGACTGCGCCGTGATCGGCATCCCCGACGACAAGTGGGGCGAGTCAATTCACGCGGTCGTCGAGCTCAAGCCGGGGGCGAAGGCGTCGGCGGACGAGCTCGTCGCGCTGTGCAAGCAGCAGATCGGCAGCGTCAAAGCTCCGAAAGCGGTGGAATTCGTCGACACGCTGCCGCGGAGCGCGGTCGGCAAGGTCCTGAAGCGCGAGTTGCGCGAGCGCTACTGGCAGGGGCGGGCGCGACGCGTCGGTTGACCGTCGGCGCGGCTAGGGGCGCGCACTACACCGGCGAAACGGCGGCTTTCGTCGCCAGGGCTCAGGCGGTTGCGTGGCGCACGCGTTTGGGCACCGAGCCCTTCCTGGGTGTTTCTTTGGCCGCCTTCTGCGCCGCCTTCTTCATTTCCGCGAAACTCTCGCGCAGGCACGTCGCCATGAACGCCGGATCGGGGACGATCTCGGGCGCTGACGTGACGGTCACGATCAGCTTGCCGTCGTAGCTCATGACTGCGAAAAACAGCGACGCGCCGTCGGTCAGCGGCGCCACGACCGAGATAAACAGAAGCTTGGCGCCGAGGAGGTAGAGCGGAAACTGCGGCCCCGGCACATTGGAAATGCAGCAATTGTGGAACGGCAGCCGCGGGTTGCCGCCGAAGTTTCCCATCAGGAGCAGCTTGCTCGCGAGCATCATCGTCGGCGCGGGCGTGTGCTTGGTCAGATCGGTAAGCTCGCGGGCGCCAATGGCCTTGCTCACTTCCTTCGAGCGCGACGTCCCGGCATGTATCGCGGCGATACGCTCGAGCGGATCGGCGATGTCGGTCCGCACTGCGGCGGTCATCACCGCGATGGTGTTTCCCTGCGTCTGCCGCTCGGCGGCGTCCTGGCGCGTGTTGATCGGCATCAGCGCCGCGAGCGAAGGCTCGACCGCCTCGCCCTTTGACCGGAGATACCGGCGCAGCGCCCCGCCGACGATGGCGGTGACAGTGTCGTTGACGGTCGCGCCCTCGACCGCCGCCTTGATCGCACGCACGTCGGCGAACGGAAACTGGGCGCCGTCGAAGACGCGTTCCTTGCCGATGGATTTGTTGAAGCGGGTGTTGGGCACCTTGTGCCGGCCCGCAGCCGCATCGGCAGCGAGCTTGCCGGCCAGAGCGGCGACCTTCGGTCCGACCGTCGCGAGCGCCTTGCCGGTCCGCAGCGACGCGAGCGCATTGTTGTAGGCAGCGCGGCTCAGCAACGACAACGTCTCGGGCGGCTTCTCCGGCGTCCATCGCTTTGGCCTTGGCCGCTTGACCGCCGGCGTCTGCGCGTGCAACTGCCACGTGAGCTCGCTCAGCGCCGTCCCGTCCACGACCGAGTGGTGCAGCTTCGTCAGGATGGCGAACGAACCTTTCGGCAGAAAGTCGACGTTGTCGAGCCCCTCGACGACGTACATCTCCCACAGCGGGCGCGCCAGATCGAGCGGCCGTGCCACGATCCGCGAGGCCTGGATGCAGAATTGCCGCCAGTCCCCCGGCTTCGGCAGCGCGATGTGGCGGACGTGATAGTTGAGGTCGAAGTCCTCGTCGTCAACAAGATAGGGGAAGTCGAGTTCGAGCGGCACCCGGAGCAGCTTCTTGCGGAAGAACGGCGCGAGATGCAGGTTCGCCTCGACATGCCTCAGTATGTCCTTGAACCGGACGATGCCGCCCGGCGCCGTCGACTGGTCGTAGAGGTATACGAGCAAACCATGTGTGCTCGCATGAGGCTGGTCGAGGTACAGGAACATCGCGTCCTGACCGGTCAACTGTCGCATCTCGATTCTCCTACTCACGGGTCACAAACGTGGCGCAAGTCATTTCGCCGCCATTCGCGTTCCGGCGTCAAGCCGGATGCACTCGGCGTTCAAATACGGGATCTCGACGATCGAGCAGATCAACGCGCCGGCTTCCCACGGCGCGCCCATCCGCCGCGGGTACAGCATCATCTTCAGCAGCGATTCCCGGACCTTGTCAGGCACCCCGGCGACCATGGGCGTCTCGAACAGGCCCGGCGCGACCGTCATCACGCGGATGCCGAGATCGGCCAGATCGCGGGCGATGGGCAGCGCCATGCCGACGACCGCAGCCTTGCTGGCCGCATAGGCCGCCTGGCCCGTCTGGCCGTCGAACGCGGCGCCGGACGCGATGTTGACGATCACGCCGCGCTCCTGCGCCTCGCCCTCGGGGCCGTTCTTCGCCATCTCCGCGGCGGCGAGACGCAGCACGTTGAACGTGCCGGTCAGATTGACCGCGATCACCTTGTTCCAGAGGTCGAGCGGGAAGGGCTTGCCTTCGCGGTCGACGGTCTTCGCCGCGAACGGCACGCCGGCGCAGTTGACGGCGACGTGCACGGCGCCGAAGGCGTCCTTCGCCCTGGCGATGCCGGCGACGACTGCCGCTTCGTCCGCGACGTTGACCGTCGCGGCAATGGCGTTGCCGCGCCCGAGCTCGGCTGCCGCCTGCTCGGCGCGTTCCGCCTGCAGATCAAAGATCGCAACCCGGCCACCGCGCTTGACGAATTCGCGGCACACGCCGAAACCGATGCCCGAAGCACCGCCGGTCACGATCGCCACTTTGCCTTTGATGTCCATGCCGGCCTCTCCTAGCTGAATGCGTTCACGCCGGTGAGCGCCCGGCCGATGATGAGCTTCTGGATTTCAGTCGTACCGTCTGGGATCGGGATGATTCGCGCCTCGCGGAAGAGTCGCGACACGCGATACTCCTCGGTCACGCCGAAGCCACCGTGGATCTGCAGCGCCTTCGACGTCGCGCGCACCGCCATCTCCGGCCCGAAATACTTCGCCATCGCCGCTTCCATGTCGCAGCGCTCGTCGCGATCGATCATCGCCGCGGCGCGCAGCCCCAAGAGCCGCGCGGCGTGAATGTCGGTCGCCATCTCGGCGAGGTAGTTCTGGATCGTCTGGTGACCCGCGATGACCTTGCCGTGCTGGACGCGAACCTTCGCGTACTCGATCGCCTGGTCGAGCGCGTCCTGCGCGAGCCCGACGGCGCACATGCAGAGCAGCGTCCGTGGGCGCTCGAACAGCTTGACCGTCTGCTTGAGCCCCTTGCCGCGCTCGCCCAGCAAATTGGCTTTCGGAATGCGGATGCCGTCGAAGAAAACCTCCGAGGTGAACGTCGAGTGCAGTGCCATCTTGGCGACCGGTCGCGTCGTATAGCCCGCGGCGCGGTCGACAATTACGTACGAAAGCTCGGCGTCGCCGGTCCGCACGACGGCGATCACGAAATCCGAGATGTCGCCGTTCGAGATCCACAGTTTCTGCCCTGACACGACGAAACGATCCCCGTCTTCGACCGCGCGGGTCTTCACTTCCGCGACATTGGAGCCGACACCCGGTTCCGAAATCGCCATGCAGCCGATCAGCTCGCCGGCGAGCATCGGCGGCAGCATCCGCGCCTTCTGCTCGGGTGTTCCGAGCGCCGAGACGAGCCCCGCACCCGCCGCCTGGATCGCGACGGTGAAGCCGAAGCCGGTCCAGTTCCGCGCGATCTCCTCGGTGAAGAGCGCGAGGCCCATCATCCCGATGCCGCTGCCGCCGTCCGCGTCGGACACGAGCGCGCCGAGGAGCCCGAACTCGCCGATCTCGCGGAAGAGCTTGATCGTTTCCTCGCGCGAGGGCGGCGTTCCCCGCTTTTCGTAGTCGTCGCCGAGCGGCCGCAGCCGCTTCTCGGCGTAGCGGCGAAAGCTTTCGACGGCGGCCCGCTGCTCCCCGCTCAATTCGAACACGCTCGCCTCCCTCACTTGCCGAGAATCGTCACGCACGCGACGGCCTCCTCGATGCCGTAGAGCCCGCCGCCGTTCTCGGCGATCGCGAAGCGCGCCCCTTCGACCTGGCGGCCGTTCGCCTCGCCGCGGATCTGGGTCACGAGCTCGTGAATCTGCGCGAGTCCCGTGGCGCCTATCGGGTGGCCCTTCGACTCGAGGCCGCCGGACGGATTGACGGGAATGCGACCGCCGATCGTCGTCTCGCCGCGCTCGGCGATGACGCCACCCTCGCCGAACGCACAGAAACCGAGGTTCTCGGTCTGGATGATTTCGCCCATCGCCGTCGCGTCGTGGACCTCGGCCACCGAGATGTCCCCCGGACCGATTCCTGCCTTCTCGTACGCCTTGCGCGCGGCGAGCACGGTGACATGGCGATCGAACTCCTCGGGCAGCCGATCGCTGCCCGTGTGCACCACTGAAGCGAGCACGCGCACGGCGCGATTGCGATCGACTCCGAGCCGCTTCAGGCCGGCTTCGGTGCAGAGGACCGCGGCCGCCGCGCCATCGCTGATCGGCGAGCACATGGGGAGCGTCAGAGGATAGGTAATCGGTGGTGCGGCGAGCACCTGCTCGACCGTGTACGCATCGCGGTATTGCGCAAGAGGATTGTGCACCGAGTGCGCGTGGTTCTTCGCCGCCACCGCCGCGATCTGGCGCTGCGTCGTGCCGAACACCTTCATGTGCAGCCGGCAGAACGCCGCGTAGACGTCCATGAACACCGAGTACGGCTTGTCCGACGTCGTTCCAGGCGGAACCTCGCATCCCTTGCCGAGCTCGAGCAGCCTCGCCTTGTTCTGCTCGACAGTGCTCACGTCCCACCCGCTGTCGAACGCGGAAAACATCTTGGCCTTGTCGGGCGAGTACATCTTCTCGACGCCGACGGCGAGCGCGACGTCGCCTTCATCCGCCTTGAGAAACTGGACGGCCAGGTTGAACGCCGTGGACGCCGAAGCGCACGCGTTCTCGACGTTCACGACCGGAATGCTTCCGATCCCCATCGAGCGCAGCGCGATCTCGCCGCGGATGCAGTTCTGGCCTTCGAAATGGCCTTGCGTGGCGTTGGTGAAGTAGGCAGCTTCGATGTCGGCACGTTCGCCGCCTGCGTCCGTGAGCGCGCCTTCGACGGCTTCGCGCGTCAGATGCTTGATCGAGCGGTCGAGGTGTCGGCCGAAGCGGGTCATGCCCACGCCGGCCACGTAAAGTTGCGTCATCGGTTTTCCTTTGTCCTATCGACCTTCGAAGCGCGGCGCCCGCTTCTCGCGGAATGCCGCCAGCCCTTCATGGAGGTCGAACGAGCGCATGTGGGTGCGCAGCGCGAGCTGCTCCTGGGCGAGCGCCGCATCGCGCGGCTGGTCGAGCGCCGCGTCGGCGACTTCCTTCATGCGGCGCAACACGAGCGGACTCTTCGCCGCGAGTCTCCCGACCAGTTCGTCGACCGCGGCATGCAGCTCGGATGCGGGCACGACGCGGTTGACGAGCCCCCAGGCCTGCATCTCGGCGGCGCTTACGTGCTCGCCGGTGAACAGCAGATACTTCGCGCGCGCCGCCCCGATCCGCCACGGCAGGATCGCGGCGCCGCCGGCGCCGGGAAAGACGCCGAAATTCGCGTGCGCATCGCCGAGGCGCGCGGTGTCGGCCGCGACAACGAGATCGCAGCACAGCACGAGCTCGAGGCCACCCGCGAGCGCAAGCCCATTGACCGCGGCGATCGCCGGCTTCGGAAAATCGCGGAGCCGGTTGAGCGTCCGCGCGGCACGATCGAGGAAATCGGGCTCGCCTGCCGGATACGCGGCGAGCACCTCCTTCAAATCGGCGCCGGCGCAGAACGCCCTGTCGCCGCTGCCGGTGACGACGAGCGCATGGATCGACGCATTGTCGGCCGCGAGGTCGAGCGCCCGCGCAAGCTCATCGAGCATGTCCGCGCTCATGGCGTTCATCTCGCGCGGCCGGTTGAGGGTGATCCACGCGGCAGCGCCGCGGACGTCGTAGAGGATTTCGCTGAAATTGGTCATTGCCTTCGACTCGTCGCCTCGAGGTGCAGCCATCGTAACGGGAGATGGGCGGCTTTTTGCCCCCCAGGAGGGGGGCGATCGCTACCGCGGCGCGCCCGACAATGGCCACCATTCCCGCAATCCTCATTTCAATCGCTCCATGGAGACTTCGGTTCCGCCGCCACGCATCAGCCGCCGCGCCCGCACGCTGAATGCGCTCTATCGGCGAATGCTCAAACCGCGGACCTACGAAGCGTTCGACGTTGCTGCCGCGCGCCGCACGGTCGCAAGACTCGATCGTCTGCTCGGCGGCATGGTGCCGAACAACGCACGCAGCGCCGTCGACGCGAACGGCGTCCCCGCCGAGTGGATTCCCGCCGAGGTAACAAGTCGGTCGCGTGTGCTCCTCTACCTGCACGGCGGGGGCTTCGTCTTTCGTACTCCCCGCACGCACGGGCGCCTCGCCGCGCGCCTCGCCCGCATGGTCGACGCGCGCGCGCTCGTTCCCGACTACCGCCTCGCGCCGGAACACCCGCTACCCGCAGCGCACGAGGATTGCTTTGCCGCCTACCGCTGGCTGCTCGGCCAGGGTTACGATCCGGCGCGCATTGCGCTGCTCGGCGATAGTGCCGGCGGCCTGCTGGTATTGTCGACGTTGCAGCGTATCCGCGATGCGGGACTGCCGCGTCCCGCCTGTGCAATAATGTTCTCGCCGGCCGCCGATCTCGCCGACGCAGCGAACCTCGATGCGGCCGACCTCCGCGACGATCCCATGATCGGGCCGGGGCTGCTCGAGCTCGTGCAGACCCTCGTCATCGCGCCGATCGATGCGAACGATCCCGCGCTCTCCCCGTGCGCGGGAAGTCTCGCGGGTCTACCGCCGCTGCTGATCCAGGTGGGCAGCACGGAGGCGTTGCTGGGTCAAGCGGTCAAGACGGCCGAGCTTGCACGTGCCGCCGGAACCTCCGTCGACCTGCAGATCTGCCCGCAGATGCCGCATGTCTTCCAGGCCGTGAGCTGGCTCCCGGAGACCCGACGGGCGCTTGCGCAGGTCCGCGACTTCGTAATGGCGCATGCGCCCGTGGCCTCGCCGTCTCATGGCGAGCCACGAATCTAGTTGCCCGCGGGGGCACGCCGCTGCAGCTGCTCGACGATCGCATCGACGTTGAACTGGGCCGAGCGCTGCCGGGCCGGGAAGTCCTTGAACGACGTGACGAACTTGAGCACCTCCTGCTGCATCGGCACGTAAAGCCACAGCTTGTCGACCATCCATCGTGTGTAGAGCCACGATTCTCCGTACGCCCGTTCGAAGGGGTCGGACTTCAGGTTGAAGACCTTCGGAACGCCCTGCTTCGTCTTGCCCTCGATCCAGTCGTCCAGCACCGTGAACTGCACCTTCCAGTCCTTCCAGCGCACGGCGTTGAGCGTGCTCTGGTCGCTGAAATAGAAGAACGTCTCGCGCCGGCTTGGGGACTTGCCCAGCAGATTGTCGAGCTGGTTGTAGCCGTCGAGATGGACCTTGAACGTCCTGTCCCCGGCGGCGTAGCCCGCGAGCAGCCGCTCCTTGACGTCGGGCACACCGGCGGCGGCGAGCAGCGTAGGCAGCCAGTCCTGCGCCGACCAGATGCCCGTCTCGATGCGCCCCGGCTTGATTCTGCCCGGCCAGCGCGCGAGCGCCGGGACGCGGAAGCCGCCTTCCCACGTCGAGCCCTTGCTGCCGCGCCAAGGAATCGTGCCGCCGTCGGGCCAGGTGAAGACTTCGGCGCCGTTGTCGCTCGTGTAGATGACGATCGTGTCGTCGGCGACCTTGAGCTCGTCGAGCTTCGCGAGGACCAGTCCGACGTCGTGATCGTGCTCGAGCATGCCGTCGGCGTAAATCCCGTAGCCGCTCTTGCCGAGCCACTGCGGCGAGAGGTGGGTCCACACGTGCATGCGGGTCGTGTTGAGCCAGACGAAGAACGGCTTGCCCTGCCGGACTGCCCTTTCCATGAACTGCAGCGAGCGGCCGACGAATTCGTCGTCGACCGTCTCCATGCGCTTCTTCGTGAGCGGGCCGGTGTCCTTGCAGCCGCCGCCGGCCGTGCAATCGAGCACGCCGCGCGGGCCGAACTTCGCGCGGAACTCCGGATCCTTCGGGTACTCGGTGTCCTCGGGTTCCTCCTCGGCGTTCAGGTGATAGAGGTTGCCGAAGAATTCGTCGAAGCCGTGTACCGTCGGGAGGAACTCGTCGCGGTCGCCCAAGTGGTTCTTGCCGAACTGGCCGCTCGTGTAGCCGAGCGGCTTCAGCAGCTCGGCGATCGTCGGGTCTTCCTTCTGCAAGCCGATCTTCGCGCCCGGGAGCCCGACGGTCAGAAGGCCGGTGCGGAAGGGATGCTGGCCGGTGATCAACGCGGCACGCCCGGCGGTGCAGCTCGCCTCGCCGTAATACTCCATGAACAGCGCGCCTTCATTGGCGATGCGGTCGATGTTGGGCGTCGAGACGGCGCCCATGCCGCGGTGATAGGCGCTGATGTTCCAGGCGCCGACGTCGTCGCCCATGATCACCAGGATGTTCGGGCGCTTGGTGGTCTGGGCCGAGGCCGCGCCGGAAAAGACGCCGGCGATCAGCCACAACGCCAGCATCACGTAGCTCGGAATGGACTTGTATGGCATGACTCCCCCTTCAGATCGGTTCGACTGCGTCGCTGTTGCTCTCCAGTATCGTGCGCGGCCGATCGAATGCAAGCCCCCACCATGGGGGGCGTGCTCGGGCGTCAATGGAGCCAAGGCCCCCCTTCGGAGGGGGATTCGCCGCACCCCGTCGCGCTAGAGTGCTGCCAGACGGACGACCCAGGGAGGACGAAGCCATGAATCGATTCTCGAAGGTGACGATGCTCGCGCTCATCGGTGCCGCGCTCGTCGCGGTCGCGATCAGCGCCGCGGGGCGTCTTGCCCAACAAACCGACGAAGACGCGCGCGCCTCCGCTGCCGAGGCCTATCCAGTCGTCTACGCAAAAAGCATCGCCGACCTCTTTCCGCCGCGGTAAGCTCTCCGGCGGGCCTATGGACAATTCGCGCCTCGACTTCGACTGGATCGTCATCGGTTCCGGATTCGGCGGAAGCGTTTCGGCGCTGCGGCTCGCGGAGAAGGGCTACCGCGTCGCCGTGCTCGAATGCGGCCGCCGCTTTCGCGACGAGGACCTGCCAACCTCCGCCTGGCAGCTCTCACGCCATTTCTGGGCGCCGAAGCTCGGCCTTAAAGGCATTCTCCGGCTCACGCCGTTCAAAGACATCTTCATTTTGAGCGGGTCCGGGGTCGGCGGCGGCAGCCTCGCCTATGCTGCGACGCTCTACCGCGCGCCTACAGCCTATTTCCGTCATCCGCAGTGGGCCGATCTCGACCATTGGCAGGCACGGCTCCAGCCACACTACGACACCGCCGAGCGGATGCTCGGCGTCAACCCGCCGCCGTTCGAGAGCGAGTCCGATCGGATACTGAAGGAGCTGGGCGAGCACCTCGGCTGCGCGGACACGTTCCAGAAGACACGCGTCGGCATCTATTTCGGCGAACCCGGAAAGAAGGTGCCAGACCCGTATTTCGGCGGCGAAGGCCCCGAGCGGACGGGATGCCATCGCTGCGGCTCCTGCATGATGGGCTGTCCTTACGGCGCCAAGAACACGCTGGTGCGGAACTATCTCCATTTCGCCGAGAGGAAAGGCGTTCGGATCGAGGCCGAACGGATGGTCACCGATGTGCGACCGCTTCGTGCCGCCGACGGCGCGGACGGCTACGTAGTGACGCACGAGCGCACCGGGGCCTGGTTCGCGCGGGACCGGCGCACGCTGACCGCGCGCGGTGTCGTCTTCGCGGCAGGCGCCCTCGGCACCAACCGCTTGCTCGCGAGCTGCAAAAGCCGCGGGAGTCTGCCTGCCGTCTCTGGCCGGCTCGGTGAGCTCGTCCGTACCAACAGCGAAACGCTGGTTGCCGTCACGGTCCCCGGCAACGACAAGCTCGCCGATACGGTCTCGATCACGGGGAGCATCTTTCCCGACGCGCACACCCACATCGAAATCGCGACCTTCGGCCGCCGCGCCGATGCGATGGGGCTCATGTTCGGGCTCCTGACCGGGAACGGCTCGCGGCTCGGCCGCCCGCTACTGGCATTGGGCACCATGCTCCGCCACCCGTTGATGTTCCTGCGCAAGCTGTGGCCGTTCGGATGGTCCCGGCGCACGATCGTGACCGGCGTGATGCAGACGCTCGACAATGCGATCCGCTTCAACGCGAAGCGGCGCTGGTTCGGACGCGATGTGAGGCTCACCACGGCTCAGGATCCCGACCACCCGATCCCGACTTTCTTTCCGATCGCCAACCAGGCGGCCGAATGGCTTGCCGAGCGGCACGGCGGCATCGCGCAATCGTTCCTGACCGAGGCGCTGTTGAGCGTTCCCGTGACGGCGCACATCCTCGGCGGCGCCGTGATCGGCAAGGACGCCGACCACGGTGTCGTCAACGCGCGGCACGAAGTGTACGGCTACCGCAACCTGCTCGTTTGCGACGGCGCGGCCATGCCGGCCAATCCTGGCGTCAATCCAAGCCTCACCATCACTGCAATGGCCGAAGCGGCGATGTCGCACATCCCGTCCAAGGAACGTGCGTTGGGAGTGACAGTCGATCGAATTGCGGTTGCATAAGATCGAAATCAGGCGTTCTTTAACGTGTTTTGGGCGGAGCGGAAACTACTTCTTGCGCGATTTGTACAAGGCACGCGCTTCACTGTCGTCCACCACAGGCACCCATGCGGAGTTCGCAATCGGCACGCGAGGCGCATCAGCCTGAACCACGCATCGAACGAGAAAAGCTCCATCAGCGGCGCGTGCCTCACACACGCTGGACAGCCTTAACCAATGGTCATCAGACTCGCGTTGCCTCCAGCAGCGGCTGTATTCACACTCAGCGCACGATGCCGGTGAATCGGCGTGGTTGCGGCTCGGGCCGTTGTACCGTTTCGGATGTGTCATCATTGCATGACGATCTCGAACACGTGGAATCGCTGGTCCGCAGTTCGCACGACGAGCGAAGCGCCACCAATCCACACGCGTGCTACGCGGGCATCGAGCGTCATGGTCGCCAGGCGGCGGAACGTTGATCCATCCCATAGCGTCACCGCGCCGCCCTCGCTTCCAGTGACCAGCAGTGTGCGATCGTCGATCGCACCGAGGGCGACGACGGCGATTTCAGATCGGCCCGTGTCGGGTGAGCCAAGCGTTTGCTCGGTTTCCAAATCGAATACCGTCACACGACCCTCGTGTGCGCGAGCCATGACACCGCGACCCTTCCACACGGCCAAGGCGACGTCGGTAACCTCCCCCAATCCCCTGGCGGTCTTTATCTTGTGCGAACGCAGCGTCAAGGTATCCGGGACACTGGCGTAGGGACCGTGAACGATCTTCTTCCGCTCCGCGTCGAGGATCCAGACCACGCCCTCGAAACTCCCGCGCGCCTGAACGTTCCTCCCATCGATGATCGCCCATGTGTGGCACAGGATTGGCCATTGCCCGGGAGCGTTGCGACGTAACGTCAAGCTACCGCTACGGACCCGCGGTACTCCAGCGTGCGCCGGCATCGCCGGCGCGGATTGAACGCCGCTGAGAACCTCGACTTCGGCCGGAGTCGTCACGATCTCCGATGCAACCGGGTCGAAGGCGCGCATCCCGTCGAGGAAGAGCAGAAGGCGACGGTTGCCGCGTCCGACGCCGAGGACCCAGTCGACGTGTACCAGCACCGCAAAAGACGGAGACGCCGTTCGACTCGCCAGCGGCTGGCGTATCGCCACGTATCCGGAGTCGCTGTCGCTGTCGTTACCGGCGGCGACGATCAGGTCCCCCTCCAACTCGCCTACGACGAGCGTTCGCAGACGAAAGTCGAATGCCACTGGCTCGCCGATGCACTCTCCGGAATTCAGGTCTCTCACCTGCACGTGCCCTGACTCGAGCGCGAAACAAAGAATCGGCCGGCCCCGCCATGCGCCCACAGTGACCAAGCCGTGAGGGGGATCATCGAGGCTTGGACCCAGCGGTTTCCCGGAATCGAGGTCGACGACTTCATATGTTCCTCGGTCCTCGGAAATCGCAACGAGGGCTGTTCCGCACCTGCCGACCCGCCCTGCCGGGTACTCACGTTCCTCCATCGGTCCTTGCCCATCGAGCGGGCGCACCGTGATGTTGCCCGCCTCGGTGGTTGCCAGCACGTCACGATTGCTCAGCCTGCCCACCGCCAGCGGCTCGAGGGTGCCGGGCATGGTATCGCCGATGCGAGCGCCGGTGCGCAGGTCTCTGACTTCCAGAATTCCATCGTAGCCCGCAGCGACCGCGACCACGTGGCGGTCTCCCACGATCCCCATGGCGAGGCCGGTGACGCGTCGCTCCGCATTCGAAATTTGCCACGTACCTATGTCGCCTCTGCCAGGGCTCCAAATGGAGACGTTCGTGCCAGCACCCACGGCGATGACCCCCGAACCCTCTACACTGCCCAAGGCGAGCGCGCGGACCTTGGCGTTAAAGGTCTGCATCGTCTCGAGGTCCGCGCGCCAGCCTAGAGTCGACGTCACGCTGCGCAACCACACGGCTGGCGCCGCCAAGGGGAGGGCTTGCGACAACGCCTTCAGCGCCAGATCGGTTTCGCCTGCCAGCCGCGCATGCAGCTGTGCGGCAAGCTGCTCAGGGTCACGGCTGAGCGCGACGCGGGCGCGACGCACGCTCTTGGCGAGCGCCTGAACGGCAAAGCGACCGCAGGCCCGCTGAGCGGCCGCAAGGAGATCGGCGAGACCATCCACCCTGAGCAAATCAAGCGCACGACGGAGAAAGCGTGGATCGGTGCACAGTCGCTCGAGGCGCTCGGGATCGCTGCTCAAATGCACGGGCAAATAGCGCACAACATACGGGTTCGCCACGTCCCACCCGCCGGGCTGATCGACGTGCTGTTGCAGCGCCGAGGCGATGCGGCTGTTGATCGCTTGCCCGTCGCGTCCGCTACGGAAATGCTCGTTCAGCGATTCGTGATAGAGCCGGTACACTGCTTGCTCGCCGTCGCCGGCTTCAAGAACATATCGCCCCGCCTCGCGCAACACCCACTGGACGTGCATATCCAGGTACGGTGCATCGCGCCGGGCGATAGCGGTGGCCACGATCGGCCAGAGACTGTCGCGCAACGGCAGACCCACGCCTTCGGCCCAAGCCAAAGCTTCGAGGAGCGACGTAGCTCCCGAGTCGGTGCGGTTGAACGTGCGCCGAAACGATTCATCGATGCTGGCAAGATCCTGTGCGAGCGCGTCGTCGACGTGTAGGGCGAGCTCGCCTTCGAGCTTGGCGAGGTCGATACGCGGCCTTCGCAGCAATCGGGAGGCGGCAATGCGAGCATAGAGAAAAACGCCTCGAGCTCTCGCTGCGACGGTTGATGCTATCGCGGATGCATCGGTGGGCGCTGCCGCGTAGGGAGAATGAGGCGTACCGGCCAGCCGCCGCTGCACGTATTCCGCGATATCCGCCGTTGTGCTGTCCTCGCTATCCAGGTTGCGCCTATAGGCGGGGCCGAGGCGATCCAGAAGGTCGCTGGCGCCCCGGTGAGCCGCAGCGGCGCGTGTGCCGACCAGAATCCGCCAACCTTTGGCAGCGAGCGGGCGTATGAGCAGCTCAGCGATGCGCGCCGGCTCGCCGGCTTCGTCGAGCGCGTCGAGCATCACGGTCACGGGATGCGGTGAATCGGCGAGCTGGTTAGGCGCGTTGAAGACGAAGGCGGAGAGCCCAAGTGCTGGGTCAGGAGGTGAAATGCCGGCAAGCTCGCTGATTGCGAGCGCTGTCGATTCCGCGGTGAGATTGCGAAGGTGAAGGGCGGCGTCGATTCGTCCGATACCCGGCACTGTACCGCGCACGGAATCGCCAGCTTCGTCCCAGCCCACATTCGCAGCTGCATGGCGGAAGCCGGTGTCGCTCAAGGCCACTATGCGGCCGATGATTGCGGATTTCCCCGATCCACCCTGGCCCGTGAGCACGTAGAGATGATGTGATCCGGCGTCGCCCCGCCCATCGAGCCAGTCGACGATCTGCCGGGTCACGGCAGACCGGCCGCTGAAGAACCAACCCTGTTCGCCCGGTTCGAGGCCGCGGGCTTTGGGAAGGAAGTGGGTGTCGAGATCTTGCTGGCGGAGCCACCGGCGGCGGACAAGCTCGACACTCACCGGCGGGGCGTCGATCTCAAATAATGGATTCGGAAACAATCCGAAGTCACGTCCCATGCGTACGCCGACGGGATTCTGGACCGACGACCTGCGCTTTCCGAGAAGATCGAACTCGACTTGCAGAACGTTATCGAGCTCCCCCGATGTCAAAAAACGGTTCTGGGTGCTGAAACCGCCCCACCCGACCGTCGCGATTTCCGCGCGCGCGGCCGCTGAAGGACCCTCGCGCAAGACCCGCTCGAGCACCTCGGCGAACAGACCGTCTTCGGCTGGCTCGTACGGTTGCGTCGAAAACAATGCGGCCATGCCTGGAAACACGCCGGCAGCCGGGGGCTGATTCTTGAAGCGATCAGCTGCTGTTGCCGCGACATCGCCGCTCGCCGCGCCCGCTTGGCAGACGTCCAATATGAGACAAAACCATTTGGCACCACATCCGGCCAGCTTGTTGACAAGCTCGCTTGGCGAGAAACCCTCACCGGGCCGCATGGGCCGATAGCTCTCCTTGGTCGCCAGGCGAAGCTCGTTGCCTGGCGTCTCCCCGTGCCCCGACCATACGAGCAGCACTGTACGCCCAGGTTCACCTGCAAGCTTCGCGGCCGCCTTCGTGAGCTGGTCGGTAATCTGGCCAGTGGTGCCGGTAAGCCATGGCCACACAGCAAACCCTGCGTTGCGATAGGGCTCCGAATCGAACAAACGCGCAAGCCGCGCGAGGTCATTGTCGACGGCACTGAGATCATCGAAGCGCGTACGGCCTAGCTTGGCCTCAGCCGCCGGTGGTTTAGCATAGCGGCTGATTCCAACGCACAGCACGACGACTTGCGTGGAGGTTCCGGTCACCGCGCTCCTAGCACTCATCGGAGCAAGGAAGCACGCAGTATAAGGAATCCTCGATCCTCTCAGGAGAATCACCTATGGCGGAGCCGTTCGGCGATCTTATCGTTGTCATTCCCGGGATTCTTGGATCGAGGCTCGCACGATGCAAAAAGAACGGCAAGCCGGTAACGGCCTGGGACTTCTCGATTGCTACACTGCCTCGTTTGCTGAAGGAGATCGCCACGGGTGGCCTGGTCCTCGAGGGCGATGGGGAGAATCCTCCGAACGACGGGATCGAGGCGATGGAGCTATTCAGCTACCAGCTCCTCCCTGGATTTTTCGGGGTCGATGACTATGCGTCACTGGTGAGCTCCCTGCAAAGAAGCGTCGGAGCGAATCAAGTCATAACGTTTCCTTACGACTGGCGACTGTCCAACCGTCACGCAGCGAAGCGCCTCGAAGCCAAGGCGATTGACGCGCTCAATCGCTGGAAGGCAGACAGCGGCAATGACAAGGCGCGACTCTGGCTCGTGTGCCATTCCATGGGCGGGCTCGTCGCGCGCTACTTCTGCGAGCACCTCGGGGGGAGCGCGCATACCCGCGCAGTCATCACCATCGGTACGCCGCACCGAGGATCGGTTCGCGCGCTCGACGCGCTCGTCAACGGCAAGCGCTTGGGGCCGTTCGACGTCACGCGACTCGTGCGGAGCCTACCCTCGGCGTATGAGCTCTTGCCACTGTTTCCGGCTGTGCGTCGGCAGTCGGAATCGACGGTGGAGTTACTGCGCGTGGCGGAATTGTTCGGGCTCAACCCGGTTACCGGTGAGGACGTTCCCGGGTGGGTTGATCCGACATTGGTGGGCCAGCCACCGGCCCTCCCTGGTCTGGACCGACGCATGCTCATGCGCGCACTGCAATTCCACGCCGAGCTTCGGATGCCGGCGGAGGCGCGCGCCGCCTCGGGAACCCCCTCCCCGTACCGGCAGGAGGCGTTCTTTAATCGGCGACAACGTACCGCGCTGTCGGCCCGCCTTGTCGACCGGAAACTGGAACTCTTCGACACCTATCCCGAATCACGCGGCTCAAGAACAGTCGAAGACGATCCTCGGGGCGACGGTACGGTGCCGTCTTTTTCATCGGTGCCTGTCGAATGGGAGGATACTCAAAGAGCCATCGCCGTCGGCGAAAAACACGCAGCGATGCAGTGCGCTGTAGCGTTGCACGATACGATTTTTAATTGGCTGCATCCTCTCGACGTCCGGGCAAAAAAGGGGGGGCCGGTCGATGACGCCGCGGTGGTCGAGCTCGACGTGCCAGCGACCATTTTGGTGGGCGAGGATCTGACCGTATCCGCCGCCGCTCTACGACCAACCAACCTGTCGATCGAAGTGGTTCATGCAGGGACAGGAGTGAAAGCAACCCGGCCGCTCGCTTTGTCCGGAGGCGATTCGAGAAAAGTCACGCAGTTCCATGACCTTCTTGGTGGCGTCTACCGCGTCACAGCGCGACCAGCGGATCAGATGATGCCGGCAGTGAGCGACTACGTGTACGTCAGCCCCAACGATGTTTCCCTATCGGCCACCGGCAAAGAGCTCTGTCCTCCGCAATAACTCGTGCCATGCGGATTTCGCAGTCCCGTTCTTGGTGAGGGATCACGCGGACGCGAGCGAGTACTCGTGGTGCAGGCCTCCCAGCACCGATTTCGCACGCACGAACGCACCCGCCACCAACCAATATCGCAATTTGGACCTCGGGAGTACGGCGGTCCCTTTTGGCGGATCGGGCACGCCCGGACCCAATGCGCTGTGAGGACGTCCCCTATTGTAATGAGCGACCCATTCGCCAAGTATTGCCCGCAGATGCGCCTCGGACAGCGGAATCATCCAATCCAGGCATTCCCTTCGAATCGTTCCAATCACGCGTTCGCAGATCGAATTGGCCTTCGGACTGGCTACAGGCGATCGCAACACCTCCAACCCGAGAAGTGCGATCGAATCGTCCAGCCGCTTCGAGTAGATTCGGTCTCGATCATGAATCAAATGGCGATGCCGATCCTTGATCAATGCCTCCCGCAATTGCTGCAGGGTCCACTCGGCTCCAGGACAGGAAGTCACGTTGACATGCGTCAATCGACGCGTCCCATGTTCGATGACGACAAAGACATACAGCATCCGGAACGTCGCGGTGACAGCGACAATCCAGGACGAATTTCCAAGGCGGGAGACCCTGATGTTCGGTGTGCGCTTTACGTCGCTGCGCATTCGCTGCTGTCTCGCTCCGCCACGTGGTCAGCGCTGAAAGCCTGGGGCGTGCGGCGGGCGAAGTCCCGTGGCCATCGGCGCGCAGTGATTGCCGTCGCTCGCAAGCTTGCCGTCATTTTGCACAGGATGTGGATCGACGGCACCGAATTTCGCTGGTCCGCCGAGTCGGCACAGGCCTGAGTTCAAGTCCGCTCGTAGGTATCGCTGATAAGTGCATCTCCTCCG
>DATFSE010000116.1:0-3193 GCA_035262745.1 Casimicrobiaceae bacterium | reverse complement strand
ACGCTCTACGCCGGTACTGAACGCTTGCTCCACCCGATGCGCATAGGCGTCGCGATCCTGCGGCTCGTGCACATAGGCCTGGACCGTTCGAATTTCGTGAATCGCTTCGTCGACATAAGCGCCGCTGTCGGCGACGCGATCTTGGCTGGCACGCGAGAGGCGCCGCACCCGCCTGCCGAACAGGATGATCGGAATGACCACTACCGGCAAACCGGCGATGACCAGAAGGGTGAGCTTGAGGCTCGTCAGGGTCAGGAGAACCAAGGCACCGACGCCGAGCACCATGTTGCGCAGAGCGAACGAGAGGCTCGATCCGATCACCGTCTCGAGCATGGTCGTGTCGTTGGTAAGGCGTGAGATGACTTCGCCCGTGCGTGTAACTTCGAAAAAACCTGGCGAAAGCGTGAGCAGATGATCGAACACCCGACGGCGCAGATCGGCCGTCACGCGCTCGCCGATCCAGGAGATGTTGTAGAAGCGCACGTACGTGGCGATTGCGATCACCGCGATGATGACGAGCAGTGCGAGCAGCGCCCGATCAAGCTCTGCGCCGTTGGCGGCGGCGAACCCACGATCGATGACCAATTTGAGCCCCTGCCCCACCGCCAGCGTGCAGCCGGCAGCCACCAGCAAGGCAATGCCGGCGATGACGAAGCGCGCGCGATACGGCGCAAGGAACGTCGAGAGACGCGCCAGCGTGCGAAAGATCGGCGACTTGGGTGGCGTCGGAGAGGGCGGCCTCATAACGAATATGGCGATCGCTCAGCGGCATTATAGGTGTGGGCGTGGTCGCCGCCGCTCAAGCCCGGCGATCGGGCGCGATCAGGTAAAATTTCGCCGGTCGCCCCGGTAGCTCAGTGGATAGAGCAGCCCCCTCCTAAGGGGCAGGTCGCACGTTCGATTCGTGTTCGGGGCGCCAATCTATAAACGTACGGTGATTGCGATCTCCAACCGAGTCCTCGTTGCCACTGGCATTGCCATCGATGAGATGCTAGGCGACTACACCAGCCGGTCGGACGACATCCGCTAGCGATGACCACATCGACGCGCTATCGGGGCGTCTTCCCCGTCGTCCCGACGATCTTCCACCAAGACGGCTCGCTCGATCTGGAGGGGCAGACGCGATGCGTCGACTTCATGATCGACGCGGGTTCGAACGGCGTATGCATTCTCGCCAACTTTTCCGAACAGTTCGCGCTCTCCGATGAGGAACGCGAAGTCCTCACAGGCGCGATCCTGGCGCATGTTGCCGGTCGCGTACCTGTCATCGTTACCACGACGCACTTCGCCACGGCGGTATGTATTGAGCGCAGCCGCCGGGCGCAGGAGGCCGGCGCCGCGATGGTGATGGTAATGCCGCCTTATCACGGGGCGACGATCCGTGTGGCGGAGAGTCGCGTGATTGAATTTTTTCAGCGGGTTTCGGAAGCGCTCACCATACCGATCATGATCCAGGACGCGCCGGTATCGGGCACCGTGCTGTCGGCAGGGCTTCTCGCGCAGCTTGCCCGCGAGACGGCGAACGTGCGCTACTTCAAGATTGAGACACCACGCGCAGCCGACAAGCTGCGGGAAATGATTGGCTTGGGTGGCGAAGCGATCGAAGGTCCCTGGGATGGCGAGGAGGCCATCACGCTGCTCGCCGACCTCGATGCCGGCGCGACGGGAGCTATGACGGGTGGTGGGTACCCTGACGGAATCCGATCGATCGTGGATCCCTACTTCGCGGGTCGGCGCGAGGAAGCGGTTGCAGCGTACGCGCGCTGGCTGCCACTCATCAATTACGAAAATCGCCAGTGCGGGCCGCTCGCGGCGAAGGCGTTGATGCTCGAGGGTGGAGTGATCAAGTGTGATACGCCGCGGCATCCATTCCCCGCGCTTTCTTCCGCCGCACGCCAGGGGTTGCTGGAGACGGCGCGCCGGCTCGATCCACTCGTCCTGCGCTGGGGTCGGTAGAGTGTGGTCGCCGGGGTTTCTATAGTTGCGGTTTCGCTACCCGTTATCCGCGCTGCAGTTTCGGTGCGACCTCAAGCATGCACGGTTACGCCGTTTTCCTTCAACACCCCCAACAGTTTCGGTATTTCCGGGGGGCTGCCAGTATCACCTTCCTTGCTGATGGCCGCGAACATCTGTGTGGCGATGCCGCCCTGACCGGTGAATTCGAGCACGTCGCAGCCGTCTGCAAGGTAGCGAAAACTATGCACTGTACCGGCGGGCACATGCACCAGGGTACCGGGCTCACATACGACCGTCTTTCCAGAGCAGGTGAATTCGACTCTGCCCGCAACGACATAAAAGGACTCGTCCCAGTCATGGCTATGGGGCGGCGGACCCCACTCCCTCCTCGCCCTGCTGCCGAGTGATTTCGTAGGCCTTTGTCGCTGTATTTGACGCCAACACAGTGACTCTTATACCGAGCACGTTCAATGCGGGATCGTAGTCCTTCGGGGTTACAACAAACGGTTGAGCCTTCATGATCCATTAGCTTCGGGAATGATGAGGGCCCATCCTGCTCTTTATCGGAGGCGCCCGCAAACCTGCTGGCATTGGACCCACGACGCCCCTTCGCCGAGCAGGCGGTAACTGGAAGCGCGCAACGACGCGTATGCCCGGCAACGCGCGCCTGATATCCAAGTTCTCTCTGAAGGTGACGAGGAATGCCTTGGTCGCCGCGTACACAGCAAGTTGCGGCAGGGACGGAGCCCGCGCAGCGCCGCTAAAGGCGAGCAGCGAAGCAATGTTAATGATCGCGCCGCGTCCTCGCGCGATCATCCCCGGGATAACGGCACGGCTGAGCAGCACCGGCGCGAGGATGTTGACATCGACAAGCTGGCGGGCCCGCTCAGTGGGTAGCTGCGCAAAGGGCATGTAGTGAGCCAGCCCAGCGTCGTCCATTGGGGACGGTCGGCAATGCCCGGCAACGGAATGCCAATCGACGGTTAGTCGCAAGCCGACCCAGGCCCCATTTGTCCTACAAAAAATCGGTGTCCGTCTGACATCGACCAACCAACGGAAAGTGCAAGATTGCCTGTTGTCGTTCGAGAGTTCGGGATCAATGGAACGGCGCCACGCGTTGCGCTTGCTCGGTGCCCTTTTGTTTCTCGGTACGCCAATACCAGGGAAGCTGCACGCTCGCACGCGCGTGTACCGTCTTGGCGTATTGCTGCCTGGGGACCCGCCAGACTCGCAATCT
>DATFSE010000115.1:0-62659 GCA_035262745.1 Casimicrobiaceae bacterium | reverse complement strand
CACAAACGCGCTCGATGGCGGCAACCCTGCCGACCACCTCTGGCGGTGCGGGCGCGTAGTTGAAGTACGGCGCCGACCCGTCCTTGGGGCTGGCGCCCGTGGCCAGAATGCCCGAGTTGTAGGGACCGCCGATGACCACGGCGACTCCACGACGCTGGCATTCGGGAAGGAGTTCGGCGAGCGCCGACTGGTCCACTAGCGTGTAGCGCCCCGCAAGCAGGATCACGTCGAGGTCAGCATAGCGCAGCACCTCGCTGCATATCGCCACGTCGTTGACGCCGAGCCCGTAGGCATCGATCACGCCTTGTGCCTTGAGCTCGGCAAGAGCCGGCAATGCTCCGTCGAGCGCGTCGGCAAGCCGCGCTGGATGCGCGGTGCCGTGGGTGTCGCGGTCGATGTCGTGAACATAGGCGATGTCGACACGGACGAGCCCCAATCTCTGCAGGCTGTCGGCGAGCGAGCGACGCACACCTCCGGCGCTATAGTCGTAGCGCTGCACGAAAGGCAGCGTGTCGACGTAGCCATGCTGATCGCGCGGAGCATCCTGCCGCGGTTCAAGCAGGCGACCCACCTTGGTCGACAGAAGATACGTTGCTCTCTCACGGTCGCGCAGCGCGTCGCCCATTCGCTGCTCCGATCGACCGTGCCCATAATGCGGCGCGGTGTCGAAATAGCGAATGCCTGCGTCGTAGGCGTGGTGCAGCAGCGCCATCGCTTGAGCATCTGTGACCGCGCGAAACAGGTTGCCCAGCGGAGCGCCGCCCAATGCCAGCGTGGACTGCGCAAGGCGTCGTCGCAACTCGGCGGGATCGCGGCTCATCGAGGTGTCGTCGTTAAGGATCACCTAACGATGCTATCCTATTAGCGCTCGGCGCCTCGCGTCATTCTTCGCTTTGCAAACAACTCGAGTGTTTCCCCGCTGTGACTGATCACATTCGCGGCGTCTGGTGCGCGACCCTGACTCCGCTTCAACCTACGGGCGCAGTGGACAACGCGCGCCTGGCTGCGCATGCTCGACGCCTGTTCGCGGCGGGAGTCGATGGCATCGCCCTGTTCGGCACGACTGGCGAAGGACAGTCCTTTTCGCTCGAAGAGCGCCGCGCCGGGCTCGATGCGTTGCTCGCGGCCGGGATCTCGCCCGAACGCGTCGTCGCTGGAACGGGTTGCGCCGCCATCACTGAAACCATCGAGCTCACCCGCCATGCCGTGCGCGCGGGGTGCATCGGGGCGCTGGTCCTGCCGCCTTTTTTCTTCAAGGGCCTGAGCGATGAAGGCGTCTATGCGAGCTACGCAAGATTGATCGATCAGGTGGCGGACCGGCGACTGCGGCTGTATCTGTATCACATCCCGCAGGTTACATCGGTGCCCATTCGCCACGACGTTGTTGCGCAGCTGATGGCGAGTTATCCCGGCGCAATCGCAGGCATCAAAGATAGCGGCGGCGATTTCGAACACACGAGGAAGCTCCTCGCGCGTTTCCCCGATCTCGCGATCTTCGTCGGACACGAGCCGCACCTGCCCATGGCATTGGCCGCCGGCGGCGCAGGCACAATATGCGGCATCGCCAATTTATATCCGCGTTTGATGCGCCGCCTGCACGATCAGTCGCGTGGCGGCCATTATCGCGACGAGCTTAAGCTCATCGAAGCACTTCTCGCGCAACTCGAGCGCTACCCGTTGTTCGCAGCGTTCAAGGCATTGCTGGCCGAACTATCGGAGGATCCCGGTTGGGAAGCGCTGCGCGAGCCTCTGGTCTCGCTCGATGCGACCGCCCGACGAGACTGGATCGCCGCGGTCAGGCAAACCGGAATCGTCGCCGAGCGCGACGGCGCCTGACGATGTCGCGATCGAGCGCAGAAGCTCCCGGCCTGCAAGAGCTTGCGGCGCTCGCGGCCTTCGACACGCCGACGATCTGCAACGCTCTCGAAGTCGTCGTCCCGGAGCGGCGCGGAACGGGCTACACAACGAGCTTCCTCACCTGCGGATTCCCCGACATGAAGCCCATCGTCGGCTTTGCCCGCACGGCGAGGATCCGCGCCAAGGCGCCGCCTGCAGCGAGCGCCGCCGCAGTGCGCACCCTGCGCCACGATTACTACCGCTATATGGACGCGGGGCCGAAGCCGTCGATCGTAATCATCCAGGATCTCGACGGGTCCGAGGCGGGCTACGGCGCCTTCTGGGGAGAAGTGCAGTCGGCGATCCACCGGGGCCTGGGCGCGCTCGGAGTGATCACCAACGGCTCGGTACGCGACATCGATCAATGGGCGCCAGGCTTTCAGTTTCTGGCCGCAAAGATCGGACCTTCGCACGCCTACGTCAATCTCGTCGATTTCGGCGGCGAGGTCGAGGTGATGGGAATGGCGGTGCGTTCGGGCGACATTGTGCACGCCGATCGCCATGGCGCGGTCGTGGTCCCCAGCTCAGCGGTGCGTGATTTGCCGGCAGCCGCCCAGCGCGTGGCGGCGCGCGAAGCGCGAATCCTCGCCGTCGCTCGCGCTCCCGAGTGCACGGCCGAGCGATTGATCGACGTGTTCAACAGGGAAGACGAGATTCACTAAAGTTACCGCACAAGCGTCGCGCGTTCCTTCGCCTGCTGGAGCGGTACCCGATCGGGTATGATTTCACTCTACCCGCCGCTGTAGACCGCAGCGTCAAGCCGGCTTTCTGCCGACACAACAACCTCAAGGAGGATCCGATGACCGACCACGCACACGACGATCGCGCCGATCGCAACCGCCGCCGCTTGCTGCAGGCCGGCGCCAGCGCCGCAGTGCTGGGAGCCGTCCCCGGCGTATCGCTCACCGGTGCACAAGCGCAAGGCGGCTTCGACTGGAAGCGCTACAAGGGCGAGCCCATTGAAGTGCTGCTGGTGAAGAGTCCTCGCGGCGATCTGCTGACCAAGTACCACAAGGAATTCGAAGAACTCACCGGCATCAGCGTCGGCTCGGAAATGGTGCCCGAGCAGCAACAGCGGCAAAAGGCCGTGATCGAGTTCAACTCGGGCAATCCGAGCTTCGACGTGATCGCCCTTTCCTACCACGTGCAGAAGCGGCAATTCGCCAAGAACAACTGGCTTACCGATCTTCGGCCGATGCTCGCCGACAAGTCGATGACCGATCCCAACCTGGATTTCGCCGACTTCGCCAAAGGCGGGCTCAATTACGCGGTCGAGCCTGACGGGCGCGTCAACAGCCTGCCGCTCAATCTCGATCCGTGGGTCGTCTATTACAACAAGGAACTGCTCGACGCCAAGAACGTTGCGTACCCGAAGAGCTTCGCCGAGATGATCGATGCAGCGGCAAAGCTCAACGATCCGGGCAAGGGTGTCGCTGGATTCGTCGGCCGGGGCTTGAAGAACGCCAACGTGCCAGTGTGGACCAGCTTCCTCATGGGCTATGGCGGAGGCTTCGTCGACAAGAACGGCAAGCTCATGACCGACTCGCAGGAAGCGATCGACGGCGCCAAGATGTACCAGACGTTGCTCGCCAAGTACGGCCCTCCAGGCGTCGCCGGCTTCAACTGGAACGAGTCGCAGAGCCTGTTCCTGCAGGGCAAGGCAGCGATGTGGCTCGACGGCATCGGCTTCGCGCAGCCGCTGGAAGACCCCACCAAATCGCGTGTCGTAGGCAAGGTAGGCTACGGCGTGATGCCTGCCGGTCCCAAGAAGCAGGTGTCGGCTCTGTTCGCTGACGGAGAAGGCGTCTCGATCTACAGCAAGCGCAAAGGACCGGCATGGTTCTACGTGCAATGGGCTTCGAACAAGATGAACCAGACGCGCATGCTGCAGGCGGCGGCCGGTGCGCCGGTGCGCAACTCGGCTTATGCAGCGGCGCAGAAGTCGGCGGATTTCAAGGCGCCCAAGCAATGGGTGGAGTGCATGCTGACCTCCGCCAGCATCGCCGAGCCGGGCCTGCCGATCATTGCGCCGGTGACGGAGTTTCGCGATGTCTTTGGCGTCGCGCTTACCAACATGATCAACGGCGCCGATCCGGCGACGGAACTCAAAAAGGCCACCACGGAGTTCCAGCCGGTGCTCGACAAGAGCGAAAAGAGTTGACGCGGGCGGCGAGGAGCGCAGCGCTCACCGCGCGCCGTGCTTCGGCGGTGGCGCGCGGCGTCGATGTTGCTGGGACCTGATCCACGCCATCGGTCAGGCGAATGAGTTCGTCGGTCGCACTCTCGCGCGCTCGTCCCGGCTTTCTAGCGCGGCGGCAGAAGAGCTACGTCTATTTCATTGTCCCCGCGCTGCTCGTTGTCGGCGCGGTAATCATCTTTCCCTGGCTGTTCACGGTGTGGATGAGTGCCTTCGACTGGAAGATCGGCTCGGTTGCGCATTTCATCGGCCTCGAGAACTACACCAAGCTCGCGACCAACCAGCGCTTTCATGAAGCCATCGTACATACGTTGTACTTCACCGTGCTCGCCGTGGTTGTGCCGCTGGTTCTCGGAACGGCGGCGGCGCTGATCTTTCACCGACAGTTCCCCTTGCGTGGTTTACTGCGTTCGGTGTTCACCATGCCGATGATGGCTACACCGGTGGCAGTCGCGCTGGTGTGGACCATGATGTTTCATCCGCAGCAGGGCGTGCTCAACTATCTGCTCTCGCTGGTGGGGCTGCCGCCGTCGCTATGGGTCTATTCGCCAACGCTGGTCATTCCCAGCCTGGTGCTGGTCGAGATCTGGCACTGGACTCCGCTGGTAATGTTGATCGTGCTGGGAGGATTGGCAGCGCTGCCGACTGAGCCTTATGAGAGCGCGCGGCTCGACGGCGCATCGGAGTGGCAGCTCTTTCGCTACATCACACTGCCACTGCTCGCACCGTTCCTGGTCGTCGCCGCGGTGATCCGCACCATCGACGCCGTTAAAGCCTTCGACACTATCTATGTAATCAGTCAGGGCGGACCGGGCACCGCGTCGGAGACGATCAACCTGTATCTCTACCTGCAGGCGTTCGCGTTCTACAACGTGGGCAACGCTTCGGCCGTGGTGGTGGTGTTTTTCGCGATCATCCTGGCGCTGGCACTGTTGCTTCTCTACGTGCGGCAAAGGGCCAAATGGACCTGACCGCGCGCTCCCTGCCAGTTTCGTCGCTGGCAGTCCGCGGCCGATGGCGGCGCAGGCTGCGCAAGCTGGGCTTCGCGCTGTCGGTGGTGGTCATCGTCTCTCCGGCCATCCTCGTCTTCCTGTGGATGCTGTCGCTTTCGCTCAAGACCGAGATCGACAACGTCGCTTATCCGCCGGTGTTCATCCCCAGTCCGCCGACGCTCGCCAACTTCGTTCAGGTGTTCGCTGAGAACTCGATGGGGCTGTATTTCTGGAACAGCATCGTCGTCTCCGGGATGGCGACGCTGATCGCGCTCGCGGTAGGTATCCCTGCAGGCTACGGGATCGCTCGTTCACAAGCGCACAAGCTCACCGTGCTGATCCTGATCGCGCGTATGACGCCGGCGCTTTCGTACCTGATCCCGCTATTCACGGTGTTCCAGTTCCTCGGCCTCAACAACACGCTCACTGCACTCGTCATCACCCACCTGGTCATCACCGTTCCCATCGTCGTCTATATCATGGCAGGACACTTTGAGACGCTGCCGCGCGAGCTCGAGGAAGCTGCGCAGATTGACGGTGCCGGCGTGTGGACGACGTTCCGCCACGTCGCCATGCCGCTGGCGCGACCGGGTATTGTCGTGGGGACTATTCTTGCGTTCATTTTCTCGTGGAACAATTTCGTATTCGGCGCCGTGCTCGCCGGACGCGCGACTCGAACCTTGCCGGCGGCGGTGTACAACGTGCTCACCTTCGAACAGCTCGCTTGGGGTCCTCTCGCCGCTGCCGCGATCGTGGTCACGCTGCCGGTACTGCTGCTGACCATCGTCATCCAGAAGGAAATAGTCGTAGGGATGACCGCGGGCGGCGTGAAGGGAGGGTAGCGCGCTGCTGAAAGGACTGCATCCGCTGCTGGACGCCCAACTGCTGCATGCGCTGGCGTCGATGGGTCACGGCGACGAATTGGCGATCGTCGATGGCAATTTTCCCGCGGCGGCGCTGGCGCAACGCCTGGTCTATCTTTCCACGACGTCGGCGGCCGATGCGCTCGATGCAATTCTCACCGTCTTTCCCCTGGACACGGTGGCGAAGCCCGCCGCGCTGACCATGCGCGTGATCGGGCATCCCAAGGACGTCCCGAGCCCGTCCGCGACTTTGCGGCGGTGCTCAAGCATCATTCCGGGGCGGCCGTTGCGCTGGGGAACCTCGAGCGTGAGGCATTCTACGAGCGTGCTCGCAACGCATTCGCCATCGTGCGAACCGCCGATTTGAGGCCCTACGGCAACATTCTGCTGGTCAAGGGCGTCGTCAACGAATATCGCGGTCGCTGATGGTCGTCGTGCGTGATTGCTGCTTCCAGTCTTTCGCCGATGGTGTGGTCGCTGCTCTGGGTAGTCCTGCACCAATTGCGCGCATGTTCACCCGCAACGCGTTGTCTACACGGTGACATCGCGCCTCGAACCGGCAGTCCCCGTGCCACGCTGCCAAGAGGATCGACTACTGCGCGCTTCGATGTACTATGGCAGCTAACTAGGCTGCTAGGTTCCTCAATGGAGTTAGCACGATTCTTACTCAAACAACCAAGCCCTGCTTGGCGCGTCGGCGTGTCGCTTGCTGCGATCCCGGCCTTTCTGGGCCTTGCGCGGACGAGTCATCCCGAGTTGAGCATGCTGGTCATGGGCGTCTGGGCACTGGCGTGTGCTGGCTTGCAAGACTTTCGCGCTGGCAAAGCGGCAATAGAAACGTCTGACTCCACCGCAAACGCCGGAATCGATGAGACAGATGCAATGTGTGATGTCCTTGGGATCTCCCGCAGTAGTTTCGAATTCGGCCAACGCCATGCATCAGGGCTTGGGGTTACAGGCGCCGAGGCACGTCGCTACGCAATCATGTACGCGCGACTTTTGGAAGGGCAAACGTTAGTTAAGGAATGATTTCCCGTGGTGGGCGCGCGGGCGGCGGCTTATCTGGAGCATTACAGTCTTTGGCGGTCTGCTACGCTGCCGCTCAACATTCGATTCCACTCAGTCACCAGCCTGCACACGGACTCCAGCGATGCCGGATCAACGCCGGCCTGGCGGCATAACCAACGTAGCGCACGTAGAAGCCCACGTCACACGGATCCAGGGCAGGATCGACCTGCACGCCGGTCAGTGTAGTGCAGCGAAAAAATGCGGCTTAAATCGGCCAGGAGCGTTTGAAATCGAGGAGACCCGCCTGGACACCCGACGGCATCACCAAGTGCAAAGCGTGGCGGTCTGGTTAGCCGAACATTGGGGCGGCGCCTCTGTCAAAGCGCTTTGCGAAGGGACCGACTACGGGTCCGAGCCGTTATTACGGCCGTTCTTACGGATCAGCAGCCGCTGGAAACCCACGCTAGAGCGGCTTTCCAGCGGCACCGTTGAAACCATCTGTTACGATTCGCCGCGATTGGGGCTGCTAAACTCGAGACTTCAATTCGCTTCTGGACCGCCATGCTCAAGAAACTCTTGCTTACCCTGCTACTCTTCGCGGCCGCAACCGGCGCGCGCGCCACGGACTATACCGATCTCTACTTCGTCGCCCTGGAGCCGGGCTCCGGCTACAACGTCGTGCAGAGCGACAACTTCATTTTCATCACGTTCTTCATCTACGGACCGGACAAGACACCCACCTGGTACACGGCGCAGCTCACGCTCGACACTAGCGGCAACTTCAACGGACCGCTGTACGCGACCGCTGGAACCTTCTATGGATCGCCATACAGCGTGATGGACTCGTCCATCGTCCAGGTAGGAACAGCATCGTTTCAACCGACGAGCGCCTACACCGCGAAGCTCGTTTACATCGTCACTTCCCCGCCCAACCTGGCCGCTACGGTGACCAAGCTCATCCAGCGACAGACGCTGACGGTCATCACCCTGGGCGGCACGTACTTCGGCGGCCAGGTCGGAGCGTATTCCGGGTGCTCGAGCGCGGGCAATAACGGCCCGTACACCGATGGATACAACCTCCAGGTTACGCAGCTCACCAGCGGGAACGTCACGTTCCAGTTCGATTACGCGAGCGGACTGAGCTGCACGTTGAGCGGCACGCTGGTCCAGTACGGACAGCTCTACACGGTGCCCACGACAACCTACGTCTGCTCCGATGGGCTCAACACCAATGCGGCGATGTCGGAGATCAAGGCGACTTCACTGGGACTCGAGGGACGCTTCGCGGCACCGGATGTCGGCGGCGGATGTCGCGAGGATGCGACCTTCGGCGGCCCGTTGAATCAGTAAAGATCCTCTGTCAGCCGAGGCCTGTCGCCTTCGCCAGCGCCTTGAATCTAGGCTCCGCGCGTAGCGAGTCGTAAAAGCGCTCGCGCATGTGCAGGACGGTGTAGGAACGGTCCTCGTAGGCTCGCTCGAGCGCGTCGAGCGCGCGCGACTTGTCGCCCACGCCGGCGTAAGCCCAGGATTCCAAGCCGGCCGACCAGTATTTTCCCTGGCGGCTCTGCCGTAGTTCCCTCAGTAGCTTGAGCGCTTCGGCGCGCTGCCCCGCTTTGCCGAGCACGTAGCAAAGCCGCGCCATGACATTCGGATTGCCTGGACTGACTACAAGTGCGTCCTGATAGGCCCCTTTAGCCTCGTCGAATCTGTCCATGTTCGAATAGCATTCCGCCGAACCACACAGCGCGTAAAACGAGTACGGTTCCAACTCGAATTGCTTGCGCGTTTGTTGCAGAGCTTCCTCATACCTTCCGGAGTAGTTAAGCGGCCCAGCCATCGCGATTCTGATGGTGACATTGAGCGGATCGAGACGCAGCGCTTTTCGCATCTCTTCGCAAGCCTCGTCCACCATACCTCGGACCATCAGCATGTATCCATGCCAATGGTGTGCGGGAGCGAAGTTCGGATCGCGCTCGACAGCCTTCTCGAATTCCTCGTCGGAACCTGGCCAGTCGTACTCCTCTGCCGCGTTGATGACGCAGAGCGCCGCGTGCGGCTCGGCAAGCGCGTCATCCAGTGAGATCGCTTTTTCTGCCGCGGCACGGGCCTTTGCTTCGACCTCCCGCGGAGGGAAGTTTTCGCTGGCGAGAAGGGTCACGTAAGCACTGGCGGCAGCTGCATACGCTTCTGCGGCATTCGGGTCGATGCGTGTTGCGGTATCGAACAGCTCCAGGCTCTTGCTCATCGCGGCCGGCGTGCGCTTGTTCCAGTGATAACGTCCCAGCAGATACGCCTCGTACGCATCGGGATTGATCAGCCGCACAGTTCCAATGCGCATCTGCTCGCGCGAGGTCAATTGCACGCCAACGTGCTGAACGATCGTCTGCACCACCCGCTTTTGCAATCCGAGCAGGTCGCGCAGCTCGGCATCGTAGCTTTGCGCCCAGAGATGAGTGTCCGACGCGGCATCGATCAACTGGGCACACACTCGCACGCGATTGTCCACGCGCACCACCGACCCTTCGACCACCGCATCGACATTGAGCTCCCGCGCGATCTGCGGCAGGTTCTTGCCGGTGCCCTTGTACGTCCAGGTCGACGTGCGCGATATCACACGCAAGGCGCGTATCTGTGCGAGATCGGTGATCAACCCCTCGGTGATGCCGTCGGCAAGATATTCCTGCGACGCATCGCCGGAGAGATTCTGGAAAGGCAGGACCGCCACCGAACGGATCGTCGTCTGCGCGCTGGCATGCGTCGCCAGCCGAGGCGACAACCGCACGGCGGCAAATCGCGTTGCATAGGCACCCTTGGGCATGTCGATCCGCAATGCATTCCGGCAACCCTCGGTTTCGTAGTATTCAGCAAGCTTCGAGCGAAGCCGGCGCGCTGCCATCCTGACCACCGGGTCCAGGCGTGGATCGAAAGACGAATCTCGTCCGAACACCTCGATGCCGAGCCGGCTCTCCTTGAGCCCTCTGCCGCGCCCGAGCAGCGTTTGTTCGACGCTGTAGTGCAGAAACCGCCGTAGGAGCTGTGCTTCCCGGAATGTCTCGCTCGCCAGGATCGACTCGAGCTCTCGGCGCACAGCCGCCGCGGAAGGCTCGGTTGCCGATGCAACGTTCGCTCCCCGGGGATCTTCGAATGCTGCGGCCCTCATCCTCTCAACCTACCGTCAACGCAGACCAAGTCGACTTTGGCTCGTCCCGAACACTAAGGCTGTCGGAACGCTTGCGTTACGGTAAGTTTACCTCAAGACACTTTCCACGATGCAGCGGTGGTCGCACTATGCAGCCGATCGCTAATGTGATAGCAAGAGGTGTCTACCAGACCGGGGGCCTGCCATGTTGAAAAGATTCATCGTTGCGCTTCTTCTTCTCACCGCCGCGTTCAGTGCCAGAGCGCTCGAATACACCGACGTCTATTTCGACCACACGTCCGATGCAGTGAACGAGGATGGGTGGGGTATCTTCCTGGTGCAGAGCGAGACTTTCATTTTCATTGCCTTTTATATCTACGACCAGAACAAAAACCCGATCTGGTATACCGCGCAACTCACCGACGACGGTACGGGCAAGTACACCGGTGGCGTCTATGCGACGACGGGAACCTATTTTGGCCTGCCATGGAATCCAGCGGATCACCCCCCTGCTCAGCAAGTTGGCACTGCGACGTTCGCGCCGACCGACATCTATCATGCCACCCTTACTTATACGGTGAACGGTGTCGGACCGGTAGTGAAACCGCTGGTACGCCAGACGCTCGCGGCGTACAAAATGGGCGGTAACTACTCCGGGTCAATGGCCGGGGCAATCAGCGGCTGCACCGACCCGATGGATCCTCGCCTCGACCCTATGTTCCGCGCGCGCTACGGACTCGCAGTCACGCAAGTCGCCGATACGTCGGCGACGCTGGTATTTACTTTCGTCGACACCACTCACAGTGGCCTTGTTTGCACCCTGACAGGGCCCCTCACGCACCTCGGCAGGCTCTACCAGATGACGGGCACGCTAGCCTGCACGGGCCCGGGACAAGATGGCAACCCACACCCGGTGACCGTCGATAGCCTCCATCCCTCCGGTCAAGGCATCGAAGCCAGATTAACCAGCACGATCGGTGGGGGCTGTAACGCATCGCTTCATTTCGCGGCGGTGCTCAACGTCAATCAGTAACGCTTTCGATTCAACGCCGCCGCACGCACTCGAATAGGCAGACAGCGGCCGCCGCGGCGGCGTTGAGCGACTCGAAGCCCCCCGGCATCGGGATGCGCACGCGGTGTCTCGCCGCGGCCTGTAGCTCCGATGAGAGGCCTGCACCCTCGTTGCCGATGGCGATCGCGAGCGGGCTGGAAAGATCGGCGTCGAATAGAGATTCGCCGACTCCTGGCACCGCTGCGACGAGATTGCCCTGGTAGCGGCTCACCCAGGCCAGCAGATCGATGTTCTCGAAGATATCGAGATGGAAGTGGCCACCCTGCCCCGCACGCAGCACTTTGGGCGACCACGCGAATGCGCATCCCGCGGAAAGAAATACCTGGGCGACACCCGCTGCAGCGGCGCTGCGCAGGATGGAACCCAGATTGCCCGGATCCTGAATCGATTCGAGCAGTAGACAAAAATCGGCGACCTGCTCGAAATGAGGCACCGGCGCGCTGACCACCGCCAGCACCCCCAGCGCGGGCGCAACTTGAGATACTTCGGCCCACCGTTGCGCCGACACCAGCAGCGTGTTTTGAGGCGCAGCTTGCGACGCCAGCGAATCGATGTCGGGTCGCTCCAGCGCGTCTTCGCAGACGACCAGAATCTCAGGTGCGCCGTAGCGACGATGGTAGGCTGCGACGAGGTTTTCCCCTTCAAGAACGCAGCGGCCCTCCTTGCGTCGCTCGCGCGAGGACGCGATGAGGCGCGCGACGGCTTTAAGCCGCGGATTGTCGCGGGAGCTTACGCGCGTCATGGAGCTACCGCTCTCTGGCGCCTCGGGACCTGTGGCACGTCCAGGAGGTGATCAGCGATAGAGGGCCTGCAGTCCAGCGGGCTCCCGCACGCTACTTCGCCGGGTCCGGCGCCGGATTCTTTGTTGCGGTATTTCTCGGCGGTACGGCGAGCTGAAAAAACACCTCGTCCTGGCGAATCATGCCCAGCTCCGAGCGCGCGCGCTCCTCGATCGCCTCGTAGCCCTGCTTCAAATCGCGCACGTCGGCGTCGAGCGCGGCGTTGCGCGCTTTGAGGTCCGCGTTGAAGCGGCTCTGCGCTTCGATCTGCCGGTCAAGCTCACGTACCCTCAACCACCCACCCTTGCCCAGCCACATCGGATACTGCAGTCCAATTATCAGCAGCGCAAAGATGACGGCAAGAATGCGCAAGACAGTTACCTGACCTGATGGAAGGCGCCGCGGCCTGCATAGGTCGCGACGTCGCCAAGATCCTCTTCGATGCGCAGGAGCTGGTTGTACTTGGCAATGCGATCCGAGCGCGACAACGATCCGGTTTTGATCTGGCCCGCATTGCTGCCGACCGCGATGTCGGCAATCATGCTGTCTTCGGTCTCACCAGAGCGATGCGAGATGATCGCCGTATAGCCCGAGCGCCTTGCCATGTCGATAGCGGCAAAGGTCTCCGACAGGGTTCCGATCTGGTTGATCTTGATCAGGATCGAGTTGGCGACGCCCTTGGCAATTCCCTGTTTCAAAATCTTCGTGTTAGTAACGAACAGATCATCGCCGACGATCTGGACTCTCTTGCCGAGCTTTTCGGTGAGAAGCTTCCACCCGTCCCAATCATCCTCCGCCATTCCGTCCTCGATGGAGATGATCGGATACTTCTCGACCCAGGCCGCCAGATAATCGACCATTTGCGAGCGGGTCAACTTCGCCTTTTCCGATTCGAGCTCGTACATCCCGTCTTCATGGTATTCGGAGGCGGCGCAATCGATCGCCAGCGAGATGTCGGTCCCCGGCGCGTACCCAGCTTTGCTGATCGCCTCGAGCAGCAACTGCAGTGCCGATTCGTTGGATGGCAGGTTGGGCGCGAATCCGCCTTCGTCGCCGACGGTCGTCGCCATGCCTTTGGCGTCGATGAGCTTTTTAAGTGTCTGAAACACTTCGGCGCCATAGCGCAGCGCTTCGCGGAAAGTCGGCGCGCCCAGCGGGACCAGCATGAACTCCTGCATGTCGATGCTGTTGTTGGCATGCGCGCCGCCGTTGATCACGTTCATCAGCGGAACCGGCAACGCCATTTCGCCTGCGCCGCCGAGATATCTGTACAACGGAAGCGTCGATTCCTCCGCCGCGGCCTTCGCCACTGCGCACGAGACGGCGAGAATGGCGTTGGCGCCGAGGCGCGACTTGTTTTCGGTTCCGTCCAACTCGATCATGGTGCGATCGATGAACGCCTGCTCCGACGCGTCGAGGCCGAGGACCGCCTCGCACAACTCGGTGTTTACATTCTCGATCGCCTTCTGTACGCCCTTGCCGCCGTAGCGCGCAGCGTCGCCGTCCCGCAGCTCGATCGCCTCCTTCGATCCGGTCGAAGCGCCGGAGGGAACCGCGGCACGGCCGCTGACACCTGATTCGAGAACGACATCGGCCTCGATGGTCGGATTACCGCGAGAATCGAGGATCTCGCGGGCGATGACGTCGACGATGGCACTCATGTTCGTTGAACCCCTCGATCACCCATTCCTGTTCTCCCTAACTGCAAAGGCTGCTGGGTTTGCACGTTCACGACGGCATCTGCTCGACCAGACCGCGCTTTTTAACCAATACGTCCAACTCGACCAGAGTTTCCACCAGTTGGCGGACCTTGCCCAGAGGCCAGGCGTTAGGTCCATCCGACAATGCCTTGTCCGGATCGGGATGAGTTTCCATGAACACACCGGCAACTCCCACCGCGACGGCCGCCCGTGCGAGCACCGGTACGAATTCGCGCTGACCGCCGGAAGCGGTTCCCAAGCCCCCCGGAAGCTGCACCGAATGCGTGGCGTCGAAGACAACGGGGCAACCTGTTGCGCGCATGATCGCCAGCGAACGCATATCGGACACGAGGTTGTGATACCCGAATGACGCACCGCGCTCGCAGACCATGATGTTGTCGCTTCCGCTCGCCTCACGCGCCTTGGCAACCACGTTCACCATGTCTTCGGGCGCGAGAAACTGGCCCTTTTTGATGTTGACCGGCTTGCCGGCCGCGGCAACGGCCCGGATGAAATCGGTCTGGCGGCACAAGAATGCAGGCGTCTGGAGAACGTCGACGACCTCGGCTACGTCGGCGATCTCATCCTCGGCGTGAACGTCGGTCAGCACCGGCACGCCGATCTCGCGTTTGACCGTCGCCAGGATGCGCAGTCCCTCCTCCATGCCCGGCCCGCGGTACGATTTGGCCGAGCTTCGGTTAGCCTTATCGTAGGAGGACTTGAAAATGAACGGCACGCCCAAGCCTGCACAGATTTCCTTGAGCTCGCCGGCGACATCGACTTGCAGTTGCTCGGATTCGACGACGCACGGGCCTGCGATCAGGAACAGAGGCCGGTTGAGCCCGGCCTCGAATCCGCACAGCTTCATCGCGTGAGAATGTGATTACGCCACCAGATGGGGGCGGGCCCGCACCGAATCGCTTTGCGCTGCGCGCCGCTCGAGCGCTGCCCTCACGAAGGCGATGAACAACGGATGTCCTCGGTGCGGGTTGGATGTGAACTCGGGGTGAAACTGGCAGCCGAAGAACCATGGATGATCGGCGAGCTCGATCATTTCGCACAGATCGCCAGCCAGGGCGCTCTTTGCCCACGCGCCGACGACGAGTCCCGCGGCTTCAAGCCGTGGCAGATAGTGATTGTTGACCTCGTAGCGATGGCGGTGGCGCTCGGCGATGCGCGTCGCACCGTAGATCCGATGCGCAAGCGATCCCGGAACGATTTCGCAGGGTTGCGCCCCCAGTCGCATGGTGCCGCCGAGATCGGACTTGTGATCGCGCCGCTCGACGGTGCCGTCGCGGTTCTGCCATTCAGTGATCAGCGCGACGACAGGATGCGGTGTAGCCGGATCGAATTCCGTGCTGTTGGCGCCGGCAAGTCCAGCCTTGTGTCGTGCGTACTCGATCACCGCAAGCTGCATGCCCAGACAGATGCCAAGATACGGGATCTTGTTTTCCCGCGCGTAGCGGATCGCCTTGATCTTGCCTTCGACGCCGCGCTTGCCGAAGCCGCCGGGAACCAGAACGGCGTCCATCTCGCGCAGGCAAGCAGTGCCATCGCGCTCCACCGCTTCCGAATCGACGTAATGGATCTGCACCTTGCTGCGCGTGTGTATCCCGGCGTGGGTGAGCGCCTCGGATAGCGACTTGTACGACTCGGTCAAATCGACGTACTTGCCGACCATCGCGATGTTGACCTCGTGCTCGGGATGCACCAACCAATCGACCAGATGGCGCCAGCTGGTCAGGTCGGCAGGACGCGGGCTCAGGCTCAGCTTGCGGCACACGATCTCGTCGAGTCCTTCGGCGTGCAGCGCGCCGGGAATCTTGTAGATCGAATCGGTGTCGAGCGCCGGAATCACCGCTTCGGGCGTGACATTGGTGAATAGCGAAATCTTGCGCCGATCGCCGTCGGGCAGCGGCCGGTCCGCGCGGCAAAGGACAATATCGGGCTGGATACCGATCTCGCGCAATTCCTTCACCGAATGCTGTGTCGGCTTGGTCTTCATCTCGCCGGCAGTAGCGATGAACGGCACCAGTGTCAGATGGATATAGCAAACGTTGTCCCGCCCCATGGTGATACCCATCTGGCGGATGGCCTCGAGGAAGGGAAGCGATTCGATGTCGCCGACCGTGCCGCCGACCTCTACCACCGCAACCTCCGCGTCATCGGCGCCATTCACGATCCAGCTCTTGATCTCGTCGGTGATGTGCGGAATCACCTGTACCGTGCCGCCGAGATAGTCGCCGCGCCGCTCCTTGCGGATCACGCTCTCGTAGATCTGGCCGGTGGTGAAGTTGTTGCGCCGGGCCATCTTCACGTCGGTAAAGCGCTCGTAATGGCCCAGATCGAGGTCGGTCTCGGCGCCGTCCTCTGTGACGAACACCTCGCCGTGCTGGAACGGACTCATCGTTCCAGGATCGACGTTGATGTAGGGATCGAGCTTGAGATTGGTGACTCGGATGCCGCGAGAAGCAAGAATTGCGGCCAGCGACGCGGCGGCGATGCCCTTCCCCAGGGAGGAAACGACGCCGCCTGTCACGAACACGAACTTGGTCATGGGCGACAAGTTCTGGAAATTCATATTTTACATTACCGGCTCCCTTCGCACAAATCAATCATCAATGGGACGCGTTGGCCGCAACACGCGCAAGGCGCTCAGCCGTTCGCTCTCGACCCACCAGCGACAGCACGGCATCGATGGACGGCGTTTGCTGCGTGCCTGTGACGGCAACGCGCACTGCCATCATTACCTGCGACGCCTTGAGGCCGTGTTTCGTGGCAGTCGATTTGATCGCCGCGCCAATCGCCTCGCGGGTCCAGTCGATCGTCTCGAACACCCGGAGAAGCTCGGCCAGCGCCGGGCGCACGGCCTCCTCCGGTCTGAATTTTTCCTGAACCTCTTTTGCTCCTGGCGTAACGCCATAGAAGTATTCGGCTTCCTGGGCCATCTGTACTAGAGTCGCGTCGCGATCGCGCAGCAGCGCCGCGACCGAGGCGACCGGAGGCCCACCAGCCACATCGAGTCCTGCGCTCGCAAGATAAGGCGCCAGACGTGCACCCAGCTCCGCCTCAGGCATGCGTTTGACGTGTTCGTGGTTGAGCCAGCGCAGTTTGTCCGCATCGAAGCGTGCAGGCGACGGATGAATGTGCGCCACGTCGAACCACTCGATCAGCTGCTGGCGGGTGAAGTATTCGTCGTCGCCGTGAGACCAGCCGAGGCGCGCCAGGAAGTTGATAAGGGCTTCCGGCAGGAACCCGTCCTCCTTGTATTGCATGACGCTCACTGCGCCATGTCGCTTGGAGAGCTTGGCTCCGTCGGCGCCGAGCACGGTGGGCAGGTGACCATAGACCGGCGGCTCCGTATCCAGGGCGCGGATGATGTTGATCTGTCGCGGCGTGTTGTTCACGTGGTCGTCCCCGCGGATCACGTGGGTGATACGCATGTCCAGATCGTCGACGACGGCGCCGAAGTTGTACGTGGGTGTGCCGTCGGATCGCGCGATCACCAGGTCATCGAGCTCGGCGTTGGCGATCTCGATGCGGCCCTTGACCTGATCATCCCAGCTCACGGTCCCCGACAGCGGATTCTTGAAGCGGATGACGGGCGACACACCCGGTGGCGGAGTCTGACCGGGCTTCAGGTTCTCCGGTCGCCAGCGACCGTCGTAGCGCGGCTTTTCTCCGCGCGCGAGCTGCGCCGCGCGTAATTGGTCGAGCTCCTCCTGCGACATGTAGCAGCGGTACGCGAGTCCGCGCTCGAGCATCTCGGCAAGCACCGCGCGATAACGCTCCATCCGCTGCATCTGATAGTACGGCCCCTCGTCATACTCGAGCCCGAGCCACTGCATCGCGTCGAGGATCGCCTGTATCGCCGCGGGCGTCGAACGCTCGACGTCGGTATCCTCGATACGCAGAATGAACACACCGCCGTGATGGCGCGCGAATGCCCAAGCAAATAGAGCGGTACGCGCCCCGCCCAGGTGCAAAAAGCCTGTCGGACTGGGTGCAAAGCGGGTGCGTACCTGCGACATGGTGGGTGAAATGAGTACTTAGACGTGATTCGTCACCGGCATCCAGCGCAAATCGAGCGTGGTCGGAGTCGCCGGGTTCGCTGGCTCGGATTGGATCGCCATCGGCCCCGGCGTATGACCATGCGCCCAGAAGCGCGCGAGGCGGCGCGCTTCGGCTTCGTTGGCGTTGACGGGGAAGGTGTCGTAGTTGCGTCCGCCGGGGTGCGCGACATGGTACGTGCACCCGCCCAATGCCCGCCCCGCCCACGTATCGACCAGATCGAAGGTGAGCGGCGCCTGGACTCCGATGGTCGGATGCAGCGCTGAGGGCGGACTCCAGGCGCGAAAGCGCACGCCGGCGACAAACTCGCCGGGAACGCCGGTTGCGGTCAACGGCGTCGCGCGGCCATTGCAAGTCACCGCGTGGCGTCCCGGAGTCATGCCAGAGACCTTGACCTGCAGGCGCTCCACCGACGAATCGACGAAGCGGGCGGTGCCGGTCTGGCTTACTTCCTCGCCAAGCACGTTCCACGGTTCGATCGCTTGCCTCAACTCGATGGTGACGCCGGCATAGCCGACGGTGCCGAAACGCGGAAAACGGAATTCGATGAACGGGTCGAACCAGTCGGCGGCGAAAGCGTAACCGAACGCATTTAACTCGGCGATGACATCGTGCATGTCGGCAGCCACGAAGTGCGGCAGCAGCCACCGGTCATGGAGCATGGTTCCCCAGCGGACGAGCTTTCCACGGTACGGCTCCTGCCAGAAGCGCGCCACCAGCGCGCGCAGCAAGAGCATTTGCACCAGGCACATGCGAGCGTGCGGCGGCATCTCGAAGGCGCGAAACTCCAAAAGGCCTAACCGGCCCGTTGCACTGTCGGGCGAATAGAGCTTGTCGATAGAAAACTCGGCGCGATGAGTGTTCCCGGTCAAATCGGTGAGTAGATGGCGCAGCAGCCTGTCGACCAGCCACGGCGGCGACTCGCTGCGCTCAATCGCCGGCTTACGCGAAAGTTGCTGGAACGCAATCTCCAGATCGTACAGCCGGTCATCGCGCGCCTCGTCGACTCGCGGCGCCTGGCTGGTGGGCCCGACGAACATGCCCGAGAAAAGGTAAGACAACGCCGGATGGTTCTGCCAGTAGGTGATGAGGCTTTGCAGCAGATCGGGGCGCCGCAGCAACGGACTGTCGGCCGGGGTCGCCCCACCGAGCGTGACGTGGTTGCCTCCTCCAGTGCCGGTGTGACGGCCGTCGAGCATGAACTTTTCAGTACCGAGCCTTGATTGCCTGGCCTCTTGGTACAGAATCGTCATGGTGTCGGACAACTCGCGCCACGACGAGGCGGGATGGATATTGACTTCGATGACGCCCGGATCGGGGGTCACGTTGAGGACGCGCACCCGCGAGTCGCGCGGCGGCGGGTAGCCCTCGATCACGACGGGGGTGCCGTCAGCGCGAGCGGTATCTTCGATGGCGGCGAGCAACGCTGCGTAATCCTCCATGCGCGTGAGCGGCGGCATGAACACGTAGAGGTTGCCGTTTCGCATCTGCATTGTGAGCGCGGTCTTCACGACTTCCCGCGGCTGCGCACTCCGAGCGCGTCCACGCCCCGCCTTGAGTCCCGCCCGAAGTGGAAGCGCGGGTTTGGAGGCAAACGGGTCGACCGCAAATTCCACTTCGACGTCCTCGGGAAGAACGTCGGGCAGCGACATGAGCGGCAGTCGCAGTCCTAACGGTGAATCGCCGGCGAGCGCGTAGAGCCTTTCGCGCCTGAGGGGCCATGGGCTCGATTCCCACACAACCTCGCCGGTGCCATCAGATCGGCTGTTTCCCGCCTTGAGCGGCAAGACAAAGCCGGCAGGCCGATCAAGACCGGCGAGCAAGAGCCGCGCAAGCCGCGCCCGTTCGTCGACCCGAGAGAGATCCGCCAACAAGGGATCGGCATTCGCCGGCAGCATCGCCTCGTCTTTGAGCAGCTTGGGCACGTCCTCGTAGGCGGTCAACACCAGCTCGGCGGGCAAGCCCAGGGCGACGGCAAGACGCTGGATGAAGTCGTGCCCGTTAGCGAGGTCGGCACCGCCACGAGCGCTCGCGTCGGCAATCAACGAATCGTCGCGCCACAACGGTTCGCCGTCGACGCGCCAGTACACTCCCAACGCCCAGCGCGGAAGCACTTCTCCCGGATACCACTTTCCCTGACCATCGTGGACGAAGCCGCCGCTTGCAAAACGCGACTTGAGCCGTCGCAGCAACACCTGGGCAAGCTCACGCTTCTCTTCCCCCAACGCGGCCGTGTTCCATTCGGCACCCTCCATGTCGTCGACCGACACGAATGTAGGCTCGCCGCCTTGCGTGAGGCGAACGTCGTGGGCGCCAAGATCGCCGTCGACCTGCTCTCCGAGCGCGTCGATGGCAGCCCATTTTGCCTCGCTGTAAGGCTTGGTGACGCGCGGATCCTCGGCGATGCGCGTGACTGACATGGCGACGCCGAAATCGGTTTCGCAAACGTCCGTGAAGCCGATGACCGGCGCGGCGTTCCCTGGCGCGGCCGTGCACGCCAACGGAATGTGTCCTTCCCCGGCAAGCAGGCCGGATGTCGGATCCAATCCGACCCAACCTGCGCCCGGCAGATAGACCTCGGCCCATGCGTGCAGGTCGGTGAAATCCTGCCCGGGACCGACAGGGCCCTCCAGAGGCTTTACATCGGCGGCGAGCTGGATCAGGTAGCCGGAGGCGAAGCGCGCTGCCAATCCCAGGTGACGCAACACTTGCACGAGCAGCCAACCACTATCACGGCATGAGCCGCACGCACGCGTGAGCGTCTCATCGGGGGTTTGCACGCCTGGCTCCATGCGCACCAGGTAGCGGATTTCACGCTGGAGCTGCTGATTGAGCCGCACCAGCATGGGAACAGTGCCCTCATTCGGAGCGATCGTCGCTCGGAACGCTCCGACCCACGATTCCAAAGCCGGGCCCGGTGCTTCGATCTCGAGGAACGGTATCAGCTCCTTGGCCAGCGCCGGGGCGTACGAAAACGGATAGCCCTCGGCATAAGCTTCGACGAAAAAGTCGAAGGGATTGATCACGGTCATGTCGGCCGTGAGATCCACCAGGATTTCGAGTGCCTGCGCGCGTTCCGGGAACACCAGCCTTGCCAGCCAGTTGCCGTAAGGGTCCTGCTGCCAATTGAGGAAATGCTTCTTGGGCTTGACGTTCAGCGAGTAGCCGAGAATCGGCGTGCGGCAATGAGGTGCAGGCCGCAGCCTTACCTCATGCGGCGACAGATTCACCAGCCGGTCGAAGCGGTAGGTCGTGCGGTGCTGCAACGCGACGCGGATGGTCATGCGGACGAAGACGGCAGTCGCCGCTGCCGCGCCAGAGAGACTATATCCAATCGGGATTGGGCAACTCCGCGAACACCCTGCGCAGCCCCTCGCCCCATTGAGAATGGATCATCTGGAAGTACGGATCGGTCTCCTCGATGCGCTTCTGCAGCTTCAACCGCAGGCTGTCGGTTTCATAGACCGCCAGATCGATGGGCAATCCCACCGAGATGTTGGAACGCATGGTCGAGTCGAAGGAAACGATCGTGCACTTGGTGGCTTCCAGCAAGCCTGTCGAGCGCTTGACCACGCGGTCGATCACCGGCTTGCCGTACTTGCTTTCCCCGATCTGGAAGTAACACGTGTCGGACGTTGCCTCGATGAAATTGCCCTCGCTGTAGACCTCGAACAGGCGTGGCGGCTCGCCGCGCACCTGCCCGCCGACGATGAAATTGGCGTGCGAGTCGATGTTGTTTTGCAGCAGGTACGGTCCGTCGCGCAACTTGACCTCGCGCAGCGCATCGCCGACGAGTCGGGCGATGTCGAACATCGACGCGGCGTTCCACAGGCTCAACTGCGTCTCGCCGGAGCGCGCCCGCTGATCGAGCGTGTTGAGGGCGTTTTGGGTGATGGACAGGTTACCCGATGAGAGCGTCACGATAATGCGATCGCCGTCGCGGGCGAACACGCGCATTTTGGAAAATTTGCCGACCTGGTCGACGCCGGCATTGGTGCGCGAATCTGAAGCGAAGATCATGCCGGCATCCAGCGACATGGCGACGCAATAGGTCATTGGCGTTTGGGGCCTGTTAATGCGTGCAAAGCTTGAAATTCTACCGGAACGCGGGGCCTGAACGCTGAGGCTATGGTGCTCATGGCGATGGCTGACGCTAGTACATCGGGACCAGGAAGTGGCTGTTGATCTCCGCGCTCAGCGCCGAGATGCGGTCGAGAAACTCCATGAGGTATTCGTGCAGGCCCAGGCGGATGATGTCGTCCGTCTTGCCGTAGTGCAGCCGCGCATGCAGCTCGCCGGCAGCGCGCTCGATCTCACGCGAGTTCGCGTCGCAGAGGACTTCCAGCGTTTCGTGGATCAGGTTGAGACACGCATGCAGCGACCGCGGCATATCCTCGCGCAGGACCAGGAGCTCGGCGACACGCCGGGGTGTGATCACGTCGCTGTAGATCTTGCGATACGACTCGAACCCAGACACCGATCGCAACAGGGCCCCCCACTGGTAGTAGTCGACCGCCCCCCCCACGTCGGCCGCCGAGGGCAGCAAGGTGTGGTATTTGACGTCGAGAATGCGCGCGGTGTTGTCGGCTCGCTCGAGGTGCGTGCCCAGCCGGATGAAGTGGTACGCCTCATCGCGCAGCATGGTCCCGAAGGTCACGCCGCGAAACAGGTGCGAGCGCATCTTGACCCACTCTAGGAATTCGGAGACGCCCGACCCCTGGATGCGGTCGTAGTCCTGACGGCGCATCTCGAGCCAGGAAGAATTCAGGTCCTCGTACATCTCCGAGGTAATGGCGCCGCGCACGGAACGGGCGGATTCACGCGCGCTTCTCAGGCAGCAATAGATCGACGACGCGTTGGCCGAGTCGAGCACCATGAAGCGCAGCACGTTTTCCGCCGAAAGCTGCGAGAAGCGCTGGTAGAACGCGGTGGCGAGGCCCGAGGTGATCAGCGGCAAGGCCCACGGCTGCGCCCACGCCAGCCCCGGCTCGACAGCTTCGTAGGGCAGCAAGGACATCCGGTACGTGACATCGAGCAGCCGGGCCGTGTTTTCGGCGCGCTCGATGTGACGAGCCATCCAGTAAAGCTCGTTGGCGGTACGGCAGAGCATGCGCGCCTCAAACTTACGCCATCACCCAGGTGTCCTTCGTGCCGCCGCCCTGCGAGGAATTGACGACCAGCGAACCCTCGCGCAGCGCGACCCGGGTGAGCCCGCCGGGCACCAGGCTGACGGTCTTACCGGAGAGCACGTACGGCCGCAAGTCGATGTGACGCGGAGCCAGGCCGGACGCGGTGAACGTCGGACACGTAGACAGCGCAAGCGTGGGCTGCGCAATGTACTTGTCAGGCTGCGCGATGATGCGCGCCCGGAAGGCGTCGATCTCACCAGAGCTGGCCGCGGGTCCGACCAGCATGCCGTAGCCGCCAGCTCCATGCACCTCCTTGACCACCAGGTCGGCGAGATGGTCCAGACAATAGGCGAGATCGTCGGACTTGCGCAGCTGCCACGTGGGAACGTTGTCGAGAACCGGCTCCTCGGTGAGATAGAAGCGAATGAGGTCGGGGACGAAAGGATAGATCGACTTGTCGTCGGCGACGCCGGTCCCGATGGCGTTCGCCAGGGTGACCTTGCCGGCGCGGTAGGCGCCGAACAATCCCGGGACGCCAAGCATCGAGTCGGAACGGAACGCAAGTGGATCCAGGAAATCGTCGTCGACGCGCCGGTAGAGGACGTGCACGCGCTGTGGGCCGCGGGTGGTCCGCATGTAGACCGCATCGTTCTGTACGAAGAGATCCTGGCCCTCGACCAGCTCCACCCCCATCTGCTGGGCGAGAAAAGCGTGCTCGAAGTACGCCGAGTTGTAGCCGCCTGGGGTGAGAACCGCCACCTCTGGTTGCTCCTCGCCGGCAGGCGCGACCCCACGCAGATTTTCCAAGAGCAAATCAGGGTAGTGTTCAACCGGCTTGATCGCTTGAGTCGCGAACAACTCCGGAAACAGGCGCATCATCATCTTGCGGTTCTCGAGCATGTAGGACACGCCGGAGGGAACCCTCAAGTTGTCTTCGAGAATGTAGTACTCGCCCTCGCCTGCGCGCACGATATCGACGCCTGCTATGTGCGCATAGATGCCGCCCGGAACATTCATCCCCTGCATTTCATGCCGATACTGCGCATTGCCCAGCACGCGCTCCGCGGGAATGACGCCGGCCTTGAGGATCGCCTGCTCGTGGTAGATGTCCTCGAGGAACAGGTTGAGCGCACGCACGCGCTGCTTCAATCCCGTTTCCAGCGTACGCCATTCAGCGGCTGGGATGATCCGCGGAACGATGTCGAATGGAATCAGTCGCTCGGTCCCGCCGTTCTCGCCATAAACGGCAAAGGTGATGCCGACGCGGTGAAATGCTCGTTCGGCTTCTTCGCGTTTTTGCGCGATCTTGTCGCCCGGGGTGCGCTGGAGCCAGTCGGCGAACGCCTGGTAATGCTCCCGCACTTCGCCGCCGGAGCGTTGCATTTCATCGAAAAGAGACAGGGACACGGGGCAAAACCGCTAAATTGTTGCCTTTTCAGCAAGACTCGAGCCAGCAGGATTTTTGCTTTTCCGCCTAGAAGCTTATCGAAAAGCATTCACGTGCGCGAGGAGCGAGGTGGTGCTCGGGGCACGATTTATGCACCACTTCGGTGCCTAATTTGTCCAAGACTAGCTTAGACGCTTTGCCGTAGCGGTTTGACCCTCCGAGGGACCGCATGATTAAATGTTCGCTCCTGTCTGGGTTCGCGCGGGCGGTTAGCTCAGCGGTAGAGCATTGCCTTCACACGGCAGGGGTCACTGGTTCGATCCCAGTATCGCCCACCATGGAACCAAGGGGTTGCACGCAAGTGTAACCCCTATTTTTTTGAGCGCGTGAGACGCGATGCGCAATATCGACTCAATTCTGTATAGCATCGACGACAAAACCGGCGTCGATACACGATGATGACTGTCTCCTCTGGTCGTTCGCTTGCCGTTGATGCGCTCGTCTTCGACGCCTACGGGACATTGTTCGACGTGCACTCCGTCGAATCCACTGCGGAGCGACTGTTCCCTGGTCACGGTGCTGCGCTTTCGAAGCTGTGGCGGGCTAAGCAACTCGAATACACCTGGCTGCAGAGTCTGATGCAGAGTCCGATGCAGCGGCGCGAAGACTTCGCCGCGATTACGGCGCACGCCCTGGAATACGCCACCGCTGCGATGGGCTTAAGCTTGAGCGCGCCAGCTCGCCATCGCCTGCTCGATGCTTACTTGGATCTCACCCCGTTCCCCGACGCCGCGGACGCTTTGGCGAGACTTGCGCCGCTTCCACGGTTGATTCTTTCCAACGGCACGCGTGAAATGCTCGAGCCATTGGCCGCGGCTACAGGGATTGGACAGTATCTTGACGCCATTTTGTCTGTGGAATCTGCCGGCACCTACAAGCCGAGCCCGCGCGTCTATCAGCTCGCGGTTGATCACTTACGGCTGCTGCCGATTCGCATTGGGTTCGTGTCGTCGAACGGGTGGGACGCAATCGGAGCCAAGGCCTTCGGCTTCACTTCGATTTGGGCCAACCGCGCCGGTGCCCCGGTCGATCGGCATGGACCGGCGCCCGATGCAATTATTCGTTCACTCGCAGAATTGCCCGCTTTGCTAGGTAAGGACGAGGGGTAGCGAGCTAGTGTGATGCGTCGCTCAGTACCTCTGAGCCGCTCGCTATGGCATGTACTGGCCGCCGTTGACCTCTATCACCTGCCCCGTGACATAGCCGCTCATCGCGTCTGACGCGAGGTAAACGAAGGTGCCGGCGCATTCCTCCGGCGTGCCAAGGCGATTCATGGGAATCGTCGCCTGCATGGCCTTGAGTTGCTCTGCGGTCGAGTAGCGTTCGTGAAACGGCGTCGCGATCACTCCCGGAGACACCGCGTTGATGCGGATTCCGTCGCTGGCGACTTCCTTCGCCCACCCGTGTGTCGCCGTGGAGATAAATCCCTTTGTTCCGGCGTAGATGATGGCACCGGCGCCGCCCCCGTGACGCGCGGCGATCGAGCTGACGTTGATCACACATCCGCCTTTCTGTCTGCGCATGACAGGGATCACCTCGTGCACGAACATGGCCACTTGGGTCACGTTGAGGGCGATGACCTCCTGAAGGAACTCGAGGCTGTAGTCTTCGATGCGGGTGCGTTTGACTAGTCCTCCCGCGTTGTTGATAAGCACGTCGACGCGGTCAAACGCTGCAAGCGTTTCGGCGACGACTTTCTTCGCGTTGGAAGGCTCGGACAGGTCGCCGGCTATCAAGACCGCTTCTCCCCCAGCGGCCTGCACGTCGGCTGCGACCTGCTCGGCCTTCGGGCGACTCGCGTTGTAGTGAATCGCTACCCGAGAGCCTAACCGTCCGAAGGCCCGCGCTGCAGCGGCGCCGATGCCGGTCGACGCGCCGGTGATCAAAACCGCTTTACCTTTGAGGTCCGAGAACATGACAGATCACCTGAGAAATGAGATTCGGTGGCTGAAGCACCAGTAGCACGTTAACACGACGGTTAGTCGGGTCGATAGCGTCTGCGCCGCCCCATGATCCAGGTCCGCAGGGGCGGCCGACGCCACTTCCTTGCGTGCGGCTTAGTTGCAGATCGATGCATCTGTTCACTACTGGGCACGCGCAAACCTCGCCGTGCGTGTGTCGATGCGACGCTTTGCATGTTTGGCCAAATTCTCGATCAAATTCTTCGAAGCCTTTCAATCACCCGGAACCGTTGACTGTGCGGCGTCAGCGAGCGCACTATCTCGCCGGGGGTTCGGCATTGCAGGGGGATCCGATGCGCGCGACAGGGACAGTCATTGCGGCTGCAGCGCTTGCTGCCGCGCCGCGAGTTATTAACCTTCTGAAATTCTGCGTGATCGCGCTCGCCTTGGCGCTTCCTGCGCTCGGCCAAGCCGTGACGCTCGACATCACCAACCAGTTCACCATTGTTCGCTCCGGGCTTGTCTTCAATCGTATAACCAGCACCTTCGATTCGACCGTCAAGTTGACCAATGCCGGCGGCGCGCCCGTGCTGGCTCCGATTTCCGTCGTCGTTCCTGGACTTCCCACGGCAGTCACGCTCGCCAACAAGGTCGGCTTGACCGCGGACGGCAAGCCCTACGTCAGTCCAATGGCGGCCGGCACGCAGCTCGCCAGCGGGTCGACGCTTACCTTCGTGCTCAAGTTCGCCAATCCAACAGGCGTTGCGTTCGGGATCAACGTGCAAGTGCTGTATAGCGTCGACGTGCCGGCGGACGCGCCGGTCCTGTTCAACGTAGTTTCGACCGGACCCAACGACGCAACGCTGCTCGGACGCGCGGATGGCGTGCCGAGCCAATTGATTTCCTTGCAGCTATCGTCGGCTGCGGTGTGCGTGGCGGGCACGCTGGTCGGCGGCGCTGCGGTGGGTGCGCCAGTCGCCACCATGACCGACAGCAACGGCTATTTCGCGGTCGCCGTTTCCGGAATCACTCCTGGCTCTTTCGTAACCGCGAAGCTCACGGCACCCAGAATGAGCCCGCCGTCGCTGTGCCAGGTCGCCGCTCGCGACAATGACTCCTGGCCGAAGGCGTTTCCCATCGACGCCACGCTGAACGCAAGCGACCTGATCGACCTGCCCGGCAAGGCACGCTGGTATCGCTTCGCCGTTACACCCGGGCAACGTATCCAGGTGTCGCTCACCAATCTTCCCGCCGACTACGATCTGGCGGTTTTCAAGGACATCAGCCAGGCGTTTCTGAGCCAGTTCGATCCGGCCAAGGCGGGCGTTAACGACCTGCTGAAGCTTTCGGCCGAGTATGCGCCGTCCATATTCAGTCCCAGCATATTTTCACCGTCGATCTTCAGCCCGGACGCCTACGCTCCTTCGATTTTCAGTCCTTCGATCTTCAGTCCGTCGATCTTCAGTCCCTCGATCTTCAGTCCCTCGATCTTCAGTCCGTCGATCTTCAGCACCAGCATTTTCACGCCATCGATTTTCTCGCCGTCAATCTTCAGCCCATCGATTTTCAGCCCCAGCATTTTCTCGCCGTCGATTTTCTCGCCGTCGATTTTCAGCTCTACGGATATAGCCAAGGCGTTTTCGACCGCGCAGAGCCGAACCATCATCGCAGTCTCGGCTACGCCGGGAACGGCCAGCGAGTTTACGGTCGTCAACACTTGGAATAGCACCGGCAATTTCTACGTCCGTGTCATAGGCCGTAACGGGGCCTTCAATACCACCACCCCATTCGTCTTGAACGTCGTCAAGGGCCCGACGACCTGCACGGGCGTCACCGACCTCGCGATTAGTTCCCGTTCTCGCGTGCCTGCGGCCGGGTTAAGCACCGTGATCCTCACCGATTCGTCGGTCGTTGCGCTCGACGATCCGTTGCTGCTACCCGGTGGCGGGACGTTGCGCGACCGGCTAAACGCGCTCGCCGGAGTCCCCCAATTCCCCGGCGTGACTATTGATGTAGCAGGAGACGCACGGGTGACGGCGCTCAAAGCGCAGGCAGCCGCTAACCCTGCGTGCCCGTTCGCCAAGAACCTGGTGGCGCAGGAGATCAAGGGCATCGTCGATTCCTATCGAGACAACCCGCTGCGCTATGTCGTCATCATCGGGAGCGACTCGGCTATTCCGTTCTTCCGCAGCCCCGACCAGAGCGGCCTGGGAGAGGAATCAGGGTTCGTTCCTCCTGTGCAGAGCAATTCGCCCTCCGAAGCGAGCCTGCGCCGAGACTTTGTCCTCAGTCAGGACGACTACGGTTCCGGCACGACGCTGTCACTCCCGGGAACCGACTTTGCCGTGCCGGGGCTCGCCGTCGGCCGATTGGTGGAAACGCCCACCGAGATTGCGGGCATCATCGATGCCGCATTTGCGGCCAACGGCGTCGTGTCTCCGAGCACCTCGCTGGTGACCGGGTACGATTTCCTCGCCGACGCAGCAGACGCGGTGAGAACCGAGCTCCAGGCTGGCACCGGAGGCGTCTCCGATGCGCTGATTACGCCCAAAGGCGTTTCACCACAGGATCCCGCCTCGTGGACAGCGACGCAGCTCGGCCAGGCGCTGCTCGTAAACCGCCACGACGTGATTTTTCTCGCCGGTCACTTCAGCGCCAACAGTGCGCTTGCGGCGGACTTCGCCACCAGCCTGCTGACGACGGATCTCGCGGCTTCGTCCGTCGATCTCACCAACTCCGTCGTGTTCAGTGCAGGATGCCATTCCGGATACAACCTGGTCGACAGCGACGCGATCCCCGGGGTCACGTTGCAGCTCGACTGGGCGCAGAGCTTTGCGCGCAAGCACGCGACACTCATCGCCGGCACCGGCTATCAATACGGCGACACCGATTTCGTCGAGTACGACGAGCGACTCTATAAGAACTTCGCCCGTGAGTTGCGTGCAGGCAATGGTCCCATCTCGGTAGGCGAGGCGCTGGTCAGCGCGAAGCTCGACTACCTCGCGGCGACACCGGATATTCGCGGTATTCACGAAAAGGCACTCCGTGAAGTAACGCTATTCGGATTGCCGATGTTGGGCGTCAACATGCCCGCCGGCCGCGGCGCAGTTCCACCCAATCAAGGCGTCATCACCCCGGTGCCGGTGAGTGCGGGACCTGCAGCGACGTTGGGGCTGGAGACATACAACCTCAGCGTGGCGCCGAATCTGACCTCCGCAAACATTGCGCTCAAGAGCGTCAGCGGCGGCCCCGACGTGATCGCATCATGGCTCAACGGTCCCGATGGCGTGGTAAGCAAGCCGGGCGAGCCGGTCCTGCCACTTGCGGTGGTTAACGTGACGCCGACCGATCAAACCGTCGTGCTGCGCGGCGTCGGCTTCCGTGGCGGTACCTACGCCGATTCAGCGCCCATGCTTCCGTTCTCCGGCTCGGCGACGACTGAGCTTCGCGGCGTGCATGTTCCGTTCGTGTCTCCGGTGTTTTATCCGTCCCGCATGTGGAGCCCCAATTATTTCGGAGCGCTCGCGGGAAGCGGCGGAACGCAGCTGCTGGTCACTCCGGCGCAGCATCGAATCGCGAGCCTGGCGGACGGAACCAGCACGGAGCGGAAATTCACCAATCTGGACCTGAAGCTTTTCTACAGCGGCAACCTGAGCCAAGCTGCGCTGTCCGATGCGCCTTCGATCGTCGCGGTCAGCGACCAAAAGAGCGGTAGCGACGTTGTCTTTTCGGTGCAAGTCGTCGGCGATCCGGCCGCGGCGATCCACCAGGTGTGGATTACCTATACAAGCGATGCCTCCGCGACATGGACGTCGCTCGACTTGAGCCAATGCGTGGCGCCGCTTGCCCCCGATTGCAGCAGCGAAGATTCACGGCTATGGACCGGGCGTCTTGTCAGCGCACCCGTCAACCTGAAATACGTCGTTCAGGCAGTGAGCGGCATTGGTCTGGTCGCGCTGGACGACAACCGCGGCGCCTATTACGGGATCGTTGCTGCGGCGCCCGCTGCGACAACCCTCGCGCTCGTTTCGCCGCCCACTTCCGCCGCCGTCGGCGACACGGTCGCCATCAAAGTCAAGCTGGCCGATGCCGGTGTGGGCCTTGCCGGCAAGATCGTCACTATATCGGTCGGCGGCGCCGCACAAATCGGCATCACCACTGCCGATGGAACACTAAGCATCAACATGAGGGCGGATGCCGCTCCGGACAGCTACTCGATCACCGCTTCTTTTGCTGGCGACGACAATTACCTGGGGTCCTCTGCGACGGCTCCATTCCAGATCACCCAAGCGCCTTCGGCGCTCGCGCCGTTGTTGCCAAGCGGGGCCGTACTCACCGGGACCTTAGGCGGAAAAGTGCAAGCGCTGCAGCAGGAAGCAGTGAGCTTTTCTGTGACGGGACCGAGCGGTTCGATAATAATCTGGGCCAATACCGATGAGCTCGGTCAGGCCATGTTGCCGCCACCTGGACTCCCTGCCGGCAATTATTCGGTAACCGGCGTTTCCTTCGCCGGCGATTCAACCTTCGCTCCGGCCGCGCTCATGTTCGCCCCGGCGCAGCAATTCGTCGTCGGCAAGGTCGCTCAAACTATTGCCTTCGGTAACCTGCCGGACATCTCCTATGGTGCGCCGGCTTTCGGGGTATACGCGATTGCGAGCTCGGGGCTGCCTGTCTCTTTCACCGCGAGCGGAGCCTGTTCCGTGGCGGGCAATAGCGTGCAGGTTTCTGGAGTCGGAACGTGTACCGTGACGGCAATGCAGGACGGCGACCCACTCTACGCCGCCGCACCGGCGCAGGCACGAACCTTCACGATCAGCTCTGCAGCCCAGGTGATCACCTTCGGGCCAGCCCCGATAGGCGTCACGGTGGGTCAGCCGCTGGTCTTTGTAACCGCGACAAGCTCAAGCCCAACCTCGGCGCCGTCGACGATGCCGATCGCCTTCACCTCGCTGACGCCGACGATCTGCGCCACAAACACTACGCTCAACAACCTGACCGGAGTGGATCTGCTCGCCCCCGGTCAATGCATTATCGCGGCCAATCAGGTGGGTAGCGGTCCTTATAGTGACGCGGCCCAGCAGACTCTGAGCTTCGCCGTAGCTGCAGCCGGTTCGCCGCCGGCAGTGTTCACCGTCACCAATTTGAACGACAGGGGTGCCGGCAGCTTGCGCAGCGCGATCACAAGCGCCAACGCGACGGCGCCCGGGCCAAATATCGTCAACTTCGCCCAAGGGTTGACGGGAACGATCGTCCTTACGACCGGGCAGATTCAGATTTCCCGTGCGGTGACGATCGACGGTCCTGGGTCTGACGTTCTTACCATCGATGGCAATGGCAACAGTCGGATTTTCTCGATCTTCGCGACGAGTACCGCTTGTCCAGCGCTGGAGCCCGGGCCCGACTATCTTGTGTTCATCAGGCGCCTTCGCCTCACCAATGCAGCTGCAAACTTTGTCGATAGTTTTGGCGGCGCAATCTATACCGGGCACAGCCTCCTGCTCGATTCGGTCACCATCGACAACAGTAGCGCGCGGAGCGGCGGCGGCGTTGGTTTCGACTTGCAATACCCAGGGCAGGCGATTGCGATTAATGATGCACAGTTCTTGAACAACATCGCCACACCGGCGGTGCCGCCAGTCAGCTTTCCCAATTCGAGTGGCGGCGCGCTGAACTTCTCCGAGCGCTGCGGGATACTTCCAACGACCACGCCGGTTTCCGTAACGATTCTTAACAGTTTGTTCAGCGGCAATCGCTCACAGCCATTGAGTTTCTCCGCCTTAGGTCGTGGCGGCGCAATAGCAGCATCCTCGCTCGCCGACATCGCGATCGTCGATACGAGGATTGTCGGTAATCGCGTTGACGCTCCAAATCCGCCAGTCGCAGGTCAGACCTATTACGGCGGCGGCCTCTCTTTGACGGCCAAGTCATTGCTCGTGTTGCGCTCCGAGATTGCCGAAAACTCGGCTAACGACGTAACCGGAGCAGACATTACGCGGGGTGGTGGGCTGCTTCTCACCAATAACACGGTCAACCTGCAGGGGCCAGGCAACGCGATGGCAGCGAGGATCATCAATTCCACGATTTCCAACAATTTCTCGAGCGCGACCGCGGGTGCGATGCGCGCATTCGGCAACGTGACGGTGGAACTGGATAACTCGACGATGAACGGCAATTCGGCAGCACCCGGCCGGACTGGCGGAATCCTGGTCACCACAGGGGCAACGAACCCGGCCTCCGCCGCTAATGCGACTGCACCCACGTTGACGGTCGTTTCGTCCATCTTGGCGAACAACAGCCCGGGAGTCGACGTTTCGACCAGCACCGCCGTGATCCCAACGTTCTCGGTCAACGCCTTCAATTCGCTGATCCAGAATCCGTGCTCGACCTGCGCAATGGTCGTGTCGGGCCCAGGCAGCGTGGTCGGTGCCGACCCGATCGTAGGGCCGCTCAGCTTCAACGGCGGGCTGACACAGACTCACGCGCTCCTGGCCGGCAGCCCTGCGCTTGCCGCCGGAAGCAACCCCCTAGCTCTCACGACGGATCAGCGTGGTTTGGGGTTCCCCCGAGTGGCGGGTGTTGCGGCCGATATGGGTGCGTACGAGGCGAGCTTGTCGCTCCCCATTGCGGGCGGTACTTATTTCGATCGGAGCCTCGGGTTGATCGGTACAGCCTTTGTTTCCGATCCCATCACGATCGCTGGAACGCTACCCTCCGTTAACGTCGTGGGGCCACCGGCCTGGAACGGCGGCAATCCTTTGAGTTGCGTCCTCTACCAGCCAGCGGCCATGCAACCGACAGACCCCGCCGCTCCTTTTGCCTATTTCGCCACGGCGGCCGGCAAGCTGCTCGTTGTAGATACAGCAACGAACGTTGTCGCAGCGACCGTGACTGTAGGGACGAACCCGTACGCCGCGGTCGTAAACCGGGGAGGGTCGCGCGTCTACGTGTCAAATTTCGGGAGCAACAGCGTCTCGGTTATCGACACATTCACGAATGCGGTGATCGCGACGATCCCCGTAGGGGCGGGGCCGCAAGGGCTTGCAGTGAGTCCATCTGGCACTCGCATGTATGTCGCGAGCTTCACGGCCGGCACGGTCTCGGTGATCGATGCAGGTACGAATTCGGTGATTACCACGATACCAGCGGCGGGAGCCGTCGATGTTGTTGTCAACCACGCCGGGACGCGCCTATATGTAGCTTACGGAGCCGGCGTCGCGGTCGTCGATACCGCCACCAATCTTGTCACCGGTTCGATACCAAGAGGGGCTCTCTCTACATTTGGGAGCATTGCGATCTCTCGGGACGATGCGCGCCTGTACGCATGGGCTGATGGGAGCGCCAGCGTTGCCGTCATCGATATCGGCACTAGTTCCGTCGTGGCCGCGATTCCAATCTCCGCGCCCTTCGCCAACGACGGCATCGCCGTGCATCCGAGCGGTGCTCCAGTCTACCTTTCGACGGGTAGCAACGTTTCGGTCATAGATCCGGTCACCAATACGGTTTCCGCCACCGTTGCGCTGGGCACGACCGGGGGCGCTGTAAATGGTGTGGCGGTGACTGCCGATGGTACGCGTGTCTATGTCGCAACGGCGAATGGAGTTCGAACGTTCGACACCGCCACCAGCACGGTGAGTTCGATCCCGACAGGAGCTGTGGGCGCGATGGGACTTTTCGTCGGCTCCGGGCCGAAATACGTCCGTATACCTATCGCAAACCGATCAATCTGCTGGACATTCACCCTGCCCATCACGGGGAGCTATACGGCGCAAGGCACCGCTGGGGCTACTCTATTCAGCGGTACGTCCACGCTCGACGCTACCAACCAACTGGCAGCGCCCCAAATCACGAGCGTGACGACATCCGCGGGCAGCGTGACCGTTGGATGGACGAGACCGTCGGGCGCGAAATCATTCCTCGTTCGCGTCAACGCTATTCCGTTTACCGGAGTGATCGGTGAGAAGATCGTGTCTGGAGCTTCCACCACCGCGACCCTTACGGGATTGACACTCACCACGGGCGCAAACTATCAGGTCAACGTCTTTGCTTTCTCACAAGACGTGCGGACGCCAGAGCCACTCGGCACTGTATTCAATATTTCCGCCGACAATCAAGCGTTCGTCGGCCCATGATAGTGCGAAGTGGTCGGTTCGCTTGGCTTCGCCATCTCATCGCTAGGTGAGAGTCGTCTTCGGTGATATCGGGCACTCGAGATCGAGCGCCTGACTTGCTGCGCCGGCAAACGATTCTGCCTTGCAGTTGACCTGCACTCGTGGAAACCTCATCCTTCGCGGCGAAGGAGACCACGATGCCTGACCTGCCGACCGGCACGGTCACGTTCCTGTTTACCGACATCGAGGGCAGCACGAGGCTCTGGGAACACGAGCCCCAGGCGATGGCGGCCGCTCTCGCCCGCCACGACACCATTGTGCGCGACGCGATCGATCGCCACGGGGGCTATGTCTTCATGACCGCCGGCGATGCATTCTGTGCGGCCTTTCAGACCGCTGGCAGCGCGCTCGCGGCCGCCAGCGATGCGCAGATCGTCCTGGCGAAGGAACCATGGACTGAGGCCGCGCGGATCAAAGTACGCATGGCTCTGCACACCGGTGTCGCAGAGATTCGCGACAGCGGATACTTCGGCCCGCCCCTGAATCGTGTAGCGCGCCTGCTCGCGGCAGGACACGGTGGGCAGATCCTGCTTTCGGTATCGACCGAGAAACTGGTTCGCGACCATCTTGCCGCCGGGTTTAGCGTGCGCGACATGGGCGAGCGGCGGCTCAAGGATCTGATCCGTCCGGAGCGGGTCTACCAGCTCATCGTTCCGGGCCTTGCCGCCGACTTCGCGCCTCTCAAGACGCTCGACGCTCGTGCACAGAACCTGCCTATACAGCTCACCAGCTTTGTGGGCCGCGAGCACGAGATGGACGAAGTGAAGGGGCTGTTACGTTCGTCACGGCTGGTGACATTGATCGCGACCGGCGGTGCGGGCAAAACGCGTCTCTCACTGCAGGTGGGGGCCGACTTGATCGACGAGTTCGCGGACGGCGTCTGGTTTGCTGAGCTGGCTCCGCTCAGCGACCCACGGCTGGTAGCGCAGGCCGTGGCGAGTATCCTCGGAATCAAGGAACAGCCCGGAGAGCCGCTCACCGAAACATTGATCCAGAAAATCGGCGACAGGGAGCTGCTGCTGATTCTGGACAACTGCGAGCATCTGGTTCTGGCATGTGCCGAGTTGTGCGAGGGACTCCTTTCTTCGTGTCCTCAAGTCCGAATCCTGGCGAGCAGCCGCGAACTACTGCGCATCGGAGGCGAGGTAGCCTACCGGGTCCCCTCGCTCTCGCTACCGGATCCGAGGACGACCCCGCGGGCAGAATCGTTGACTCGATATGCCGCTGTTCGCCTTTTCACCGATCGTGCCCTCGCGGTAAAGCCTTCTTTTCAGGTAACGGATGCCAATGCGCCGGCGCTGGCGTCGATCTGCCAGCGCCTGGATGGCATTCCATTGGCGCTCGAACTGGCTGCGGCTCGCCTGCGAGCGATGTCCGTGGAGGAGCTGAATCAGCGACTCGACAAGCGGTTCCACGTCCTGACCGGAGGAGCGCGCACAGCGCTGCCTCGGCAGCAGACGCTGCGCGCGCTCATCGATTGGAGTCATGACCTGCTTAACCCGGTGGAGCGGGAGATGTTCCGCCGGCTTGCCGTATTCGTCGGGGGGTGGACGCTGCAAGCAGCAGAGCAGGTATGCGCCGGCGAGGATGTCGTGGGGGACGAGGTGCTCGACCTCCTCGGTTCGTTCGCAGACAAGAGTCTGGTCGTCCTCGAAGAGCGCAACGGAACCACGCGCTATCGCATGCTCGAGACTATGCGCGAGTACGCGCGCGAGCGTCTGAATGAATCGGACGATGAGGATAAGGTCCGCGCACGCCATCTCGCGTTCTATCTCGCTCTTGCCGAGGAGGCAGGCCCGGCCCTGACCGGCCCCAAGCAGGGCGAATGGCTCGAGCTGCTCGACCTCGAGCGAGAGAACTTGCTCTCTGCGCACGCCTGGTGCGATCGCGCGCAGGGCGGCGCCGCAATGGGATTGCGGCTCGTTCATGCGATCAAGAGATACTGGGTGAGCCGTGGCCTGATGCAGCTCGGTAAGCGGGTAACCGTGGAGGCACTCGATCGCGTTGGCGCTCAGGTGCGTCATCTGGAGCGCTGTCGGGCGCTGTTTGCCGCTGGTCAATTCGCTTGTTTCATGGGCCAGTACGCACAAGCGCGCCCGTATCTAGAAGAAAGCCTGGCGATCGCACGCGAGATCGGAGACGAATCTCTCGCCGCATCGCTCAACTCGACTCTCGCTCTAGCGGCGCTTGGCCAAGAGGACCCTGTCTCTGCGCGAAAGTATTTCGAGGAAGCGATCGTCCTCTCGCGCAAGTGCGGCAACAAGCGCGAACTGGCCGTGTCTCTGAATGGACTGGCGCAGCTCGATCGAATGGAGGGAGCGCTCGACGACGCCGATGCCCTCTATCAACAGGCGCTTGGCCTGGTGCGTGAGCTCGGCGATCGCGAAGCTACGGCTGTCGTTCTACTCAATCTCGCGATCGTCGCGATCGGACGCGGGTCCGCCAAACAAGCCCGTGAAATCCTGCAGGACGTTTTCACGATTTCCATCGAGATGCAGTCGAAGCCCACCGGACAGTGTGGGCTGGACGTGTGTGCCGCTCTCGCCGCACTGTGTGGTGAATGGACGCGCGCAGCTCGATTCTTCGGCGCCGTCGAGGCGCAGACGACGCAGACGGGATATCACCGCGACCCGGCCGACGAAGCGTTGCTCGCGCCTCTGATCGCGGAGGCTCGTGTCCGGCTTGGTCCTGAGACGTTCAATGACGCCGAAGCAGAGGGCCAAACCTTGTCGTACGAACAAGCGATCGAAGAAGCGAGCGCGTGGCTGAGTACCCTCGGCTAAGCGATCGTACACAACAGATCACAGGGACCGGACCCTATACGGTTACGCCCTCTCAGCCGCTGCGAATGCGCCGTTATCGTCGGGCGCCTTTACATTGCCGGGCCTGTCCACTGGCTTTCAGCTGCAATAACCGGCTGAACCATAACGTAACTGCCTGGGATGGATCGGAATATGCTTGATTCGTTTTTCGGCCAATGCAAGCGATGGGAGAATAGATGCGAAATTCATCGCGCCGGATCATAGTCGTCGCCGCGATGCTGTTCGCGGTGTCGTGTCCAATCGGGTCGGCCAGTGCGACGCAGCTAAGTGGTTCGTTCGACACCACGGGTCTTCAAGGACTTCAAGGCTTACTGTTCTTCGATTTCACCGGCTTCGTGCCACCGGGACCGGACAATTTTGTAACGCTCGACTTTCCGTTTGGTGGGAATGGCCACGTCAACAACACATCGACCATGGGCGACGTCACCGGCAACGGACCTTGGACGCTCAGGCTTACTGCGTCCTTCAGCGAAGTTGCGGTCGACTATACCTTCGGCACTCTGTTCACTTTCTCGTTCATGACGAGCGACCTTGTACCTCCGCCGGATTTCCCGCAGGCGTTCTCGCTTTCCGTCGAGTACATCGACCCGGACACTGGTGACACGGTGCCGCTCGACACCGGCGACCTCTGCGGGGGTGCGCTGTTCTCCTACACCATCGGGCTGGGACAGGACGCGCTGCAGGTCTGCCAGCCTACCAACGTGAGCGACGTTTCGATCACTGTCGCGTCGGTACCGGAGCCAAACTCGATCGCTTTGCTCGCTGTTGGTATCGTCGCGCTGGCGTGGCGGCGGATGGCCCGTCCAAGGCCGAGTCGCTTGCGTCGCTGATTCAGCGTCGGCGTCTTACAGCTTGGAGTCCAGCGGTAACGCGCTTTCCCCGCGCACCTCTTCGGCCGTCACCGGAGAAATTTCCGCCTAAGTATTTGCGGTCTTGCGTCGACTCGCCTGGGTCGCATCCCCACTACGCTTCACTCGTCGAGACCCTGCTCCCGGGCTCGCGCCGCGGCATGCTGCGATGGCCTCGCGCAGCGTAGCGATCGCAGCCGGCCGCGGAAAGCTCTTGCGATAAGCCAACGCGATTCGTCGCGAGGGCACCGGCTTCACGAAAGGCACCGGCACCACCAGCCGGCTGTGGTATTTCGGTGTCAGAGCGTCGCGCGGAAGCACGGAGACGCCGAGACCCGAGGCCACCATGTTGCGTATGGTCTCGAGGGAGTTGGTGCGCGTCACCGGTGCGTCGCTGCTATTCAACTCGGGACAGCTTTGCAGTACCTGGTCGCGAAAGCAGTGGCCGACGTTGAGCAGAATGGTGTGCTCGTCGCGCAGCTCGGAGGGGTCGACCGACCTGCGCTTGGCCCAGCGATGACGCTGCGGCACGACAACCTGAAAAGGCTCTTCGTATAGAAAGTCGGTGACGACTCCCGGTGGATGGAATGGCAGCGCGATGATCGCCGCGTCGATGCGCCCGGTCTTGAGTGCCGTCTCCAGATGCTCGGTCAAGTTCTCCTCGATCTCCAGCGGCATCTGCGGCGCGCGCTCGTTAAGCGCCGGTATCAGGTCAGGGAGCAGATACGGCGCGACCGTGTAGATCACGCCAAGGCGGAACATGCCGACCAGCTGGTTGCGTCCCGCCTGCGCGATGTCGCGGATGCGAGCAGCTTCCTCGAGTACCTTCTGCGCCTGTTCGACGATGCGCTCGCCGACTGGGGTGACCGTGACTTCCGACTTGGCACGCTCGAAGAGCTGCGTCGCGAGTTCTTCTTCCAGCTTCTGGATGGCAATCGAGAGCGCCGGCTGGCTGATAAAGCAGCGCTGGGCCGCGCGCCCGAAATTCCTTTCCTGCGCTACCGCGACGATGTAGCGCAGCTCGTTCAGCGTCATCGTCGCCGGTTGAGGAAGTCCGCAAACCCCCGGCCGACTTCTTGGTGCTTGAGCGCGAGCTCGACGGTCGCTTCGAGATAGCCGAGCTTGTTGCCACAGTCGTATCTGCGGCCTTCGAACTCGTAGGCAAGCACTTTCTCGTCTTCCAAAAGCCGCGCGATGCCGTCGGTCAACTGGATTTCTCCGCCGGCCCCCGGCGCCATGGTTTTCAGATGATGGAAAATGCGCGGCGTGAGGACATAGCGGCCGACGACCGCCAGCGTGGACGAGGTCTCGCCCGACTTGGGCTTTTCGACGATCCGCGAGATGCGCGACAAACGGTTGTCCGATGCGTCGGTCTCGACGATGCCGTAATTCCCGGCGTCGCTTTCAGGCACCTGCATGACTCCGATCACCGAATATTGCTCGCGCTTGGCGATTTCCGTCATCTGCGCCATCACCGGCGTGCCGGCGTCGATCAGGTCGTCGGCGAGCAGCACCGCGAACGGCTCGGCGCCGATCACCGGCTCGGCGCAGAGCACCGCGTGCCCCAGGCCCAGCGCTTCCGCCTGGCGGATGTAAATGCAGTTGATGCCTGGGGGTGTGGACCCCTGAACGGTCTCTAGGAGCGCGCTCTTGTTGCGTGCGGCGAGCTCCGTCTCGAGCTCGTAAGCCTTGTCGAAGTGATCCTCGATGGCGCGCTTGTTGCGGCCTGTGATGAAAATCATGTCGACGATGCCTGCCGCAGCGGCTTCTTCGACCGCGTACTGGATCAGCGGCTTGTCGACGATGGGCAGCATCTCCTTGGGGCTTGCCTTGGTCACCGGGAGGAAGCGGCTGCCGAGACCTGCAACCGGGAAAACGGCCTTGTTGACCTTACCGAACGCCATGGGTGAGCTTCCTGAATTGTTGTTCGTCGAGCACCGGCACCTGCAGTTCCTCGGCGCGCACAAGCTTGCTACCCGGGTCCGCGCCGGCGACGACGTAGTCGGTCTTTTTGCTTACGCTGCCGGCGACCTTCCCTCCGCCGCGCTCGATGAGCTCCTTTGCCTGGTCACGCGAAAGCGTTGGCAACGTACCCGTCAGCACGAAGGTCAATCCGACGAGCGGACCGGTGGCCGGCGCACGCCTGGGCGCCGCTTCCGGCCAATGTACCCCCGCGGCGCGAAGTTGGGCAATGACTTCGCGGTTATGCCTTTCGCTGAAGAACTGACGAATGCTTTGTGCCAAGACCGGACCGACGTCGGACACTTCGAGCAGCGCTTGTTCGTCAGCGTCGATAAGGGAGTCGAGCATGCCGAAATGCGCGGCAAGATCCCTGGCAGTGGTTTCGCCGACGTGACGGATTCCCAGCGCGAAAATGAATCGTGCAAGCGTTGTTTTCCGACTGCGGTCGATCGCCGCTACGACGTTCGCTGCCGACTTCTCCGCCATCCGCTCCAACTCGGCAAGCGCCGCAACGCCGAGCTTGTACAAGTCGGCCGGCGTGTGAACGATGCTCGCATCCACCAGCTGATCGACTAGCTTGTCCCCCAGGCCTTCGATGTCCATCGCCCGTCGGCCCGCAAAGTGCAGCAGCGCCTGCTTTCGCTGTGCCGGGCACACCAGGCCTCCCGAGCAACGCGCGATCGCTTCGTCAGGAAGGCGCACTATCTTGGAACCGCACTCAGGACAGCGCGCCGGCATGACGAACTGACTTGCGCCTTTCGGACGTCTTTCCACCACGACGCGCACGACCTCGGGGATGACATCGCCCGCGCGGCGAACCACCACGGTATCGCCGATCCGCACATCCTTGCGTCGGACCTCATCCTCGTTGTGCAGTGTCGCGTTGGTCACAGTCACGCCGCCGACGAACACCGGCTTCAAGCGTGCCACCGGGGTGATCGCGCCCGTACGGCCGACCTGCACTTCGATGCCAAGTACCTCGGTCGACATTTCCTCGGCGGGGAACTTATGGGCAATGGCGAAGCGCGGAGCGCGCGAAACAAAGCCCAGCCGCTGCTGCAAGGCAAGTTCGTTGACCTTATAGACGACGCCGTCGATTTCGAACGGCAGGTCGCTGCGCTGCACTGCGATCGACCGGTAGTACCCGATGAGTCCATCGAATCCACGGACGACGGCGCGCTGCCTGGTTACCGGAAACTTCAGCAGAAGCAGGTAATCGAGCAATGCGTTTTGCGTCGGCGGCTGCTCCTTCTTCCCCCACTCGACCGCCCCGATCCCATAGGCGAAGAAAGTCAGCCGGCGCGCGGCAGTCATCTTGGGGTCTAGCTGGCGCAAGCCTCCCGCGGCGGCATTGCGAGGATTGACGAAGGGCTTGAGCCCCTTCTCGATCTGTGCAGCGTTCAGCGCCGCAAAGTCGCGCTTAAGCATCAGCACCTCGCCTCGGACTTCGAAGTACGCTGGCGCCTGGCGCGGCAGCTGCAGCGGGATGGCGTGCACGGTGCGCAGATTGGCGGTGACGTTTTCTCCGCTGTAGCCATCGCCGCGTGTTGCGCCCACGGTGAGGCGTCCATCCTCGTAGACGATGCTGACCGCCAGCCCGTCAAACTTGGGCTCGACGGCGTATTCGACCTGCTTGACTCCGAGCCCCTCGCGGACCCGCCGGTCGAAGGCCTCGGCTTCCTGCTCGGTAAGCGCGTTGCTGAGCGAGAGCATCGGGACCTTGTGGGTGACGGTCGCGAACTCGGCCGCGGGCTCGCCGGACACTCGCTGCGTCGGCGAATCCGGCGTGACGAGATCGGGGTAGTCGCGCTCGAGCCCTTCGAGCTCGCGGAAGAGCTGATCGAACTCGGCGTCGCTGATGGTAGGCGAATCGAGAACATAGTAGGCGTGGTTGTGCGCCTCGATCTCCGCCCGTAGCTTGGCAGCGCGGCTCAACACCTTCGCCGGTACAGCCATTATGGAACCTGATTATCCGAACAAGCGTAACGCGCGCAGGCCACCGGGTTCGATATGTGCCTCGCGCAAGGCCGCCGCGGTTGCCTGAACCTGCCCGCGAATCGCGGCAAGCGAAGCGTCGGTGAGCGCCCGCCGGTTGTCGTCGACCAGCGTCCCTTCGAGCGTTTGCGTCATGCGCTTTGCAGTGAGCCGCATCTGATCGAAAGCCCGTACGGGATCGGCCACTCGTGGCACGTCGAGAATGAAGACAACGCCAGGGGTGGTAAGCGCGCGCAGGCTCTCGGCGGTGAACGCTTCCTGCTTGTAATTCTGCAAGCTGAACAGCGTAGCGCCTGTCTCGTCCTGGACGAAGTCGAACTGTCCGGCGGGAGTCAGTCGAAAGCCTGCGGCTTCGGCCATGCCACGCAGCTTGGTGCCTGGGATCTGGGTGGCTTCGTCTTTGAGGACCGTTAGCCCGATCTGCACATCCAGATCCGCGCAGAAGCGGTCCAGCTCTTCGGCACGTGCAGCTTCGGCCGCGGCGTCGGGTGCCGCCATCGACGCCGGCAACTCCGCCGCGACTTGCGCGACCATGCCCACGAATTGTTCGATCTGCTCCAGGGAGGCGGCACCGGAGCGATTGGCAAGCAACAGGCATGCGGCGAGCACCTGCCACGGGCCCTTCGCATAGGCATCGAGCGTCTGCCACGGCAACCCCGGTGCACGCTTGCCTAGCCAACGCACCGGCTTCGCATGCGCGTTAGCAAGCGCCGTATCCAGCGCTGCAGTGGGAAGCGGTTCCTCAGGCTGCAGGTCGATCACGCATTCGATATCGACGTCGGGACCAATGCCGTTGACGTCGGCGTGGACCGGTGACTGAGGAATCGGCTCGAATTCGTGCGTGGTTTGTTCCAGCGTCGCTTCATCGGCAGTCTCGCCGCCCTCGTCCTGCATGATCGCGATCGTCTCGCCTCCGGACTCGCCCGCGGCGAGCATCGGCTCTATTCGATCGCTGTCGCGAGCCGTCGCGGGCTTGCGGAACGTGGCATCGATACGCCTGCGCACGCGTCGCTCCTGCAGCCAGTTGACGATGATCACGCCGACGACCAGCACCGCGCCGGCAATGAGCAGGCCTATGAACAACGGGTTCAGCGCAGGCACAAAAGACGCCTTAAGGAAACTCTACTGCGCGGCTGTTTCGGCAAGCTCGAGGGCCTCGGCAATGTCGACCGCAACCACGCGCGAGACGCCTGGATCGGGCATGGTGATGCCGATCAACTGGCCGGCCATTTCCATGGTGATTTTGTTATGGCTGATGAACACGAACTGGGTCGCCTCAGTCATGGTGCGCACCAAAGCGCAAAAGCGATCGGTGTTGGGATCGTCGAGCGGCGCGTCGACTTCGTCGAGTAGGCAGAACGGCGCAGGATTGAGCTGGAAAAGCGCGAACACCAGCGCGATCGCGGTCAGCGACTTTTCACCGCCGGAGAGCAGATGGATGGAAGTGTTGCGTTTACCAGGCGGCTGGGCGATAACCTGAACTCCAGAATCCAGGATCTCCTCTCCGGTAAGGAGCAACCGCGCCTGGCCGCCTCCGAAAAGAGTCGGGAAGAGTCTGCCGAAGTTGATGTTAACCGCATCGAAGGTCTGCTGCAGCAGCTGTCGTGACTCGCGATCGATCTGACGAATTGCGCTCTCGAGCGTCGTCATCGCCTCGGTCAGGTCGGCAGCCTGGGCGTCGAGATACGACTTGCGTTCCGAAGTCTGGGCCAGCTCGTCCAACGCGGCGAGATTAACCGCACCGAGCGAAGCTATGGTCTGCGTCAACCGCTCGATTTCCGCCGGCAGGCCGCTCGCTCTGCCGAACGCTTTCATCTGGGCCGGCAGCGCGGTGATGTCGGCACGCGCTTCGGTGAGCTGTTCCGTGTACTGCTGCTCCGCGAGCGTCGCCGCCTGCTCCTTCAAGCGCACCTCGTCGATCTTGGCTCGCGCTGGATCGAGCTTCTGGCTGGCGTCGAGCCGTGCTTCGTCGGTGCTGCGCATCTCAGTTGAAAGCGACTCCTGGCGATCGCGTGCCGCAGCCAGCACCTGTTCTGCTGTGGCGCGAACCGCGAGCTGCGTCTGCAACGACGTTTCCAGCGGCTCGCGGTCGATCTGGCCGCGCTCGCCTGACAGTTGATCGAGCAACGTCTGCTGCTGTGCCGACTGGGTCAGGAGCGCTTCGCGCCGGCGCGCGAGCTCGGCAAGTCGTTCCCCACACGCGCGCTCTGCGAAACCCGCCTCTTGCGCCGACAGCTCCGCCGTTCGGACGCGCTCGCGGCCGGCCGCGAGCGCGGTTTCCGTTGCTTCGACTGTGCTGCGCGCGCTGTCGAGCTGCTCGGCTTCTGCGCGCAGTCGCTTCCGAGCGCTGTCGATTTCGGCGTCAATGCTCGCCAGCGTTTCGCGTTCGGTGTTCTCCTCCTGCGACAGCGCGGCGAGCTCTTCGCCGATTTGCGCACGGCGACGCTCCGCCGATTCAGCCGCCTGTTTGAGCTGGACGAGCTCGAGCTCGAGATCGTGACAGCGCCTTTGTTGTGAAGACAGCGCGAGAGATTCCTCGTGGTATTGCTGCTGGCGCGCCTTGAGCTCGGCCTCGACCGCCGTCCGGGCCGCCTCGGCGGAGGCGGTCTGCTCGCGGGCCGCCACGATCGCCACCTCGAGCACGAGGAGTTCTCGCTGGCGTGCTAGCACGCCATGCAGCTCGCTGTCGGGCGCGAACAAGCTCACTGCATGGGCGGTGACGACATGGCCTGCGGGGGTCACCATCGCTTCGCCCTCTTCCAGCGAAGTGCGTGCATGCAGTGCTTGATCGAGATCGGCAGCGCAGCGGACTCCTGCCAACCAGTCAGCCAACACCCGGCCAAGGTCGGCTCGGTTGGTCTTGACCTTCGCAAGGAGCGTATCGGCACGCGGCTCGCCGCGGCGTTCAGCCGACACCACGGCATATGCAGCGATGCGTCCCGGTAGGGTCACCTCGCCCTTGGTCCATGCCGCAGCGGATTCGAGCGATGAGACCTCGAGTGCGTTGAGCCGCTCTCGCAGCACTGCTTCCAGCGCGTCCTCCCAGCCGCGTTCGATGTCGAGCTGCTGCCAAAGGTGCTTGGCCCGCTCCAGACCATGCGCAGCGGTCCAGGCCGCTGCGTCCGGGCCGCCGCCGATTTTCGCCTGCAGCGCGGCAAGCGCCTGCGCCCGCGCTTCGCGTTCTGCGAGCGCGCTGCTCGCGCTTTGCCACTCGTCGTTGGCGACCCGATGGCGCTCCTGCAGCGAGTGAACCTCGTTGTTGAGCTCCGTGAGTGCCTTCTCACGCTCTGCAAGGTCCGCGCTCTCCTGTTCGAGTTGCTCGGCGACCACTGCGATTTCTCTGGACGGACGCACGGCGAGATCGCCTTCCTCTGCCTCCAGCCTCTCTCGACGCTGAGCAAGCGTACCCAACACCTTGTTCGCATTTTCGCGCCGAGTGTCGGCGACGCGGATCGCCTGTTCGATTTCAGCGATGCCCTGCTGAATCGCAGCCATGGCACCAGCGGCCTCCGCGACCTGCGCTTCCAGCGGCGCCATGGCCTCCGCCGCTGCGCTCTGCTCCTCGCCCGCCGCTTCGCGCCTGGAAATCGCAGCTTCCTGTTCGCTCTCACCCGAGCGCGTCTCGTCGTCGGTAGTGATGATCTGCGCAGCGATGGCTGCAATCTGCTCGCCGATCTGTGCCGCCTGCTGCGCCAGCCGTCCCTCGCTTTCGCGCGCAAAAGCGAGCTGCTGCTCGAGCCGGGTCACCTCCGCGTTGGCGGCGTAGAACGCACCCTGCTTCTCGTGCAATTCATCGCCCGCCGCGTAGTGCTCGGAACGCAGGCTCTCCAGGCGGTTTTCCACGGCGCGTAGTTCCGCTTGCAGCGCTTCGAAGGCCGAGCTCAAGTTGGCGAGCTCTCCTGCCTGCCTTTCGCGTGAGCGCACGGCTTCCTGCTGCTTGGAGTACCAAAGCAGGTGCTGCGCCTGCTTAAGACGAGCTTCCAATTCCCGGTATTCGTTGGCCACCTTGGCTTGCGCGTCCAGTTTTTCGATCTGGCCGCTAAGCTCCTGGCGGATGTCTTCGACCCGGGAGAGGTTTTCCCGCGTATCGGCGAGCCTCGCTTCGGTTTCCCGGCGACGCTCCTTGTACTTGGACACCCCGGCCGCTTCCTCCAGGAAAACACGAAGCTCCTCGGGCTTCGCTTCGATCACTCGCGAGATCATGCCCTGCTCGATGATCGCGTACGCGCGCGGTCCCAGCCCCGTGCCCAGAAATACGTCGTGGATGTCACGGCGGCGAACCGGAATGTTGTTGATGTAGTACGTCGAGTCGCCGTCGCGGGTGAGCACACGCTTGATCGACAGCTCGCCGTAGGCGCCCCACTGGCCGCCGATGCGCCCCTGGCTGTTATCGAAAAATAGCTCCACCGACGCACGCCCCACCGGAGCTCGCTCGCCCGCACCGTTGAAAATCACGTCCTGCATGGACTCGCCGCGCAATGCGGACGCTCGCGATTCGCCCAAAACCCAGCGAACCGCGTCAATCACATTGGATTTGCCGCAACCGTTGGGGCCGACGATACCGACAAGCTGTCCCGGAGTTGCGATGCTGGTCGGGTCGACGAACGACTTGAAGCCGGCCAGCTTGATCTGAGTCAGACGCAATTAGGATTCTTCTACATGGGCGCAACGCCGGTCCCAAGCCCGACTCGCGCTAATTCGTCGAATGCGACCCGCCATGGAAGGTGGGCCGCCATCAACTTGTAATTATAGCCGATGAGCTTGATCCAGAAACCGTTTATGAAACCGCCGTGAGCGTCTCCTGCGCGAGGCGGCCCTCCTCGACGGCGTGGCACGCCACCGTCACTGCGGGATCGCCGGCTGCGTGCTTGAGCCGAGGCACTTCGCGGCGACAACGCTCGTCGGCGTAGGGGCAACGCGGATGGAATGCGCAACCTCGTGGCGGCTCCAGCGGGTTGGGCACCTCGCCGCCCACGGCTGTGCGCGCCTTCCCTGTCAGCGTCAGGTCGGGAACCGCAGCCAGGAGCATGCGCGTGTACGGATGCTGGGGCGAGGTGAACAAGCGCTTTACCGGCGCCAGCTCGACGATGCGCCCGAGGTACATGACGCCGACGCGATCCGCAACGTGATGCACCACGGCCAGGTTGTGCGAGATGAACAGATAGGAAAGGCCCAGTTCCCGCTGCAGCCTGCGCATCAAATTGAGCACCTGCGCCTGCACCGAGACATCCAGCGCGGAAGTCGGCTCGTCACAGATGAGAAACGCGGGTTGGGTCGCCAGCGCCCGGGCGATCGAAATCCGCTGGCGCTGACCTCCGGAGAATTGGTGCGGATACTTGGTGCCGTCGGCCGCGGCGAGCCCGACCTGTTCGAGCAGCGCGCCGACGCGCGATTTGATATCACGAGCGTTCTTGGCAAGGCCGTGCGCGCGAATCGGCTCGGCGACGATGTCGGCAACCCTCCAGCGTGGATTCAGGCTCGCGTAGGGATCTTGGAAGATCATCTGCATGGCGCGCCGCACGGCAGGATCAGGGCCTGCAGCGTCGATGCGGCGCCCGGCAAAGCGGATCTCGCCCCGCGTCGGGCGGTATAGGCCGACGATCAAACGCGCCACCGTCGATTTCCCGCAGCCGGACTCGCCGACCAGCCCGAGCGTCTCACCCTTGGCAACGCTGAAAGTGACCCCGTCGACCGCCTTGAGTATCTGCCGGCGCTGGCGCTCGATGATGCGATTGAGCCACGGCGGCGAGACGTCGAAATAACGCGCGACGTTCTCGAGTTCGACCAAAGCGTGTGCTTCTGCCGGCATGTCGTTTTAGCGCGCGTGCAGCCAGCACGCGGCGCGCGTCGCCGCCACCGCCATCAACTCCGGTCGCTGGCGCCGGCATCGATCGAAGACATGCGGGCAACGCGGGTGAAAGGCGCATCCTTTGGGAATAGCGTTCAACCTCGGCATGGTGCCGTCGATCTGAGCCAGCGCTTCGCGGTCGGCGGCGATGGAAGGAATCGACCCCATCAACCCCTGCGTATACGGATGCGCCGGCCGGTGGATGACATCGGCGACTGGGCCTATTTCGACGATGCGACCGGCGTACATCACCGCAACGCGATCGGCGGTTTCCGCGATCACGCCCATGTCGTGGGTGATCAGCATGACTGCGGTGCTGTGCTCGCGACAGAGCTTTTTTAGCAGCAGGATGATCTGCGCCTGGATCGACACGTCGAGCGCGGTGGTCGGCTCGTCGGCGATGATGAGCTTGGGGCTCGCTGCGAGCGCGAGCGCGATCACGACCCGCTGGCGCATACCGCCGGAGAACTGGTGCGGATACTGATCGATGCGGCGCTTCGGTGCCGGAATCCCGACCTCGGCGAGCAGATCGAGCGCTCTTGCTCTCGCCGCCTTAGGCGAAAGATCGAGATGGGTGGTGATCGTTTCGACGAGCTGGCGGCCGACGGTGTACAGCGGATTGAGCGAGGTCAGCGGATCCTGGAACACGGCGCCGATCTCGCGTCCGCGCACGCGACGCATCGCTTCGGGCGGCAAGTTGTCGATTCTGCGCTCTCCGAGCACGATGCGGCCGGCAGCGATGCGGCCGGGGGGATCGATCAGGCCGATGACCGCTGATCCTGTCACGGACTTGCCTGCGCCCGATTCGCCGACCACGCCCAGCACTTCGCCCGGCGCGATGGAGAATGAGACGCCGTCGACCGCAACCAGGGTAACGTCGCGCGAAGGAAACTCGACGCGAAGCTCCTCGACGGAAAGCAGAGAGGCAGTCACCGTAGCTTGGGGTTGAGCGCGTCGCGCAGCCAGTCGCCGAGCAAGTTGATGGCCAGCACCATGATCACCAGCGCCGCGCCCGGAAATATGGTGATCCACCATTCGCCCGAGAACAGGAAATCGTTGCCGATGCGGATCAACGTGCCCAGCGAGGGCTCGGTGGGCGGCACCCCGACGCCGAGAAACGACAGCGTCGCTTCGGTGAGAATCGCGGTCGCGATGTTGATGGTCGCCAGCACCAGTACCGGCCCGAGCACGTTCGGCAGCAGATGACGCCACATGATGCCCAATGGCCGGATACCGATGACGCGCGCCGCTTGGATGTATTCCTTGCTCTTCTCCACCATGGTCGACCCGCGAACCGTGCGCGCGTATTGCGGCCAGTTGGAAACGCCGATGGCTAGCACGAGCACGAACAGGGCGATCGACCCGTGGGCGTCGCGTGGCAGGATCGCTCTCGCCACGCCGTCGACCAGCAGCGCGATGAGGATCGCGGGGAAGGATAGCTGCACGTCCGCCACGCGCATGATGAAACCGTCGACCTTGCCGCCACCATACCCGGCAATCAACCCGAGGCTCACGCCGATCAGCATCGCCAGGACGACCGCCGCGACTCCTACCAGGAGCGAAACGCGCGCGCCGAACATGATCGCGGAGAGCACATCGCGTCCCTGGTCGTCGGTGCCCAGTAGATACTCCGGCTTGGCACCCGCAAGACCGTGAGGCGGCGACAGGGCATCCAGCAGGTTGAGCGAGGCCAGATCGAACGGATTGTGGGGCGCGACCCATGGCGCGAACAGCGCGGCGCCGAGACACACAGCGAGCACGATCGACGAGACCACCGCGACCGGCGAGCGGCGGAAGCTGTACGCGAGATCGCTATCCCACCACGCGAGGCGACGGCGGGCCACCCGGCCGGGCGCACCGACGCTCGGCGCGGTATCGACTGCCGTGCCGGCCGCCGCTTCTTCGACCGGAATTACTTCACGACGACCCATTTGAGCCAGTTGTTGTTGTCCGGTAACTGCACCAGCTCAATGTTCTTGCGCGTGACCCACGCCAGCGCCTGCTGGTGCAGAGGAATGTTTCCGATGTCGTCCTTGTGGATCTTGAACAGCTCGTGGATCATCGCATTGCGCTTGGTCTCGTCGAGCTCGGAAGCGATCTGCGCGCCTAGTTCGTCGACGCGCTTGTTGCTGTACGAGCCGAGATTGAAAAGGCCCGCGCCGCCCGGGGCCGGGGTTGTGATCAGCGCGTAGATCGCGTTCTGCGCATCATAGGAGTCCGGCGTCCATCCCAGCATGTAGAAAGACGTGTTACGCGAAAGGATCTTCGGAAAATAGGTCACCTTGGTCTCGGCCATCAGGTTGACCTTGACGTCGATCTTGGCGAGCATCGCCGCTACCGCCTGGCAAATCGACGCATCGTTGACGTAGCGATCGTTGGGGCAGTTCATGCCCACCTCGAAACCGTTGGGATAGCCGGCTTCGGCGAGCAGCTTTTTGGCCGCCGCCGGATCGTATGGCAAACGCGAATAGAGATCCTGCGGGAATCCGCGAATGCCAGGGGCGATCATCAGTCCCGACGGCGTCGCCGCCCCGCGCATGATGGTCTTGGCGATCGCCGCCTCGTCGATCGCCTGGTAGACCGCCTGGCGCACTCGCTTGTCCTTGAACGGGTTCTTGCCTTTGACATTGGAGAACAGCAGCTCGTCGCGCGACTGGTCCATGCCGAGAAAGATGGTGCGCAGCTCCGGCCCCTGGAGGACGACGATATCGGGATTGCTCTTGAGCTTGTCGATGTCCTGCAGCGGCACTGGCTCCATCATGTCGATCTCGCCGGAAACCAGCGCTGCAACTCGCGTCGCGTCGTTCTTGATCGGAGTGAAAATAGCCTCGGTGACGTTACCCTCCATCTTGCCGCCCCAGTAACCCGGATACGGCACCATCACCGTGCGCACCCCTGGCTCGCGCGACTTGAGCATGAACGGGCCGGTGCCGTTGGCGCGCAGCGTGGCGGCGTTTTCCTTGCCTTTGCGCACGTCGACTGGCGTTGTCGAATTGTTCTTCTCGCACCACGCCTTGCTCATCATGTACCACGTGCTGATGTTGTCGGGCAGGATTGGGAAAGGCTCGTTGGTGATGAAATCGACGGTGTGGTCGTCGATTTTCTTGATCTCCTTGACGGACGCGATCTTGGTCTTCATATCGGAGCCGTCGGCCCTGGAGCGCTCGTAGGAGAAGATGACGTCGTCAGCGGTGAAGGGTGTTCCATCGTGGAATTTGACGCCCTGCCGCAAAGTGAAGCGCCAGACCGTTGGCGCGGTCTGCTTCCACGATGTTGCAAGAAGCGGAACCAACTCGAGCTTCTTGCCGCGACCCACCAGCGGCTCAAACATGTTCCCCGTCACGTTCAGCTGCAGCGACTCGTTGAGCGAGTGCGGATCCATCGACAGCGCATCACCCTGGTCTGCATAGCGAAACGTCGCTGCAAGCGCCGCGCTGGCGCCCAAGGTGCAAGCCAGGACAATCCCCGCGAAGATTCCCTGAATCTTTGTCATGCCTTCCTCCTAAGATGGCAACTGGTGACCGCTATACGTGCGCCGGCGCCGCAGCGAGCCGGGCGAGAGCCGTCATGCAAGCCTCGATGGCTTGTCTGTAGACCATATCCTTCCAATCGTCCGCGTCGATATAGAACATGTCGCGCATATATCGCTTGATCTCGCGTCGCTGGGCTGCGGGGGCCTCAGGATGATTGTGCAGCCAGTGTTCGGCGCGAAACGCCTGCAGCACCTGCTCGATCGGATAGGTACCGTATTCCAGCGCGACGCCGGCGAAGGAGGCGTGCGGGCACTCGTCACGCGCGGCATAGCCGTTGATTCCCGTGAGCGGCGCCGAGGTCGACGACCCGTCGAGAAAGGACGTGACTTCGTCGCCCCACCATGCCCGGCTTCGCGCCACGTCGGCTGCATCATTGGTTCCGGCGTAGATCTTCTCGGCGTGCCCGCGGGGACCCAAGCCCGTATGCACATCGATCCAGGCCAGTGTGCTGCGCTTCGGGCCATGCTCGCGCAACACCTGGCGCAGGACGCGATTACTCCACGCGGGCACATTGCCGCCGTAGAACATTCCGTCGGGAAACTGATACTGTCCACCACTCACCGCCGCCTGGTAGGCCTTGGGCCCATGCTTGGCGACCCAGGCACCGAGCCTGGCCTCGCTGTCGGCGGCCGGCGGCCACGTCGCGGGCAAAAGCAACGAATGGATCTCGGCATACGCGTCGTTCGTCGGCAGCGGCGCGGTGAAGTCGACAAAGTTGCGGTTCAAGTCGGCGTTGTCTTCGTTGACGCGGCGCAGGTGAGAAAAGCCATACGGGTTCAAAGCATGCAGCATCAGGACCGCGGTGCCGGCAGTCTCGATCGCCTTCAGGAATTCGCGGTCGTGCAGAAGAGCGACTTGGCAACCGGAGCCGCAGAAGCCCTCGACGCCATGCGTGCCCGAGATCAGCAGAAGCAGTCCGGGCGAGTCGTGCCTTCCAAGATAAGCGAAATCCATCGACAGTTCTTCGCCTTCAACGCCGCGCGCCGAAGGGTGGACATGCCGGAACGAGTCCGCACCGCAGGCGAGAGCGGCTGCGACAAACTTGTCGCGGGCTTCGGTATAGCTCTGCGCAAAGTGCGGAATGGCTTTCATTGCTTAGAGCGGCAGCGCAGCTTCGGCAAGCGCTGCGAGGTAACCGGCACCGATCGGAATGACCTCGTCGTTGAAATCGTAGCGGCTGTTGTGCAAAAAGCAGCCGCCGTCCGCGCCGCCCTGACCCAGTCGCACATAGGCCCCGGGACGCTGCTGGAGCATGAAGGAAAAGTCCTCGGAACCCATCGACGGCTCGAGATCGCGAACGACGTTCTCGGGCCCGACCAGTGTTTCGGCCACTTCGGCGGCGAACTCGGCCTCACGTTCCGTGTTGACCGTCGCCGGGTAGACGCGCTCGTACTTGAGCGTCGCCGTCGCGCCAAAGGCGGACGCGATCGCGTGCACGAGATCGGTCAGGCGCTGCTCGATGCGATCCTGCGTCTCCGGACGGAAGGTACGGACCGTTCCCACCAGACGGGCTTCGCGAGGGACGACGCTCATCGCGGCGAGGTTGCCCGAATGCATGGCGCATAGGCTGACCACTGCCGTGTCGAGCGGGCTCACATTGCGGGCGACGATCGACTGCGCTGCGGTGATGATGTGACCTGCAACGAGGACTGGATCGACGGTCATGTGCGGATGCGCTCCGTGGCCGCCGCGGCCCTCGATGTGGATTTCGATGCGGTCGGCCGCGGCCATCATCGGACCAGGGCGCAACCCGATCTGCCCGGCGGGCAGCGCCGGCCAGTTGTGCAGCGCGTAGATCTCGTCCGCGGGAAACCGCTCGAACAGGCCATCCTCGACCATCGCCTTGCCGCCGGCGAATCCTTCCTCGCCCGGCTGAAAGATCAGATACACCGTACCGTCGAACCTGCGCGTGCGCGAAAGATAACGCGCCGCGCCGAGCAGCATGATGGTGTGGCCGTCGTGGCCGCAGCCGTGCATCCGACCTTTGAAACGCGAGGCATGCGGAAAATCGTTTTCTTCGTGCATCGGCAGCGCGTCCATGTCGGCGCGCAGACCGATGGCTCGTCCGCTCTGCTCGCGCGAGCCGCGAATCACGCCGACCACGCCCGTCTTGCCTATGCCCAAGTGGTGCTCGACGCCCAGCGCGGCGAGCTCACGGACGACGATTTGCGCGGTGCGATGTTCTTCGAATCCCAGCTCGGGATGCGCATGCAGGTCGCGGCGTAGCGCCGTCAGCTCGGCGTGGTCCTGGAGCAGATGCTCGACCGGGCTCATGTTGCAAATGCGATTCGCTCGATGCGCAGCCGGGGATCGACCGCGTAGTAGAGCAGGTCGACGATGAGATTGATGATCACGAACACCAGAGCAATGAAACAAAGGTACGCCGCCATCACCGGCACGTCCGCGAAGCTCACCGCCTGGATGAATAAGAGGCCCATGCCCGGCCATTGGAACACCGTCTCGGTGATGATGGCGAAGGCGATGATCGCCCCGAGCTGCAGTCCGGTGATGGTGATGACCGGCACCAACGTGTTCTTGAGCGCGTGACCGAAATGGATGGCGCGGTCGGTGAGGCCTCGAGCGCGGGCGAACTTGATGTAGTCGGTACGCAGCACCTCGAGCATCTCCGCGCGCACCAGGCGCATGATCAGCGTCATCTGGAACAGCGACAGGGTAATCGCCGGCAGGATCAACGCCTTCAATCCACTCTTGGTGAGGAGCCCCGTCGTCCACCAGCCCAGTGCGACGGTCTCGCCGCGGCCGAATGACGGAAGCCAGCCCAAGATCACGGCGAAAATGAGGATCAGCAGAATGCCGATTAGAAAGGTCGGCAGCGAGACTCCTACCAGCGAAGCAGCAAGCATCGTCTGTGAAAGCCACGAATGTCGCTTGAGCGCGGTGTAGACGCCCGCCGGGATGCCTACCAGCAGGGCGAGCAACGCCGCAGCGACTGCCAGCTCGATGGTTGCCGGAAGCCGTTCCTTGAGCAACGTGGCGACCGGGCGACCCTGACGCAGCGACAGACCGAATTCTCCGTGCACCGCGCGCCCGACGAAGCGTCCGAACTGCACGTAGAACGGCAAGTCGAGCCCCAGCTCGGAGCGCAGCCGCGCCCGCTCCTCCTGCGTGGCGTCCTGGCCGACCATGAATGTCACCGGGTCGCCGGTGAAGTTGAACAAGCCGAAGGCGATGAAAGCGACCACCACCATCACGGCGAGTGACTGCGCGAAGCGGCGGATGATGAAGGCGAGCACTGGGTGGGTGTGACGGCCGCCGCGCCGGCTTGTGGCCGGTTTGCAGGGCGCACCGATGATGCCCAAAGGGCACAGCATCGTCAACGGCGGGTACTGCCGTCGTTGACTACAGCCTGGGACTTAAGTGTTCAGCTCGCGGGCGCGATGGCAGGCTACCTGCGCGTCTCCCAGCGGTTCGAGTAGAGGCAGATCGGTCCGACAGCGATCGACGGCATAGGGACAGCGTTTGTGGAACGCGCATCCCGTGGGCGGGTTCAATGGCGACGGCAGCTCCCCCTTGACCGCGACTCGCTCCCGCCGCGCCTTTGGGTCGAGTGACGGCGTACTCGCCATAAGGGCGCGGGTATATGGATGCGCCGGCCTGGCGAATACTGCGGCCTTCGGCCCGATCTCGACAATCCGACCGAGGTACATGACGGCGACCGAGTCCGCGATGTGGCGCACGACCTGCAGGTTGTGCGATATGAAAAGATAGGCCACACCCAGTCGCTGCTGCAGGTCCATGAGCAGATTGAGCACCTGGGCCTGGATTGAAACGTCCAGCGCAGACAGAGGCTCATCGGCGACGAGCAGCCGGGGGTTGAGCATCAGCGCCCTTGCGATGGCGATGCGTTGGCGCTGACCTCCGGAGAACATGTGCGGGTAACGCGCGTAGTGCTCAGGTCGAAGCCCGACTTGCGCCAGCATCGAGCGCGCCGCTTCCCGCCTTGCGCCGGGTTGCAGTTGCACATTGATCGCCAGCGGCTCTTCCAACAGCGTGCCGACGCGCTTGCGCGGGTTGAGTGAAGCGTAGGGATTCTGGAACACCATCTGCACCTGGGGCCGCAAGCGCTTGAGCGTCGGCCGGTCAGCGTGTCCAACGTCCTCTCCTGCGAGTCTCAGCTCGCCCGAGCTCGGACGCTCGATCATCGTCACCTGTCGTGCAAGCGTGGACTTCCCGCACCCCGATTCACCGACCACCGCAAGTGTTTGATGCTCGCGTAAGGTGAACGAAACTCCGTCCAGCGCACGAACCAATCCTTTGCCTCGAAGCCATCCCCGCGACACGGTGTAGTGCCGCGCCAGCGAGCGCGCTTCGAGCAGGGGTGCGCCGTTGTTTGCGCTCATCGTGCAATCGCCGAAGTCGCAGCATTCTCAGCCCAGCCGCGCGTGGGCCGGCCTCGCGCGTCGAGTGGGAAGTGGCAGCGCACTTTCCTGCCAGCGTGACCCTCGAGGGCAGGCTGTTCTCGCCGACAGCGCTCGGTGGCGAATTCGCACCGAGGGCTCAGCAGGCATCCACGGGGCCGGTCGTATTGCCCAGGAACAACACCCGGTATCGCTTTAAGTCGTTCCCGGTCGCGATTGTGCTCGGGCAGCGCCGCGAGCAGCGCTTGAGTATACGGATGCTTGGGCGCGTCGAAAATTTCCGGCACCGGTCCGGTTTCGACCTGCTGGCCGGCGTACATAACCACGACGCGCTGCGCGGTCTCGGAGACGATAGCGAGATCGTGGGTAATGAGCAGCAGAGCCATCCCTTGCTCGCGCTGCAGGCGGCAGAGAAGCTCCAGCACCTGCGCCTGCACGGTGACGTCGAGCGCGGTCGTCGGCTCGTCGGCGATGAGCAAGCGCGGATGACACGCAATGGCCATGGCGATCATCACCCGCTGCGCCATGCCGCCCGAGAGTTGATGCGGAAAGGCGTTGAGACGCGCCGCCGCGTCGGGAATCTCGACTTGCTTGAGCAACTCCAGCGCGCGCGATCTGCGCACCCTGGCGCTGCGGCGCTCGGCATCGGTTCCATGGGTGCGCAGCGCTTCGGTGATCTGAAAGGCGACCGTGAAACAGGGATTGAGGCTCGCCAGCGGATCCTGGAAGATCATGGCGATGTCCCTGCCCACGAGTGCGCGGCGGGCACTGTCCGACAGCGCCAGCAGGTCCTCACCTGCAAAGGCGAGCCGCTTCGCTCGCACGCGCCCGGGAAAGTCGACCAGACCCATCAGCGCCAGCGCGGTGACGCTCTTGCCCGAGCCGGATTCTCCGACGCAACCAACTATTTCTCCCGCGTCCATCGCGAGATCGACGCCGTCGACGGCGACGAATGGCGACGCTTCGGTGCCGAATTCGACCCTCAGGTCTTCGATTTCGAGCAGCGCCATGGTTAAGGAACCTAACGCTTCAGCTTCGGATCGAGCGCATCGCGCAAGCCATCGCCCATCAGATTGAAGGCAAGGACAGTGATCAGGATGGCGAGACCCGGAAACGTGACCACCCACGAAGCCCGCTGGATGAATTCGAGCGCACCGGCGAGCATCGAGCCCCACTCCGGCGTCGGCGGTTGCGCACCCAATCCGAGAAATCCAAGCGCAGCCGCGTCCAGGATGGCGCTGGAAAAGCCGAGGGTGGCCTGGACGATGAGGGGCGCCATGCAATTGGGAAGAATGGTGTTGAACATCAGCCGTAAAGGACCGGCGCCAGCGATACGCGATGAAGCAACGTATTCCTTGCGCGCTTCGGCGATCACTGCCGCGCGCGCAAGCCGCACGTAATGCGGCAAGAGAACGATAGCAATCGCGTACATGGCATTAATGAGCCCCGGACCAAGTATGGCGACCACGGCGATCGCCAGCAGCAAGCTCGGCAACGCCAGCATCACGTCCATGAGCCGCATGATCACGGTCTCGGTCAAGCCGCGGACGTAGCCGGCGACCATTCCCAGTGCGGTTCCGGCGCAGAGCGAGATCGCCACCGAGATCAATCCGATGAGCAGCGACAGACGCGTGCCGTGGATCAGACGCGACAGCATGTCACGTCCCACGGGGTCGGTGCCGAGCAGGAAGCGTGTTGTGCCGCCTGTATCCCATGCGGGCGGCACCAGTGTGAATTCCCGGTACTGCTCGTTGGGTGGATGCGGCGATATCACGTCGGCGAAGATCGCGAGAAGGATCAGCATCACGATGAGAGCGAGGCCGATCAGCGCGCCGCGACTTTGTGAATACGCCTTCCAGAATTCACGCAGCGGGCCGGGTGCGGCCGTACCATCGGAGATAGCCAAAGCAGCGACGTCAGCCATGGCGGATCCGAGGATTGACCACCCCGTAGAGCAGATCGACGATCAGGTTGACACTGATCACGATGGTCGCCACCAGCAGAATGCCGCCCTGCACCACCGGGTAGTCGCGCGACTGAACACCATGCACCAGCCAGTTGCCGACGCCCGGCCAGGAAAATATGGTCTCGGTGAGAATCGCTCCAGAGAGCAGCAACCCTACCTGCAAACCGATGACGGTGATCACCGGAACCAGCGCATTGCGCAGCGCATGCACCAGGACGATGCGCCATTGCGGCAATCCTTTGGCTCGCGCGGTGCGCATGTAATCCTCGCGCAGGACTTCGAGCATGGCCGAGCGTGTCATGCGCGCGATCACCGCCAGCGGAATCGTACCCAGCGCAATCGACGGCAGGATCAAATGCGACAGTGCTGAGCGAAACGCAGCCATGTCGCCTGCGCGTAGGGTATCGATCAGCATGAAGCCGCTGATTGCCGGCACGTCGTATTCGACGGCGATGCGTCCTGAAACCGGCGTCCAGCCAAGTTGCACCGAGAAGAACAGAATGAGCAGCAGCGCCCACCAGAAAATGGGCATGGAATAGCCGGTGAGCGACACGCCCATCACGGCGTAATCGGCTACCGTGTTGCGTCGGAGCGCGGCGATGATTCCGGCGGGAAGTCCGACGAGCGTCGCCAGCAGCATGGCGAAGAACGCCAGCTCGATCGTTGCCGGAAAGAGCGTCAGGAACTCGCCGAGCACCGGCTCATGCGTGGTCAGCGACGTGCCCAGATCACCCTTGAGCACCTCACCAACGTATTCGGCGTACTGCTGAGGCAGTGACTTGTCGAGTCCGAATTCGTGCAGCAAGCGCTCGCGCCGCGCCGGATCCATGCCTCGCTCCCCCGACAGGTTCTCCACCGGATCGCCGGGAATCAGATGGATCAGCGCGAACGCGAGCAGCGTCACGCCGACGAACGTCGGGATGATCAGTGATGCACGACGAAGGATGAAGGCGAGCATCGACCCGTTGGTCATTCCCGCGGAGGCGGGAATCCAGTGTCTTTCAAAACCGTGCCGCCAACGACCAAAACCGACGACGCTGGGTCCACACCCCCGATTCAAGCACTCGGGGTATGCCTGCGCGGGGACGACGCGCGCCTGCGCAGCCGTGCGCGAGCCGACCTCGCGCCCCTACGCTATTGCGCGGGCGGCGCGACCTCCGCTTTGTTGAAGTAATGGTGCGCGGTGGCGTCCATCTTGTAGCCGCTGACTTCCTTGCGCAGCGGATCGAAGCGGATCGAGTGGGCGACAGTGATCCACGGAGCTTCTTCCTTGAAAATCACTTGTGCCTGCTCGTAGAGCTTGGCCCGGTCGGCTTGCTTCGGAGTCTGCGCCGCCTTGATGATCAGATCCTCGAACTGCTTGTTGCACCAGCGCGCATTGTTGCCGCCTCCCTTGACCGCTTCGCAGCCGAGCAGCGGGACGAAGAAATTGTCGGGATCGCCGTTGTCCCCTGACCAGCCGAACATGATGACCGAGTGCTCGCCACCCTTGGCGCGCTTGCGGTACTCCGCCCATTCGTAAGTGACGAGTTTGGTCTTGACGCCCACCTTCTCCCAGTCGGCCTGGATCATCTCCGCCATGCGCTTGCCGTCCGGATTGTACGGACGCGTCACCGGGAGGTACCACAGCTCGACTTCGAAGCCGTTGGGTAATCCCGCCTGCGCCAGCAGCTCCTTGGCCTTCGCCGGATCGTAGGCGTAGTCCTTGATGCTGTTGTTATAGCTCCACAGGATCGGTGGGATGGGATTCTTGGCGACCTGGCCGTTGCCCTGATAAACGGCCTTCATGATCGCGTCCTTGTTGGTCGCGTAGTTGAGCGCCTGCCGCACGCGCTTGTCGTCGAAGGGTTTCTTCTCGACGTTGAAGGCGATGTAGCCGATGTTCAGGCCTTCCTTTTGCAGCACGTTGAGCTGCGGATCCTTTTTCATCTCGTCCAGATCCGCGGGCTTGGGAAAGGCCATGGCCTGGCACTCGCCGGTCTTAAGTTTGGCGTAGCGCGCGGTGGCGTCACGGGTGATCGAATAGACCAGCGTGTCGACCTTGGGCCTGCCGCCCCAGTATTGATCAAACGCTTTGTAACGGATGGTCGCGTCCTTTTGATAGGAGACGAACTCGAACGCACCGGTGCCGATGGGATAGACGTCGGCGGCGTTCGGGGTTCCCTTCTTTTGCATGGTCTCGAAGTATTCCTTGGACAGGATCGAGGCGAAATCCATCGCCATATCGGCGAGGAATGGTGCCTCAGGCCGCTTCAAGGTGAACCGCACCGTGTAATCGTCGACCTTGTCGACTTTGTCGACGATGTTCTTCATCCCCATGTCGTCGTAGTAGGAGAAGGTCTGGCCGGCAGTGAGCTTGTGAAAGGGATGATTGTCGTCCGCCATCCGGTTCCATGAGAACAGAACGTCGTCGGCATTGAAGTCGCGCGATGGCTTGAAGTTTGCATTGCTGTGGAACTTCACTCCCTTGCGCAGCTTGAACGTAACCGTCTTCCCGTCGGGAGACACCGTCCACGACTCGGCGAGACCCGGCACGATGTTGGTCGTTCCGATTTCGAATTCGACCAGGCGGTTGAACATCGGCACCGAAACGGCGTCGAACGTCGTTCCCGTTGTGAAAAACTGCGGCTGGAAACCTTCCGGGCTGCCTTCCGAGCAGTAGACCAACGTTCCCCCCTTGGCAAACGCCGTAGGGGCAATCGCACAACCCGCTGCCAGCAACGCGGCGACCAACAGCACGCGCCTGTTCTCCTGAACTGATCGAGTGGTGATCATGGGTTCCTCGGACGAGAATTCGACCATCCGCCGGACGGCGGACGAGCCCGGTAATCCTAGCCTCTAGCTACTGCCAAGGCAACAGCCCTCGGCGTCTCGCGCGCCGGGCTATCGCGATCGTGCGGGCCTCGAGTTACAGCTCACGATCCTGCTTCGCCGCACGCTGGCGACGGGTCTCATACAGGCAGACGCCGCTTGCCACAGATACGTTCAGGGAGGATACGCTTCCCAAAAGCGGGATGGAGACCACACGGTCGCAGCATTCTCGTGTCAGCCTCCGCATACCCGAGCCCTCCGCCCCCAGCACCCAGGCGATCGGACCGGTCAGCTCGGCGTCGAAAAGGCTTTCGGTGCCCTCCGCGTCGGCACCGACGATCCAGATCGCTCGCTCTTTGAGCTCGCGCAGCGTACGCGCGAGATTGGTCACGCTTATTGCCGGAACCGTGTCAGCGGCGCCGGAGGCCGCCTTTGCCACCGTCGCATTGACGCCGACCGCGCGGTCCTTGGGCATGATCAGTGCCTGCGCACCGAAGGCGTCGGCGTTGCGCAGGCACGCACCGAGGTTATGCGGATCGGTAACGCCGTCGAGCACCAGAAGCAACGCGGGTTCGGCGAGCGCGCTCAGAATGTCGTCGAGTTCTGGTCGGGGCAGCGAATCGTCCACCATGGCGACCACCCCCTGATGACGATCGCCGCCTGCCATCGCGTGCAGCCGCCCACCTTCCACGGAGTGTACCGTGACACCCGCAGCCGTCGCGCGCTCGAGTAAGTCGCGCGCGCGCTGATCGCGCCGGGCGGTGTCGACGTAGATCTCGCGCACACTCTGTGGGTGCTGCCGCAGGCGTGCAGTAACGGCGTGAAAGCCCACGAGATGGCGCAGTGTTTTCCCCATGAATGATCCAGTCGAAGCAACCTGGCGGCGTCTGGCGCGCGAGGGTGCTCTTCCGTATAATTATGCGCTCGCCGCGATCGCTATCTCTCTCGCGTTCGGCGACAAGTCCTCAGCGCTGTTGTAGCTCAGTTGGTAGAGCAACTGATTCGTAATCAGTAGGTCGGTGGTTCGAGTCCACTCAACAGCACCAACTGAAACAATAAGTTATAGTCGAACAAGCCTATCCGGTCGATCCGAAGTGGCGTGTGGCTAGCGCCCTGGCTAGCAATCGAAGCGGTGCTTGCCTGCTAAATGCTTACGAGGACGCATGAAGGGCATCACGACCATTGTCTGCTTGCACGATCTGCTTGGATATGGCGACATGGTCGCCGCGTCGAGCGGCACCCTCGATTCGGCCGTCGGTGAAGTCGCCTATAAGCGAATTCTCGGACTTCAACGCTCGGTTGGGGAGGTACTCCAGACATTCCCCGAGGAGACACGCTTCTTTCACTTTAACGATACGGTGACCGCGTATCTCGACATTGATTTCAACATTCAGTGGAACTATACCGACCCGGGTGGGATCGGCGTCGGTGGCGATCTACTACAGAGGTTATTAAGCTGCTCAAATTTGTGAGCGGATGTGCCAGTCTCCATCTAAGCAGTATTCAGCGCGAGGATTGGGAACGGCTTGGCCCCGCGGGGCGGACATTTGTCGTTTTGGGCAAGCGTTGGGCGTTAGATTCGCAATCATCGCCACAGGTTGTTGACGTACCGCCACTTCAGGCAAACATCGCGTTCGCGGAAGCGTACATTGCCGACGGACTAGGTTCTCGTGCAGGCTTTAATCACAGGCACTACTACCGGTTCTACGTGAACGACTACACATGGCTGATGTTGCAATTGTCCACGGGGCCCCTTATCGAGGACGAGCGGCAAAAGCTGCATGAACTCGGCGCCGGCGGTCTGCGTTTTCCGGACAATATTCGCACCTCAATTGCGGAGCCCATCACCGTTGAAATATTCCATCGCAAGCGGAAGTTTTACAGTTTGTTGGCCCCTAGCGTACGAAACATTGCGACGGCGATAAGGATTCCGGGCGCGTCGTAGGAGCAATATCGCCACGTGCGGGCTACATTTCTCTCTCGACTAGTAGTGCGTTAGACCGCTGGTGGGCGCCCAATGGAGTCTCACAAGCTATCGTACTGACGGATGCGCGATCCCCGCGCAACAATCCACGCCATGCCCACCCTGCTGCTCTATCCATTCCGCTACCGCGACCAGCGCACCGGCAAATG
>DATFSE010000114.1:0-2799 GCA_035262745.1 Casimicrobiaceae bacterium | reverse complement strand
ATGGCCATCCGCGACAACATCGTGACACCTGAGGTGAAAGCCAACGGCTTTGGCGCCGTCGATCCCACGCGGCTGGCGGAATCGATCGATCAGATCGGGTTGGTCTACACGTTCAAAGCCAAACCCAAGCCGGAGGACGTCTTCGACGCTTCATTACTGCCGCCCCTGCAAGAGCGCAGGGTTCATTGAGCGCAAGCATCGCGCCCTAGAGCGCATCCGGTCGGGTTAACCCTCCATCTTAGGGCCAAACTCTTTCGGCCAAGCGGCCGTCGAAGACCCGGTCCAGCGCCATCCAAGCGAAACATGCTATAACTTCCACCCAGATCGCGCCTTTTGCTGACGCCGGCCGCATGAAATTCCTTCGTCTCTACTTCCGCGTACTCGAAATGCTCGGGCGCGAAGCCCGTTTGGGCTGGATACTCGCGCTCGCCAACCTGGCGCTCGCCTCGGCGATGTTCGTCGAACCGATCTTGTTCGGACGCATCGTCGACACGCTCGCCAATGCACAAGCGCGCGTCTCACAAGTCGCGTGGCGGGACTTGATGCTGCTGGTCGGCGCCTGGGTCGCCTTCGGGCTCTTCATCATCATCTGCAGCACGCTTGTGGCGCTGCATGCCGATCGCCTGGCGCACCGCCAGTATCAGGTGGTGCGCACCATGTTCTTCGAACACGTGCTGCAGCTGCCGTTGAGCTACCACATCGGCGCGCATTCGGGGCGGCTGGTGAAGGCGATGATGACCGGGACGAATACACTGTGGGCCTTGTGGCTCGCATTCTTTCGCGAGCACTTCGCCAGCTTCATATCGCTCATCGTGCTGCTGCCGCTCACGCTTTTCATCAACTGGCGCTACGGCCTGTTGCTGATGCTGCTGTGCGCCGTATTTGGGGTGGTGATCGCGCTGGTCGTCAGGAGGAGCGAAAAGCTGCAAAGCACGGTCGAGGGGTACTACACGGACGTGGCCGAGCGCACCACCGATACGCTGGGAAATATCGCGCTCGTGCAGAGCTTTGCCCGCATCGAGATGGAAGTCTCGGGAATGAAGAAGATGGGCGAAGACGTGCTGAAGGCGCAGATCCCGGTGCTGTCCTGGTGGGCAGTCACAACGGTGATCACGCGGACGTCGACCACCTTGACCATGTTGTCGATTCTCGTGCTCGGCGTCTGGTTCTACCTGCGTGGCGAGACCACAGTCGGCGAAATCGTCATGTTCATGAGCTTTGCCACGCTCCTGATCAGCAAGCTCGAACAGGCTGTCCACTTTGCCAACGAAATGGTGATGAACGCGCCACGGCTTGCCGAATTCTTCGAGGTCCTCGACACCGAGCCGGCGGTGCGCGACCGCCCCGATGCGGTCGATCCCGGGCATATGCACGGCCTGGTGGAATTCAAGGACGTGTCGTTTTCATACGACGGAAAGCGGCCGGCGGTCGCCGACCTGAGCTTCACCGCCCTGCCCGGCGAGACGATTGCACTCGTCGGCGCCACCGGCGCCGGCAAGTCGACGGCGCTGGCGCTCCTTCACCGCGCCTTCGATCCGCAATCGGGCACCGTGAGCATTGACGGGATGGACATTCGCGCGCTCACGCTCACGGGCCTGCGGCGCAACATCGGCGTCGTGTTCCAGGAGGTGCTGCTGTTCAACCGTTCCATCGCCGAGAACCTGCGCGTCGGCAAGCCCGACGCGACCGATGAGGAAATGCGCGCAGCCTGCGAGCGCGCTCAGGTTCTCGACGTCATCGAGCGCTTACCGCAAGGGTTCGAGACCAACGCAGGAGAGCGGGGTCGCTTGTTCTCCGGCGGAGAACGTCAGCGTCTGTCCATCGCGCGGGCGCTGCTCAAGGATCCTCCAATTCTTATTCTCGACGAAGCCACAAGCGCGCTCGACGCCTTGACCGAGTCGAGAGTCCAAGCCGCACTCGCCGAAGTCATGAAAGGACGCACGACCTTCGTGATCGCGCACCGACTTGCGACCGTGCGCAACGCCGGCCGCATCCTGGTGTTTCAAAACGGCCGCATCATCGAGAGCGGTCGCTTCGAGGAGCTCATCCAGCGCGGCGGCCACTTCGCCGAGCTTGCCCGCAGCCAATTCATGGCAGGCGAGCCGGCGAAGAAGCAGCACGAGCGCGCGAGCGGCCAGCCGGTGGAGATGTAGTGCCCAGGGGTGAGCTCTCAGGTGCCGCCACGGGTCAGGATGACCGTGCTTTGCTGACTCCTCGTTCCTGGCGCCTGATTCCTGTCGTTCATCCGCTGACAAGCGTATTTGCCCTCGCTCTTCTCGTCCGCCTGATCAATATCGCCTTGTTAGCGCATCGCGACGCCTTCTTCGCAGAGCAGGATGCGTACGGTTATTGGACCATCGGCGCTGCACTGGCGAAGCCGGAAACGTTTTGGCCGACGTTATCGGCTATGACCGACCGCATGCCGCTCTATCCCCTGCTGCTCGCGGGCATCCAGGATATATTCGGCGATGCCCCGCGCGCAGTCGCGCTGATCCAGGCGCTGATTGATGCCGGAACCTGCGCGCTCATCGCCGCCCTAGGCGCGCTGATATCTCCGCCTGTCGGATTGATCGCGGGCATTCTCGCCGCGCTGTCGCCCACTCTCATCGTGTTCAGCACGCAAATCCTGACCGATACGCTCTTTCTTTTCTTCTTCGCGCTCATGCTGCTCGCGGGCGCGCGTTTCCTACTTCGCCCCGGCGCAGTGCTCGCCTTGTGCGCAGGCGTGACCGGCGGGCTTTCGCTTGCGACACGGCCGGCCGTCGCGCCGCTGCTGGCCGCAGCAATGCCGGTTTTCTT
>DATFSE010000113.1:0-7199 GCA_035262745.1 Casimicrobiaceae bacterium | reverse complement strand
GTCCCGGACGAAGCCCGCACGTTCGGTATGGAATCGATGTTCCGCGAATACGGCATCTACGCCAGCCAGGGCCAGAAATATAAGCCGGTTGATTCAAACGTATTGCTGTACTACAAGGAGGCGAAAAACGGCCAGATTCTCGAAGAGGGGATCACTGAGGCCGGGTCGATGGCCTCCTGCATGGCGGCGGGCACGGCTTACGCGAACTACGGGATCCCGATGATCCCGTTCTTCTCGTACTACTCGATGTTCGGCTTCCAGCGCGTGGGCGATCTCGCCTGGGCCGCCGGGGACATGCGCTCGCGCGGCTTTCTTCTCGGGGGCACCGCAGGGCGGACAACCCTCAACGGCGAAGGCTTACAGCATGAAGACGGTCACTCGCACCAGATTTCGGCAACCGTGCCCAACTGCATTTCCTACGACCCCACCTTCGGCTACGAGGTCGCCGTGATCATCCAGGACGGCCTGCGGCGGATGTGCGCGGAGCAGCAGGACGTGTACTACTACCTGACGGTGATGAACGAAAACTACGCTCATCCGGCGATACCGGAAGGCGCCGCGCCGAACATCATCAAGGGCATGTACGCGTTCAAGACCGGAGACAAGAAGGCCAAAGGGCCCCGCGTTCAACTCTTGGGGTCGGGTGTGATCCTGCGTGAGGCGATTGCCGCTGCGGAGCTCCTGCGCAACGACTGGGGTGTGGAATCCGACCTGTGGGGATGCCCCAGCTTCACCGAGCTTGCGCGCGAAGGCTACGCGACCGCGCGCTGGAACATGCTCAACCCGGGGGCGAAGCCCAGGCCTTCGCATGTCGAGGCGTGCCTCAAAGACACACAGGGGCCGATCATCGCCGCGACCGACTACGTCCGCGCCTTTGCCGAACAGATTCGCGCCTTCGTGCCTCGGCGTTATGTCGTGCTTGGCACCGATGGCTTCGGACGCTCGGACACGCGCGAAAAGCTGCGGAGCTTTTTCGAGGTCGACCGGCATTACGTGACGGTGGCCGCGCTCAAAGCGCTCGCCGACGAAGGAACGCTGCCGGCCTCCAAGGTCGCCGATGCGATCAAGAAGTACGGGCTCGATCCCGCTAAGCCGGCGCCATGGACAGTGTGAACGCGGCAATTTGATTGCTTGATCGGCGGAGAGCAGCAAGACAGGAAGGGCGGGGAGTCGGTGCTACGCGTCCCCGGTAAAGTTCGCTCCAGACGCTCGTGAGGGTGCGATGAGTGCAATCGAAGTCAAGGTTCCGGACATCGGCGACTTCAAGGACGTACCGGTGATCGAAGTCTTCGTCAAGCCTGGCGATTCGGTCAAAGCCGAGGACCCGCTGATCACGCTGGAATCGGACAAGGCAACCATGGATGTGCCGTCGCCGTCAGCAGGAACGATCCAGGAGCTCAAGGTCAAGCTCGGCGACAAAGTGAGCGAGGGCAGCGTGATCCTGACGCTCGCTGCGGCAGGCGCTGCGGCAAGCGCGCCATCTCCCGCTGCGGCAAGCGCGCCTTCTCCCGCTGCGCCGGCCAAAGCCGCCGCGCCAGCGGCACAAACGTCGGCACCTGCTCAAGCAGCGTCTGCACCCGCCGGTGCCGGTGTGATCCCGGTCAAGGTTCCCGACATCGGCGACTTCAAGGACGTGCCCGTGATCGAAGTCTTTGTCAAAGCGGGTGATGCTGTAAAAGCCGATGATCCGTTGATCACGCTGGAGTCGGACAAGGCAACGATGGATGTGCCGTCTCCCGCAGCCGGGACGGTGAAAGAGGTCAAAGTCAAGCTCGGCGACAAGTTGAGCGAAGGCAGCGTGATCCTGACGCTCGAAGCGGCTGGAGCTGCAGCGCCCGCGAAGGCGGCCGAGACCGCCAAGCCGACCTCTGCGCCAGCCGAGGCACCGCGTGAGACCGCCAAGCCCGAAGCGACGGCTGCGAAACGCGAGACACCGGCTGCTGCACCCATCGACAGCGAAAGCTTCAAGAAGGCACACGCCTCGCCTTCGGTGCGGGCGTTTGCGCGCGAGCTGGGCGTCGATCTCTCCAAGGTCAAGGGCACCGGGCCCAAGGACCGCATTTTGCAGGAGGATGTTCAGAAGTACGTGAAACAGGCGCTGGGCGCGGCACCCGCGGGTGCGCCCGGTGCAGCGGCGGGCGGCGCCGCGCTCGGCTTGCTGCCGTGGCCGCAGATCGACTTCGCCAAGTTCGGTCCGGTGGAGTCGAAACCGCTGTCCCGCATCAAAAAGATTTCCGGCGCGAATCTGCACCGCAACTGGGTGATGATCCCGCATGTCACCAACTGCGAGGATGCCGACATCACCGAGCTCGAAGCGTTCCGCGTCCGGCTCAACAAGGAAAACGAGAAGTCGGGCATCAAGGTGACCATGCTCGCTTTCCTGATCAAGGCGTGCGTGGCGGCGCTCAAAAAATTCCCGGAGTTCAACGCATCGCTCGACGGCGAGAACCTCGTCTACAAGCGTTACTTTCACGTCGGATTCGCCGCAGACACGCCGAACGGGCTGGTCGTTCCAGTGCTCAAGAACGCCGACCAGAAGGGCGTACTGGCGATCGCCAAGGAGATGGGAGAGCTATCCGCCAAGGCGAGGGACGGCAAGCTCGGCCCCGCCGACATGCAGGGAGGCTGCTTCTCGATTTCCAGCCTGGGCGGAATCGGTGGAACCTATTTCACGCCCATCATCAATGCACCCGAGGTTGCCATTCTGGGCGTTTGCCGGTCGAGCATGCGTCCCGTCTGGAGCGGCAAGGAGTTCGTGCCGCGCCTGATGCTGCCGCTATCGCTGTCCTACGACCACCGCGTGATCGATGGCGCTGCGGCTGCGCGGTTCAACACCTTCCTCGCCGGATTACTCGGCGACATGCGGCGGGCGATGCTCTAGGATTGATCTCGCGCCAAAGCGAGGCAGCGCAAACGTCGTTCGCCTGCTTTGGATTTCCGTGTCTGACGCGTCAAATCCGCTTGAGGAAATGATGAGCGCAATCGAAGTCAAGGTCCCGGACATCGGCGACTTCAAGGACGTTCCGGTCATCGAGGTCTTCGTCAAGCCGGGCGACCCAGTGAAGGCCGAGGACCCGCTGGTCACGCTGGAGTCCGATAAGGCCACCATGGACGTGCCGTCGCCGGCCGCGGGCACCGTGAAGGAGCTCAAGGTCAAGCTCGGCGACAAAGTGAGCGAAGGCAGGGTGATCCTGACGATGGATGCTGCGGCGGCCGGTGCACCGGCGAAACCGGCGGCGGGAAGTTCGGCCGCCGCTTCGCAGAAGGCGCCGCCCTCGCCGAGCTCACCCCCATCGCCGCCCAAAGCTGCCCCGGCGCAAGCGCCCGCACCCGTCCCCGGTGCAGCCAGCTACTCGGGAGCGGTGGACATCGAATGCGAGATGCTCGTGCTCGGCGCGGGGCCTGGCGGCTACAGCGCAGCGTTTCGAAGCGCCGATCTCGGCATGAAGACTGTCCTGGTCGAGCGCTACCCGACGCTGGGCGGCGTGTGTCTGAATGTCGGCTGCATTCCGTCCAAGGCGCTGCTGCACGTCGCGGCGATCATGGACGAGGCTGTCCTGTTGTCAGAGCACGGCATCGGCTACGCCGCGCCGAAGATCGATCTGGCGAAGCTTCTCGCCTGGAAGAACAAGGTCGTCGGCAAGCTGACCGGCGGGCTCGCCGGCATGGCCAAGATGCGCAAGGTCGAATGGGTGCGCGGCTACGGTTCATTTCTTGATCCGCACCACGTCCAGGTCGAACTGACCGAAGGGCCGGGACAAAACAAGACAGGCGCGAAAAAGGTCGTCCGCTTTGCCAAGGCAATCATCGCCGCCGGCTCGCAGTCGGCGCGCCTGCCGTTCGTCCCCGACGATCCGCGCATCGTTGATTCGACGGGAGCGTTGGAGCTTCCATCCTCGCCTAAGCGGATGCTGGTGGTCGGTGGCGGAATCATCGGGCTCGAGATGGGCACGGTCTACTCCACGCTCGGCGCACGTCTCGACGTGGTGGAGATGCTCGACGGCCTGATGCTCGGTGCGGATCGCGACCTGGTGAAAGTGTGGGAAAAAATGAACAAGCCGCGCTTCGATCGAGTGATGCTCAAGACCAAGACCGTCGCCGTCGAAGCGAAAAAAGACGCGCTCTACGTCTCCTTCGAGGGCGAGCAGGCGCCTTCGGGGCCGCAGCCTTACGACATGTTGCTCTTGTCGGTCGGTCGCAGCCCGAACGGCAAGAAAATCGGCGCTGAAAAGGCCGGTGTCGCGGTCACCGACCGAGGGTTCATCTCGGCCGACAATCAGATGCGCACCAACGTTGGCCACATTCATGCGATCGGCGACATCGTCGGGCAGCCCATGCTCGCCCACAAGGCGGTGCACGAGGGACACGTGGCAGCCGAAGCCGCTGCAGGTCAGAAATCTTATTTCGACGCCCGGGTCATCCCTTCGGTGGCCTACACCGATCCCGAGATCGCTTGGGTCGGCCTTACCGAGGACGAGGCGAAGAGCAAAGGCGTCAAGGTGCAGAAGAGCATGTTCCCGTGGGCTGCGTCGGGTCGCGCCATCGCCAACGGGCGCGACGAAGGTTTTACCAAGTTGATTTTCGACGATGCAACGCACAGGGTCGTGGGCGGAGGTATCGTCGGCACCCACGCCGGCGATCTGATCAGCGAAATTGCGCTTGCGGTCGAAATGGGTGCGGACGCGGTCGACATCGGCAAGACCATTCATCCCCATCCGACACTATCGGAGTCCGTGGGGATGGCTGCTGAAGCCTTCGAAGGCGTGTGCACCGACCTGCCTCCGGCGCGAAAGCGGCCATGACGCAGGACGAGCAGAAAAAACTCGTCGCCCGAGAGGCAATCAAGTACGTCGTTGACGACGCCTACATCGGCGTCGGCAGTGGTTCGACCGCGAACTATTTTATCGATGAGCTGGCAAAGGTGAAACAGCGGATCAGGGGCGCTGTCGCCAGCTCGATCCGGACCGCCGACCGGCTGAACGGCCATGGCATCGCGGTCGTCGAGCTGACCAGCGTTGACGAGTTGCCCGTCTACATTGACGGTGCCGACGAGACTACCGAACACGGCGCGCTGATCAAGGGTGGCGGCGGCGCCCTGACCCGTGAAAAGATCGTCGCCGCCGTGGCGCAGAAGTTCGTGTGCATCGTCGATGCTTCAAAGCTGGTCGGCGTGCTCGGCAGTTTTCCGCTTCCCGTCGAAGTCATCCCCATGGCGCGCAGCCATGTCGCGCACGAGCTGGTCAAGCTCGGCGGCCATCCGCAACTTCGCCCGAATTTCACGACCGACAACGGCAACATCATCCTTGACGTCGAAGATATGCAGATTCTCAACCCGGCGGACCTCGAGGCGAAGATCAACAACATCGTAGGCGTCGTCACCAATGGCTTGTTCGCGCGCCGCGGTGCCGACGTGATACTCATCGGCACGGATCAGGGCGTAAGAACGCTGGACGCACACCACTTTTAGGCACACGCCGACGTTCAGTCGAGCCTAGGACGTCGGCGGGCGGTCTTGCTGCAAATATTGCTGCACCAGGGCGATCGCCATACTTCCTTCACCGACTGCGGAAGCTACGCGTTTGACCGGGCTCAAGCGCACATCCCCGCAGGCAAAGATACCCGGGATACTCGTTTCAAGCAGATAAGGGTCTCGGTTATGAGACCACCGGGCGGCGCTCACCACGTTGTCACCGGTCAGGATATATCCGCGCGGATCGCGCGCGATCTCTGCGGGCAGCCACTCGGTGTCGGCGTCGGCCCCGATAAAGATGAACAGCCCGCCGGATTCTTGTCGAGTCAGCGCTCCGCTGTCGCGATCAAGAATGTCGATCGCGGTCAGATGCGCATCTCCGTGAACTGCAGCTACTTCCGATTGCAGCCGGACGGTGACGTTCGATTTTGCGCGCAGCTGCTCGGTCAGGTAGTAGGACATGCTCTTCTCCAGCGCTTCGCCACGGACGAGCAGCGTCACGGTGCGTGCGTGGTTGGCAAAAAACAAGGCCGCCTGCCCTGCGGAGTTACCCGCACCGATGAGATGAACGTCCGCTCCGTGGGTGGCGCTCGCTTCGCTGCGCGCCGCGCCGTAGGAGATGCCTTTGCCGATGAGCCGCTCGACGCCTTCGATAGCCAGCCGACGCCAGGTGACGCCGGTAGCAAGAATGACAGTCCGAGCCCGGACAACATCGTTTTCGTCGAGGGAGATCTCTCGTGTCAGTGGATCGATGCGCTCAACGCAACGCGTAACCAGAATCTCTGCGCCTAGTCGCTTCGCTTGCTGGAGCGCTCGGTCCGCGAGCTCCTCGCCCGAAACTCCATTAGGAAACCCGAGGTAGTTCTCGATACGTGAAGACGTTCCGGCTTGACCACCAGGCGCCTCTCGTTCGATTACCAGCGTTCGGAGCCCTTCTGATGCGCCATATACGGCCGCAGCGAGTCCAGCCGGCCCGCCGCCGACAATCGCGGTGTCGTATTCGGTTAAACCTACTTTTGTTTGGAGGCCCAGGAGCTGAGCAAGATCCCGCGCCTTCGGCCGGCTGACCACGGTCCCATCTTCGAGCCGCAGTATCGGACACTCGGCGTCGGCAGGTGGCGTTCCGGGCCAAGGTGCGCCTAGGTTGGATGTATCAGGAGTCACCCAGTCGTACGTGATCTGATTGCGCGCAAGAAATCGCCGAATGTCGTTGCAAGCGACGTCCCATCGAGGACCGAACAGGGTTATGCGGGCCTTGGGCGCTTCCGCGGCGATTCCCTGAAGCCCGCCAATGCGCTCGCGTGCCAGCGCACCGACTTTCACGGCGACTTCCGGAGATGCGGCCGCAATAGCGTAATACTGCCGCGGCTCTACGCGCACGACACGCGAAGATTCGACCGCCCGATAACCGCCGGGAAACGGTGATCCGAGGGTGAGGGGTACTTCACCGAAAATACTGCCTGGGAGCCGCCAGCCCAGCCTCCGCTCGACACCATCGAACACCTTCACGACCTCGATCTTGCCCGCGAGAACGGCGAACAGCGCACGCTCTCCACCTTCGGGCACGGCCCATTCTCCGGGACCGAGGTGCACATCCGCAGAAGTTTGCGCGAGACGCTCGAGATCGCTCGTCGCCAACGCTGAGAACAGCGGGATTGCTCGGATATCCTCAATCGTCAACATGATGGGCTAACTATTGAATTGAACAACACTATACGAGATGACCACG
>DATFSE010000112.1:0-5430 GCA_035262745.1 Casimicrobiaceae bacterium | reverse complement strand
CGGTAGGGCTGATGCAAGTCATTCCGCGCTATCACGCCGACAAGCTCGATGCGTCCGCAGGCGCTGCAGTCCTCGACCCTCACACCAACATCCACGTCGGCGCAAGGATTCTGAAGGAATACATCTCACGTGGCGGCAACGAGGTCGCCGGCCTGCAGCTCTACAACGGCTCTTCCGCCGATGCTACCAACGCCTATGCGAACCGGGTGCTTGGCGAAAAGCATTGGCTGCAGGACGCAATGAAGCGTAGCAGGGAGCGCGTGCACGCCTAGCGACTTTCGCATGGCGCATATCGCCCGGCGGCCAGTGCCGCATTCCGGCGATTTGAGTGGCGATCCCGCGCCACCTCCGGCCTGTACAACCTGTACATCAAAACTTGTTGACTTGTTTGTCTGGCCGGTCTAGAACATTCGTCGTCAGCCGCCAAACGCAGCGGCGAAAGGGGGTATCCAATGAAAGCTCTGTTTGCTCTGTTCGCGGCACTAGTGACGGCCGGCGCGATGAGCAGCGCATCCGCGGTGACAATGACGTTTGGCGTAAACCTGATCGGTAGCACTACGCTCCCCACCGGTGACATCACCGCGGCGACTACACAAAAGACTATCCCGACAGCGGACCAGGTGTCTTCCTGCACCGGTGACCCCGGTGCTTGCGCAACGGCAGGGATCGTTACTGGCGGTGCGGCGACCTTTAGCACCGGCACTCTCAATACCATCCTGGGTCCGGACGCATTCACGGTTACGGCTGGCCTCCTAACTCTAAGTTTTACTAGCGTCGAGCAATCGATCATCGTTGCGACTACGTCTGGGGGTCCCGGAAGTATCTCGATACACTTTCGCGGCACCATTACCGGCGATAGCAGCGTTGGCAAGACATTCCTGGGCCAGTCCGCCTTACTTTCGGAGACGTGCACACAAACGGGGCCTGGCGCAGTCATTACCTGCTCTGAGTCATTGATAACGCAAGGGCAGGCGCCGCCGCCACCGATCGCTCATGACATTCCGATGGCGTCGCGTGAAACGATTGCGCTCATCGCGCTTCTATTGGCGGCTGCTGGCGCCTTCATGATCCGACGCCGCGTGCGGCGGTAGCTTGCTGAATGTCGCTCTGAGCCCCAAGCCAACTTCCGAGATCGACACGGCAACCGCCGATACACGGCGCCGCGAATGCGGTTAGTCCGTATTGCGCGGCGCGCGCCGAATCTTTGTCGGATCCCCGCCGCGCTCAACCTCGGCCTTTAGAGGCCGAAGAATCTGCGCGAAGTTCACCCCGAGCACTCAACGCGCGGGCGACGGTTTCATCCATGCCCAGGCGATGACGTGCGCTGACGAACATCCGACACAACGAGGTCGTCAGTGGGAAGGCTGCGCGGTTCGGACCAACGGCATCCGGTGAACAGCAGGAACCCGGCGGGGTAGTCCTTGCGTACAATTCTCTCCACGAGCGCAATTGCCCGGGTGGTGAAACAGGTAGACACAAGGGACTTAAAATCCCTCGACATCAAAAGCGTCATGCCGGTTCGAGTCCGGCTCCGGGCACCACCGTGGCCGTAGTATCGTTTGATCCGTAACGGGCTGCTTGTTGCTACGAGGGAGGTGACATGCAATGAAGGTCCTGCTCTGCCTGGCCATCGCGACGATGCTGTCCGGATGCCTGCCAATAGGCATCCGCGCCCAAAACATGCCACTTGCCAGCCAGCCGCCGGCCCAGGTTCACGCCGAGCAGGGCGCGCCCGCCACCTCCTAAAGGTACTTCGAACCCGGAGATATTGCCGGCACTGAGCCCGCCGGGCCGCGCTGGCCTTTCGCGATCTCTACTCTGAGCGCTTGAGTCCGGGCACCGCTTGCTGCGCCATGCGGGTGAAGTCTCCCATCACTCGCTGCATGGATTCGAATGCTGAGCCGCCGGAAGACATCACTCCCTGCATCGCCTTGACTAGGTTCTGAGCCTGGGTCAGGTCGGGCATCATGGCCATTGCCGCCTTGGCTTCCTTGGCTCCCGGGACCTCAGACATCTGTTCTTCGATCAACGCAAAAAGGCGCTTCTGCATTTCGACAATCATTTCGAACATTTCGCCCCAGTAGCGCATCGCCTTTTCGACGGCTTCCTGAGTGACGCTCTGCCCGGCCGCCATCAGCGCTTGAGGATCGCTCGCTTCGGCCGCCGAGCGCAGCGCCTTTCTTTGCATCGATCGCGCCTCTTCCTCACCGGCGAACTGCAGCTTGCGCAGCTTGGCCGTGTTCTCGATCGCTGCGTTGATGACGTCGAGAGCCATCTTGGCATTCGCTTTGTACAACTCGAACGCCTGCTCGGGAGTCATCGCCTTCGCCATCTTGGGTACGCTCAAACCGGCTGACGCCGCAGCACCAAAGGCCGCGGCTTTCGGGGGCGCTTTAGCACGAGGCTTGCGAGTGCGTGAGCGAGCGGAACTCTTGGACGGTGTTTTTTTTGCCATGCTTCTACTCCTCTCAGGATGACCGGAGAAATGACGCCGGCCGTCGTCGTCGATTCGACACTATTCCACGCCTTCAGTGCGGCATCGTCAACACGGCTGCGCCGGCAATCTGCCCCTGACGAAGATCAGCCAGCGCATGGTTCGCTTCCGAAAGCGGATACGGATGAGCGTGAACCGAAAGCGGCAGCTTTGCTGCCAAGGCAAGAAATTCCTGCGCATCGCGCCGCGTCAGGTTGGCGACTGAGCGCACGCAGCGCTCGTGCCACAGCAGATGATAAGGAAAGCTGGGAATGTCATTCATGTGAATGCCCGCGCAAACGACCGTGCCGCCGGGCTTCACCGCCGCGAGCGCGACGGGAACGAGCGCTCCCACCGGCGCGAAGATCAGCGCGGCATCGAGCGCCTCGGGCGCCGTTTCGTCGCTGCCGCCTGCCCATGATGCGCCCAGGCCGCGGGCCAGGTCCTGCGCCGGGCGGTCTCCCGGCCGCGTGAAAGCCAGCACCCGGCGGCCCTGAGCGATCGCCACTTGCGCGATCAGATGCGCTGCGGCGCCAAAACCGTAGATGCCGAGCGTTGCCGGGTCGCCCGCATGACGATAGGCGCGATAGCCGATGAGTCCTGCGCACAAGAGCGGCGCAGCCTCGAGGTCCCCATACTTATCCGGTAGTGCAAAGCAATAGCGCGCATCGGCGACTGCAAACTCGGCGTACCCGCCATCGTGCTGGTATCCGGTGAACCACGCGTTCAGGCACAGGTTCTCGCGACCCGCGACGCAATACGCACAGCGACCACAGGTCTTGCCGAGCCAGGGTACGCCGACACGCTGGCCGAGCGAGGGTTCCCTAACTCCCTCACCGTGCGCGACAACGTCGGCGACAATCTCGTGTCCAGGAATTACCGGCAGCTTGGGATCGGGAAGCTCGCCGTCAACCAGGTGCAGATCCGTTCGGCATACCCCGCATGCCCGCACCTTGAGCAGGAGCTCTCCCGGTCCGGGCGTCGGGCGGTCTAACTGCGCCAAACGCAGCGCTCTGCCGGGAGCGTCGAGCACCATCGCTCTCATCTATGTCCAGCCAGTCTTACGCCCTTGTTGCGCAGGAATCATTGTTGGAGCATGTCCAGGGCCTCGCCGATCCGTTCGACGCCGACGACATCAATGCCATCGACGCCTTGCTTCGGCTTGTTCGCGGCAGGGATCACGGCGCGCTTGAACCCGAGCTTGGCTGCTTCCCGGAGGCGGTCGAGTCCGCGTTGCACTGGGCGGATCTCGCCGGCCAGGCCGACTTCGCCGAACACCAGAGATTTCGCCTCCAATGGCTTGTTTCTGAGGGATGATTGCACCGCCATGAGCACCGCCAGATCGGCCGCCGGCTCGGCGATGCGAACTCCGCCGACGGCGTTGACATACACGTCCTGATCTCCTGTCTCGACACCGCCGTGGCGGTGCAGGACGGCGAGCAGCAGGGCAAGGCGTTGTGAATCGAGTCCCACTGCAAGACGCCGAGCTGCAGGTCCCTGCATGGGATCGACCAGCGCCTGAACTTCGACCAGCAGCGGGCGCGAACCTTCGACCGTCGCCAGGATGCAGCTACCGGCGACCGCGTGCGCGTGGCGCGACAGAAACAGCGCCGACGGATTGGCCACGCCTTTGAGTCCTCGCTCGGTCATGGCGAAGACGCCCAGCTCGTTCGCCGCTCCGAAGCGATTCTTGACCGCGCGTACCAGGCGGAAGCTCGAATGCGTGTCGCCTTCGAAGTAGAGCACCGTGTCGACGATGTGCTCCAGAACGCGGGGCCCGGCGATCGCTCCTTCCTTGGTCACGTGGCCGACAAGAATGACGGTGATCGCCGACTGCTTCGCCAACCGCGTGAGCTGGGCGGCGCACTCGCGCACCTGAGCGACACTTCCAGGGGCCGATTCCAGCGCCTCGGTGTAAACCGTCTGGATCGAATCCACGACGACGATCTCGGGTGTCTGCGTGCGAATTGCGCCGAGGATGGCCTCGAGCTGCACTTCGGCGAGCAGCTCGACCGGAGCGTTGATCAGCCCTAGACGCTGCGCCCGCAGCGCGATCTGCTCGGCCGACTCTTCGCCCGTGACATAAAGCGCCCGGCGCGCGGTGCCAATGGCGGCAGTCGCCTGCAGCAGCAGCGTCGATTTGCCGATGCCTGGATCGCCGCCCAGAAGGATCACGCCTCCGGCGACCAGACCACCGCCAAGAACGCGGTCGAATTCCTCGATCCCTGTCGTGGCGCGTGCGCTAACTGCAGGCTCGACGCTGGAGAGCGTCCGCACCGGGCTCGCGCCGCCGGCGAGAGCCTGAAAACGCGTGGCGCGCGGCGCTGCGATGGTCTCCACCAGAGTGTTCCAAGCGCCGCAATGCGGACACTGTCCCTGCCACTTGCTGCTCTGACCGCCGCATTCGGTACAGCTGTACGCGGTCTTCGCCTTGGGCATTAGGGCTTGCCCTAGTCGAGTTCGCTGGGATGCACGACAGCAGTGCCTAGCTTGCCGACGACGATTCCTGCCGCTTGGTTGGCGATGCGCACTGCGCTGTCGAGGTCGGCGCGGGCGCCAAGCAGTGTCCCCAGGGTAGCAATCACGGTGTCGCCCGCCCCGGAGACATCGAACACTTCGCGTGCCTGCGCAGGAATGTGTTTCGCCCCATGGTCGGTATAAAGCGACATCCCTTCCTCCGATCGGGTGATGAGCAGCGCTTTCAATGCGAGGTCGGCGCGCATTGCCTGCGCCTTGCTCGCGAGCTCGGCCTCGTTGCGCCAGCGCCCCGCCACCTCGCGGAACTCGGCGCGGTTGGGCGTCAACATCGTCGCGCCGCGATAGCGGGCGTAGTCCTCTCCCTTGGGATCGACCAGCACCGGCGTCCCGCGTTCGCTCGCCAGCTCGATCATGCGTGCGATGTGGGCGAGGCCTCCCTTGCCGTAATCCGAGAGCACGATCACGTCGAAATCCGGCAA
>DATFSE010000111.1:0-88330 GCA_035262745.1 Casimicrobiaceae bacterium | reverse complement strand
AGCACGCAGCGGGGCAGGTATTGCAGCGGTCCGGTGAGGAATGACAGAACCAGCACGACAGCGACGACGGTGGTGAGCTGAGCGAGCTGGCTGCCCGCGCCGGCGCGCTCGCCCATCGCCGTCTGCGTCAGGCTGCCGTTGACCACGAATGCGCCGCTCGCCGCGGCGGCCACATTCGCCGCCGCCAATCCCAGAATGTCGTCATCCTCGTTGACGCGCTCGTGATGGCGCACAGCGAAAATGCGCGCGGTCGCCGCACTCTGCGCGATGATGATCACGAAGCAGGACGCCGCGATGGGCAACACCGCCACGACTTCGTGCCAGCGGGGCACCGGGATGTGCAGCGACGGAAGGCCTCCGGCAACCGGTCCGACGATGCCGATTCCGTGCGCGGCGAAGTCGTAGACATAACTCACGGCGATTCCCCCGATCACGGCGACCAACGAGACGGGCAACCGCGGCAGCCAGCGACGGGCCACGAAAATACCGACCACGACGGTCGTCGATACCACGAGCGTGGGAAGATGAACACGGGACCAGCTCTGAATAAGCTCGCGCAGCTGGACGAGCGTGCGATGCGAGTTCACCGCGATGCCAAGCAGGTCTCCCAGGACCGCAACGCCTACCTGGATGCCGACTCCGGCGAGAAAGCCGACCAGAACGGTGCGTGAAAGAAAGTCCGCGAGGAATCCGAGCCTGAACAGCCGAGCCGCCAACAACAGCCCCGCGGTGAGCAGCGCCACCATGGCGACCAGCGCCATGTACCGCTCGCTCGCAGCAGGCGCCATCGTCGAGAGGCCGCTCGCGAAAACCGCGGCTGTCGCCGAATCCGCCGCCACGACCATATGGCGCGACGAACCGAAGATCGCAAATGCGACGAGCGGCAGCAGCAAAGTGTACAGGCCGGTGACAATCGGCGTCCCCGCAATTCGCGCATAACCGAGGACTTGCGGCGCGTTCATCGATGCCAGGGTGACACCGGCCAGAGCGTCGCGCGCGGCCTGGTGCCGGTTGAGCGGCCAGATGCCGCCGAAGAATGTCAACGCCACCGGCACGCCCCGCGATTGAAAACCCCGCGACCTCGAATCGCCAAGCCCAGCATCCATCGGTGCGCTAACGCAACCAGAGCTGCTCCTGGCCTGTCTTATCCATCGCCTGCGCAAATGGCTTTTGCGCAGCGCTCAATCCCACCAAGAACAAGGAGCTTTCCCATGACCGCCCGTGCGTCCGACATCAAGCGTCGCCGTTTCATCAAGCTTACCGCGACCGGCATCGCCGTCGCCCCCTTCGCCGGCACCCTGCTCAGCCAAACCGCACAAGCTGCCGAGATGCTCAGTGAATCCGACCCGACCGCCGCTGCGCTGAAGTACAAGACCGACGCTACCAAGGCCCCCGAGCGCAAGGATGCCACAGCATTCTGCAACAACTGTAACTTCTACAATGGCAAGCCGACGGACGCCAATGGTCCGTGCACCGTGTTCGGAGGCAAGTTAGTCGCTTCCAAAGGCTGGTGCATGTCCTGGGGCAAGAAGGCCTGACGGTCAGCCCGCGGATGTACGATAGGCAGCAATCGGGCATGCGGCGACCCGCGCGTCGCCGCTCGCACCTCGAGCCGGCGAGCGCAACACCGGTGATCGACCCTGTGTCACTTCGGGATTCCGCTGATGAGCGACGCGCTGCCAGTCGTCTACCTTGCCCGCCACGGCGAAACGGCGTGGAGCATTTCAGGGCAGCACACCGGACTCACCGATCTGCCGCTGACGCCAAACGGTGAGCAACGCGCACGTCTGCTGGGCGAGCGCTTGAGCGGACTGTCGTTCGCCAAAGTCCTTGTAAGTCCCCTCAAGCGGGCGCGCCAGACCTGCAGTCTGGCCGGCTTCGATGGCGTCGCCGAGATCGACCCCGATCTGACCGAGTGGAACTACGGCGACTACGAGGGCCTGACCAGCGCAGCGATTCACGCGACGCGTCCGGGGTGGGAGCTTTTTCGCGACGGATGCCCCGGCGGGGAGTCGCCTGCGGACGTGGCAGGTCGCGCGGATCGGGTCATCCGCAGGGTGCGCTCGCTGCAGGCGAACGTGCTGCTGTTTTCGAGCGGGCATTTCCTGCGCATGCTCGGAGCGAGGTGGCTCGGGTTGGAGCCCGGCGCCGGCCGCTGCTTCTTCCTGAGCACGTCCGGCCTGTGCATCCTCGGCTACGAACACGGAATCTCCGATCCGGTGATCCGACTGTGGAACGAAACGCGCTCGACCCAGGGATGAGCGACCCGGGCTCGAGCCCCGGCGACCCTGCGGCGTGCACCGCCGGGCGACCGGAGTATGATGGTGGCTCCTGAAGCGCCGCAATGAACGTCCGAGGGCGCTGTCGCCTATTCGATCACCGATTGTCGCAGGCCTGCCGATGAACCCAACGCAAAAATTGCACGACCTCGGCCAGAGTCTTTGGCTGGACAACATCACCCGCAGCCTGGTGAAGAGCGGCACGCTGCGCCGATACATCGATGAGCTGTCGATCACCGGACTGACCTCCAACCCGACGATCTTCGACCTCGCGATCAAGGGCGGCAGCGACTACGACGCCGCGATCCGAAGAGGGCTGGCCCAGAACAAGTCGGGCGAAACGCTGTTCTTCGATCTTGCACTCGAAGATCTCACCCAGGCCGCGGATCTGTTCCGCCCGATCCATGAGCGAACCTGCGGCGTCGATGGCTGGGTTTCGCTCGAGGTCTCACCGTTGCTCGCTTATGACACCCAGACCACCATCGCCGAGGCAAAGGATCTGCATCGGCGCGCTGGCCGTCCCAATCTCTACATCAAGATTCCTGGTACACGGGAAGGCCTGCCGGCGATCGAAGAGTCGATCTTCGCCGGCGTGCCGATCAACGTCACGCTGCTGTTCTCGCGGGAACAATATGTCGCCGCGGCCGAAGCCTATCTCCGGGGCATCGAGCGGCGAATCGCGGCTGGGCTCAAGCCCGATGTGGCATCGGTCGCGTCGGTGTTCATCAGCCGGTGGGATGTGGCGGCCGCGGGAAAGGGACCTGCCGAGTTGACCAACCGGCTGGGAATCGCCGTGGCTCAGCGCACGTACAAAGCGTATTGCGAACTGCTCTCCTCCGCGCGCTATCAGCGCGCCATGAATGCAGGCGCGCGCCCGCAACGGCTGCTGCTGGCAAGCACGGGGACGAAGGATCCCAAGGCCTCAGACGTCCTGTACATCAAGGCATTGGCTGCGCCGCTCACGGTCAACACCATGCCGGAAGGGACGCTCAAGGCATTCGCAGATCACGGCGAAATAGCGGCTGCCATGCCTGCCGACGGTGGCGATTGCGAAACCACGCTCGCCGCATTCACCAAAGCCGGCATCGACATCGATGCGCTGGCCGCCCGATTGCAGAGCGAGGGTGCCGCGTCGTTCGTCAAGTCCTGGAACGACCTCATGTCGGTGATTGCTGCCAAGAGCGCGGCGCTGGAGAAAGTCGGCTGATCGGACTCGCTGCGGGTCGACTCTGGCGGCAACAACAAGAATATCGCGAAAGGAGCGGCGGGGCCGAGGATGAAAGTTCTGGTCATCGATATTGGCGGGACGCATGTCAAATTTCTCGCGAGCGGGCACCGTCAGCCGCGAGAGTTCCCTTCGGGTCGGACGCTAACCCCGCACAAGATGGTTGATGGGGTGAAGGACATCGCCGCAGACTGGAAATACGAAGTGGTCTCCATCGGCTACCCCGGCGCTGTGCTAAACGGCCGTCCCGTCGCCGAGCCGCACAATCTCGGTCGCGGCTGGGTTGGTTTCAACTATGCGAAGGCTTTCCGCCTTCCGGTGAAAATCGTCAATGACGCCGCCATGCAGGCGATGGGGAGCTACGAAGGCGGCAAGATGCTGTTCCTGGGGCTGGGTACAGGCCTGGGCACCACCATGATCGTCGATGGGATCGTCGAGCCGATGGAGCTCGCCCACCTGCCATACAAGAAGGGAACCTACGAAGACTACGTCGGGCTGCGGGGATTGCTCAAGTCCGGCAAGAAAAAATGGCGGGAGCACGTCGAAGATGTCGTCGCCAAGCTCGCTGCCGCCCTCGAGCCAGACGATATCGTGCTCGGCGGCGGTAACGCGCGCAAGCTCAAGAAGCTCCCGCCGGGCTGTCGCATGGGTTACAACGCCAATGCATTCATCGGCGGGTACCGTCTATGGAAGGGCATGGCAGAGAACGCTAGCGCGCGACGGCCGCCCCGCAGTGGCGCCAAGGCTGCTCCTCATCGTCGCGCCGCACGCAGAAAGCACAAGGGGTGAACCGATATGGCGAACACCATGTCTAGCGCGCGAACAGCCGCCATGACTCCGGCGTGGAAGGCGCTCCAGACGCATCAGCTTGGGATACGAGATATGCACCTCCGCAAGTTGTTCGCGCAGGACCCGCAGCGCGGCAACCGGATGGCGATCGAGGCTGCCGGCGTCTATCTCGACTACTCCAAGAACCGGATCACCGACGAAACGCTGGCGCTGTTCTGGCGTCTCGCCGAGGAATGCGCCTTGAGCGAGCGCATCGACGCAATGTTTCGCGGCGACAAAATCAATGTCACCGAGCAGCGCGCAGTGCTGCACGTCGCGCTCCGCGCCCCCAAAGGCAGCTCCATCGTCGTCGATGGCCGTAATGTCGTTCCTGACGTTCATGCCGTTCTCGACAAGATGACGGAGTTTGCCAACCGCGTGCGCAGCGGGGCATGGAAGGGGCACACGGGACAGCGCATCCGCAACGTGATCAACATCGGCATCGGCGGCTCCGATCTGGGGCCGGTGATGGCCTATGAAGCGCTCAAGGCGTACAGCGAGCGCGCGATGACCTTCCGCTTCGTTTCCAACGTCGACGGCACCGATTTCGCCGAGGCGGTGCGCGATCTCGATCCGACGCAGACGCTGTTTGTGATCTCGTCCAAGACATTCACCACGCTGGAGACCATGACCAATGCGCACAGCGCGCGCGAATGGGCGCTGCAGGGTCTCGGCGGCGATGTTAAAGCCGTTGCGAAGCACTTTGTCGCGGTCTCCACCAACGCCGAGAAGGTGTCGGAATTCGGTATCGACACCGCCAACATGTTCGGCTTCTGGGACTGGGTGGGCGGGCGTTATTCGATGGATTCGGCGATCGGACTTTCCACCATGCTCGCCGTCGGTCCCGACCATTTCCGCGGCATGCTCGACGGCTTCCATCACATGGACGAGCACTTCCGCACGGCGCCCTTCGAGCGGAATCTGCCCGTGCTCATGGGGCTGCTCGCCGTCTGGTACAACGACTTCTTCGGCGCGCAGACCGTCGCGGTGCTGCCCTACGAGCAATATCTGAAGCGCTTTCCCGCGTATCTGCAGCAGCTCACCATGGAAAGCAACGGCAAGCACGTCACGCTCGAGGGCGCGCCCGTCGACTGCGACACCGGCCCCATCTACTGGGGCGAACCGGGCACCAACGGGCAGCATTCGTTCTATCAACTGATCCACCAGGGCACGCGGTTGATCCCCTGCGACTTCATCGCGTTCGGGAAGACGCTCAATCCGCTCGGCCGGCATCACGACATGCTGCTCGCCAATGTCTTTGCTCAAACCGAAGCGCTCGCCTTCGGCAAGACGCCCGAGGAAGTCAAGGCAGAAGGCACGCCGGAGTGGCTCGTGCCGCACCGCGTGTTCGAAGGCAACCGCCCGTCGAACACGTTGTTGCTGGAGCGCCTGACGCCTGCGGCGCTGGGTACGCTGGTGGCGCTCTACGAGCACAGCGTGTTCACCCAGGGTGCGATCTGGCACATCGACTCCTTCGACCAGTGGGGTGTCGAGCTGGGCAAGGTGCTGGCGCAGAGAATCATCCCCGAGCTCGAAGGGAAGACTGAGCCGAAGCTCGGGCATGACAGTTCGACCAACGAGCTCATTCGCCGTTACCGCGGCTTACGCAACCCCTCGAACTGATCGCAATTTCATCCTAGGACACATCATGCAACTCGGAATGATCGGACTCGGCCGCATGGGCGCGAACATGGTGCGGCGATTGCTCAGGAACGGCCACGAATGCGTCGTGTTCGACATGTCGCCGCAAGCAGTGACCGCGCTCACCAAGGAGAAAGCGAGCGGCTCGTCATCACTTGCCGATCTCGTATCCAAGCTTGCCAAGCCGCGTGCCGTGTGGCTCATGGTCCCAGCAGCGGTCGTCGACAAGACCATCGCCGACCTCGCGCCGCATCTGGAGCCGGGCGACACCCTGATCGACGGCGGCAATTCCTACTACGTCGACGACATCCGCCGGGCGAAGGCACTCGCCGAGAAAAGAATCGATTACGTCGACGTTGGAACCAGCGGCGGCGTGTGGGGACTCGAGCGTGGCTTTTGCATGATGATCGGCGGTCCAGACGCCACAGTGAAGCGGCTCGATCCGATTTTCAATACGCTCGCTCCAGGGCGCGGCAACATCGAGCGTACGCCTGGCCGGGAAACCTTAGGCGGCACCGCCGAGCTGGGGTATCTGCATTGCGGGCCGAATGGTGCCGGGCACTTCGTGAAAATGGTCCACAACGGCATCGAGTACGGCCTCATGGCCGCATATGCCGAGGGCTTGAACATCCTGCTCGCGGCCAACATCGGCAAACGCGAGCACGCGGTCGATGCCGAGACGACGCCGCTGCGCGATCCCGAGCACTATCAGTACGATCTCAATTTGCGCGACATTGCGGAAGTTTGGCGGCGCGGCAGCGTCATCGCGTCGTGGCTTCTCGACCTGACGGCGAGCGCGCTCACCCAGGATCCGGCGCTCGCCAAGTTTGCCGGTCGTGTCTCCGACTCGGGCGAGGGCCGCTGGACCATCAAGGCGGCGATCGACGAGGCGGTGCCGGCGCCAGTGCTGAGCACCGCGCTCTACGAGCGATTCAGCTCGCGCGGAGAAGCCGAGTTTGCCAACCGGATCCTTTCCGCGATGCGCTACGAATTCGGCGGACATCTGGAGAAGCCGGCAGCCAACTGACTCACCGAGGCAGACGATGAGCGATAGCCATTCCGACGCGCTGGTGTTCTTCGGCGCAACCGGGGATCTGGCGTACAAGAAGATCTTTCCGGCGCTGCAGGCCATGGTCAAGCGCGGGCACCTCAACGTGCCGGTCATCGGCGTCGCGCGCCAGGGCTGGAACCTCAACCAGTTGTGCGAGCGTGCCAAGGCAAGTGTCCAAGAGCACGGAGGGCTTGACCCCTCCGCTTTCCCCAAGCTGTGCAGTCTGCTGCGCTACGTCGACGGCGATTACAACGATGCCGCGACCTTTCAATCGATCCGCAAGGAGTTGGGCGATGCCAAGCACCCGGCGCACTACTTGGCGATTCCTCCGGTGCTTTTCGAAAAGGTCGTGGAACAGCTGGCTGCGGCACATTGCACCGAGGGCGCACGGGTCATCGTCGAAAAGCCCTTCGGGCGGGACCTGGCTTCTGCGCGCGAGCTGAACAGCATCCTGCTGCGCAGTTTCGACGAGGCGCACATCTTCCGCATCGATCATTACCTGGGCAAGCGGCCGGTGCACAACATGGTCTTCTTCCGCTTCGCCAACGCGTTTCTCGAGCCCTTCTGGAATCGCAGGTTCGTCAAGAGCGTGCAGATCACCATGGCTGAGAGCTTCGGCGTGCAGGGACGCGGCGCGTTCTACGACGAGACGGGCACGATCCGCGATGTCGTCCAGAACCACCTGTTCCAAGTGCTCACCAATCTCGCCATGGAGCCCCCAGCGCGAAACGACAGCGAATCCATGCGGGACGAGAAGGTCAAGGTGTTGAAGTCGATGCCGCCGCTTGCCGCCGAGGAGGTGGTTCGAGGACAGTTCCGCGGCTACCGCAAGGAACCGGGGGTGGCGCCCGATTCCAAGGTGGAGACATTTGTCGCGCTGCGACTTGAAATCGACTCCTGGCGCTGGGCCGGCGTGCCGTTCTTTATCCGCGCGGGGAAATCGCTGCCGGTGACCTGCACGGAAGTTGTCGTGCGGCTGCGGCGCGCGCCCAAGATATTTCCGGCATGCAATGGCGTGCCGAATCACTTCCGATTCCGCATCAGTCCGGACATAACCCTTGGCCTCGGCATCACGGTGATGGACCCGGAGGACAAGATGATCGGACAGCAGACGGAACTGGTGCTGAGCCGCCACCCGGGTTCGGGGGAGATGGACGCTTATGAACGAGTGCTGGGTGACGCCATGGAAGGCGACGCGACGCTGTTCGCACGCGAAGACTATGTCGAGGAAGCGTGGCGCATCGTGGACCCGGTGATCAAGCAGGGCACGCCGGTCTACGACTATGCGCCAAGTACCTGGGGCCCGACTGAAGTCGATGCCAAGGTGTCGCCGCGAGGGGGCTGGCAGAATCCGGTGGTCCAAGGCTCTTAGGCGCGTCGTGTTGATCGAGGTGCTCGCCGATGCCGCTGCCGTCGCCACGCGCGCGGCAGAGTTCATCGCCGATGAAGCCCGCAATGCCGTGACCGCGCGCGGTCGCTTCCTCATGGCGGTGAGCGGTGGACACACGCCCTGGCAGATGCTGAGACGACTCGCCGAGCTTGCCCTGCCCTGGGATCGCGTTCACGTCTTTCAGATCGACGAGCGCGTCGCGCCGGATGGTGACCCCGATCGCAATCTCACCCATATCCGCGAGTGCCTGCGCGGGGCCCCGCTGCCTGCCGGGCAACTGCATCCCATGCCGGTCGAGAACCCGGACCTGCAGGTGGCAGCGGATGGTTACGCACGAGAGTTGCAAGAGATCGCCGGCACGCCGCCGACGCTCGATCTTATCCATCTCGGTCTCGGGCCCGATGGCCACACTGCCTCGCTCGTCCCCGGCGATCCCGTCCTTGAGGTAGCCGACCGCGATGTCGCGCTGACCAACCCGTATCAGAATCGAAGGCGCATGACGCTCACGTATCCGGTGCTCGACCGCGCACGCCGTGTGCTGTGGGTCGTCACGGACACGGAGAAGCAATCGATGGTCAAGCGTCTCCTTGATGGTGACCGCTCGATTCCGGCGGGGCGGGTGCGCCCGGACAACGCGCTGATCATATGCGACAAGGCGGCGCGCGGAATGCAATGACGGAGCCTTCGTATGTCCTATTCTGATCTCGACACGCTTTGCATCAACACCATCCGCACCTTGTCGATCGACGCGGTGCAGGCGGCGAATTCCGGCCATCCTGGCACTCCGATGGCGCTCGCGCCCCTGGTATACACACTGTGGAACCGGGTGATGAATTTCGATCCGCAGGATCCGATCTGGCCCAATCGCGACCGCTTCGTGCTGTCCAATGGACACGCCTCGATGCTGCTGTGGTCCGTGCTGCATCTCACTGGGACGCAGGCAGTCAATGCCGAGTACGAAACCGTCGGCAAGCCTTCGGTCACGCTCGACGACATCCGCCATTTTCGGCAGCTGGGCAGCCATGCACCCGGCCACCCCGAATACCATCTCGTTTCTGGTGTAGAGACCACCACTGGCCCGCTTGGCCAGGGCATCGCGACCAGCGTGGGCATGGCCATCGCCGAGAAGTGGCTGGCGAACCGTTACAACAAGCCGGATTTCGAGATTTTCAACTATGCGATCTATGCGATATGCGGCGACGGTTGCATGATGGAAGGCGTCGGAGCGGAGGCTGCATCGCTTGCCGGCCATCTCGCGCTGGACAATTTGTGCTGGATCTACGACAACAACCATATCACCATCGAAGGCAACACCAGGATCACGTTCACCGAGGATGTCGCGGCACGCTTCCAGGGCTACCAATGGAACGTGCTGCGCTTGAGCGACGCCAACGACATCGATCGCATCGAGGATGCGCTGCACATTTTTCGCAGAACCCGCGATCGTCCGACGCTGATCATCCTCGACAGCCACATCGGCTACGGTTCGCCCAATTTGCAGGACACACCCGCCGCGCATGGCGAGCCGCTCGGCGAAAAGGAAGTGCGCCTGGTCAAGCGCGTCTACGGATGGCCCGAGGATGCGCAATTCCTCGTTCCCGACGGAGTGCGCGAGCACTTTGCTGCAGGAATTGGAGCTCGCGGCGCGAAGGCAAGACGCGAATGGAATCAGCGCTTCGAGGCCTATCGCGCGCAAGACGCCGGGCTCCACAGCGAGATCGGTCAAATGCAGCGACGCGAGCTGCCGTCGGGCTGGGATCGCAATCTTCCCGTCTTTCCGACTGATGCGAAAGGCATCGCCGGCCGCGAAGCGTCGGGTCAGGTTCTCAACGTGCTCGCGCAGAACGTTCCGTGGTTCCTCGGCGGATCGGCCGACCTCGGAACATCGAACAAGACCACGCTCAAGTACCCCGGCGCGGGAGATTTCGAGCCCGGCTCTCCGGGTGGGAAGAACTTCCACTTCGGCATCCGCGAGCACGCGATGTGCGCCACGGTGAACGGAATGTCGCTCTCCAAGCTGCGTGCGTTCGGAGCGACCTTTTTCATCTTCAGCGATTACGCCCGTGCCGCGATCCGGCTGTCTGCGATCATGGAGCTGCCGACCATCTGGGTATTCACCCACGACGCCATGGGCGACGGCGAGGATGGACCGACGCATCAACCGGTCGAGCAGCTCCCATCGTTGCGTGCGGTGCCCGGCCTTACGCTGATCCGTCCCGGAGATGCCAACGAGGTGGTCGAAGCATACCGCTATGTCATGCAACTCAAGCACCGCCCCGCGGCGCTGGTGCTCTCGCGGCAGCCGTTGCCGACGTTGGACCGCGGCAAGTACGCGCCGGCGTCCGGACTTGCACGCGGCGCGTACGTATTCGCCGATGCGAGCGGCGGTAAGCCGCGAGTGATCTTGATCGCCAGCGGCAGCGAGCTATCGCTGGCTATGCAGGCGCACGAGCAGCTTGCAAAAGAAGGTATTGCTTCACGCGTCGTCTCGATGCCGTCGTGGGACATCTTTGAGTATCAGCCGCAGGACTATCGCGACAGCGTGCTGCCGCCTGACGTCGTGGCCCGCGTGGCGATCGAGCAGGCATCGACCTTCGGCTGGGAGCGCTATGTCGGCATGCACGGCGCTGTCATCGGCATGCAGACGTTCGGTGCTTCGGCGCCGCTCAAGGCGTTGCAGCAGCAGTTCGGATTCACGGTCGACAAGGTCGTCGGCGCCGCCAAGGATGTGTTGGGACGCGCGCATTGAGGTTCCGCGCGGCCCAAGTGATCGGCGCCATGCCGCTTCTTGAGGATGCCGGTGCGCGCACGCTCGGGGATGGCGACCTCGAAGCGCTGTTCCTGCCGAGACTCGGCATGCTCGGCGCATCGCTTCGCTACCACGGCATAGAGTTATTGCGACGCGTCCATGATCTCGACGCAGCCCGCGCCCAAGGCAGCACTGCCGGCATTCCGCTGCTCTATCCGTGGGCGAATCGCCTCGGCGGATTCCGCTATCGTGCCGCCGGCCGCGAAGTCGAGCTCGATTCAAGATCCGCTTCGCTGCATCTGGACGCGAACGGCCTGCCCATCCACGGCGTGCCGTGGTCGATGCTCGCGTGGCAAGTGACTGCGGCCACTCACAAGCATCTTGCCGCGCGGCTCGACTGGACCCGAGACGAGTTGCTGGCCATTTTTCCCTTCCCGCACGCTGTGGAAATGACCGTCGGCCTTGATGCCGATGGGCTGACCATCGAGACGACGGTCGTCGCAACTCAGGGCGACTCGGTACCGGTCAGCTTTGGCTTTCATCCCTATTTCGGTGTGCCGGGCGTTCCGCGCGATCAATGGAGGCTCAACCTGCCCGCGATGCGCAGGCTCGCGCTCGACCCGCGGCAGATCCCGACCGGCGAGGAAGAGCGCTTCGATAAGCTGGACGCTGCGCTCGCTGGATTGGACTTGGACGACGGATTTTCGCTGCTCGACGAAAAGGCAACGCTTCAAGTGTCGGGCGGGGGAGTCCGCATTCGCGTGGAATTGCTGGATGGCTTTCGATTCGCGCAGGTCTATGCACCCAAAGGTCGCGAATTCGTCGCGCTCGAGCCGATGACTGCACCAACCAACGCACTCTCAAGCGGGCGCGATCTGCGCTGGGTCGAGCCGGGCGGACACTTTTCCGCGGCGTTTCGCATTCGCGTCGAGACGATCTGACGCGAAGCATATCGAGTCTCGAATTCGATTCGAGCGTAGGGAGGGCACGCATGGCGGGATTGCGAGAGCGTTTCGGCAGGTCCCTGCGCCTCGGCGTCATCGGCGGCGGGCCGGATTCGTGGATCGGCCGCATGCACATTGGGGCGGCACAGCACGACGGCTGGTGGCAGGCGGTGGCCGGTGTGTTCTCGAGCGATCCTGAGCGGTCCCGCGCGGCGGGCGCCGCGCTGGGATTCGACGCTGCACGCAGCTACGGCGACGTAGGGGAAATGCTCGCCAAGGAGCGGCAGCGCTCCGACGGCATCGAAGCGGTTGCGATCATGGCCCCCAACGACACCCATTATCCGGCTGCGGCGGCTGCGCTAGAGGCAGGACTCGACGTCATTTGCGACAAGCCGGTGACGTACGATTTCGCGCAGGCCTGCGCCCTCGTCGCGCGTACGCGCAAGCATGGCCGCGTCTTTGCGATCGCCCATGGCTACTCCGCGTACCCGATGACGCGCTATGCGCGCATGCTGGTGCGCGAGGGCACGCTGGGGCCCATACTCCTGGTTCAGGTCGAATACATCCAGAGCGGGCTTGCTACGCGCATCGAGGAAGGGCCGCAGAACAATCGCTTGCGCTGGCTGCTCAACCCGCAGCGAAGCGGGCTCGCGCTGGTGATGAGCGCTATCGGCTGTCATGCGCAGCATCTTGCCTGCTTCGCCGCCGGCACGAACATCGCCCGCGTCGCCGCCGATGTTCGTGCCTTGCTGCCTGGACGCGTGGTCATCGACTACGCTTCGGCGTTGCTCGAGTTCGAAAACGGAGCGCGCGGAACCTTCACCGCCACGCAGGCAGCCGCCGGAGGAGAGAACGACATTCGGCTGCGCATCTACGGCGAAAAGGGCATGCTCGACTGGTCGCACCGGGAGGCGAGCTATCTAAGGCTCGCGCTGCAGGGCGAACCGGTGCACGTCATTGGCCGGGGCGACTCTTTCCTGCCGCCGGAGATCATCGCCTTGGGAAGATCTCCGCGCGGTCATCCGGAGGGACTGCGCGAAGCCTTTGCCAACATCTACGCGGAGGCAGCGCAGGAACGCATGGCACGCGCGCTTCGCGAGGCGGTGCCGGAGCTTCCCTATCCGCGCATCGAAGAGGGCGCGCACACCATGGCATTCATCGAGGCGTGCATGGAATCGCAATCTCGCGGCGGGTGGGTGGACGTTGCGCGGCTTCCCTCCTAAAGCGCGCAGATCAGTCCCAAAAACCCTGCAAGAAAAGGCCGACGGACGTCGGCCTTCGGTGTTGGGACGCCGCTTCGTTTACGCTCACGCGGCGCGCTCGTTGCCCGCTTCCGGTCTGGCGAACAGCGCTTCCATCTCGCGCCGGACGGCGTAAGCGGGTAACTTGGGATCGATGGCCACGTCGTTCCAGGTGAGCGGCTGGCCCTGCGCTACCGGCCGCATCACTTTGAGTTCATGTGCAAGCCCCAAAGGAAGACCGCCGAGCGCGAGCGATTTTTGCGCGGGAAGAAGCTTGCCCCACACCGTGTATCCGCCCTCTCCATCGAGAATTTCGCCGACCCTGAGGTCGCGTTTGGCGGTAGCGACGACGTCGGCGTTGAAGCAGACCGCGCTGCCCGTAGCTTCGCCGCGCAAGCCCACCGACGCCACGGAGACGCCTAACTCGAGACCGATCAGATGCCAGCGCTTGTACAAGCAGGCGTAGCGACCACTCGGGTCGGTACGCACCATGTACTCTTTGAGGCAATTGCGTATGTATTCGCTGTCGCCCTCGAATACGACAAAGACGCCGAAGCGGATGTCGTAGTCGATGGGCGTTCCATCGTGTCGAAGCGACGAGATCACCTCGACCTGTCCCTTCCGAAAAAGAACGCCGCCTTCATCGCGCGGGCGGCACACGGCGGGAATTTCGTCGATCGATGCCGGGGGGTAGGCCAGGCCGTCGGGAGGCGCTTGAAGCCCGGTGGCGTTGCACACCGCGGTGCATTCGATGGCGGGCTTGGACCCGTCGAGAAACGAATTGAACATCTTCGGATTCAGCCCGCCGATCCTGGCCTGTTCCGGCGTGAGTCCATAGTGGCCCCACACTGTCTCCGGCGTTGACTGCGCGAAGTGCGGCAACCATTTGTGACCTCGCCCCGCGGCCACTACGCCGAAACCTGCGGTACGCGCCCAGTCCACGAGATCGCAGATGAGCGCCGGTTGATCGCCGAATGCGAGGCTGTAGACGACGCCGGCATCGCCTGCCTTGCGCGCGAGCAGCGGTCCGCAAAAGGCGTCCGCCTCCACCGTGACGTTGACCACGTGCTTGCCGTTGCGGAACGCCGCCATGCAATGCTCCACCGCCGCAACCGGATTGCCGGTGCATTCGACCACGATGTCGATGCTGGGATGAGCGACGAGCGCTTGCCAGTCGTCGCCCACGTGCGTCGTGCCCTGAGCTAGCGCATCGTCGAGAGAACTCGAGTTCAAGCGCTCCTTCTTCCAGCCGATGCGCTCCAGATTGGCGCGCGCGTTCGCTGGAAAAAGATCGGCGATACCGGCGACGTGCACTCCCGGCGTTTTGGGAACCTGCGCGAGATACATCGCGCCGAACTTGCCGGCGCCGATCAAGCCCACGCGCAGCGGATTGTTGTTCGCGGCGCGCTGCAGCAGTGCGGCGTGAAGACTCATGCTGGCTCGGCTGTCAGCTCGACGCGCAGCGCTTCATGTAGACCGGCTCCCCGAACAGTTCCACCACGGGCTCGACCATACGCGGATGACGCGCCAGCCTGGCGTACATGTGTGCGGCGAAATTCGTGCGCACCGCATCGCTGCTTTTTTCGCGCACGTTCTCCGGACGGCGCTGCGCGTAAAGGGAAGGCACTTCGTCGTTGAGCACCTTGATCTCGTCGGGGCGGAAGTGATTCGGAAAGAACAGATAGCCCTCGCGCTCGAAGCGCTCGAGTTCTTCGCTGCCGAGTTTCATCCTGGAATCCTCCTGCACAATACAACGATGGAAACGTCACACGCGAATTGCTAGTCGATTACTGCAACGCCATCAAACCTTGCGGGATACTGACGCTGCCCTTACGCATCGCTTGCATTATTGTAATGCGTACACGATTGCGGTGTGACACACGTCAAAACGATTGATATCGCGGATGTTGCGGCATAGAGTTTCCGCAACGCTCCTCAAGCAGAAGAGCGTAACAACCGGCTCCATCCATTTCGGGCTCAAGGAGAAAACCATGAGGACGCTGCAGATTCTCGGTGTGCTATTGATCGCGGCAATGACCCTGGGAGGAAGTTGCGGTGGTAGTAGTAGTTCGACCCCCGGCAGCTCCAGCGGCGTCAGCGTAAAGGCGCTCATCGCCGTGCCGAACATCACGTCGACAAGCAATTTCTCCTTCGACATCGCTGGCGTCGACAGCGCGAGCGGGCGTATGTACTTCACCGATCGGAACAACGCTGCGGTCGACGTCATCGACATGAAAACCAATACGTTTCTAAAGTTCATAGGTAAGGGTGTTTTTCACGGCTGCGATACTGGTCCAAGTTGTGTTGGCGCGAACAACGACAAGTCGGGACCTAACGGGCTCAATGTCATTCCCGGCACCACCTTCATTTACGTCGGCGACGTCAACGCGGTGAGGATCATCGACACGACGACCGACACGGTGGTCAACTCGATCAACATCGGCGGCTCCTCCGGGCTCCGCGCCGACGAAGGTTGCTACGACCCCGACCACCACATATTCATGATCAACAGCCCGGCGGAGGATCCGCCGTTCGCGACCTTCATCGATACGAACACGCAGAAAATCATCGCGACACTGTTGTTCACCGATCCCGGAACAGGTCCTGGCGGACCCGCATCGGCGGGGCTCGAAGCCTGTGCGTACGATTCCGGTACCCAGAGCTTCCTGAACAACAACGACGGCTCGACGGCCAACCCCCACGGCGAAGTCGACGTGATTCCGGCGTCCTTTGTGATGCAGGGAACGCCGGCTCATCCTGTGGTCCTGACGCTTCCGGTACCGACTCCGGCCAACGGATTCAAGATCTTCCCGCAGGGCAACTGCGATCCGACCGGCCTCGATCTCGGACCGGGCACCGACATGATCATTTCGTGCCGTCAGGGAACGACGGGCGTACCGTTGACCGTGCTCATCATGAATCGCACGAATGGCGCGATCCTGGCAACGCTCAACGCGGGTGGGGGCGATCAGGTCTGGTACGACAAAGCTACAAACAGGTATTACCTCGGCGCGAGCCGCTGGACCGCCAGTGGACTCGCGGCGACCGGAGGGGCCTGCAGTGCAGCATCCCCCTGCACTCCAACCTTGACCGTGATCGATGCGGCGACGCGATCCGTCGTCGTCCAAACCGTGTCGGGTAACAACGCGCACGCGGTGACGGTCGATGCTGTGACGCACCAGGCCTTCCTGCCCTACTCGTCGGCCGCGGCACCGGCTGGCTGCGCCACCTGCTCGACGTATCCCAACGGCGGCGTGCTGGTGTACTCAACGCAGTAGCCGACTAGCCTTCCCAGGCGGCGGTTCGCCGGCCGCCGCCTGCCGTAGTACCATCTCGCGCACTTAGACTCTCGACCCGAGGGTCGCGCGTGTGCGAGTGACCGTACAGGATCAACTGCGAGTAACTTGGCGCCTTTCGCTCACGCGATGCGACGGAGGCATCGCGCGGCCGCGTGCGCACCCGCGCAGAATGGCCGCGGCAGCCGCGCTCGTCATCGCCGCATGCGCGGCGGGTCCGCGCACCGTGGCGGACTATGACAAGGGCTCGGCCATGGACTCGCAGTTCCGGAAAGATGCCGCCGCGTGCGAAAAGCAGGCCGAGGCGAGCAGCAAGGAGTTCGGGTACGGCCCTTATGACCCTACGCACGCGGCGTACGACCGGATGTACGACATGTGCATGCGTTCAAGCGGGTATCCACGCAAACCGCAGCCCTGACGGGAGCGTAGATACCAACGTCGTCGCGGCCCGCTGCGGGTCTCTGTCGCCTTATTCGGGTGGGGCCGCGGCCTTGATTTCACGAAGGCGCCTGACCGTCCATCGCTCGACCAGAATGCGCTCGCAGACCTTGAACAGAAGGTAGAACAACAAGCTCAAATACGCCGAGCTCACCAGCTCGACAAGCTGCTGCAGCGCACCGTCGGCGATCACCATCAGTCCGTAGTCGAGAAACAGTTCGATATTTTTCTGCAGCAGCACGAACAGGTTTACCGAAGACACGCCGAACAGAATGAAGAAAGCTCCGGCCAGGGCGAAGGTCAGTCGCGGCCGACGAAACAGAAAATCGACCCAATGCCCATGTCTCATGATGATTGCGGCCGTTGCTTGCCGGGGAAGCCCGACGAGGGAGACAATCGGGCCATCCCGAATCTGATGGGTCTGCTCAGAATCGCCTCATGAAGCTCATGCCGCCAAGCTGGCTGGCCTTTCTCTCGCGCCACCCGCTGCTGACATTCGCTCTCATGGGCGTCTTTTTCCTGCTCTTTGGCGTGCTCTCCGTCAATCTGTTCTTTCTGCTCAAGGCGAACATCACTCTCTTTGTCAGCTATGGACTGAGCGTCATCGACGACGGCGCTCTCGATCAGCTTTTGGAGCTGCTCGGCCAAAGCTTTCTTTGCATCATGTTCTTCGTGTTGTTCGCGATTTTCGAGCGCATTCTGGTCAAGCGACTCACCGCGAAGCGGCTCGAGGCGCTGACGGCATCGCCCGGCGACTGAAGCTGTTAGCAGGATTTCCTCCGTTCAACCGACCGAGTGCGCCATTTAGGCTGAGCTGCGCGCTGCGGCCATCGCGCAAAGCCGAGAACATGATGCCGGATACTGGTGGCGTCTCGCAACTTGACTAGAACCGATCGCGAGAGTTCGGATGCCCAATTGTGGTAGCGTGTCGGGCTTCGCGAGCCGCCTTCGGGCACTGATAACGAGTATTCCATGAAATTCCACCCAAAATATCTTGTCGCGGCACTTCTGCTCGCCGTAGTCCTCGACGCCAACGCCGAGGGCACGCTGGAACAAGGGCTCGATGCGTACCATCAAGGAGACTTCGCCAAGGCCGCGGAGCTTTGGCGCCCGCTTGCCGATAAGGGCGACGCCGAAGCTCAGTATCGCCTGGGCACTCTCTACGCAGAGGGCAAAGGCGTGGCGCAGAACGACGCGACGGCGATGACCTGGTTCAAACAAGCTGCCGAGCGAGGCAATGCGCTCGCACAGTACAACGCCGGCGCAAGCTATGCTGCCGGGCTTGGGGTCGAGAAAAACGAGGTTGACGCCGCGAAATGGTTCCGTCGGGCGGCCGATCAGGGCATGCCCTTCGCACAGCTCAACCTCGGCTTGATGTACGCGGCGGGGCATGGCGTCGCCGCTGATAGCGTCGAGGCGATGAAGTGGCTACAGCTCGCGTTGTTCGGCTTGCCGGCCGGCGGAGTGCGCTCGGATGTCGCGCGCGCGATGGAAGACGTCAGCCAGAAAATGACGCCGGATCAGTTGCGGGAAGTGAAGTTGCGCGTGCGGGCGTTCAAGCCCAAGCCCGAGGGCAAATAGCGCCCTTTCCCCTCGCGACGATGTGTTGCGGCCCGGGCATCGGCTCCGGCGAAGAGTATCTCATGCCGCCACCCATGGAAGCGCAACTGGGCAATCCGGCCGTGGACCAGGCGAGTAACATCGCCATCGACAGCCTGAAGGCGTGCGACAACATGTTCATGGGTCGGGCCTCTGCCTTGCATCCACGCTCTGCAAGCGCGCCGGAATTGAAACGCTGCTCGCACGGCGCCGGTCTTCTGTGCTTTTGCGAACAGCAGCCTGGCGCAAGCTATTCCCAAAGGAAGCCAGCCCCCGGCAGGTGAGGAGTTATTGCTTCTTGGCGGATGACGGTTCTTTGCTGCGGGGGCCCGTCGTCGTAATATCGCGCGCCAGCGTCGATGGATTCTCGTAGGCGCGCATCTCGCCGCGCTCGGATGTCGTACGCGGAGGTCGTGGCTTTCGCGATCGCGCCGCCTGTCGCTGCAAGCGCTTCTTCCTGCGCGCCACAGCCGCGCGGCGCAAGATGAACAATCCGATGGCGAGACCAATGATCAGCCATAGCCCGACAATCGGACTCACGCGCCCTCCCAGGCTCGAAGATGAACTGCATCCGCCGGCTCGAGCCGGCGTCAGGCATTCTCCAAAGCTGCGCTATTCCCCCTGCGAGCGGAGGAGCATGCGACCAAGCGAGGCAGCGCGTCAAGGATCAGCGCAAAAATCCGGCCATGGCCCGCGAGGACAGTCGGTCAGGAGTGAGTGTGGCTGCCGTATGTAGTACGCCACAACTCTCATCGACTGCTCGCTGCCGTCGTCCGTCCGTCGCCTCGCATGAAACCCTGTCGCGGCTTATGACAGCATCCTTCCCATTCCGAAAAGCCCACGCGTCCCATGTCAATCTATCGTTCAGTGAACCGCGCGCCGCTCAACGATGTACACCACGTAGCCGAGCATGTCGCCGTTCCGGAGCGAACCGGCCCGCAAGCTGAGGTGAGCTCGCCGGAGCCGGATTGGACCCAGCAGCGCAAAGGGCTGCCGCCCGAGATTTTGCTGCCCGCGACCGTACGCTGGATGTCGACGCTGCCTGCCGATTTTCAGCCGGTCGCGATCGCCGCTGTCTTCCCGCGCATTGCAAACCAGCTTGCCGCACTGTGGCCCAGGCCCGATGCTCTGACGAGTCAGCTGCACGACTTGCTCGTCGACACGCGTGGAGGCCGTCGCGGTTTCCCGGTGAGAATACTGCGCGAGTTGCACGCGCTGAGGGCCTATTACGCAGGACTGCATCCGCATCGGCGCGACCTGTGGAACAGGCCCAAGCCAGTGCGGTAAGTCTAAGCAGCCTCGTGCCGTAGCGATTACACGCAAAGCCGCGGCTTAAGGGGCCGGCGGCGCTGGCGCTGCTCCAGAACTCCGACTGCCTCCACGGGTCCTATCTCAGGTCGATGTCCGCGGTCGTTCGATCGCCGACTTGAGGTGGCCGGCGTCTCACTCATCGAAGTCCGCGATCGCCGGCAAACATGCGCACGTCCACAGATGGGCGAGGCTCGGAAAGATCTCGAGGTGCTCGTTGTCGGCGCCGGTCCGACAGGTCTGGTGTTGGCACTTTGGCTGAGCAGGTTGGGCGTGCGAGTGCGGCTGATCGAGAAGTTGCCGGAGCCGCCCGAGAGTTCGCGCGCGCTGGTCATTCAAGCGCGGATCCTTGAACATTACGCCCAGCTCGGTTTTGCTGACGAGATCATCGCCGACGGTCTCAAACTGCAGGCGGTGAACTTCTGGGCGTCCGGGCGCAAGAAAGGCCGCGCGTTATTTGGCGATGCGGGCGTGGGCATCAGCCGCTTTCCCTACGCGCTGATCGACCCGCAAGATGCGCACGAGTACGTCCTGATTCGGCGTTTGCATCTTTCGGGCGTCGAAATCGAATGGAACACGGAGCTCGTTGACTTTGGGCAGACCGGGGATGGCATACAGGCGACGCTGCGCAGGTCCGACGGGACTGAACAAACGTGCGACACCGCGTATCTTGCAGGGTGCGACGGTGCCCATTCGCGAGTGCGCGAGGTTCTTCATACCGGCTTTCCCGGCGGCACCTACGCTCACACGTTCTACGTTGCCGACGTTGAGGCGACTGGTCCGGTCATGGACCGCGAGCTACATGTCGCCCTTGATGAGGCTGATTTCCTCGCCGTCTTTCCCCTGAAGCAATCGGGTCGCGCCAGATTGATCGGCACCGTGCGACAGGACGCAGCAGAAGCGAAGCGGCCGATGACCTGGGACGACGTAAGCGAGAGCATCGTAACGCGTATGCGCATCGCCGTAACGCGGGTCCGTTGGTTCTCGACTTATCACGTTCACCACCGGGTTGCGAAGTCTTTTCGACAGGGACGCGCGTTTCTACTTGGAGATGCGGCGCACATTCACAGCCCGGTCGGGGGCCAGGGAATGAATACAGGCATTGGCGATGCGGTCAATCTCGCCTGGAAGCTCGCGGCGGTTCTGCATGAGGCGGCTGATGCAACGCTGCTCGACAGCTACGAACCGGAACGCGTCGCTTTCGCCGAAAGGCTGGTAGCCACCACCGATCGCTTTTTCACTTTCGTGACGCGCGATGGTGCCATTGCGCGATTCGTTCGGCTCCACGTCGCACCCGCGGTTATACCAGCAGCGTTTGCAATACCGTCGTTTCGCCGATTCATGTTCCGAACGATCTCACAAACGTCCATCAACTATCGCGCTTGCCGGTTCAATGAAGGCTCCGCGGGCAAAGTCAAGGGAGGCGATCGCCTGCCGTGGATACAACTCCATCTGGATCCGCAGCGGCGCAGCGACAACTTCGTTCCGCTTGCAAACGTCGACTGGCAGGTGCATGTCTATGGTCATCCGTCAGCCGAGTTGACCCGATTCTGCACCGAACGGCATCTGTCCCTGCACGAATTTCCGTGGCGGACTGAAATGCGGCGCGGAGGACTGTCGCGCAACGCGCTCTATCTCGTGCGGCCCGACGGATACGTTGCGTTCGCAGCAGGCGACGGAAGTCCAGCTAAATTGCGAAACTATCTTGACGCGAGACGGCTAAGCCCGTTCGCTGCGTTGGGTGAAATCGAACATCGCACCGGCACAACGGTTCAGCCCCAGGTTGTCCCCCTGTTCGATCACTAGCGCAGTGAAAAGTCGACCCGTGTCGGTTTGCCTTTGTCCTTGATGCCTTCGGCGTTGAGTCGCGGTGCGACCACGAACACCCGCTCGGCGGGCACGTGATCGGCGGCGCCCGTCAAACGGTCACGAACGATCTGTGCTCGATGCTCGGCGAGCAGACGCAGATCCTCCGCGCTCACCTTGGTGTTGGCAAAGATGAGCGATTCCATCTCTGCTCTTGGGAGGTCCTTGGGGAAGCCGATCGCGTTGCGCGGTTTGGAAAAATCCTCGGCGCGGTACACCCGTACGAGCAGTGACTCGTATTCGGATGGCGGTATTTCCACTGCATCGACCGAGGGAGGCGGTTCGCCGGCGCTTTTCAAGTCGTTGAACCTTTGCACGCGTATTTTGCGATCCAGACCGGCGCGTTTGAGCCCCTCTTCGTCCACTGCGGGTTCGCTGCGACCAGCGATCTCGAGCTTGATCGCCGGACGGTCGACCATAGCCTTAGCGATTGCGTCGATCTTTTTTTCGCCTTCGGCATCGAGCGTTGCGGAGCCCGAAGCGAACTCGATGTAAGCCAGCTCTTCGCCGTGATGACCTCCGAGCGAGCCCAACAATGCGAAAGGCGAGGTCACGATCTTGAGAAGCAGATTTACCAGAGCCTGGAAGACGATGCGACCGACCGAGAACTTGGGATCGTCGAGCGATCCGCCAACGGGCAGATCGAACTTGATCACACCGTTGCGATCCTTGAGTAGCGCCACCGCGAGCAGGACGGGTACCTTGATGGCATCCGGGCTTTCGACTTTTGCCCCAAAGGTCAGTTGATCCAGCACGATGCCGTTCTCGGCGGTGAGCTTGCGGTTCTCGACCAGGTAGCGCACTTTCATCGAAAGCTTGCCCTTCTCGATGCCGTAGCCCACGTACTTGCCGGAGTATGGAGACAACGGCGGCAACTCGATGTCGGTCGCGCTCGCTTTCACGTCGAGGAAAAGGTTCTGGCTCAGCGGATTGATTCGGCCCGAGATTTCCACCGGCGCGCTGCCCTGAACGTTGCCCTTGAGGTCAAGGTCGGCCGGCTTATCAAAGGCGAGCGATGACAGGCTTCCCGAGAGACCGGTCAGATTGGCCGAGTAATTGGGGCGAATGAAGTGATCGGTGAAGTCGATGTTGCCGCCGGTCAACGTGGCCTTGCCGAGTCGAAGCCAGGTGGCGGCTTTCCCAGGCGGTGTTGACACCTGCACCGTGTTGGGTTCCGCCGTTGGCGTCGGCGGCGCGCCGGCAGGAGCTCTGTCCCGCCCCAGCTGCTGGAGGTTGAACTCCCCATTCTCGTTGAGCAGGAGCCGCGCGAACAGACTGTCGAGCGTGATGTCCCCGACGTCGACGGCGAGCGGCTCGAGCTGGGCTTCCACGTTCGCCAGGGTGAGCGTCTTCCACTTGAGAAGATCGGTCTCGTTGGCTTCGTCCAAAACCGTCACGTCGCCTAAAGTCAGGTCGCCTTTGTACGTCGCACGTGTTGGGGTGCCGACGGCAATGCCGGAGGTGCCGCGCATGGAGGCGGTGCCCCCGGTGAGGAGAACGCGCGCGGATTGGGAAAGATAGGCTTGGAAGGGAACGAGATCGATGTCCTTGCCCACGACGTTGAGCGTCGCCGCGAAGGGAGCGATCGCGACGGGACCGGCCAGCGAAAGCGATCCGCGCTTGTTGACCGTTGCCTTGAGCGTTGCGTGTCCCTTGGCTTTGGTTGGGTTGAAAATGTTTTCGGCGTCCAGCGAGATCCGGCTCAATGCAATGCGCACCGGCGGCGTCACGGACTCATCAATGCACGTCGCAGCAAAATCATCCAGAACGATTTTGCGCGCTTCGAAGCGCCAGGGTTCTGCAGCGAGTGAAGTCGGGCCCCCGGGCGCAGACGTGCGCATCACTCGATCGAAATTGATCGCACCGTCCGCGCGTCGGCGAACGGTTGTTGTTGCGCTGTGACTCTCAACCGTATCGAAACTGAGCGTGCGCTTCGAGACATCGATGGAGCCGCCGTGCACGGCGAGCGTGGGTATCCGCCACAGCGGCTCCTTCTCATCGGGAAGGCGCATCTTCACATTGCTGGCCGTCACTTCGAGATTGGTCAGCGCGAGCGTCCCGGCCGAATCGCCGATGCTGACCTCGGTGCTGCCGTCGATGGCACCATCGTCGACGACGAGGTTGATCGCGCTTGCATAGTAGGGATAAAGGTGCTCCAGCTTCCATGCCGAGACTTCCAGCCGGCCATCGACGTGGAAGGGCGACAGGCTGATCGTGCCCCGATGCGATCCGTGCGCGCCCGTATCGGTTGCAAACGAAAGCGTGAAGTTCGCTTTTTGATTGGCACCCGAGTTGAGATTGGTGACTCCTACCGTTACGTCGCTCAGCGTCGAAGTAAAGGGCGGCATAACCGTGGCGTCCGCAAGGCGTACGATGCCACCCTTCACTGCGACGCTTCCGACCCGCAATTGAAACGGTTTTCCACTGGCGGCGGCACCGGTACCGGACGGAGCTAGCGCCGCGAGATTGAATTCGCCGTTCGTTGCGCGACGAACGTCCAGCTCGACACCGGCGGCGGCAATCGAGCGAAGTTCGGCACTGTTGCCGTAGACGTCGATTCGATCGATGTCGAGCGTAAGCGATGGAACGTGCAGTATCCTGGCGCCGGAACGCTCGCTCAGCGCGAGATCGGCGAGCCGGAATGCGCCCGCGAGCGTGAGCTGCGGTGGGTCGCTACCTCGGCCGATGAAGCTCACGTCGAGCTTGCCGCTGAGCTGGCCCGAATCGATCTTGACCGGCAGCCGCACTGGAACGTAGTCGACGTAGGTCGGCAGCGGCAGGTCCCCAAGATCCCAGTGCAGGACCGTTTCGTGGGTATCCTTGAACGGCCGCGTCTCGCCGCTTACTGCGACTGGGCGGCCGTTGACCATTGCCGAGAACCGGGGTTCGACCTTGATTTCCGTTTGCGTCGGCAGGCTCGACAAAAACGGGATGCCGATGCTTAAGTCCGTGACCTGATGCTGCTGATGCTCAGGACGGTCGTCGAAAGTAATGCGACCATCGATCACCTCGATGTTGCTGATCGAAAACCGAGGTGGCGGTCCGGACGGGCCCGCGAGGGCGCGATCGAGCAGGTCGGAAAAATTGTACGTCTTGTCCTCGTTGCGAACCACGTTCAAAACGGGCTGCGTCAGCGTGAGCGCGTTGATAACAGGTGCCCAGCGAAATAGCGACGCCATCTCGCCGTTGACATAGAGCTCAGCCAAAGTGAGCAGCGGCGGGGCCTGGCCGCCGCGGCCGCTGATGGATACATCATGAAACGTCGCTGAAATTGCGAATGGGTTGATGTCCAGCCGGCCGATGCTGACGTTACGGTCCAGGTCTGCAGACAGCTCCCGCTCCAACGCCGGTTTGAGGATGTGCGGCAAGAGGAGAAAGCCGAGAATGGCAAATGCGACCAGCACGCCTGCGGTCCATAGAGCGACGCGGCGTAGGCGCGCCCCAAACCGCAGAGTCAATGCTTCGAACGAACGCCAGTTGCTACTTGGAGCGCTTGCCTTTATATGCGAGGCGGGAGGAGTCAAGTCATTTGCCATGCGACACCCAGGTACTATCTCAAGTCGGCGAGATTCGAAATCCATGCGAATCCGTCGATCTCGGAGGAAAAGACGTCGAGCCGCATTCCAAAGTGCGCCGCGACGTGTACGCCGAATTTCTGCGGATGAATGTATTCGGGGCGGACGACCAGCGCCACCGCCACCATGCCCTGCGCTTCCTGAGCCCACTCTTCCACTGCAAGGAAACGATCGATCAGAGTCGGAATGGGAACTCCGGTCATTCCCATCGCATTAATGAGAAGCTTCGCTATGTCTCTATTCCGGCTATGCTCGACGGTGCTTCGGATGAGCTCTACCGCGCCGACCAACGAATACTCCCCTTGCGGACGGTAAACACCCACAACTTCCAAGCCTTGGTTCATCTTCTGCACTTTCGCGCCTACCCGGCAGCAAACTGCCCGTCGAATCAGCCTCCCTTGGGGGCAACCTGCTGGCGCGCTTTTTCGGCTTGAGCTTGCGCATCGAGCGTGAGCTTGTAAGCGACGTAGTACTTGTAGATGTTCCGCACATACTTCGTCGTCTCCGTGCCGATCTTCTCGGCAACCACAAGCTCAACGTTGTTGAACCACTTGTCGGGATCAAGCCCGCGCTTTTCCGCTTCCCTCCGGGCCTTGGCCACGTTAGCTGGACCACAGTTGTAGCTCGCGAACGCGAATAGCGGGCGATTGCCTTCGCTGAACTGAGCCTCGCCAAAATAGGCGGTCATGAGCTGATCCATGTATTTGGCGCCGGCGTGGATGTTGGCGTCGGTGAGGCGAATATCCCCGACCCTCATCTGCTCTCCGGTCTGCGGCATGAGCTGCATCACGCCGATGGCTCCAACCTGGCTCTTGGCGTTCTGGTTGAGCTGCGACTCCTGGTAGCCTTGTGCGGCAAGCATCAAGGGGTCGAAGTTGTATTTGCTTCCATACTTTTCGAACAGCGCGAGAGTCTGCTTGAACCGCTTGTACTCTTCGCTAGCTGTCGGGTCCTTGAGCTCCTTGACCTTCTTCATGTAGACGTTCATGCGATAGTCGGCCACGCCCTGCTTCATCGCCCAGTTGCGAAAGAAGTCGTCGATTTCGGCGAGAAACTTGGGGCTGTCCTTGCGAATCGCCCACCCGGTTTTCGCATCGGCACGGACCTTCAGGTCCGGCCGAATCTTGACCTTGGGCAGCACCTGTCCCCACATGTGCGCCTTCCAGTCATCAACAACCAGCAACTGAATCACCCCTGCATCGAGCATCTCCATCATGTCTTCGTCTTCGAGCGCGTCGGGCACCAGGACGAAGTCGATCTCGGGCTTGCCGTCCTGGTTGAAGCGTTCGTTGAGCTTCTGAAGGCTTTCGTAGTAACTCGACGCCTTGCGCACGTGTACCGTCTTCCCCGACAGGTCGTCGATCGACTTGAGCTCCGGAGATTTCGGGCCGGTGACTACGATCTCGTTGATCGTTCTGCGCCCCTCGTCCCCCGGTACGAAGTCGACTTCCTTGAGGCGTTCCTCGGTAACTGTCAGATTGCCGATAGCGACGTCGGCAAGACCTTCGGTGAGATAGGGCAGCAGCTTGTCGCGAGTTGCTGGTCCAATGTAGATGGTCAGCGGGCGTTTGCCCAGTTGCTTGGCGTACTTGATGTTCAGATACCGCTCCCAGTCGCGCACCAGTTCGACCGCGATGCCACGTTCACGGCCTTTGTCGTTGAAGTACAGCGAACGTGAAAACGGCGAGTAGACCCGGATCACGCGACGTTCGAGCATCTTGTCGAAGTCGCCGATCCACGGCTTGTTGGCAATTTTGAGCTCGCGAGGCTTGGAAGCGCTGTCCGCGGCTCCGCCGCCCGCATTCGTCTGCCCCAGAGCCGATTGGATGAAAAGGCCGCTGATTGCGGCAAACAGGCAGAAACCGCGCATCACCATGCTGATCTCTTCGCGGACCGGAGGATTATGTAGCATACGCGCTGTCGGCGCGTTTTGCTAAGACGGATACTTATCCTGGCAGCCGGGACATTCGCACTCAGGTTATCTTCAGAGGAGCGGTGTAGGTCGTTGCAGTGCCGGTCAGGCAAGGTTCGTTCTTCTGGTTGCGCACCGAGACTGCGATCGTGCAGATCGGCTTGTCGGGGCGAACGCCTGTTATCTCGACACGGCCGGTGATGCTGTCTCCGACATACACCGCTTTGACGAACTTCAGCTCCATGCCAAGGAACACCGTCCCCGGTCCGGGCAGATCCTGAGCAACGATCGCATTGAGCATTCCTGACGTGACGCCGCCCTGGACGATCAGTCCCTTGAAGAGTGACTCCTTGGCCAGGCGTTCATCGTAGTGCAGCGGATTACGGTCTCCGGTGATTTCAGTGAACAGCTCGATGTCGCGCATGCCGACTGTCTTCGATCGTTCGGCGAAGGCTCCAAGCTTCGGCATGCCGGCGATCGTGCCGGTCCAGCCATCGGCCATATCGTTCATTCTGGGTTCCGCGTTTGAAAATGGGAACGGCCGCCGTCAATCCGAAGGCAGTCGGGTTTGAGCACGATCAAAGTAAGCTCGATTACAGGGTGCTAGGTTACACCAAGGCTTACTTCAGCTCGAGCCTCCTAATCACTCCGCGGAGCGTAGCCCATGTTCAAGCACATACTCGTCCCAAGCGATGGTTCCCAACTGTCGCAAAATGCTGCTCTCAAAGCGATAGTGCTGGCAAAGTCGGAATCGGCGCGAATCACCGCAGTCACCGTCACGCCACCATTTCGAGCCGCCGCGGGCGAATTCGTCATGACCGGTAACACCGAGGAGCTTTATAACGAGGCTTGCGCCGATCGCGCGGCTGACTATCTGGACTTTATTAGAAACGCCGCAGAAGCCGCCGGCGTCGTAGCGCACGGGATGCACGTTTTCCACGAGCAACCTTACGCGGCGATTATCGAAGCAGCGCGCGAAAACAACTGCGATCTTATCTGCATGGCTTCACACGGGCGCAAAGGCGTATCGGCGCTCGTCATGGGCAGCGAAACGGTGAAGGTTCTGACACACACGACTCTTCCTGTGCTGGTTTGGCGCTAGGCCGACACTGTTGTGAGGCAAACGGCGGTTCCCAAAATCGACCAGTACGTGGTTAATCACTCGTTCATGATTCCCGGTGTCCTAGCGACCGGAGTGGCGGCTGTTTGCCGGCCTGTCCCTCGCTAAGTCGATGTTCTAAGCCAAACGACAAGACGCCAGCGGCCGCTTCCCACATGCGGGGGAGCGGCCGTTTTCATTCCGGAGGTGCAGTCCCAAAGGTTCTGGGATTTCTCACCCGTTCGAGTGGCGATCCGCGAGGGGCGGGCGACTATCGTGTGGTCAACGAAGACCAAGTATTGGGTTCTTCAGGACGGTAGAGAGCCCGACGCCACAAGGGAGCTAAGAATGAAAGACAACATTGCCATCGCTTCGGTCGTCTTGACGATCATTGCCATAACGCTGCTGGCTTTTATTGATCCAGAACCTGCAGCACGCGCAGTGGGCGCAGTGAGCATGAGCTGGGTCGATCCGTGGTCAGCCGCTGAAGCGGCGCAGCTCGGATCGACGGCGACCGGTGGATCTCGCGGAGGGGTCGCCAAGCCCTCGCTGCGGCGGCCGCAGCCGAAAGATCTGAACCAGCAAAAGGCCATTGCCATCGAGGGTGCGCAAAGCCTCTAACCGCGTCGATGAAGATCGTCGAACATAGCAGACAAAGAGCGGTCTCTTACGGGAGAGAAAACATGAAAAGCAAACTACTCGCCGCAGCGTTAATCGCCATTTCCATGCAGGCGAATGCAGCCGACATGAATATCGATGGCACCTACTACTCGTCCTGGAACGCGACAGGGCCGGACATCGGTTATCTCTTCGCCGGCTTTGTGACTCGCCAGCCTAACCCTGCCGTGCCCGACATGAGCACGTTCACCGTTGGAGCGCAGATCAATGCTGGCAACGCAGCAGGCGTAAATCAAGGCGTGTGGGGTATTGCCACTGAAGCGTGGGCGTATCCCGGATCCCGATCGCCCCTCTTCGGAATCGAGGCCACCTCCATCAACATGGAGCCAAGTAACAGCTTGCCGAAGGTCGCGTTCTACGCCACGTTCAAGAACCGGCCCGATGGCGCCGTGAAGCTGATACCGGTGGACCCGATGAACGTCGGCAGCCAGGCGGTTCGAATCGATGCGCAGCCCGGTACCGGCTTTGAGCGTGGGATCGCATTCGGACCGAGTGCGCTGAGCGCCTCGCCCGCTCGGGCCACGCCGGCCGCAATCGACTTATCGGAGATGAACCTGGCAGCCGTACAGAAGGTTGACCTGATCCGGTTCCCCGATGGCTGCTCGGTTATCTACCTTGGCCATGGGCAGTTGGGGACCCGTTGCGATGGCGTTCAGTGAAAACCTGCTACCACCTAGTGCGCCACGGTCGAGTGTGCCAAGAGCAACAGTTTCTGCGCGACGGCCGATCGCTCATTGACATCAAGCCGCGCATACACCTGTTTTACGTGCGAGCTGGCGGTATTGAAACTCAGCCCGAGCTCGTCGGCGATCTCACGATTACTCTTGCCTGCAGCTATCAGCAGCGCCACTTCACGCTGCTGTGGCGATAGCGCCGCCACGCCCGTTCCCCGCACGAGAGACAGCGAGCGTGGCTCTTCTCTTCGGATCAGCAGGCCGACGTGATCCGTCTCCTGTCCCTTCGAATCCACCAACCGGAATCCGCGGATCACAAAGCGGCCCCAGCCGGTATCATGGACGACCTCCCGCCTGAGAGAAGCTTCGCCGTGCTTGTCGAGAAGCTTCTGGCACAGGGTTTGCACGAACAACGATATCGCATCGTGTTCCCTCAATGCCTCGCGCGGCGACACTTCCGCGAGTGCCGCGAGCCGCAGAAGGCGATGCCAGGTGGCAGGTGCACTGATCATTGCGCCAGCGGTACTCACGATCCCTAGATCTTCATCGACTACGATTGCCGAGTCTTCGGCGTGCTGAGACACGGCTCCCGGGTCGAGGCCACTAGCAAGATATCGAAGTAGAGAGCGGAGCGTGTCCGCTTCGTCCCGGGTGAACGGCTTGTCGCCGGTCCCCCGATAAAAGCTTAGCTGAGCCAGCGGCCTTGTTCCGTCCTTAAGAATTCCATAGAGGATGTGGAATGCGTCGAGCCGCTGCATGACGTCGCGAAAGTATCTGGAGCCCTGCTCGGCGGCGCTGAAGGAGTGAAACGACACCGGATCAGCGCTCTCAGCCCGACGCCGGAAGGCTTCAGAAAAGCTTTCCGCTTTGACGGCGTAGTGCCTCTCGTAGTAGGCCGCCATCGCGTCGGGCGGCAGCATCCGCTCCGCGTAGAGGCTCGTCATTTCTCCCTTCTGATCCACCCAAAACACCCCGGCGGAATGCGACGGAATGAATCTCCGCAGCTCGGGCAACAAGCACGGCGCGACCGTCTGAGCGGGCAGGCCGAGAGTGCACAGCCTTCGGATAAATGAAACGTCGCGGACGCGAGGCTTTCCCTTGTGTTGGGAACTCGCAGGCGCTTTCTCACCCATTCGAGTGGCGAATTGCGTCTAAGGTCCGACTATCGTGACTGCGAGAGTGGCTGCGGCTTCAAGCGTTCCAACAGAAAATCAACCGATTTCGTTCTTTTGGGCCTGGTGTCGTACTTAGCGTAACAAAGGAACACAGACTCAACAAGATCGCATGTTTTGCCGCGAAAGTCGACGGGATGGAAGGTCCTGTGATAGCGGGTCAGTCATGATGACGCAGCTCCTCCAATGGGCAGTTCTTCTCGCCGCGGTGCGTAGAGCATGGTGCGAGCAGCAATTCGAGACGCTTCTGGCGACCGTTGAGAGGCTATTGCGGCGTTGCACTTGCTGCGCTGAATCGACAATCGAAGGGTCAATGCAGCAGTCGGCTGATTGGAAACGGGCCAGGCGCAGACGGCTGAAGGTGACGATGTTCAGTTCGAAGCGAAGGTGCTGGAGGCTCGCCAACGCAGCGGAGATGGGACTTACGGCTCCCGGCCGGTTTCATAGGCGGCGTATGGCGTAAGAGAGAAATGCTGTTCGATTACTTGGTTTGCAATCGCAGCGTATCAGCAATAACGAAAGGGATCAGTCATGAGCTATGTCGCTCTTATTAGTTTAGCGTGGATGCTATTGGCCGGCTCTGCAAGCGCGACGGACATGGGCGCGGACATGTCAGGCGCGACCCCCTTCCCGGGGGCCGTGCTCTCGACTTGGAATCCAGCCGGTACCGACATCGGGTACGCCTTCGCAGGGCAGGTAGACCGGGTCGCGGATCAAGGGGCGAAGCCATGGACCGTTCTGACGGTAGGCGCGCAAATCAACGCCATCAACCATGCTGGGATAAATCAAATTGCCTTTGGCATCGCGACCGAGGCCTGGGCGAATCCTGGCAGCTTCTCCATGCTGACGGGAATCGAAGCCAGCACCATCAATCGGGAGCCGGACAACCCCTGGCGAAAGATCAGCATGTGGTCCACGTTCAAGAACCGGCCCGACAGCGAGTTCTTCAACTCTCCGGTCGATCCCGCGAACTTGAATACGCAGGCGCTGCGCATCGAGAGCGAGCCTGGAACCGGATTCGAGCGAAGCATCGTATTCGCACCGATCAGCCTGCACGCCTCGAGAAACGTCGCTCGGCCTGTTGCCATCGATTTCGCAGAAATGGAGGAAGCAGGTGTCGAGGGGATCGACGTGATGCGGTTCCCGGACGGTTGCAGCGTCGTTTATTTAGGACGCGGTCAGCTGGGGACGAGGTGTGATAAGTGAAGCGGATATACTGAGAGATGGGGTATACACAGTTAGAAGGCAGGCTCAAGAACCAAGGGGCGGGGGGAGCCATGACCAAGATTCGCATCCTGGCGCTGGACGGCGCCGGTAGTCGTGCAGGCGTTCACGCGAGGGCATTGGGCAGGCTCTACGGTGACGATACGCCTGGGCGGGAGATCGTCCGCCAATTCGACTTCATCGCCGGCAACTCCGGCGGAAGCATCGTGCTCACTGCGCTGTGCTGCAACTATACGCCACTCGAGATCGCTGGCTTCTACGATGATCCCGACACCGTGCGGCGAATGTTCAGTCCAAGATGGGTGGCGTACGTCCCCCTGCTTCGCTACGTCCTTCCGCGTTACTCGGCAGAAGGAAAATTCGCGGCTCTTAGAGAGATCTTCGACCGCAGGCGGAAGGTGGGTGAACCGCTGCCGTCGACGATCAACTTGCGGGATTGGCCATCGTATCTGAAGTCCGACGTCAACCTCCTCGTGATAGCCCTGGACTACGACCGGGAGCGGGCTTCGTTCTTCCGCTCCAATGTCAACAGCGTCACCAAAAGCTCCGCTCCACCGATCGATGCGACGCTGGTCGAGGCGGTTCACGCCTCGACGAACGCGCCCGTCATTTACTACGACAAACCGGCTGAAGTTTCAGGGGGGCGCTACTGGGACGGCGCGCTGGCGGGGTACAACAACCCCGTGCTCGCCGCCGTAGTTGAAGCCCTTGCAAATCGCCCCGGCCACGCGGCGGATATGCGCGTGTTGAGCCTTGGCACGGGGACTACAGTGCAGCCGCTGACCACCGAAGGCGCACCTCCACCGATGGGCAAAGCGCCCGACAACAATTGTCTCTTCACGTGGATACGCAAAGCTGCGACGGTGATCGTCGGGGATCCGCCGGACGCCGCAACTTTTCATGCTCACGTGGCGCTGGGCCAGAGGATGCCGCGCGGAGGAGCCCCAGTCTCCAACGGCAACGTGGTACGTCTCTGCCCTTTCGTAAGCCCGATCTGGGATCTTGATCCGGTGACGAAAAAGAACGCTTGGCGCCTTCCGTTTGGTCTAAGTGAAGCTGACTTCTTGAATCTCCTCAAACTCGAAGTCGACTCCATGGACCGCTCCGCGCTCGACTTGATTCGCAAGATGTGCGACCTCTGGATCGCGGACAAGATTCCCAACCAGCCCATTCGCGCGGGCGATCACTTGCGTTGCGATATCGGACAAGACAGGTTCAGCGAGGCGGCAAAACACTGGCACTACATCGCTTCATAGCGGCCTCGCGAGGTACTGCAGGACAGCCCGACCCGGAAGGAAGAAGTAACCGCCACCTTTCATTGTCACGAAGTCGAACTTAGCTTCAATTTTTAGCCGAATCGGCCCGGTCGTCGTCGGAATCGTGAACTGCCTCAACCCGCAAGCCATGAACGGATCGGCCTCGTTCTCGAGCCCGTGAAGGTTACGGTTAAGAAGCCAAGTCTTCTGGATGAACTCGAACTGCCGCTCGATGTCCGCATTGAGGCACATGAACAGAAGCCCGCCCGGGCGCTTGTCAGGAGCGTACGGATCTACATAGGCGCGGCCGACACGCAAGACGCGGTGCCTGTTGGTTGAGTCGATCTCATCTTGTGCGCCGGGAAAGCGCGTATCGCGCGGGTTGGCGCGCCGGATGTGCGCGCCGAACGGGCAGGCGAGCCCGCTTGGATCTTCTGCGCCGAGCAGGAATTCGTTGTCGGGCTCTTCCCGCGGATCTTGTTCTGAGCCGGGCAACCGGGGGTTGCGCAACAGTGATGTGCCGTCCTTCCAGCGGCCGACCATTTTGGCGGCTATCGCATCCTTGATGCGTTCGCGATCCTTCGAGCCAACCCTCCAATCAATCGGACTCAAGTTGCTCCGACGACTCCACGTTGACTCGGATGCAAGCACCGGTTCCTGCGCTTGATCTCCGGCAAGGATGGCGATGCTATTCCCCTTCTTGGCGACCACCGCCAGCCCCATCAATTGCTCGACCGCCTGTTCAAGCCACTCGTTGAACTTGCCTACGTCTTGCTCCAGCTGCCGCACGACGAGAAAGGTCCCGTTGGCGCCGAGGTCGCGCCTGCCCTCGGCTTCATAGCTAGAGAACTCCGGCCGTACCCGGAATGGATCGGTTCCGCTGTCTGGGAGCAGATGATTCGGGTCGTCGACATCCGGAATCGACGGTGATGGTGGGATCTCGCCGGTGTTGTCGGGATAGCCGAGGACGATCTCGCCCGCTTCAACCACGTTGTTCGAATTCGTATCTGTCGCCCGCGGCGAGCCGCGAATGATCGGCTGCGAGATGCCGTCGGCGAAACCGAACGGCTCGTGGGGGTATTGCGGCAACTGGGAACCCGCATGGGTGTGCGCCGCGCTGGTGCGCTTGACGACGGGGGCCAGCTCGATGGAGGGGGCGATGCGATGACCCAGCTGTTGCGCTTTAGCAAGTAATGGGTTCCACGCCGCGTCGCGATTGTCCGAAGTCGAGCCGTACACGAGAACCAGAACGTCGACGGTACTGCCCTCCGCACCGCAACCCCACTTCCACTTTTCAGGCGCGCTCTCGCGGGCGTCGCCCAACTCACGCGCTCGCCATTCGCGCCACATGCCTTGTTGGAACGACACCGGGAAGGTTCTAAGTGCATCCTCGCCCACGCGGAGTTTCTTGAGGCCGCTTGCAGACAGAGCCACGACGACCGCTGACTCCTGGCCTGGTTGCGACTCGCCGTAGCTTGCAGCGGCTGCAGCCACGCCCAGCCATTCGCGGCAGCGGGGTTCATCATTAACGAACTCAATCGCGTGACACGCACCGTAGCTCAGGTTTGATAGACCACCGAAGACGAGCGTTGGGATCTCCGTCACCTGCAGCATAGTCGCGGGTCTCGGTCTCGAACCGAAGAGGGCGAGCCAATCGCGCGCATCATCATCGGAGGCTGCCGAAGCAATGCCCTGGCGAATCGCGGCGTTGATCCGTATGCGCTCGGCTGTCAGCGGAGGGTACGCCGAATACCAGAACAATGTGGGATGCTGCTGCCTCCGCGCCCAGCGCACGAGACGGTCCCTGCGCGCAGCACCACCCTGATACAGGCTCTTCGTCCTGGGAAAGCCGATGCAGTTGCTCCAGATCGCGGTTACACCACTCGGCGCATCCGCGATGAAGTCCGCGACATAAGATTCCCAGGTGTTATCGAAATTCGAGAAGAATAGCAGCTTATCATCGAGACGCATCCAGCGCGCGAAATGGATGACACCGTTCCTGCCAAGGAAGCCCGGGGCTCCGACGATTCGGCCTGTCCCGACAACAATGAACGCGATGCGCAACGTGAGTCGCCGCAGCCATCCACTCTTGAGACGGGATACCGAAGCGAGGTGGTTCTGAGCTGAGAAGGAGAAGTTTTCCACCTTCATCAGCGCTTCCACCTGTCTCGATGGCGGCGTTTGGTCGTCCTCTTGATCGGTCTGTTCCTTGCGGCGCAACGACCAATAGAAGACTCCGGCCGTGATTAGAGACGCCAGAACGAAGAATACGAAGAGGAACGCCGACCACATCAGCCCGACGATCCAACCCTGAATTACTACTGTGGCAATGCAGAGGCCAAGCCAGATCAGCACCGCTGGTACATAAACCCGCCATAGCAACCCATGGAAGATCGACAGCCCTGCTCTCACCTTCTGGGAAAACGTTGGTTCGTCCGTTGGATCTGCGCCGATGAGCGGTGCGGGTTCTGCGACGAATGCCCACTTCGTGTCACCGTCCTGCCAGATGCGGTCTCGAACCCGATCCAGCCGTTGCCGCGGCGACAGTCTCTGCCACTCACCGTCTGCCCCCCATTGGTCGATCAAGGCGCCTATGCGGGCAGCGAGACACTCCTCGTGGCAGATGCGCCGCGCGGTCATCCCAGGCGAGCCGCTGAATATCTGTCCAAGTGCCTGTGAATTCCAAGCCGCGCCGATCACTCTGCGATGGCGCAGCAGATAAGCCCCCAGGGTCTCCTTCCCGGGTGTCAACCCGGCAGCGATCAGAACCCGCCGCAACTCGGGACCCAGCCTAGCACCCAGGATCGCAAGCACTTCCGCGCAGCCACCGTCCGCAGTCATCTCGATAAAGAGATAGGAATTTCCCTGCCGCGATCCTGGAACTGGAGGCTTACCGGACCAATCTTGCTCGGACGGGCACTCGGGCTCGATGACCGTGATGCTCATGAAATGCACGATGCCGATGCTCGTGAGGATTCGCTCGATGGCCTGATTGGGCCGGTTGCCGGACCCAAGCTCAGTCAAGCCCCGGAGAACCGCATTGACCCGCTGCGAATGCGCCGCATCGAACGGAATCGCGACGTTGATGAACGCCTGATTCATGGCTGCTTCACACGGTCGAACTCGACGAAAAGATGATCTGGAAAAATGCCGCGCAGCTTGAGCTTTCCTTTCGGCCAGGGTGCGCTGCGCAGGTTGCGTTGGACCAGCAGCGCCTTGAAGGTCTGTGTGATCTGTGCCTGGGCGATGAAGATCCCGACGCACCAGTGCATGCCATAGCCGAACAGCATGTAGTCGGACGCGGCACGGTCGGGATCGAAGTAGAATGGCTGCTTCACCTGGCGCGAGTCGAACATCGCCGAGCAGGTCGACGCGAGCACCTTCGTTCCCTTCCTTATATTCTTCGCCCGCCGGGTGTCCGCTGCCACGACGAAATCACGGGTGCAAATCCGGAACGGGCCGGGGTTCAAGGGCCAGAAGCGCATCGCCTCGAACAGACAACGCTCCAACAGGTCGTCGTCTCCGGCGAGCGCGGCCTCGCGCGCCGCTTTCATGAACGCCTCGTTGCGAAGCAGCTTCTCGAGGATGTGTCCTCCGGCGATCGTATTGGTCGGCACGAAGCCGATGATCATGCCCATGAGAAAGGCGCGAACCAGTTCGATGGGAAAATGGCTCGGATCCGCCTTGTGCGTTGTGATCAGCCGCGCGAGCACAGTCGATCGGGCGCTCGGGTGCGACAGCTCCAACTGGATCGCAGCATCGACAACCGCGCGGACGACGTCTGCCGCATTGTCGATCGCCGGGTCTGGTTTGATTGGCGGCAGCCCGAACAGATGCCCGCTGACGTCCATCGCGTTTGCGGCGAATCGCTCCCTGTCGGGAATGGGTACGGGTACCCCGTAATAGCGCTCGCAAAGGGTAATCGGGATGTCGGTGATGAGCTCTCTGATGGCGTCGATCCTCGCGCTGGCGCCGGCGGTGGCTTTGTGGGCAGCGGCTCGCACGGCGTTCTGTGCCGCGTCCCGCGCAATGGATGTGACCATTGAGGCCACTTCGCCGCGCGGGAACGCCTGCATTACGAGCTTGAGTTGCCGGTCGTGCTCCCGTTTGTCGTCGATGCCCAGGATGAACGGCGTCCCCGGCGCTTGACCATCGTTGAGGCGCGCGATCTCGGCTGCGAACGGCACGGCGAATACATCCGGTCGGCTCAACACTTCCGCGACGTCCTCGAATCGCGTCACCGCCGCCCACCAACCGGACCATCGCGAAATCGGGACGAACAGGTGCGGAATCGGATAGAAAGTGCGAAAGAGCCACGCGACCCATTGCAACGGACTCGCGAACCAGGCTGCGATCGCCCGATTGGGCCGCACGTGCTGCGCGGTCGACACATTGGCAGGGAGCCCCGGGATGTTCATCTCGCCACGTTGTCTTGTCTTGTTACTTGTTCTAGTCGCCCCTGAGTCGGTTCGATCGTTTCCAGGAGGCGACGTGCGCGCCGCAGATCCGGTGCGTCCGAGAGCTCGTCGAAGGACGCGAGCACTGGCTTGAGCACCTCACCTACCAACCCTGGCGTATCGCGCGCCATGTACAGCTCGGCCAGCGCGCAAGAGGCACGAAGCCACCAAAGTCTCGCGCCATGTTCTCGGGCAACCAGGCAGGCCCTCACAAGAGCTTCCTCTGCCGCAGCGCAGTTGCCGCAAGCACGAAGAACGGTGCCGTGCACCCGCCGGCACTCGGCCTCGTCCCAGCGCTGACCGGTCGACTCCACGATCGCAATGGATTCCCGGATCAGTTCTGTCGCTTCCGTGTAACGTCCAGCCCCGCAATGCGCCTCTGCTGACATGCGCAGGAAGCCGGATAAGTAAAGGAGACTGCCGGTCGCGCGGTAGTCCGCCATGGCGCGTTGCAGCAGCGGGATGGCGTCGTCGAAATTGCCGGTCGCCGCAAGGCACCAGCCGCGAAAGATCTTCTCGACTGCGTCGTAATACGCGATGCCGTTGTCCGCGAGAACCTCGGCAAGGTCATCCAGCCTGCGCAGCGCTGCCTCTGGCGTGTCAATGGTCAACGCGACGAACGACGCACCGTTGAGCGCGTGAGCAAGCGTGTAGACATGTGCCATCTGCCGAGCTTCCGTGACAGACTGCTCGCTCAACCTCCGGGCATCGGCGAACTCGCCCAGGCACATTCGCGACCAGGACAGGTACGTCAGCATGACGATCCTCGGATCGTCGACCGTCAACGCCCAATACATCGTCTGTTTCGCGGGGTCGTACAGTTCCAAACCGAGCTCGAGGCGCCGACGGGCTTCATGAAAGTTCCCCAGCGGATGCTGGGTGACGCCGCTGAAACGATAGCCCATCAGCAACCACATCGAATCGTTGCGGGCTTCGCCTCGTGCCAGCACCTGCTCTGCCCGGCCCTGGGCCGTGGGAAATTCGCCGCGCAGCAGTTCGTGAGTCCACAGCCCATGCAACACCGCCAGCAGCTGCGGTGGATCGCCCAGTCGCTCGCACAAGTTGTGCGCCTTTAGGAACGTGTCGCGAGTGCTTGCCATCGCGTAGCCCTGCGTAGCAATTTGCGCCTTGCCGATCGCGATCATGAGATCGAGCTCGGATTGAAGCCGCCAATGCGATTCTTCGGCGCCTGCAATCACCTCCATTCCACGGCCGAGATGTCTGAGCGCCTCCGCCATCGCCGAGCGGCGCAGGGCCTGCTGCCCGGCCGTCAGCCAATACGGCACAGCCTTCTCGATCAGATTTGCCGCGGAGTAGTGCCATGCCAGGATTTCGGGCTGGTTGACAATGGTGTCCGCGAAATGCTGTTCGAGGGCTTCCGCGATCCGTGAGTGCAGTGCGCGTCGCTTATCTCGGGTCATGATGCCGTATGCCGCATCACGGATCAGCGCATGCTTGAAGGTATAGTCCGACTTCTCCACGCCTCGCCGCAGCACGAGCCCGGATTCGACGAGCCGGCCGAGCAGCGGCGGGACTTGCTCGGGCGAATCGACAACGAGCGCCAGCAGGTCGCTCGTGAAATCACGTCCGATCGCAGCCGCAACTTCGGCGATTTCGCGTGCCCGGCCAAGCCGGTCGAGGCGCGCCAGCAGCGACGCCTGGAGAATAAGCGGCGGCGGAACAGTCGGCCCATAATTTGGTTCGGGAGTAACTCGTCCTGTTTGAGCTTCGAGCACTGCACGCGTCACCTCTTCGATGAAGAGTGGCACCCCGTCGGTCCGGGCAACGATGTCGGATATCACCCTGGGAGGCAGTGGGTGTTCCCTGGCTACACACCGGACGAGCTCAGCACTTATTTCCGCCGACAGTGGATTTAAGTTGATCGTCGTGACCGGTGCGCGCGTGGTCCACTCCGGTCGGAACTCCGGTCTCGCTGTCACCAACAGCAGCACCGGGAGCCGCGCGAGCCGCGCGACGACTTGGCCAAGAAGTTCGCGGGAGCTTTCGTCGCTCCACTGGGCGTCCTCGAAGATCATGAGCGTGGGCAGGTCTCGCGCAATACGCTCCAACTGGCCGAGCAATGCTTGCATCGTCCGCCGCCGCTTGACCTGCGCGCTCAGCTGTCGACCCGTGTCTTTGTCAGCGGGTAGATTGAGGAGTTCTGCAATAAGCGCCAAGTCTTGTTCAGGCGCGCCGACGAGGCCTCGCTCGAGTTTCGTCCGTTTCATCTCCTGTGTGTCTTCGCGCAAGAACCCAAGTTTGTGCTCGAGTTGTTGGATGCACGGAAACAACGGTGACGCCTGCCTGTACGGTGAAGTAAAGTAGCGCAAGGTCGCATGCGCCTCACGCTTCGTCTCCTCGAGGATCGACACGGCGAGACGTGACTTGCCTACCCCCGCCTCGCCAGAGATAAGGACAGTCTGACCCGATCCTTCCCGCGCCTTGTCCCACGCTCTTCGCAGTGTTTCTCGATATTCATCGCGTCCAAGCATCGGCACGAGCGAAATGTCATGCTGCGCGTCAAAACGGCTTGGCACCGATTTGGCTCCGATCACCTGCCAAGCCTGCACCGGTTCGCGGAATCCCTTGAGGCTAAGCGCGCCGAGGTCGCGCCAGTTGAAGAGCTCGCCGACAACCCGCCTTGTCGCGTGCGCGACAACGATAGTGTCCGGTTGAGCGCTGCCCTGCAAGCGGGCTGCCAGATTACCTGTCTCGCCAGCGACATCGAGCGCACCAATCGTGGAGGCTGCGTGGATATTCCCCACGATTACCAGGCCAGTGGCGATACCCACACGCGCCTGCAGCCGACGCTGGCCGAGCACCCCTAACGAAGCGACATCATCGAGGGTCTTGAGCGAAGCGTGCACCGCGCGTTCCGCGTCGTCTTCATGCGCCTCCGGGTAGCCGAAGTAGACCAGCACACCGTCGCCCATGTACCGGGCCACATACCCACCGAAGGCAGTCATCGCGCCGGCGACCGCCTTAGAAAATGTCTCAATGATGTCCCTGAAGTCTTCCAGGTCGACCGCCGCGGCGAGCCCCGTCGAGTCGACAAGGTCGCAGAAGACGACTGTCAACTGACGACGCTCGGGCTCAGCAATCAGGCATGAGTCGCTGCGGTCATAAAGGCGGGTCGTCTCGTCGTCACGAGCTTCGCGATCGACGAGGCTCGCGCCGCATTGCGAGCAGAAGTTTGCGATGGCAGGCGAGAGGGCGCCGCAACCAATACACCAGGTTGTCCCGTCGCTTGGCACTGCCGCCGCGTCTCTGCGCTTCCCCTTACCGATAGTCTTGTGACTCATCGGCGTTCCCCTCGAACGCGCATCCCTTGGAGGTACTAAAACTACCCCACGACAGCTTCCCGGTTCCGCGGGTGTCCAATCCCGCCAACCCCTTCTAGCCTCTTGGTAGGCCGCACGGTCTGCCGCACAGGCAAATCTACCCTGATATCGAAGCCTTGGCCAGCGTCCTTATCAAGCCGTGAACAACATGCGCGGCATCGTCATCGCCACAGCCACGGTCCGGTTCACCCGATGCATCATCGCGCAGCCGCGATCCCAGACATTCGGAATTCTCAGCTTGCGGCTTGGCGAATATTCACGTGGTTCATGCAACAACTCTCCGATTGCGCTCGATTCCGATAATCATCGATTAATTCGTCTCTCGGCTCTGCCTTCTTGCTGTCACCCCGGGCAACATTGGCGACCCCTCCACCGCAATGTCAAGGCGACGTTAGCAAGGTGCAGACTCAAGATTCTGGGCGTACAGTACCGAATGTGCCTGGCGCACGGCGCTTCGTGATCAAGTCGCCAAGCATTTTCAACAACGTCGAAGGCATATTAGTGCGCAGGTTTGGAGGTAATTCATGCTCGACGATCCACTCGCTGCACAAATGGCACTTACCGCGATGCGCGCCGAAGACATGTTTCGACGACTTTGCGATGCCGGTCAACAGGACAAAGCCGACCCGTCCTTCGATCCCGCGCTGGCTGCCGCACATGAATTGGTCGGCTACATCAGTGCGAGCGATGCGCTCATCGAGTTGGATCAGAAGCTCAACAAGAAGGTGATGCGACCGAGTGGGTTCAGGGTCTTCTATGGCTTCCTGGCGCGCTCCCGGGCGAATCAGCACCAGTACATTGCGGTGATCCGCGGCACCGGCAGTTTGCTGGAGTGGCTGAAGGACGCACAGGGCTTGCCGATTCCCCACAGCGCGAGCAAAGGACACGTCGAAATGGGCTTCAGTTCCATCTACGATACGATGAGCTACCGCGCGTATTCCAACGGTCAATTTGCCGGCGAGGCAGTTCGTGCCTCGAAGGGCATCGCCGCTGCAGTCCCCGATGGCAAGATAACCATCGTGGGTCATAGCCTTGGTAGTGCCCTCGCGACGTACCTCGCGCTTGATCTCGCAACGATCGAGCACATGGATGATCGTGTCACAACCAGCATGTTCGCGTCTCCGCATACCGGCGACGTTGGCTTCGTAGACTACTTCGATCAAAACGTGGCGACATACACGCTCTATAACTACTCGCGCGATCTCGTGCCGACGGTGCCTTTTGCTCTGGGCTACGCGGCGTTGCCGCGTGCCATCAAGTTCACGCCCGACGAGGCCCAGGCGGACATCAAGTACGACCCGCTACTGCTGCTCGATCCAAATAACCTGGGTTGCCAGCACCACGCGGTTTGTTACGCCGCGATGCTGGACTTCCACGGTACGGATTGGAAGACGCTGCCAGACATCGATCAAAGCTGCGTGGCCTGCATTGTGGGGCCGAAGGGTGTTTGAGTTCGACGCATTGTCATTGGAATGTCAAACCGACTCAAATTCGAGTCGGAAGTACGTGAAACGCAGAGCGGGTTACTCCCGAAGTTGCTGCATTGCCAAGTGCTGATTCAGTCGGGCGAGTCCGTCCAACTTAGTTAGAAAACCTGGCGAAATTTGAGCACGAGGTGTTCGCCTCGTTGCCTGCTTTGTTGCCGTCGACATGCTCCTGAGCCGCGCCGCGGCTCCAGCAGCAGGACTCTCGTTCAGACTGTGGCAATGCAACAGAAACGGTTGCGTGTTCTACGTCGTTCCAGCCTTCCCAAGGAAGGTGTTTGCAGCCGAACTAATCGACTGCGCTCCGTTCTTCACTCGCAAAGAAGCGCAGCGCCTGTTGTCCAAGTTGCCTGAGCATCTGGCGACATGGCTACGTTCTCACTCGCGCCCGGTTTGCGCGCGGCGAATGTAACCGGTCTTCAATGGAAGCACGTGGACCTAATGCGACAGCTAGCGTGGGTGCATCTTGACCAGGCCAAGGCGCGAAGGGCTATCGCCGTGCCGCTTAACGGCGAAGCGATGGCGGTCGTGCGCAAGCAGGTCGGTAAGCATCCGTCGCACGTATTTAGTTTCAGCCGAAAGCCGATCAAGCAAGTCAGCACGAAGGCGTGGTACCGCGTGCTCAAGCGCGCCTGCATCGAGGATTTCTGCTGGCACGATCTTCGGCACTGCTGGGCTTCATGGCACGTGCAGAACGGCACGCCGCTGTTCGCGTTGCAGGAGTTGGGCGGTTGGGAGAGTCCGGCAATGGTGCGCCGCTATGCTCATCTTGCGGCGGATCAGCTTGCGCCATACGCGGAACGTCTCGGTGCAATCCGTGCCGTCGATTCGGAGGACGTAGGCACGAATTAGTCGCAGAGACTATTGCGAGTTAGTCTTCGCTAACTCGCCAAGCACGTAGCAATTGGTGCCGGCAGAGAGACTCGAACTCCCGACCTTCGGTTTACAAAGCGCTTTTATGCCTTAGTAGGATCTTGTTAAACAACAACTTGCAGCGCTTGCCAACCTCGAAATCAACTGGATCAAGGCACAATTTAGTCACACCCAGGCTCAGTTGGTCACAAGTGCGATGTGCCGGCCCGTTCAGAGTTGATTGTGCCCGTGCGTGGAAGACGTTACCTCAAAAGGTGTATATAGGCGGCCGTTCTTGTCAGCTCGGTCCTGACGCGCACAGCGATTCCACCCTCGAATCGCTTCTGTCGCAAACATCGCGCATGACCTTCTGTATGTTGAGCGCCGCGCCCCGATTTATCGGCAACCCTTAACAGTTTCTCTATCATCGCCTGCGCTTCCCCGCTCTTCTTCAAGCGGGGAACCCGATTCGTCGGGAAGTCCCGTACTGCGGTGGACTGACCAAAGTCCGCACGGGCTGTGCGTGGGATCCATGGAATTAATGCCTCGGCTTGAGCCGCCTTTGCAAGCCGGATCCCTTGTCGTCAGGCGGCACGTTCCGCCTCGTATTCCTTGCGCGGCGTTCATCGATCTTTAAGCCTGCGTTCAGGCAGGGAACTCTACCATGTCTCGATGCAAGCTCTGTCTCCTCGCATTGCATCTCATGGTGAATAGCGGATCTATGGTTCGACTTACGTTTTTTGCGCTCGCCTTGGCCATCGCCTGGCCTTTGCATGCCGACTCGACGTTGGCGCCGGAGAAAATCTACGCCCAGGAATTGGTAAACGAGACCATCGCGGCGCATCCGGATCTCCTGGTCGTGGCCATGCATGTGACCCCTCCCGGCGCCAACGAGAATGTGATTATCGCGTCCAACATCGGGCGCATCGGCAAAAAGGCTGACGCAGAAGATCGCAAGGTGATCGATACCGGCGAAACGCTGGCGAAAGTCAACCGAAACGGGGATCGCTTCGAAGTCGAGCTGGTGCTGCATGATGCGTCACGCAGGCCGATCGGGGCTCTCGCCATCGTTTTCCCACACAGGCCAGGCGACGACCCGCAACGGTTCAAGAAAGCGGCGGAAGCGATCCGAGATGATCTGGCCACACGCATTCCGGACGTCGCGAGCCTTGTCCAGCGTTATCCGGTCTCGTCTGCAAGATGAGACCCCGACGGTCACGGCGATTCTGTGGACGATTTACGACATGGATTCTCATTGTTGCTGCCACCGCGCTCTCGGCCGCGTCGCAGAATGTACTGGCGCAAGGTGGGCCGCCGCTGGTGACGGACGATCCGGAAACGCCCGGCGATGGTCACTGGGAGATAAATCTCGCGGCCACCGGCGACCACACCTCCGCGCGATGGGAGATCGCGGCGCCTGACGCAGACATCAACTACGGCTGGGGCGAGCACGTCCAGCTCAAGCTGGACATACCATGGAACTTCGTTCAGGAATCGGGTCAGCCGTGGAAATCAGGCTTGGGGGGCTCTCAGGTCGGAATTAAATGGCGCTTTGTCGATATCGAGGATGCCGGATTCTCGATGTCGATTTACCCCCAGTACACCTGGAATTGGGTGTCCTCTTCGGCGAGCCGGGGAATAACACCGCCCGGAACGCAGTTCTTCTTGCCCGTCGAGGTCGCGACCGTAGCGGGTGACTTCGGAGTCGCTGTCGAGGCAGGCCCCAACTTTGTTCAGGATGGACCGAATCAGTTTGTCGCTGGGACTGCCGTGAGTCACGCGTGCGGGGAGAAGGTTGAATGCGTGGGCGAAGTGCATGTGACCGCGGCTCCCCATGACGCGCAGACCCTGCTTAACCTTGGTTTCCACTGGCAGTTGAACGAGTCGCTCTTCCTGCTAGGCGCAGCAGGGCGCGAATTCGGCCCGTCTAGCCCGGATCAGAGCCGCTTTCACTTCTATCTCGGATTTCAGATTCTGCGTTGACGCAATGCTCACAAAGGTGACCTGAGCTCTTCCAGCCGCCGCGTAAGCTTCATGTTCTCCGAGTAGTCGACGGGGCAATCGACGATCGCGACGACGTCATCAGCGAGCGCGCGCCCGAGGGTCGGAATCAACTCCTTGGCGTGCGAGACACGATATCCCTTCGCGCCGAAGCTCTCGGCGTACTTGACGAAGTCTGGATTTTTGAACGCGATGTGACTCGAGCGGCCAAAGTGCCGGAGCTGGTGCCATGTGATCAGCCCGTATTCAGAATCATTCCAGATAAGAATCACGATCGGCGTGCGTAGCCGTATCGCGGTCTCGATCTCCTGCGAATTCATCATGAAGCCGGCGTCTCCCGTAACGGCGACGACCTTGCGGTCGGGATAAGCGAGCTTGGCAGCGATCGCGCCGGGTACCGCGATGCCCATCGACGCGAAGCCATTCGAGATGATGCAGGTGTTGGGTTTCTCGGCTCGATACATGCGCGCCATCCACATTTTGTGCGCACCCACGTCGGAGATGGCGATGTCGTCAGAACCCAGCACCTCGCGGAGGTCCCAAACGATCTTCTGCGGCTTGACCGGGAATCCGTCGTCATTTGCGAAGGCCTTACGATCCTCGATGATCGCGTCCCGGATTTCCTTGAACGGCATCGTTCTTTGTGGCCGGGCCTTCAGCGCTAGGCTGCGCAGCGACGAGGCGATGTCGCCCAGCACGCCGACAGCGAGGATGTAGTGCGCGTCGACCTCGGCCGGCAACGCATCAATATGGATGACGGTCTTGTCCCCGTTGGCGTTCCACATCTCCGGACGGTACTCGACCATGTCGTAGCCGATGCAGATCACCACGTCGGCTCGCTCGAACGCGTACCAGGGCCAGTCGCGCGCTTTCAGCCCGATCGTGCCGAGCGACCAATCGCTGGAGAAGGGAATTACGCCCTTGGCCATGAAGGTGTTCGCAACCGGGATGCGTAACGCTTCCGCAAAGCGAGCCAACTCGTCGGTCGCGCCCTGGCGAATGACGCCGTTGCCCGCGAGAATGATCGGTGCAATCGCCTCGGAGATGACCGTCGCGGCCTGCTCGATCTTGAAATCGGGCGCTGCTGAGGTGTACGCCCTTTGCACCTTGATCGGACTGCCCTTCGCTTTCGAGGCTGCGATATTTTCGGGGAAATCGATGAACGCGCCCCCAGGTTTCTCGGTCTGCGCTACTTTGAAGGCCTTGCGCACGACCTCCGGAACGATCTCGGGTTCGAGGATCTGCGTCGCGTACTTCGAGATGGGCCGGAACATTTCCACGAGATTCAGGATCTGATGACTTTCTTTGTGCAGGCGTGTTGTCGCGCCCTGCCCCGCGATGGCCACGATCGGCGCGCGATCCATGTTCGCGTCGGCAAAGCCAGTGATCAAATTCGTTGCGCCCGGACCAAGCGTGGCCACGCAGACGCCGGCGCGACCGGTTAGCCGGCCGTACACGTCCGCCATGAACGCCGCGCCCTGCTCGTGGCGTGTCGTGACAAACTTGATCCGGCGGTCGAGTAACGCATCCAAGATGTCGATGTTCTCTTCGCCTGGGACGCCGAAGATGTACTCGACGCCTTCGTTTTCGAGGCACTCAACCAGCAATGCTGCGGCCGTCGTGCCGGAGTCTCGATTCATCGCCCTATCCCTCTCCGGAAGATCGGTCTCAAAAGGGAAGCTCGGGAACGAGACCCATGCGCTCAGCTACCTTGCGCAAATCCGCGAGTGTGTCCTTGGGCAGTTCCAGTCCGCGCCTGCGATTTTGTTTCTCGTTGCGCGCTTCCGGCTCTCCAGGGTAGAGAACTTCGTCGAAACCGTTTGCCGGCAGGACTGCTTTCGTTTGCTCGATGAGCTCCTCCATCCGTGCGTTGAAGAGCCCGAGCGGCTGGAACGCTTCGATGTTCAAGGCGATCATCAAGTGGCCGCAGCCGCTTCGCCGGTCGAACTGATAAGGCCCGTTCACCGCGCTGCCGAAACTGCTGCCGGTCAATACGCCGGAGAAGACGTCCATCAACATCGCGATCGCGTATCCCTTGTGCTCGGCCAGCGGCAAAATGGTACCGTCGATGGCTTCCTGAGGATCGGTCGTCGGCTCGCCGGCGGCATTGATGGCCCACCCCAGAGGAATCGGCAAACTCCTTCTGCTTGGCGAGATAGACCTTCCCGCGCGCCACGGCTGTGTTCGCAACGTCGAGAACCATTGGCGCGTATTTTCCTGCCGGGGCTGCGAGCGACCACGGATTGGTGCCGATCGCCTTTTTGCGTCCGCCCCAAGGCGCCATAGCGGGACTGGCATTGGTCGACAAGAATGCTACGCAGCCATCGCGCGCTGCCATAAGCGTGTAGTACATGGCCGTGCCGAAATGGTTGGAATTGCAAAGACCGACCACGCCTACGCCGTGCTTCTTCGCGCGGGCGATGGCCTCTCGCGCTGCCGTTGCGGCCAGCACCTGACCCACCCCATCGTGACCATCGATCAAGGTCAGAGCACCGGCGTCCACCAGGTATTCGGCCCGAGTCTTGGCATGCATCACGCCCGCTTCGATTCGTGCGGCGTACCATGAGAGCCGCATGACGCCGTGCGACTGGTGGCCCCATAGATCGGCCTGCACGAGAGTGTCGGCGAGAAGCTGGGCGTCTTGCTCGGGTGCGCCGAGTTTCTCGTAGACCCGTCTGGCAAAGGACGCAAGCCGATCGGGTGCCACCGACGGTGAGTTGCGCATGCTGTCGGGCAGTCTGAATGGAGCCGGGAAGGTATTACAGCCTTTCCACAGTTTCCAAGCGAAGGATCGCGCCGAACCGGCGAATGGTCAACGTCGCCGCAAACGCTAGCGGAGCTTGCCAAGCTCTTCGCGCGCTTCGGCTGCGGTGAGCGGGAAATATCCGGAATACAGGATTGGCTCTTGCGCCGCGCGGCTCAATACATACCGCAGAAACTCGCGCACCTGCGGGCGCAGCGGGTACCCCGGAGCACGCGGAATGCGTATGTACAGATAGCGCGTGAGCGGATAGCGCCCGCTGGACACGGACTCTGAGGTGCCCTCGATATACGGACCGCCGTCCTGGGCAGCGACCGCGAGCGTTTTGAGACCAGGACCGCCCTCCTCGTATCCGCCGAACCCGATGGCATTCGGATCTTGCGCGATGGCCGCCGCCGTCGCGGCAATCGAGCCCTCGCGTGCCGCCGGATTCCACTCGCGATCCCCGAGCAACGTTGTCTGCATCGACCTCGTGTTCGGCGCGGCCTTCGGCGGTATGTAAAGCACGATCGCGCGCTGCGCCCACTCGCCGGTCAGCCCGAGGTCACCCCAGCGCGTGATCGTGGGCGATCGATCGAGGATTGCCGCGAGCTGCGGCACCGAGATGCGCGTGATCGGGTTACTTTCGTGCACGAAAATCGCTTGTGCTGTCGTGCGCTGCGGCGTATTGAAGCCGCCGCGAGCCACGCGTATTTCCAGCAGCGTCTGCCTCGGATGGGCCTTGGCGTACGCAGCCGCCTCCTCGGGCCACAGTTCGCGCCCCATTGGCGCGATGTCGGTCTCCCCGACCATCAAGGCATGAAAACCGTTGAGCGTGCCAAGGTGCTCCCATCGATCGCCATGCACGACGCCAGGTTGCAGCTTGTGGAAATCGCGCATCCACCGCTCCATAAGGGATTTCATTCCGTCGCTGCCGATGCTGCGGATCGGACCGCGCACCGGCTCGCCCGCGCGGTAGACAGGCAATGCAGGATCCAGCTTCGCGACGAAACCGTCGAGCTTGCGCCGTTCGACGGCCAGATCTGCGGGGCTCAATCGTGGGAAATGACCGTCCCGGACGACGATCGTTTGTCCTTCCTCACTAAGCGCGAAGGCGATGAAGGTGCTGACGTTCGTCCGGAGTGGTGCACCGGGGCGGCGGTTCACCGCGATATTCGCTGGATGATCTTCGGTGCCGGCGACGCGTACAAGCCACGGCGACTTCATCATGTCACCGGCGAATTGGTGCGCATACGGAGCGAGCTCCGTAGGCAGCGGCTCGCGCGCGAGTGGCGCCATGTCGGCCACTTCGAACATCAAGGCGCCAAAGACGACGCCGTCGCTTGGATACGTCCAAGGCGACCCCTTATGCAGGATGGGCTCTCGCGACCGTAGCGCGGACAGCCACGCGTCCATCAGCGGCGCCATCGATGGATCGCCCATGCTCGTGATGTCTTCGCGCAAGTCCGACCGCGTGCCATGCGTCGCGCTTTCCGCGGCAGACGCTGTGATGGCGGGGTCCAATGTTGCAAGGCTGAACAGTGCCACTGCGCAGGCTGCCAAGCGGAAGGACCACCATATGGGTGACGATGTCAGGACGCGTTCCTTGCCTACGCTGGGCACGGCTTCGGCTGGCACGGCTCGTCCTTTAAACGCTGCGAGGAAAAAGGGACCCGACACATCATGCAACGAATCGCACGTCCGATTGCGGCGTTCGCGTGTCCATGTTCTTGCCCCGGTTCAGGTGATCGTCGATTTCCGCCGCGCATCCCAGCATGCGTCCGTAGAGGAACACAGTGAACGCGGCGGTTTCAAGGGTGCGCTCCGTGACCTCGCCGGTGCGATAGCGCTGCCACAGCATTTTGAGAAGCAGCGCCGCGATAACCGCATCGACATTCACGCAGAACACGTTGCGCGTCACGTTTTCGTCGTAGAGCACTTGCACCAGCGTGCGGTAGTAGTCGTGGAACACGTTGTACTCGCCCCGCTCCTTGAACAGATTGCGGACGAATTCTTCGCGCGGATCGATGTTGACCGGCTTGCCCTTGAATACCGGGTGATTAATGCAGGGCAGTGCCTGCGCCGCTTCCGCGCCGACTTCCTTGCGCTTGACGCGCTCATCGCCGTACGCGCGTGCGAACTCCGTCGCCATCGCCTTCAGGTCCAGTCCGTGCCTGGGATCGGCGGCGTCTGCGAGCTTCACGTCCTTGAATCGCTCGAGCAGAAACGCGACACCTTCGTAACCGTTGCCCCCGTGCGCGTAGCCGGAGTGAGTGAGGAATCCGACCAGGGCCTTGTTGAACTGCACGCGTCCGGGCGCCTCGGGTCCGTCGGCGGAAGTCGCGCCTTTGGCGCCTTGAGCCGAGATGGCGCCGGGACCGTTGGTGAGGAGCAGACCCACCAAGGTCTGGAATGCGAAGAGATCGGCAGGCGTCGGCTCCCGCCCGACCAGCGCGACACAGGCGATCTCGGTCAGGGAACGCTTGCCCACAAGATTCGCCATGGATATCCCGCAGAAGCCGTCCGCCGTGTGCTTGCTCGCGTCGACCGAGGCTCCGATCATGGTTCCGAACAGGCGCATCCACCACGGCAGCGTCTCCGCCGTCTGCTTGGAGATTCGCTTGCGTGTGAGCGGTCCCCAGGCCAGTGTCGCCGCGATGGCCGCTAGAACCGCGTCTGCGGTCGGGTGACTGCCCAGGCTCTCCAGATACTTGACGAACACGGATTTGGCACCGCGCGTTTTGAGTCCGGCGAGCATCGCGCGCGCCTTGGCATCCGCCTTTTCGCCGACAAAAAGCGCGGAGGAGCCGGTCTTCACATTGGAGAGGTCGAAGGATTCGTCTCTTGCATCCTGCAATCCGCCTTCGGCGAAGCGCTCGATCAATTCGCGCAAGGCGTTGCGCGCCGCTTCCTGCTTGCGTGGCCCGACGATGCTCACCGCCGCCGCGAGCACACTGTTGGGTGCGTTGCCCGCCTCGCGGGAGGCTTGTGCGGCCGCGAGTGTGGCATCGCCGGTCAGATTGATCTCCGCGCCGATCGCCACGTTGATGAGCTTGCAATCGTTCTCGCCGCCGTGCTCGTGCAACAACGCGAGGCAGACGTTGGACTCCATCGGGTGCAGCGCAGCCTCGAGCATCGGCACGCCGTGCAAGCTCGTCACCTGTGTCTTGGGGTCCATCTGCGAGGCACCCGAGGTGTCCTTCATCGATTGGCGCGGAAAAACGGCACCGATCTGGCGGTTGAGCGAGCGTATCTGATCGTTGTAGGGAGGCGCCGCTTCGACCACCGGAATCGTCAGCGCCTCCGGCAACTCGAGCCCACGATCGGAACCGAACCAGGCTTTGAGCGCGAGGCTCCCCTCCGGTGGGAAGTCGGGACGCGTCGCGTTCTCGCGCATGACGGCGGACAGCGCCTCAGGAATGTGCGCGATGTTGGTGACCACCGCGCCCTTGGCCGAGAAGACAGGTTTTTCGGGCGTGAAGAGGGCATTCACGCCGAACTTGTCCATGAACCACCGTTCCTTGCCGGCGGCATCGTCTGAACCGCCTGCCATCGCCCCGGCGTGGCCCACGGCGCGCGTCAACTTGCTCTTCCACCGCCCGACCACGCAGGCGACGATCGGCTTGGTGAACTCGGCGTCGAGCTCGTAGTAGCCGCCCGGCTCGACATACATCACGGCGGCCTTGCTGCGGGCGTCGTTGGCGAGTGCGAAGGCAAACTCCGGCGCAGCGAAATGGATGTACACGTCCTTGCCGCTGGAGATCAGCGTGGTCGTGCCCCAACCGGCCATGCGCAAATAGGTGGCGATGGTGGTGGTGAAGTTTCCCGAGTTGGAAAAAATGGCGATCGAGCCCTTGCGCAGCGCCTCCGCCGGATTGTCTCCGCCGAGTGCGCCGCCGATGCGCACGCGGTTCCACGCGTCGGCCACGCCGAGGCTGTTGCCGCCGAAGATATCGACGCCGTTCTGCTGTCCCATCGCGCGGATCTCGCGCGAGTCGTGCACGGCCAGCTTCTCGGTGACGATGTAGATCTTCTTGAGCCCCGGGTTGACGCGGATCAGCTCGGCCACGCCGTCGCGCGCGCCAGACGGTGGGAGATAGATGACGCCACAATTGAACTGATGCCCGTCCTGCAGGCCCTCGAGCACGCTGTTGTAGACGGGGACACTGCCGATCGGCGTCTCCAGAAACTGGCCGCGACGTCCGGGAGAGGTGCCGAATACGACGTTGCCGCCGGAATAGGCGTGGCCGACCGGAGTGACGTCGCTGGATTCACCTCCGAGAATGTTGAGCACGCATACGCGATCGTCGCGGGTCGCGACCTGCGCCAGCGAGCTGATGCCTACGAAATACTTGAAATCACCTACGCCCTGTCTGTACATGCTGATCTCGGGGAATCGATAGCTCGAGCGATGGATGCACTCGGCCCGCGCGGCCTTAGCGTAGTGCCACTTCCACCTGCGACGCCTTCGGCACCGAGATGCCGAGCTTCTCGGCGACGCGTTCGCGCCCGCCGCTCTTCATCCAGGCGTCCACGGTCTTGGCGTAGTTGATGACCTCGCTCATGTCGGAATCGAAGCCGAAGATCCGGTAGGGCAGCCCGAGCGCGTCGAAGGTGTCGCGCATGGCGCCCATCCCGCGGACCAGGTTGGGGCCTCCTCGGCCGATCACGACGTAGAGCGGCGTTGCGCCGTGCTGGCTGAAATGCTCGCGCAGCGCGTCCGCCATAGCGCGGAAGGTTTCATAGATGTCGGTGTTGTTGGACTTGCCGCCGATGATGAAAAGCACGTTGGCCTGCTTGAGCCAGTGCTTGAAGCAGATGCGCGCGACTTCCTTCATCTTCTCATACGGCGGGTTGCCTCCGAAGTCCGATGAGATGATGGCGTCGTCGCCGAGCAACTCAGTCACCAGCGAATTGGCGCCACCGCCGAAGGTCGGCGCAAGGATGGTGCCCTTGGCGTTGATCACGTAGACGTCGCTCTGACCCTGGTAGGTGCGCAGCTGGTTGATCTCCTGCTCGAAATCGGAGAAATCGACAGCGAACAAGTGCGCGGGAAGGTTGAGTCGCTGCCAGCGTGGGTCGTCCCGGTCGAACCCGCACTTGAAATCGCACGCCACCGGTGAGAGCCGTCCCTGCTTCTCGGGACGCATGCGAATGGGATTGAGCTCGAGGGTAGTCATGCCGAAATCATGGTAGAGCTCCCACAGCTTGGGAAGCTGCTGCACGAGCGGCGAGATGAGCTGCTTGGGTGCGTTGAGCCTGGACAGCGCATTGGCGACCACGAATGCCTTCATGCCGGTGAGCGGGTCGAACGGGACTTGCGCCACCATGCTCTTGTCGAGCTCCTCGATGTCCATCCCGCCATGGTGCGTGAGCGTCATCGTCGGCGCGCGGAAGTGGGTCGAGTCGGAGATGGAAAAATAGACCTCGTGCTCCGCCGGCACCGCGCCTTCGTAGGTAACACCGTTGGCTTTGGCAGTCTGATTTCCATGCCTGTGCTCGACGAAATACAGACGTTCCTTTTCCTTGAGGGCCGTTTTGAGATCCTTAGCACGTCCAAGCAGCCCGGCCTTTCCCTTCTTGCCGACGCCGCCCTTGAACACCGGCTTGATGAAGATCATTCCATGTTTGTCGATCAAAGCCTTGATCTCTTCTTCGCTGGCGTCCGGTCCCAAAACGTCCGCTGTCGGGAATCCGACGAAGTGCAGCATCTTCGATCCGTACAGCATGCCTGTGACTTGCATCACTTCTCCTTACGATTGCGCGCGGCCCCGTCGAAACACTATTTCGTTGCGCTGGCGCCCGGGGTCGTGGCGGCATCACGCGCGCCGGTTGATTCTCATGCTCGATTCTGCCCAGGTCCGACAGATCCTTTCGTCTAATCGGATGGTACGGCCGCCTGCTCAACTTTCCCTCCGCTTTCCGCGAGTGACTGTTCAGCTTTGTCCACTTCGGGTAAGCGATCCGCGGGAGTTGCGTCAGGAAAAATCCAAAGATCGCCCGCCGGAAGCTCGAGGTAGCAGGCGCCGTCCGGGACGTCACCATAGCAACGCAGGCGCAGCTTGCCCAACTCGAAGAGGTTTTCCCGGCGGTCGCCGAGGAACATTCCGGTGACGAGCGCGGTGTGCAGGCGGTTCTCTCCCGGGTCTGCAGCGATGCGCGTCCGCTCGAGGCGGATCACTGCGGTTGCGCTGGCGCCCAGATTCAGCCCTTCGTACGCCATGCCCCACAGCCGCCAGCCTTCCCCTTCGAGCAGCGCGCGGCCGTCGGCGAGCTGAGCGACTGTTCCCGGGATGTGATTGTTGCTGCCCATGAATTCCGCGGTGAATTGCGTGCGCGGTCGGTTATACATTTCCTCCGGCGTTCCCTGCTGCTCGATGCGGCCGGCGTTGAGAAGGAGGATCTTATCTGCCATCGCCATCGCTTCAGTCTGATCGTGCGTCACCACCAGCGCTGAGAGATGCAGGCGAACGATGAGCTCGCGCAGCCATGCGCGAGCCTCCTCGCGCAGCTTCGCGTCGAGATTCGAGAGCGGCTCGTCCATCAGCACGACCGGTGGGTTATAGACAAGCGCGCGGGCGATTGCCACACGCTGCTGCTGACCACCGGAGAGCTGGTGCGGGAGCCGTTCCGCGAGATGGGCAAGGCCAAGGTTCCCGAGGGCCTCGCGTACACGCTTCTCTGCTTCGGTAGCATTCGTGCGCCGCAGGCGTAGCCCGTAGGCCACGTTCTCGAACACCGTCTTGTGCGGCCAGAGCGCATAGGACTGGAACACGAGACCGAGATTGCGCCTTTCGACCGGCAGGTCGACGCCCGCCGCCCCGTCGTAGAGCACTGTGCTGCCGATCACAATGCGCCCCCGGTTCGGGTGCTCGAGCCCGGCGACGGATCGCAGCAGCGTCGTCTTGCCGCTCCCGGATGCACCGAGCAGCGCGACCACTTCGCCGGGGTGAAGCGTCATCGAAACACCTTGCAGGATCGGGTTCGAGCCATACGCGAGGTGCAGGTCCTCGACGACGAGCTGTTGTCCGGATGGTTTATTCATGAAGACGCACTCCGAAGCGCAGCGCCACGGCCAGGCCGACGGCGACCAGCGCAATGTTGATGAGCGAAAGCGCCGCCACCTGGTCGATCGCGCCGGCTCCCCAGAGCGAGACGAGCATCGAACCGATCACCTCGGTGCCTTGCGTGAGCAGGTACACGCCCGTCGAATATTCGCGCTCGAAGATCATGAACACGAGCAGCCAGCTCGCGAGCAGTCCGAAACGAATCAGAGGCACTGTGACGTCCTTGAGCACACGCGCGCCGCTGGCGCCTACCGTGCGCGCAGACTCCTCGAGCTCCGGGCCGATCTGCAGCAACGCGCTCGAGATCAATCGCATCCCGTAGGCGAGCCACACGACCGTGTACGCGAGCCACACCGAGAAGATCGAGTTGCGCAGCTCTTTCAATCCCGGAACGAACAAGAAGATCCAGAGAAAGGCGAGACCGGCGAGCAGTCCCGGAATCGCGCGCGGGATGAGCACGATGTAATCGAGGATTCTTGCCACGCCTCCGCGCTGGCGATGGCCAGCAAGGCCGATCGCCATGTAGCAGGCGACGGCAAGCGCGCCGCCGACCACGCCAATCAGCAGCGTGTTAATGATCGCCCGCACCTGCTCGCTGGATTCGAACACGCCCCGGAAGTTGTCGAGCGTTAGGACCTCGCTCAGCTTTATACCTTCGCCCCATTGCTCGACAAAGGCGCGGAGCGCGATCCCCGAGATCGGCACCACGATGGTAAAGATGAGCCAGAGCGCGACCAGGCCCAGAGCGACCCACTTCCAACCGCCGAGCGGCAAGAGCTTCTGCCGAGTGGCCTTGCCCTTCACTGAGACGTACTTGCCCGCGGTGCGCATCAGCCAGCGTTGCAGCAGAACGAGCGGGAAGGTGACAGCAACGATGCACACCGCCACCGCGGCCATCAGATGATACGAGGGCGTGCCGAGCTTATTGGTCAACTTGAACAGATATGTGGAAAGGACGAGGTGACCCTCGGGGTCGCCCAAGACCAGCGGCAAGCCGAATAGCTCGAACCCGAGAAAGAAGACGAGCACCGCCGCATAGAGCAATGCCGGCATGGTCATCGGCAGACTCACGTCGATCGCAACGCGGATTGGGTTGGCGCCAGCCACGCGCGCGGCTTCTTCCACGTCCGATCCGAGGCTCTTCAGCGCGGCGGAGGAGTAGAGGTAGACATGCGGCACGTGTGTGAGGCCCGCGATGACGGCGATGCTCGGCAGCGAATAGATGTTCCAAGGCACGTCCTCGAAGAGGGAGCGCGCCCACACCGAATAGAAACCGACCGGCCCCATCGCGACGACGTAGCCGAACGCGAGCACCATCGGCGAGACGAACACGGGAATGAGCACCATCACCTCGATCCAGCGCTGCGCCGGGAGGTCGGTGCGCGTCAGCAGAAAAGCGAGCGCGGCACCGAGTGGGAGCGCAATCAGCACCATGCCCGTGGCGATCAGGATCGAGTTGCCGAACGCCGACCAGAAATCCGGATCCTCGAAGATGAACGCGTAGGCGCTGAGCCCGTAGCGGTGAGCGGGATTGAAGAACGGCGCGTTGAGCAGGCTCTGCCAGAAGATCAAGCCCAGCGGAAGGAAAATCACGAGCGCCGTGATCGCCACGACGCTCGTCCGAGGAAGGCTGAAGGCGCCGGTCTTCATTCCTGCCCCGTCATTTCCTTCCGAGCGCCACCTGCCACTGCTTGAGGAAGTCCAGGCGCTTTGCTTCATTCAGCCCGGAGAGCAAATCGGCGGAGACCGGGATCGGTTTCACGGCGTTCCCGAGCTCCTTGCTGAAACCGACGCCGGAATCCTTGCCCGTGATGTCGGTGCGCACCGAGAAGAGCTCGGCCTGCTCCGCGGTAATCGTCTGGCCGCGCTTGGACAGCAGGTAGTCGAGCCACAGCCTGCCGGCATTGGGATTCTTCGCATTCTTCGACACGAAGGCGAGCCGCGAAAGCACGAGATTGTAGTCCGTGGTGAACACGACGCCGATCCCGGAATCCTTCTTGGCGCGTGTGAGCGCGTAGGACCCCAGGATGTTGTAGCCGATCAAGTTTTCGCCCGAGGATACACGCTCGATCATCGTTGCGGTCGAGCTTTGCTGGTTGACGCCGCGAGCTCCCATAGCTTTCACCAGATCCCAGAATGCCGGGTCGAGCTTGGCGTCCTGATTGGCGAGCATGAAGCCCACGCCGGATTTTTCCGCATCGTAGGTCGTCACCTTCTTCTGGTACTTGTCCGCCTTGGTCGTGAGGAGCTTGGTGAAATCGGCGTGCGTTTTCGGCACGTCTTCCGCAGGGACCAGCCGCTTGTTGTAGATGATGGCGATTGGCTCGAAAGTGGTCGCGTAGACCATGTCCTTCCAGCGCGCCCATTCGGGCAGAGCCGCCGATTCGGGCGACTTGTACACCGCGGCGAGCCCGTCGCTCGCGAGCTTGATCTGCAGATCCATGGCCGAGCTCCAAACAGCGTCCGCGGAGGCAGCGTTGGCAGCATTCTCGCTCGTGAAGCGCGAGTACAGCTCGGTCGAATTCATGTCCGCGTACTCGACCTTCACGCCGGGAAACGCCGCCTCGAAATCCTTGATCAGCGGCTGCACCAGCTTGGCGTCGGTAGTCGAATACACGACCACCTTGCCTTCCTTTTTGGCACCCTCGACGATCTTGGCGTAGTCCGCGGGATAGCCCGAAGGGACTTGGGCCTGTACTGCGAAAGAAAAAACCGCGCAAGCGAGCAGCGCAAAGCGAAGCGATAAAAGGCGCATCGTGTAACCCTCCTTCATGTTTGCAATAAGCATTCGGTGACCTGACGATCCTTCTGATGCTGGTGGTGCCATGTTCTGCGCGCTACTTCGGTGCGTACGTCAGCACGGTGAACGTGTCCGGGAAATACTTGTTCGGATAGAACGTGGCAACCCCCTTGTTGATCTTCGCCGCCGGATCCGCGGTGCCCTCCGCTGTCACAAGGTAGACCTTCTTGGTCTTCGGGTCGAGCGCCATGGTGCGCGCGTAGGGACGTGTTGTCGTCGCCTCGATCAGCTTATACGTATTTGGATCGACCTGCTCGTAAATCACCAGGTTGGCATCGACTCCATTCGAGGCATAGATCCGGTGCGTGGAGGCGTCGTAGATGACACCGTCGTTGCCGCGTCCGATGTCGACCGTGGTGATGACCTGGCCAGAATCGGCGTCCATGACCGCGAGCACGGACTTCGATCCGCGACAGCCAACGAAGATCCGCTTATGTTCCTTGTCGTAAGCAAGGCCCGTCGGCTGCTCGCACCCTGTTGTCGGCCATTGCGCAGCGATCTTGCGCTGAGCGACGTCAATCTTCACGACGAGATTCTTGTCGCGCAGCGCCATGAGCAGATTGCCGTCGCCATCGGGCGCGGTACCGTCGAGCTTCTTGCTGTCCACCTTCATGGTGTCCAGAACCTTGCCGGTCTTGGCGTCGATGAAGGCGACCGCACCGCTGTCGCCCATCGTGAAAGCGATCTGCTTGGTGACCGGATCGTAGAAGCCCGAATCGGAATCCGCGCCGAACTTCATGCGGTCGATTGTCTTGAGCGTCGAAAGCTGGAAAATCGTTGTCGTGCCATCTTCGTTCGCGGTGTAGCCCCGGTCGAACTCGGGCACGAGCACGATGGCGCCTGCATCATCCGACTTGTCGATCGTCCGCAGGACCTTGCGCGAGTTGACGTCGTATACGATGGCTCCCTCGCCGCGCCGTCCGATGAAAAGATGGCCTCGTGCAACGTCGAGCGTTACATAGTCCCAGTCGGGCTTCTCGCTCTTGAGCGTGACAGCGGATTCGAGACGGTAAAAAGCGCCCGCCGGCGTAGCACTGGCGGCAGCGGCAATGCCCAATGCCGCGCAGACGATCATCGTCTTCATGTGGTTTTCCTCCTTGCCTAGTGTGTGGTCGAGTCGACATCGAATCGAAGGATCGCTGCTCCGGTCTTTCCCTCGCCGGGCGACACGGCGACATACAGGCGCTTTAGCTCGGGCACCAGAATGCCCGTCTTGGCGCCGGGCGCGGACAGCACGCGTGGCAGCTCTTCGTAGTGGTCGGGGTCTCTCTGTTGAAACACGCCGATGTAGCCTTCGCCCCCGAGGACGTAGATGCGGCGGTTGGCGGCGTCCCAGATCACCTGGTCGCAGCGCTCCGGTGCCTTGAAGGTCGCAAGACTCGCCCCGGTGTCGGCGTTGAGGACGATCAACTTCCCAGGCTTGCGGGTAACCACGAACAGACGCTTGCTTGGCTCATCGAAAGCGATAGGTGCGTTCTGCTCCGCTTCCGTGATAGGCCAGGTCGCGAGAACAGTGAGCTTCTCCTTGTCGACGACGGCCAATTGGTTCTTGCCGGTAACATTTATGTAGAGCCTCGGCCCGTTCTGTTCGATCGCCATGGCCTCGACCTTGTCGGTGTCGAACTTGAGATCGCCGTGACGCTCCAGCGTCACTGGATCGACGACCGACAGATACGTCTCCTGCATTTTCGCGTCGCGCCCGCCGTTGACGATGTAGAGGCGCTGCCGCGATGCGTCGTAGCCCATGGCATCCGCGGTGGAGGCCGCCAGCTTGATCGCCCCGGTCGACTTGTTGCTTCCGACGTCGACAATCCGTGTCGACGTTTTGCCGCCGCTGTCGCTGACGATCAGTCGCTGCTTCGAAGGAACATAAAGGATGCCGTGCGGAGTATCGACGACACCCTTCACGCTGTTGAGCCGCTTCGCGGTTTTCAGGTCGAACACGTCGAGCGTGCCGTGGTCCTCCGCAGCAAGCCACAGCCGGTTACCCTTGAGATCGTATTCGAAATGATCGAAGTCGCCGGTGTACCCCGGCAGCTCGGTGCGCCCGGCCAGGCGCAGCGACTGTGCCTCGACCGGCGGCAACGACCCAGCCAGAAAAGCGGCCGCAAATGCACAGAGAGACATCATCCTGACGTTCATCTTTGTGGGGTAGCGTGTGTTTTGTAGGTTCATGGATCGAGCTCAATTAGGTTTTCGACTGATGGGATGTTCTTCTGCAACTCGTCGCGCACTTTTTCGGCCTGCGCGAGCAACGCCTTTTCGTCCTCGCTAGTCTTGTAGCGAAAGCCGACGCTCAGCTCGCCGACCGTCTTGCCGGAAACGTCGCGAAGCGGCAGCGCGACTGCATAACGCTTGCCGCCACCAGCGACCCCGGCTGTCGGCAGACCCGAATCGATGACCTTCATGTCATCGGCGTCCGCTTTCTTGCCGATGCGTCCGAAGTTGGAGGCAACGATGATGTTGTCCTTGCTATCGGGGAGGGTCACGTGCATGGCGAGGACGATCAGATCGGGATGCTTTGCGAGCGTCGCGTCGACGAGCTTCTGCGCATGCGTCTTCGTCGTCGCGAGCGGATCGTATGGATGCGGTTCAGTCAGGCTCGCCGCATTCATGATGCGCTTCGCGAGTGCATCGCGAATCTCGATAGCCTTCTTCGCGAGCGCGTCCTTGCTATCGCCCGCTTTGTAACGAAATACCAGTCCCAGCGCCCCGATATTGCTGCCAGTAAGATCGCGCAACACCAGCTCCACCTCGAAACGCGTCCCTCCGTGGGCAACCTCGAGATTCGTCTTTTCGGTGTTGATCACCCTCATGTCGTCCTCGTCGGCAGGCTTGCCGTATCGACCGATGTTCGACGCGACAATGGGATAGCCGGGCATGTCCCGCGCCGATGCGTGCATGGCTACAACGAGCAGGTCAGGGGTCTTGGCGACGAGCTGATCGACGAGCTCCTGTCCGTAGCTCTTCACGGGAAGCTGGGCGTAGCCAGGCAGCGCCAGGGCGCAGGTGAGCATCAGGCAGACCACTCGTAGCATGAGAAAGCTCTTCCTCTCGGTTGCGTAACAGTTGTGTAGCGTAGATTCGTGTTCTAAAACCAAGCTGAAGAGTTCCTGAAAGTTCGTTCAGAGTAAGGCGAGACAGGTGGCCATCACTCGAGCGCCCCGGGATCGAGGGCGGCAGGCCCGCGTCCAGTGTGCTAAGCTTTCTCCAGCGAGATTGGGGGCAAGGGTCGGAAAGGAAACGCATGATCCGCTGGCATCCTCTCCTCCTCGGCATCCTGTCGGCCATGGCTTTGGGCGCTACGCCGGTGGAAGCCAAGGTCACAGTTGTGTTCGTTGACCCTGCGCGGTTTACCGACATCGGGGGTCTCGAGAGCGACCCATCCCGGAACCTGTCTGACATTGAGGCGTACCTCCGATTGCTCGCCGATCGTTACCTGCCGCCGCAAATCGCGCTGCGAATCGAGGTTTTGGATATCTCGCTTGCGGGCCGGTCGCGCCAGCCTCCGCGAGCAACTTGGCCCGTGCGCAGCATGACCGGCGAGGCCGACTGGCCGCGCTTCGAGCTGCGCTATACCCTCGAATCCGGTGACAGGACCTCGGCGCCGGTCGAAGAGACAGTGGTCGACAGGAACTACCTGCGGCGACTCGAGTGGCGTTACCAGTCGCTTGCGCTGCCCTACGAGATGAGGGCGCTTGAAGAGTGGTTCAAAGTACGCTTCGCCGAGCGCTCGGCCCAAGGGCGACCGTCTCTGGGATAGACGCGGCTCCTGAAACCTCTACTCGAGCTTACCTAGCTCCGCCGCTGCATCGCTTGCCGACAGCGGCAGGTAGCGTTGTGGCGACGTGGCAACGGCTTGCTGGCCCTCGCGCGAGAGCGCAAAGCGCACGAACTCGCGCGCCACAGGCGGGATCGGTCGTGCCAAGTAGATCAGCAGGTACCGATCGAGCAGATAGCGGCCAGCGATGATGCTCTCGCAGGTGGGCAGCACGGGTTTAGCGCCATCGCGTGAGGCGATGGCGACCGCACGCACCTCCGGTTTAACGCGCATGGCGGCCGCGAAGCCGATGGCCGAAGGATCGGCGGCCACCTTGTCGGCCACCTCGGCGGACTGCGGCACGCCAACAACGCGTACTCCGAAAGACCGATTCGGCATCACTGCCTGCTGCAGCTCGAAGGCGAGCGCGGTGCCCGGCTGCAAGCCGTACGCGTTGATGCTGCGGTCGCCCCACTCGCCGCTTAGCCCGAGCTCACGCCAGTGAGAGACTTCGCCGGTAAACACCTTCGCGACTTGTGCTAGCGTAAGCGATTGAATTGGGTTATCGCGATGCACGAACACGGCTAGGGGCCCGCTCAACGCACGCGGATCGAGCGAAGCGTGGGCGATGCGAACGGCCAGCGGTTCGCTGCCGGTAATGCTTCGGTACTCCTCGAGCTGCGACGGGGTGAACAGGGCCCCCATCGGTGCGAAGGCGGACAGCCCCTTTGCGAGCGCTTCTGGCGCAAAGCGTGTCCCCGGAAGATCGAATCGGAAGCGCACGGTCTGATGCGCGGCACCAAAGGTCGAAGCCATGGCGTGCAGCATCTCACGCATGTCGTTGTAGCCGACCACGACGACCGCGCCGTCGGATGCGATATAGCCGGCCTCGCGCGGCAGCGCGAAGGGCTGCGGCGCGTATGCGGGCAGCGCGGGATCGACCCCGTTGACGCCCGCCCCGGCGCATGTCAAAGGCTGCTCGGCTTGCGCAGGGCAGACTATGAGCGCCCCCACAAGCACAACAGCGATGAAGTGCACCAGCGTTTGTTTTGCGCTATTCACCACGGGACGGGTCAGAAGTGCCGCGCCACATCGGACGAACCCAAAAAGAGGGCCTCATGAAGAGGCCCCGGAGGGAGACTCCTTCTGCTCTACTCAGAGCTTGCGCAGCTCCTCTTGCACGACCTGGGGCATGAGCGGGATGAAGACGTGCTCGTCGGCAACGACCTGCTGCCCTTCTTTGCTCAAGACGAGCTTCAAGAACTCCTTCACCTTGGGATCCAGTGGCTTGCCCGGTGCCTTGTTGACGTAGATGTACACGTAGCGGCTGAACGGGTACTTGTGCGCGTAGACGTTCTCGACCGTCGGTGCGTAGCACGTGTCGCCATCCTTCCACGACAGCTTGAGCACCTTCACGTTGGGTGTCACGTTCGCGGTCATCGCGTATGTGAGCCCGCCCGGCTTCGTCGCCATGTCCTGCGCAGCGACGGTGAACGGGTGCGTTAAGCCCTTGCCCTTGGCGAACTCGATGCCGTCCTTGTACTCTCCGCCGTTCATCGCCACCATCTTGAAGTACTGCTCGATCCCGTTCACGGGCTTCAAGCCGTAGAGATGGATCGGGCGGCTCGCCCACTCGCCAGTCGCTCCCAGGTCGCCCCAGGTCTTCACCTCCTTGTAGCCGAGCTTGCGCGTCTTGGAGTAGATCGCGTCGAGTTGCGGCAAGCTCAGGCAGTCGATCGGGTTGTCTTTGTCGACCAGGATTACACTCGCGGCCGTCTTGCCAAGTGATCCGACGCTGCCGGTGGCGACCCGGATCGGGGTGGGTTCGTAGCCGAACTTATCCCTGAACGCCTTGATCTCTGCCGGGAACATCTCACGCGCGACCGGCGCAAGATCACCGTTGCCTGAAACGAGCCCCGGCGAGCCCGCACCCGATGCGCGCAGATCCTCCGTAACGCTGATCTCCGGATACTGCTTGCGAAACAGCTTGGCCCACCCGATGACTAGCTCGTCCATGGTGTCCGAGCCCACGATGTTGAGCTCGACCTCCTTGGCGTCGGGGGGGATATCCACTTTCCCCGGCTGCCATGCCGGCGTGGCCGGATCGACGTTCAGGTTATGCTCGGGAGCGGCGTACTTAAGCGCCAGGGCAGCGGGTGAAACCAGCACCGCCGCCAGCAGGGCGAGGCAGGCGCTGCGAAATTTGCCGTTCATGCGTGTCTCCTATGCGGGTGCGGTCAGTCAATTCTTGGCCGGCTCGAACAATGCTTTGTAGCTCGGGATCTTTGTCGCGAGGTCGTCGCGCAGGGCTATCGATTTAGCCAAGTAATCCTTCTCGGCCGCGCTCGTGTTGGGATTCGTCGTTGGCTCCTTGAACGCGTAGACGACCAGCCCGATGTTCTCGCCGGCCTTGTCGCGCATCGGCATCAGAACGACGAACTTCTTCGGGTTGTCGTTGGTTCGATGCCAGCGCGGATCGATGATCGTGATGCCCTTCTTGCTCACGTCGATGTCGTCGGGGTCGTCCGGATTGCCGATGCGATCGGGATACGAACCGGCGAACATGGTGTACACGTCGTTCATGCCCGGCGGCACGCCGTGCAGCGTCACACTCAGAAGCTCTGGGTGCTTCGCCATGGTCTCGTCGGACAGCTTCTGTGCGTAGATCTTCTGCGCCGGGGCGGTCCAGTTCTTCTGCGGCGGATCGGCGCACCAGCTCGTCGTATGAACAAGCGCCAGCGAAACACCGATTGCCGCCGCTGCAAGGCTATTGGCAAAAACGTTCATGTCTTCCTCCATTCCAGTGATGGTGAATGCTGCGGTATGGGAAGTTAGCGCCACCGACTGAACTGTTCCTGAAGTCCGCCTGAAAAATCGTTTAGCAGACGTTCTCGGATCTGCAAGTGGCGCTCGAGCTCAAAGATCGAGAACCGGGGTCGGACTATGGGCGCGCGAGCAGCACGGAGTGGACGGATCGTTGCGTGTCCGCTCGGCATCGCTAAGGTAGACGTCACGGCGCTCGGGCTCTCCTCGATGGCCCGGGTCAGGCGCGCCCCGCAGGTACCTTGCGCGCAGGAGGTCGGGGTCTCGACGCCGTGCTGCGGGAGCGCTCTATCGGCTCAGGAGCTTGCGCGCTTCCTCTACCTGGCTCGCTCGCAGCGGGATATAGCGCGCGTGATCGAGCACGACCTGCTGCCCTTCGCGGCTCAGCACGAAGCGCATAAATTCCTCGAGCGCTGGCGGCAGCGGCTTACCTGGCGCTTTGTTGACGTTGAAGAAGGTGAGGCGGCTGAGCGGATATGTCGCCAGCGCCACGTTCTCGTAGGTCGGCGCCTGTGGCGACTCGCCGGTTTTCGCGACAAGCGGAATCACTTTCACGCCAGCGTCTAGGTAGGCAACGCCTGAATAGGCGACGCCGTAGCGGTCCGCCGCGATGTCCTTGGCCATTGGGAAGACCACCTTCTCGAATTTGATGCCGTCGCGCCACTCGCCGCGTTTTTCGGTAACGCTCAACACGCGTTGACGCACGAACTCCTCGAAGCCGTTCCAAGGCTGGATGCCGTAGAGCGCGATCGGTTTGTCGGCCCACTCTCCAGTGAGGCCGAGATCGCCCCACTTCGTGATCGCTTTCCCGCCCCGGTGGTGCGTGCTCGAATACATCGCGTCGAGCTGGTCGAAGGTCAACTGCTCGATCGGGTTATCCTTGTTAACGAAGAAAGCGACGGCATCGAGAGCGCCGTAATGACGGTACGAGCCACCGGAGATCGGAATGCTGGTGGGGTCGTAGCCGAACTTGCTCTTGAATGCTTTGATGTCGTCGGGCCGCAGCTCGCGCGAGACGAAAACGAAATCGAGGTCGCCCTTGACGAGCTCGACCGCGCCCAGGCTGCCTGCATACGGCGGCGCGATGGTCAGCGTTACGCCGGGATAGTAGCTCCTGAACTTGTCGAGCCACTTCTGCGCGATCACGACCATAACGTCTGACGCCGCACCCTTGAAGCTGCCTGTGATCTGCACATCGGTGCGCGGCTGGTAGCTCGGGAGCGCGGGGTCGAGCATCGGTTGCAGCACTTCCGGAGGCGGCAGTTCGCGCCCTCGCTGGCGTCCGGCCTCCGCCTCCTCCGGAGTCTGCGGTTTGTTCGTCTTGAGCGCCGGAACGATCCATTCGACCATGGGCGAGGACTGGGGGGTTTGCGCTCCGGCACCAGTCGTCATGGCCAGCGCTCCCACCCCTAGCGCGAGTCGTGTTGCAAAGCGAATGAAGCTCATCGGTGTGCTCCTCGATTCATTAGGATCTATCGATGACAAGCCGGGTCAATCGGCACGGCATCGCCTCGTTCAACGTGGTCTGCTAATAATCCATCCTCGCGCTGAACTTGACGCCGGTGGCCATCCCGATGCCATACGTGCCGGTCTGCACCGAGTTCCAGTAGCGCTTATTGCTCAGGTTGTCGACCGATAACTGCAAGGTCACGCGGCGCCCCCCTATCAGGGTCCCGTAGTTCGCGCTCGCGTCCCAGATCGTGTAGCCAGGTATATTGCCCTGATCCTGAGGATTGATCGGCCGCTGCGATATCGACCTTAAGCCGCCTTTGACCGTAAGCCCCGGGACTTGGGGGATGCGATAGCTGAGGCTCACGTTGCCGTTCCACTTCGGCGTGTTCTCAGGCACTTTGCCATTGATGAGTGGCTGGTTCGGCGCGTTCTGGATGGCGTCAAGCCACAGGACAGCGGCATTGAGCGTCCAGTCCCGAAGGAAGGTGTAGGCCAGCACCGCCTCGACGCCCTTATAGTCGGTGTTGCCGTTGTAGTCGAAGATATTAGTAACCGGGTCGGTGACCGCGTTGGCGCGCGTGATGTCGAAGTACGATAAGCTGACGGAGAGGCCCTTGAAATACGAATCGCGCAAGCCGATCTCCTTCTGGCGCGAGATGGTGGGGGCCAGGATGACGTTGGCGTTGGCCGCATTCGCCGGCGCCGTAGCGCCCGCTTCGAGGCCTTGGAGATAGCTTGCGAAGAGCGTCGTCGTTGGCAGGATGTCGTAGAGCACGCCATAGCCCGGCGAGGCCACCCAGCTCGTGCTTATCCTGGGGCCGTTGACCTCCTCGTCCTTGACCCAGCGCACTCCTGCGAGCCCCTTCAACTGCGGCAGGATGGTGATCGTGTCGTAGAAGTAATAGTCCCAGTCCTTACTGTTTTGCGGTGGGTTCGCGGTGCCAGGTTTTGTATAGACAGGCGGCGCCAGCACGATGGGATCGAAGATGTTTTGCTTCTGCGGCAAGGTTACGTTCTGGATCTCGTAGGCGCTCGATTTCCGAGACGTGTACGAGGTCCCTACGGTGAGGTCGTTGATGAGGAACCAGGTTGGAACATGGCCGAGCAGCTCGCTGCGGTAGAAAGTGTTCTGGTAGTCGTTTTGGATCGGCTGTACGGTGACTGTACCGTTCGCCCCCGTGTTGATGTCGTAGCCGCTGATCCGAACCGTACCGCGCTGGCGGCGCGACACCGACTGGCCTGCCTGGACGAGCACTCTCCAGTCGTCGGACAGGAGATAGTCGGCGCGACCCTGGTAGGTATTGGTCCACGCGGAATATTGATTCCAACCGTCGATCAGGTTATTTCTCGGGTTGGGCACCGGCGTCAACGGAACCACGCAATTTTGCGCTGCTGGGTTGGTGCACGGCGCGCCTGAAGGTTGGACAGCCGGAAGCAGGCTGATTCCAGCCTGTTCGGGGACGTATCTGTCGTAGTACTCGTAGTCGCCCTGCACCGTGAGGCGCGAACTCGCCCGCCAGTCGACGCCAGCGCTCGCGAACTGTCCGTGTCCGCTCAAGTCGTGGACACCATTCTCCAGGTGCGTAGCGGAGTAGTTGACGCGCACACCCAACTCCTGCTCCAGACCGTAGCGCCTGCCGACGTCGAGCAGCCCGCCGTACTGGCCGAACGAATTGCCCGCAACCCCGAACGTGGTGATGTCACGCGGCCCAGCGCGCTTGGTAACGAAGTTGATAATGCCTGCCGGACTGGCCACGCCAAACATCAGTGCGTTGGCGCCCTTCAGCGTCTCCACGCGCTGCTTATCCTCCGTCGGCATGGTGATGACGCCGGCGATCGGGACGCCACCGTCGATGCGATAGTTTGAAAAGAGATTGAGCTTGATGCCGCGAATCGCGAAGGCATCGTTGGTGCTGCCGGTCGAGTTCGTTGGCTGCAGGCCGGCCTGGTTCTTCACTGCGTCCGAGTAACCGTCCTGCGTGGTTTGCGCGATCTGCTGGCCAGACGCGACCTCCTTGGTCATCGGCAGTTCCTGCTTGTTGCCGAGCTCTTGCTGGTTGTATTGCTGGATCGTTCTCTGCGCAAGCTCCGCCGGCTGGACCGTTGGATAGAGCCCGTCCAAGGCTGCCGCGCTGGCGATCCGCGGACGCAGCTCCGCCGCTATCTGCTCCGCTCGGGCCTCCAGCGCTACTGCATTGCTGAGCGGCCTCAACGGAAAGATTATGGCCACCACGCCCAGGGTCGTGCCCGACGCATCCTGCAACAGCACCTTGGACTCGAAGCGCCGCCCGGCCCGGTCGGCAGCACTGTGAGGTTTACCGGTCCGGATAACTTCGAGGTCGGTTTCGTCCGCCGGCTTGCCGATGCGGCCGATATTCGAGGCAATGATCAGATACTCGCCGCCAGTCGACGGTGTCCGCGCGTGCAGGGCCATGACCTCGATCTCGGGATACTTGGCAAGGGTATCGTCGACCAGGAACTGCGAATACCGGTGCACCGGAATGCGCGGGTCGAGCTGGACTGGTTCGAAGAGGCTCGCCTGCTCCAAGATCCTGCGGCTGAACTGGTCTCGGTATTGTGCGGCTACGGCAACCATCGCTTGCGGATCAGTTCCCGTTACGTACGGGAACGTCAATTCCACGGCACCGATCGTCTGGTTGTAGATGTCGAACAGCGGCAGTTCGACCTCCACGTCCTGGTTGCCGCGCGGATTGATCTCAATACGCGGCTCGCCCGATTTCATCACCGCGATGTCGTCGGGATCGGAAGCCTTGCCCACGCGAGACTCTGTCTTCGCAGCCACGATCATGCTCTGCGTGCTTCCCGGCGGGGTGGCGTGCAGGTCGACCTCGCGCAACTCCGGATGCCGCGCGAGGATGCTATCGACGAGATACTGCGCATATTTTTCGCCTGCGGAAGGCTCCGGACTCGCCACGGCGGGTGCGACCGGCGCCTGTGCGCGGACCGGTAGCGCAACTGCGAGCGCCAGCAAAAGGACGGACAAACGCGTCATTTCTCCCTCCTCCTAGGTGGAATCCGACCATCGACGTCAGGCTGGCCAGGAGCTAGGTTGCGACCATTGGCCTATCGTCGAATTCGTTTGCTAGGCTAGCCACCGGTCCTAAAATAATCCTGTCACTTTCCTGAATTTCCGTTAAGCCAGTCCCGGCGCATTTTGGGCTACGATTGACTGGCGATGAACTTCCCAATTGGGTAGCCATGAAAGTGCTTGTCGTCGAAGACCAGCAGCGCCTGGGCCAATTTCTCGAGCGAGGCCTCCGGGAGGCCGCGTACACGGTCCGCTGGGTGCGCAGCTGCAAGGACGCGCTCGACGCGCTCGCCGAGTCACCCTACGACGTGATCGTCCTCGATCTCGGACTTCCCGATGGCGACGGGATCGACATGCTCCGGCAGTGGCGGGAAAGCGGCTTCAACGAGCCGGTTCTCATCCTGAGTGCGAGGGATTCGCTCGAGGACCGCATCAAAGGGCTCAATATCGGTGCGGACGATTACCTGCCGAAGCCCTTCAGCTTCGAGGAGCTGTTGGCACGAGTGCGCTCGCTCGTGCGCCGCCAATCCACCTCAAAACAGATGGTTCTGGAGCATCGCGGAATCCGAGTTGATCTGCTGAGCCATACCGTTCAGGTCGACGGCCGACCTGTCGATCTGACAAGCCGTGAATACGCGCTGCTCCAGATCTTCATGCAGAACGCAGGTCGCATTCTCACTCGCACGCTCATCTCCGAGAAGATCTGGGAGTCGCACTACGATGTAGACACCAACCTACTGGACGTTTACATGAGTCGCCTACGGGCCAAACTCGAGACCGCGCCGGGCAAGCCGCTGTTCAAGACCGTCCGCGGCGTCGGCTATCAGCTGCTATGAAGACCATCGGACGACGTATCGCAGTGTGGTACGCCGTTGCTGCGACGCTAAGCCTTGCCTGTCTGTTCGCCGTTGGGCACTACCTCCTCGAAACCTATCTCGTACGCCAACTCGATTCGCTCAACGAGACCGAGTTCATACACCTCAAGGACACCCTTGGCCCCAACTACGAAACCTTGGCTGCGGCCAGCGTGGCCGATCGCATACGCGAGGTGACCGAGTCCGCGTCGTCGCTCTTTTACATCGACATGCACGGGCCCATGACCAATCGCTTCTTCCGGTCGACCAACCTGCGGGGCCAGACAATACCCGACCTGCCCGGCGCGCACCGGTATACCGTCGACATGGATGGCATCGGCGAGCTCAGGGTGCGCGAATTTCTGCTCCCGCCCTTCGAGGTGACAGTGGCCACTCCGCTGGAACCAGTACGAAAACTCATGAACGGCTACCGTCAGGTGTTCCTCGCCCTGCTTATGCTCATGCTTATCGTTAGCCTTGTCGTCGGGTTCGGCCTGAGCGAGTTGATCCTGCGACCCGTGCGGCTGATCCAGGCAACTGCCAACAGAATTCGCTCCGACAATCTCAAAGAGAGAATCCCAGTAGGGAACGTGAAGGACGAACTCTCGCAGCTTGCGCGGTTCCTCAACCAGATGTTCGACCGGCTTGAGACCTCGTTTTCTGAGATACGCCGGTTTACCGCCGAGACATCTCACGAGCTGAAGACGCCGCTCGCACTCGTACGCTTGCACGCCGAGCGTTTGCTGGTCAACGGGAACCTCGATCCTGCGCAAAAGGAGTCGATCCAGGAGCAGCTCGAAGAGCTCGATCGCGTCAACCGCATCATCGACGAGTTGCTTTTCTTGTCTCGCGCCGATGCACAGGCGATCTCCGTGGATTTGAAAGAACAAGGGCCGGCGGCATTCCTGCGGGCGTTCGCTCAGGACGCGAGTGTCCTGGCAGAGCACCATGGAAACCGGTTCGCATACACGCACGAAGGCCAAGGTACCGTGGCATTTGAGGAGAAGCGCATACGGCAGGTGCTGCTCAATCTCCTTATTAATGCGCTCCACGTGTCGCCCTCCGGTGGTCGCATCACGCTGCATTCGAAGCTCGTAGACGGCACCTGGTATGTGAGCGTTGAAGACGAAGGGCCGGGTCTTCCCGCGGAGCAACGCGAGCGGATCTTCGAACGCTTCGTCAGATTCCCCTCGCCCGGAGCCGAGGACAGGGGTAGCGGTCTTGGCCTGGCCATATGCCGCAGCATCGTGCAGCTGCACCGCGGACGGATCTTTGCCGCCGAAGGCAACAACGGACGTGGCCTCAAGGTGGCGTTCGAAATCCCGGCCGCCGCTGCGGCGTAGTGCGGCGGCGGCCCGCGTATTGCTACTTCAACGCGACGCCTCCACCGCTGGCAGGACACGACCCGCGGTGATCGGCCCTTTGCCCGCATAGCGGTCGAGGTAGAGATAGATCACCGGCGTGATGTAAAGCGTTACGACCTGCGAGAAGAGCAGTCCGCCGACCACCGCGAGGCCGAGTGGCTGTCGCAACTCAGCACTCGCGCCCCAGCCTGACGCGATCGGTATCGCGCCCATCAGCGCGGCAAGGGTCGTCATCATGATCGGCCGATAGCGCAGCAAGCACGCTTGCCGGATCGCCTGCGCAGGTGACAGACCTTGCTCGCGCTGTGCTTGCAACGCGAAGTCGATCATCATGATCGCGTTCTTCTTGACGATGCCGATCAACATCAGTATCCCGATCACTGCGACGATCGAGAGATCCAGGCCGAAAATCCACAGTGTCAGCAGCGCACCGACCGCAGCCGACGGAAGACCTGCAAGAATCGTGATCGGGTGAATATAGCTCTCATAGAGAGCACCGAGCAGCACGTAGATCACCAGCAGCGCGGCGACGAGCAACCAGACCTGGCTCGACTTCGAAGACTGGAACGCGGCCGCGTCGCCGCCCCATCCGACCAGGATCGACGGCGGCATCGCGATCTGCTGGCGGTACTGCTCGAGCTTCGCGGCGGTGTCTCCAAGCGCTGCGCCCGGCGCGAGATTGAAGGAGATCGTGACCGCTCGCAGCTGCCCTGCGTGATTGATGGCAATCGGAGCGACCCTGCGTTGCGCGCTGGCGAGACTCGACAACGGCACAAGGTTGCCGCCTCTGCCCCGCACGTGGATCCTGTCGAATGCGGACTCGTCCCGGCGCTCTGCATCGGCGCCCTGCAGTATCACCTGGAACGAATCGCTGGAGGTATAGATCGTGGAGACCTGGCGCTCGCCAAAGGTGAGGTACAGTGCGTTACGGATGTCCTGCATCTGTACGCCCTGTGCGTTGGCCTTATCCCGGTCGATGTCCAGTTGCGCTTGCAGGCCCTTCATCTGAGCGTCGCTCGTGACGTCCCGAAACAAGGGGTCGCGGTTCATCAGCAGGATCAGCCGATCGGCGCTGGCCTGCAGCTCACTGTCGTCGACGGCGCGCATGACATACTGGAACCGGCTCTTGCTGATGCGCCCGCCGATGCGGAGGTTTTGAAGCGGGTTGAAGTAGACGTCGACGTCTGGAATCGTCCGTACATCGCGCCGCAGTTCCTCGAGTACCTTGTCCATGGGCGGACGCTCGCCCAACGGCTTGAGATTGATAAACGCGCGCGCCTGGTTGGTATCGTTCGCGCCATAGAGTACCGTCGCGACCGCGGGATGCGCGCGCAGCCGGTCCGCGACGCGCTGCACAGTCTCCACCATGGCGGGAAACGAGACGTCCTGCGCGGCGTCTATCGCGACCTGAATCTGACCGAGGTCTTCCTGAGGAAAAAATCCCTTCGGGATCAGCACGAACAACCCCACTGTTGCAGCGAGCGTCGCAAACGCCACAACCAGGACTGTGCGAGCGTGCGCGAGGCACCAGTCCAGTGACCGCTGGTAGCCTGCCAGCGTCCAGCGAAAAGCGCTCTCGAACCCTGCGGTCCACTTGAGCGCACGGTCATCCTCGGACTCGTGCTTGATGTAGCGCGCGGCGAGCATCGGCACGAGTGTCAGCGACACGAACGCCGACACCAGGATGGCTAGCGATACCACGATCGCGAACTCGTGAAAGAGTCCGCCAATCACCCCCGGCATGAAGAAGATGGGGATGAATACCGCGACCAAGGAGACCGAGATCGAGATGATCGTGAAGGTCATCTCACCGGCGCCGGCTATCGCGGCTCGAAACGGTTCCACGCCGGCCTCGACGTGGCGCACGATGTTCTCCAGCATCACGATCGCATCGTCGACCACCAGCCCAACAGCAAGCGTAATGCCCAGCAGCGACACGTTGTCGAGGCTCAAGTCGAACGCTTTCATCAATGCAAGCGTCCCGATCAGGGAAATCGGTAGCGATAACACCGGAATGATCGTCGCGCTGGCGCGGCGGAGGAAGAGGTAGATCACCAGGACCACCAGCACAACCGTGATGGCCAGCGTAATCTTCACGTCGTGGATCGCATCGCGGATCGGCACGGATCGGTCGTTGCGTACGAGGAGCTGCACGGAGCCCGGCAACTGCGCCGCAAGACCGGGTACTGCAGCCTTGACGGCGTCGACTGTGGCGACCGTATTCGCGCCGGGCTGCCGCATGATCTGCAGAGTGATGCTGCGTTCGCCGTTTATCCAGCTCCCTGTTCGTACGGATTCGACGCTATCCACGACGTCGGCCACATCCTCGAGGCGAATGCTCGTTTCGCCGAGCAAGGACGCGACGATGATCTTGGCGAACTCGGCCGCGCGCGTCATCTGTCGGTTCGCCTGGATGGTAAGCGTTTGGCGAGCGCCTTCGAGGATCCCTACGGGAGAATTCGAGTTCGCCGATCGGATCGCAGACGCGATGTCATCGACGGTCAGGTTGTGAGCGGCCAGCGCGTCGGCCCGCACGCGCACGCGCACGGCGAAGCGCTTCTGGCCGGTCACGATCACCTGGCCGACACCTGGCAGGGTCGAGATGGTCGGTGAGATCAAATTCTCGGCGTAGCTATCGAGCTCCGAGAGCGGCATCGAAGGCGACGTCAGAGTGATGAAGATAATCGGCGTATCGGCGGGATTCACCTTCTGGTAGGAGGGCGGCGTGGTCATTTCTGGTGGCAACGACTGCTGGGCCCGGAACAGCGCCGCCTGCACGTCGACCGCCGCCTTGTCGATGTCACGGTCTTGGTCGAATTCGATGGTGACCTGGGTGCTGCCGGTTGTGGATGACGAGCTGATCGTGTTGACGCTTGCGATGGTCGCGAACTGCTTCTCGAGAGGAGTCGCCACTGAGGAGGCCATGATCTCCGGACTCGCGCCGGCCAAGGTTGCGGTGACCTGGATGGTCGGCGTGTCGAAATTCGGAAGCGCTGCGATCGGGATGCTGGCATACGCGATGAGGCCCGCGATCACGCACGATGCCGACGCGAGCACCGTCATCACCGGTCGGCGAACGAAGGTCTCGGAAAAGTTCACGAGTCTCGAGCCTCTTTACCCGAGCGATCCACGGCGCTGCGCGTCGGAACCGGTTTTTTTTCACTGGCGTCGACTGGATCCGTGGGTTGCCTGGGACGATCTGTACGAGCACGGTCGGTCTGCTGGGCCTCGATGACGGCGCTTCCGGGGCGGAGGTTCTGCGCACCCTCGACGACCACGCGCTCCCCCGCCACCACACCGTCGACGACCGCGGTGCCCTCTGCGACGTATACGAGCTTGACGGGCTCCATGACGACCTTGCCGTCCTGGCCGACGAGATACACGAAACGGTTGTCGGGTCCCGATTGGACGGCCTGCGCGGGGACGACGGTGGCATCGCGAAGCGTGCGAGACACCAGCGATACGTTAACGAACATGCCGGGCCACAGGCGTGCGGCCGGATTTGCGAACTCTGCCTTGACGCGGATGGTTCCGGTCGCCGGGTCGACAGTGTTGTCGACGAAACTGATGCGTCCCGACATGGGATCGGTAGCGCCCTCGAGCCTGGTTTCTACAAGCACCGGATTTCTTGCAAGCGCATGCTGCAGCGACGGAAGTTCCCGCTCGGGAACGTTGAACGCCACCGCAATCGGATCGATCTGGATCACCGTCAACAGCGGCGCCCCTCCTGGCTGCACGACGCTCCCGGCGCGAACGCCGATCGCGCCGGTGCGTCCGGCGAAGGTCGCACGAACTTCGGTGTACCCTCGGGCGACATGCGCCGCGTCCAGCGCCGCCCGATCGACTTCCAGCTGGCCATTCAGGGCGTCCACGCGACTCTGTACCAGGTCCAGCGCGGCCTGCGAGATGAATTTCTGACTGAAGAGCTCTTGCTGGCGGTCGAGGTTGCGTTTTGCGCTGGCGAGATCGGAGAGGTCCTTGTCGACCTGCGCGCGGGCCTTCTGCACATTCGCGTCTTGCGCCCGCGAATCGATCGAGACGAGCAGCTCGTTCGTCTTGACGAACTGCCCTTCCTTGATGTGGACTTCGCGCACCGTGCCAGTGATCTGGGCGCGAAGCTCTACCGACTGGAGCGCGACCACGCTGCCGTTGGCTTGCAAGCGCACCGGCACGTCGCGGCGATCGACCTTCGCGATGACGACCGGCACGGCCACGGACGCGCTCGTCTTGCCGCCATCGGTGGATTTGGTGTGCGTCAGCCAGCCCCACCAGCCGAGCCCGACGACCAACGCGACGGCGACCAATGCCATCGCGCCGCGGCGCCCCCATCGCTCGATGCTCATGGCGAAGCGCCGTCGAGCTTTTTCAGTTGCTCGCGCACCGCCTCTGCGGTGAGCGGCAGATACTTGCCATCGCGCTGCACGGCCTCCTGCCCCTCACGCGAGAGGACGTAGCGCAGGAACTCCTTCGCCTTCGGGTCGATGGGCTTGCCCTTCTCGTGCTTGAGGTAGTAGTAAACGTCGCGCGTAAGCGGATAGGTGCGGTTCTGCACGTTGTCCAGCGTCAGGTCGACGTAGGGCCCGTCGGCCTTGGCCGCGAGCGCTAGCGGCTTCGTGCCCGCGTTCAGAAACGGGATGCCGGTGTACGCGATGCCGTACTTGTCCTTCGCGAGGTCATTCATCATGAGCTCGCCGGCGCCCGTGAGCGAGCCATCCGCCTTCTGCCCGGCGACGTTGGAATACATGCGCAGCTTCTCGTTCCACTTGCCCGAGCCTTTCAGCACCTTCTTGTCGATCTCATCGACGAAGTGGTACTTGAAGTTGTAGCCGTACACGTGAATGGGCTTGTCGGCCCATTCACCGGTGAGCCCGAGCTGGCCCCAGGTGCGGATGTTCTTTTCCGGGCCACGCGCAAGATCGGTACGCCAGGTGAGGCCATCCCAGCCGCCATCGCGCTCGGCGCCGAAGATGCCGTCAAGCTGCTCGAGCGCAAGTCTAGAGATGGGGTTTTCCTTGTTGACGAATACCCCAAGAGCGAAGGTCCAGCCGCGCACATCGAAGGAGCCGGTGGCCATCACGATCTCGATCACGTCGACGTTTGAACTGCCCTCCTCGCCGCCAGCAGCTCCTTCGCGCTCGAAGCCCTTGAGCTCATCCCAGAGCGCCTGCCGGCCCATCGGCCCCAGGTCCGCGACCCCGGCGATCAGGCCGGGAAACGCGATCGCGGAACTCGAGAGGTTGTCCACGAAGTTCACGTCCGGGTGGTATTTCCTGAATCCCGCCTCCCACACCTCGACCAGCGGGCTGTCCTTGATGTAGTTGTTACCCCACTGGCGGATGGTGCCCGAGACGCGCTGCTGCGGCTTGTACTCCGGCAGGCCGCCCAAGTCGAATTGCTTGGTGTAGTACTTCTTCTGGGCGCGGCTCTTGGTGCCCACGGCGCGCGCCTTGGAAAGCGTGTTGGCGTCGGTGGTGGTCGGGACATCAGCGGCCGTTACCGAGCGGCAAGCGAGTGCGCAGGCCATTGCTATGATCGCCAGGGTCGTCGCGGCGCTTCGACGCAACGCGCACGATGGATGCACGAACACCTCCTCATCCGGCACTTGACTCTCGACGCAGGCGATGCACGTGCCGGAGGTGCGTCCCGCCTTCGTGGGGTAATCCCAACTTAAATCTGGAAGCTCAATTCAACCTGAAGTCATGCTGAATCGACGTTAAGGCGTGCTGGCGCCGTACAAGTGTCACCTTGTGGCGCTGGATAACCCTATGGCTTGACCTCCACTGTCTCGGTCTCTTGATCGAGCTTCGCGAGTTGCTCCTGCACGACCTCGGTCGAGGGCAGGTACTTGCCGTCGCGCATTACTTCCGGCTGGCTTCTTGCGTCAGTCCGCGCGCGCCAATCGGCACGAAAAATACTTTACTCGACGGCCTTGCTTGCTTTTCCAATCTCGTCGAGCTTGCGGAGCTGTTCGCGCGCGGCCTCAGCGGTCAGCGGTAGATACTTTCCGTCGCGCTGGACCGCTTCCTGTCCCTCCCGGCTCAGCACGAAGCGTAGGTACTCCTTGATAAGCGGATCTATCGTCTTGCCCGGCGCGCGATTGGTGTAGTAGTACACCTCGCGCGTCAGCGGATACGTTCGAGCCTGCACGGTTTCGAGCGTCGGCTCGACGTAGGGGCTACTGACGTCCTTTGCCACGGCAACCGGCTTCACGTCAGGCTTGCGATAGAGAATGCCGGTATACGTGATGCCGTAAGGATCCTTCGCGACCTCGGCGATCATCTGCTCACCTGCGCCGAGCAGCGTCCCGAAGTCCTTGTCGTCGGCAGCGACTCCTGTGCGCGTCTTGTTGCTGAACTCGCGCATGGTCTCGTTCCACTTGTTACTGCCCTTCATCACCTTCTCCGCGAAGTCGCGCGGGAAGTGATAGTTCAAATTGTAGGCGTACACGTGGATGGGTTTATCCGCCCATTCTCCAGTGAGGCCGAGCTGGCCCCAAGTTCGGATGTTCTTTTCCGGACCGCGCGCAGCGCCGGGGTCCCATTCGTTGCCAATCCAGCCGCCGTCACGTTGAGCTCCGAAGATGCCGTCGAGCTGCTCGAGCGTGAGCTTAGAGATCGGATTGTCCTTGTGCACGAACGGCACGAGAGCAAAGGTCCAGCCAGCGACGTCGTAGGACCCGGTCGCCATCATGATCTCGACGGGCAATGTGTTGAAGACGCGCTGGTAGCCTTGCAGCTCATCCCAGGTCGCCTTGCGGCCCATCGGCGCGAGATCGGCCCGCTTCGCATAAAGCCCGGCGATGCCGATGAAGGTGCTCGAGAGATTGTTCTCGAACTTCACGTCCGGCTGGTACTTGCGAAAGCCTTCCTCGAAATATTGCTCGAGCATACTGTCGGCGAGGTAGTTCGAGCCCCATTGCCGGATCGTGCCGGACAGCTTTGCCGCAGGCTTGTACTCGGGCAGGTCGCTCAAGTCGAACTTCTTCGTGTAGAAGACGCGAGCGGCACGCTTCTTCAGACCTTCGGCGCGCGCTTTCTGCAGCTCCAGTGGATCGAGCGTCTTGTCCTGCGCCGACGTCGCTTCGCCGCTGACGAGCAGTGCCAGCGCCGCAACGGCCGCAAGGCTTCGAGCGGCGTGCTTCATGGTGGCATCCCTCTCATCGCGGCTTCTGCAAGTTTTGCTGAAGGTTCTTGGTCGTGAACAGTGCTGCTCGCTTAACGCTGATCAGCCCGCACGACGCGTGCCTCATTTCGCGGCGGATTCCAGCTTGGCGAGCTGTGCACGCGCGACTTCCGCATTGAGCGGCAGATACTTGCCGTCCTTTTGCACGAGCTCCTGGCCTTCACGCGAGAGGACGAAACGGACGAACTCCACCACGGCGGCATTCATCGCCTGCCCGGTCTCGCGATCGGTGTAGACGAATATCCGGTCGTAGAGCGGGTACGTGCGATCCTGCAAGGTCTCGAGCGAGTACGGCACGTAGGGGCCGGTCTCCTTCGCAGCGACGGGCAACACTTTCAGTGTCGGTTGCGCTGCGCCACCGGTGAGATTGGTGGTCGGCGCGGCGATGATGCCGATGCCATAGCGATCAGCGGCCAGGTCCTCGTTCATGCCGCGCTCCAGGGCGCCCTTCTTCGACACGTAATTGGCGTAGATTTTGAGATGCTCGTTCCACTTGTCACTAGCCTTGATCACGCGGTCGGAGATCTCGGTAGCCTGGTGGTAGCGCAGCGTCAGCCCGTATACGTTGATGGGCTGATCCTTCCATTCGCCGGTAAGTCCGAGCTGACCCCACGTGCGGATGTTTTTCTCCGGGCCACGCGCCCACTGCGGACGCCAGCTCGTGCCTTCCCACCCGCCCGTGCGTTCGGCGCCGAAGATGCCATCGAGCTGTTCCATCGTGATCTTGGTGAGTGGATTGTCCTTGTGTACGACGACGCCATAGCCCGGCTGCCATCCCGGCACGTCATACGATCCGGTGGCGATCTCGATCTCGATCGGGGACCGGTCCTTGTAACGCTCGAACAGCTCCTGCTCGGCAAACGTGATCTTCCGACCGATGCCCATGTCGCTCACGCCGTAGACGAGCGACGGCACCGCCGCGAGCGTCGTCTTCATCTGCCAGTCAAATTTGACGTCGGGGTGATATCTCTTGAACGCGTCTTCCCAGTAACCGCCGAGAAAGCCGTCGGTGATGTAGTTGCTGCCCCAGATGCGGATGGTCCCGCTCACCTTCTGCTTCGGTTGATATCGTGGGAGACCCGAAAGATCGAACTTCTTGGTGTACGCGATCTTCGCACCGCGGGCGCTCATCATCTTGGCCCGTGCCGCCTGCATGTCGAGGCCTTCGGTGGATTCTTTACCTTCCTGTGCGAGCGCCGTCCCGACTGAGAGCGCCGCGACGGATGCTGCGATCACGATAGTCCTGCGCATCATTGCCGTGATCCTCATTTCACTCGTGCCAGCTCTTCTCGCGCGACTTCGGCGGTGAGCGGTAGATATTTGCCGTCCTTCTGCACGAGCTCCTGGCCTTCACGCGAGAGCACAAAACGAACGAATTCGCGTACTTTCGGATCCATCCTGCCGCCGGGCTTGACGTCGACCCAGAACGACTGGTCACCCCACAGCGGATACTCGCGTTTCTGTAGCGTATCAATGTTGTAGGGCACGGGCGGGCTCGCATCGTCTTTCGCCACTGCGAGGATCTTTATGTCTTTGGGAAAGCCTTCGTGATAGCGCGCATAACCGATCGCGCCCGGATCCTTGCGTACGGCATCGAAGATCTGGTCGGCTTCGAGATAGGTCGTGCCGTCCGGACGCTTATAGTTGGCGTATGTATGCAGGTCGCCGTTCCACTTGTCGCTCGCCTGGAGGACCTTGTTCGAGAACTCGATCGCTGTCGCGTAGCGAAGCGCGTAACCGTGGGGCGTAATGCGCCGGCTCGCCCATTCGCCGGAAAGCCCCATCTGACCCCAGGTGCGGACGTCCTGGTCGGCGCCGCGCTTCATCTCCGGGTGCCAGTTGCTGCCAACCCAGCCTCCGTCGCGCACCGAACCGAACATGCCGTCGAGCTGCTTCATCGTGACCTTGGTGATGGGGTTGTCCTTGTTGACGATGATCACCAGGTTGTTCTGCCAGCCGACGTAGTTATACGAGCCGGTGAGCACCGAGAACCCGGTCGGCTCGTAGCCCTTGAGGCGCAGGAACCCGAGGTAGTCGTAGAAACTCGGCTCGTGATTGATGCCGATGTCGGCGAGGCCAAAATACATGCAGGGGACTGCGATGGCAGCAGACGGCAGGTTGTATTCGATCTTGATACCGGGCTGTAACTTCTCGAAGGCTTCCTTCAACCATCCGCCGAGCGGTGAATCTCCAACGTAGTTGTTGCCGCAGACGCGCAACGTGCCCGTCGGCTTATCCTCCGGCACATAACTCGGCAGACCAGAGAGATCGAACTTCTTCGTGTACGCCGGTTGGTTCGCGCGCGCCTTCATCCGCTCCTTGCGCTCGGCGGCGGAGCCGGTCGGCAGCTTCTTCGACTCCTCGGTCGGCTGCGACTGTGACGATGTCTGCCCGAGTGCGAGCACTGGTATCACCAACGCGACAGCGAGCGCCGCAAGCTTCCACTTGGCCATTGCCGATTCTCCGATAGCTAATTCAGTCCAGCTTCTTGAGCTGCTCGCGGACGTAACTTGCGGGAATCGCGGTATACGGGCCGTTCTTCTGGATGATCTCCTGCCCCTCGCGCGAGAGCACAAAGCGCATGAACTCCTTTACCTTGGGATCGAGCGGACGACCGGGGCCCTTGTCCACGTAGATGTATGCGTCGCGGATCAACGGGTAGCTGCGATTCGCCACGTTGTCCGCCGTGAGCGTCACAAAGGGACCGCCCGGCTTTGCCGAGATCGCAAGCACCTTGAGATTCGGGTAGCCCGGACATTTGGTGTTGTCCGGGTTTACGCACGTGCCCTGGATGTGCATCAGCGCTCCCCAGCCAATCGCGTAGCGGTCGGCCGACACCCGTTCATACATCCGCTGGCTACGAACCGCCTCACCTGCAGGATCGTTCGTGGCCTCTTTCCATTCCACGTACTCCTGATAATTGGGATTCCACTTGTCCGACCAGTGCATCACCATGCGCTGAAAGCTGACTGCAAACCCCGGCGCGATGTAGCCGTACGTCTTGATGTCCTTGCTTGCCCATTCGCCAGTGAGCCCGAGCTGGCCCCACGTGCGGATGTTCTTGTCAGCGCTGCGGGCGTACTTGGACGTGAAGAGCAGATTATTTTCCGCATTCGCGCCGATTTCCCACCCGCCCGAGCGCTCCGCACCGAAGATGCCGTCGAGCTGGTCCGCCGACAATTGCGTCAGCGGATTGTCCTTGTTGACGAAGATCGCCCATGCGAAGAGTGTCCCGCGCATGTTGTAGCCGCCGGTGGCGATTGAGATCTCGGTGGGGACGTAGCCCCGCGCGTTGTAGAACGGCATCTGGTCAGTGATCTTCGCGTCGTCGCCCATCGGCGCCACGTCCGAGGCGCCGGCATACATCATCCCCAGCGCTCCTTCGCTGCTAGTCATGTAGTTGGTCGAGACCTTCGCGTTGGGTTGGAACTTCTGGAAGCCCTCCACCAGCTTGTCCATCACTCCCTTGAGCTCGCTGCCGGCGACGCGCAAGCCACCGTTGACGTCGAATTCCTTCTTGTACGGTGGGATCTGGCTAAGATCGGGGGCCTGAGCGAACGCGTTCGCGGCCCAGAGCGCGATAACCGCGCAAGTGACTTTCATTCGTTTCATTAGTCGAGCCTCTTCAGTTGTTCGTTGACGATGGTGGCAGTGAGCGGCAGATAGCTGCCATTCTTGTCCACGATCTCCTGGCCCTCACGGGAGAGCACGTAACGAAGGAACTCCTTTAGCTTAGAGTCGAGCGGCATCCCCGGCTTACGATTGAGATAGATGTAAATGTTCCGCACCAGAGGATACGTACGGTCGCGGAACGACTCTCTGCTCGGCGTCACGTACGCCCCGTCTTCACGCGGCGCCACCGCGATGAGCTTGATGCCCTCGACCCCCTTGGCTTGTGGCATCACCGTCCACGCGATGCCGTAACGGTCGTGCGCAAGCTCGTTCTTGAGCATCGATTGAATGCCCAGACGCTGGGTCGCACGGTCCTCGTCCGCGATCATCTTGCTGCCGCTCTCCACGTACTCACGATAATTCGGGTTCCACTTGTCGCCGTTGCCAAGGGCTTTCCATTGGAAGAACCGCGTCGTGCCGGACGGCGCGTGTCCGTATGTCTGGATCGGTTTTTCCGCCCATTCGCCGCTGAGGCCGAGCTGACCCCAGGTACGAATGTTCTTCTCTGGACCACGCCCGTCGGCCGGTGTCCACTGAAAGCCGCGCATGCCTGCGGTGCGCTCCGCGCCGAAAATGCCGTCGAGCTGCTCCATCGTGAGTCTGGCGATCGGGTTATCCTTGTGCACGAAGATCACTGGACCGTTGGATTTGCCTTCGACATCGAAGGCGCCGGACGCGACTATGATCTCCGTCGGTGGGTAGCCGTACACCTCGAAGAACGACAGGTTCTCGGTGAGCGTCGCTTCGCCGCCGTCGGGCGCAAGATCGGCTACGCCGGTGACGAGCGCGGGGATGGCGGCATCGCTGGTCGGCAGATTGTCTTGGAAGCGGATGCCGGGATGGAATTTCTGGAAACCCTCCTCCCAGAGCTTCAGCACACCGCCCAGGCCAAAGCCGAAGTTCCGAATCGAGCCGGAGACCTGCTGCTCAGGCTTGTAGGCAGCGAGCGCGCTGAGGTCGAAACCCGCCGCGCCGGCCGTCGTGGCAGCGAGGAGAAGGCAGGCGAGCAGCGGTATACGCCAACACGCTCGCATATTAGTTGCGCCGAAATCCAGACTGCGGAGGATCGCCACGATGCTCTTTACGCCGGAAACGAATGGCTTAACCACTCTATGCGCGGTAGCGCAATCCAAACTGACGCCAGCCTGAATTTTTCTTCAGGTATCCGTCCATGATGGGAGGTCCGCATGCTGCGGGAGCCGACCCGGCGCATTCGCTTTCTCACTCGCGAAGAAGCGCCTGTTGTCCGAGTTGCCTGAGCATCTGGCGGACATGGCTGCGTTCGCACTCGCGACCGATTTGCGCGCGGCGAATGTAACCGGTCTGCAAGGGAAGTACGTGGACCTAATGCGACAGCTGGCGCGGGTGCATCCTGCCCAGGTCAAGGCGCGAAGCGCTATCGTCCTGCCGCTTAACGGCGGCGAGGCATGTAGCAATTGGTGCCGGCAGAGAGATTTGAACTCCCGACCTTCGGTTTACAAAACCGCTGCTCTACCAACTGAGCTATGCCGGCCCCGAGAAATCAATTACGCGACCGCGACGCCGCGATCGGGCGTTTGACGCCGGCCGCTATTTTACAACCTGGAGATGTTTGGGCCGCTTGCGCGGCTTCTTGTCGGAGGACGACGCCTCCGTTGCCTGGGATTGCGCGAGCGGCGCAGTAGCGGTGTTCAGCGAAGCGACCGGATCTGTCGGCACATTGAAGGCAAACCCGTATCCGGATTCCTTGGCGAAGACTCCGGACACCGCGGCCATCGGCACGGCAACCTCGGAAGATGCGCCGTTGAAGCGGGCCGAGAAGTGCACCCAGTCATTGTCGATGGTCAGCTTATGCGTTGCAGCGCGGCTGATATTGAGAACGATCTCGCCGTTCTTTACGTAAGCAGTCGGCACGCGCGTTTGCGAGTTTACCTTGACGGCGAGATACGGCGTCAAGCCGTTGTCGCCGCACCATTCGCAGATGGCGCGGATGAGATAGGGCTTGGCGGAGTGTTCGGACATGGGCAGAGGATACTACAAGGTGGCGAGGGGAGAATCAAACGACTGCGCGGCCTCCTACTCGCCGTCCCTTGAAGAGCTGCCTCTCGTGTCGGCCGCTGCGGTCACTCACCGGCGCTCGCACCCCACTCGCTTCGCGAGTGGGACCTGGCTCGCTGCTCGGGCCGCTACTTCCTCATCCCCCGCTCGGCGCTGGTCAGGGCTTCGATGAATGCCTGACGCGAGAACAAGCGCTCTGCGTATTTCATGAGAGGCGCCGCGGGCTTGGGGAGCTGGATACCGTAGTAGTCGAGGCGCCACAAGAGCGGCGTAATCGCGACATCGAGCATCGAGAATTCGTCGCCGAGCATGAACTTGTGCTTGGTGAACACCGGAGCAATTTGCAACAAGCTGTCGCGTACGAGTCCGCGTGCCTTGTCGAGTTGCTTCTGGTTGTTTCCTTCCAGCGTGTCGATGTGAGAGAAAAGCTCCTTCTCGAACCGATGCAGGAACAGCCGCGCTCGCGCGCGCATCACCGGATCGGCGGGCATTAGCTGCGGATGCGGAAAGCGCTCATCGATGTACTCGTTGATGATGTTGGATTCGTGCAGTACCAGGTCGCGCTCGACCAGCACGGGCACCTGGTTGTAGGGGTTCATCACCGCCAGGTCTTCGGGCTTGTGATCCAGGTCGACGTCGATGATCTGGAAATCCATACCCTTTTCGTGCAGCACGATGCGGCAGCGCTGGCTGAACGGGTCGGTGGTCCCGGAATAAAGGGTCATCATGATGGTTTTCTCCAGAGCCGGGACAGATGGGGATGCCCCGCTTGAATTGCAAGGGTCGGCAGGCTCTCTACCGCCCCCGCTTCTCCTTGTAGCGGCGTTTAGTGAACGTCGTTCCAGTAATTGCGCTTGAGCGCGTACGCGAATACGAACAGCACACCGAGATAGATCAGCACGATGATGCCAATATTGATGCGCTCGTTTCGCACCGGCTCGGCCATGTAATCCAAATAGTTCACGAGATCGGCCACGAAAGCCTTGTACTCGACCGGCGACAACGACCCCGGCACGTCAGCCGCGACCGTTTTCACCACCCACTTGCCCTCCTTCGCAGGTTCGACAACAGCGAGTCCTTTAACGGCGATCCACGCTCCCTGCGCCTTCTCATGATCCTCGTATTCAGTCTCGACCAGCTTCTGCGATCCCTGCAGGTTCCACAGCACGTGCGGCATCGCGACGCTGGGAAACACGAGATTGTTCCAACCGGTGGTCGATTTCTCGTCGCGGTAGAAACCGAGAAAGTAGCTATAGATCCAATCCTTGCCGCGAATGCGCGACTCAACTGTAAGATCCGGTGGAGGAGCGCCGAACCACGCCGTCCCGTCGACCTTGGACATGGGTGCGTTCATCGTCGAGCCGATCTTGTCGGTGGCGAACATCAAGTTGTCCTGGACCTGCGTCTCGGTGAGGCCCAGGTTGGTGAGCCGGTTGTAGCGCATGTACTGCGCTCCGTGGCAGCCAAGACAGTAATTGACAAAGTTGCGCGCCCCGCGCTGCAACGACTCGACGTCGAGCCGATTCACCAGCGCCGGTTCGAGGCGCAGCCCGGCCTCGGCTGCGAATGCGTTGGCTGCTGCGAGGAGAAGTATGGCGGCGAGCAGCCGCGCGAGCGTTCTCACCAGACCACCTGTTCGGGGACCGGCTTCACCTTATCGCGAGCGGTGTACCACGGCATGAGCATGAAGAACAGGAAGTACACGACGGTAAGCACCCGCGCTAGCACGGTCGCTCGGTCGGCAGTTCCCAGCAGCGGCACTTTGTCGCTGAACTGTCCCCATACCGTGACTGGCACGACCCCGAGGTAGCCAAGAATCAGAAAGCTCACCACAAAAGCAGCGAGCCATGCCTTGTACAGCCCTCCGCGGTAGCGGATCGATTTGACCGGGCTGCGATCAAGCCACGGCAGGAAGAACAGGATCACCACCGCCGCCCCCATCACCAGCACGCCCCAGAATTGCGAGTTGAGGAACGACGGCACGGCACGCAGGATCGCGTAATACGGCGTGAAATACCACACGGGCGCGATGTGCTCGGGCGTTTGCAACGGATTGGCGGGTATGAAGTTGTTCGACTCGAGGAAGTAGCCGCCGACATCTGGCCAGAAGAACACGACGATCGAGAAAACGATCAGGAAGAAGACCACGCCGACGATGTCCTTGACGGTGTAGTACGGGTGGAAGGGAATGCCGTCCACCGGATGACCGGTCTTGGGATCCTTGCGTTCCTTGATCTCGATGCCATCCGGGTTGTTCGATCCCACCTCGTGCAAAGCCATCAGGTGAACGACAACGAGGATGATGAGCAACAGAGGCACCGCAGCGACGTGGAAGGCGAAGAAACGATTCAGCGTGACATCGGAAATGGTGTAGTCGCCGCGAATCCAGATTCCGAGATCATCGCCGATGAGCGGCACTGTCGAGAAAAGATTGACGATGACCTGCGCACCCCAGTACGACATCTGTCCCCACGGCAGAAGGTAGCCGAAGAAGGCTTCCGCCATCAGGCTGAGATAGATGAAGCAACCCACGATCCACAGCAACTCCCGCGGGCGCCGGTAACTGCCATACAGCAGCGCCCGGAACATGTGCAGATACACCACGATGAAAAACGCCGAAGCACCCGTCGAATGCGCATAGCGGATGAACCAGCCGCCGGCGACGTCGCGCATAATGTATTCGACCGACTCGAAGGCCTTGGTCGCGTCCGGCTTGTAGTTCATGGTCAGAAAGATGCCGGTGACTATTTGCATCACCAGCACCAACAGCGCAAGCGACCCGAAGTAGTACCAGAAGTTGAAATTCTTCGGCGCGTAGTACTCGGAAACCTGCGACTTCCAGAGAACGGTCAGCGGAAAGCGGTCGTCGATCCAGTTCAGGAATTTTTCCATGCTGTGAAGCTCCGCTTATGCCGCGCCGGCGCCAACCTGGATCTTGGTATCGGAAAGGTACTTGTACGGCGGGATCACCAGATTGGTCGGCGCCGGGACGCCGCGATAGACGCGCGCCGCAAGATCGAACTTCGACTGGTGGCAAGGACAGAAAAAGCCCCCCAGCCAATCGGGGCCCAAATCAGGCGGTGCAACTTCGGGGCGGTACGTCGGAGAGCAGCCTAGGTGCGTGCAGATGCCGACCGCGACAAAAATCTCCGGCTTGATCGAGCGATGCTCGTTCTTGCAGTCCGCTGGTTGTTGTGAATAGTTCGAATTCGGATCGGTGAGCACCGGATCGAGCTTGGGTAGTCCCTTGAGCATTTCCGGCGTGCGGTTGATCACCCACACGACCTTGCCGCGCCACTCGACATTGATCTTCTGACCGGGTTCGAGCTTGCTGATGTCGACCTCGACCGGTGCTCCGGCCGCCTTGGCCCGCTCGCTCGGCCAGAAGCTCATCAGGAAAGGAACCGCTGCAGCCACTGCGCCAGCACTTCCAACGGCAGTCGTCGCACCGATCAGAAACCGGCGTTTTCTCTGATCAATATTCGCGTCTTCTGCCATCTCCCCTGTCCCTCGCCCCGGTCCCGATTCTCAAACCGGCGGATTATAGGGGATTTGGGTCGCTCGCCGGAAGCCTGAGCAAAGATTGGCGCAAAAATCTCCTTTGTAACAAGGGACTAGTTGCCCTTCGGTGAGAATGGACTTTCACGGATCAACTCGGACGAATCGTCGGCGTTATAATTTTCAGTTCCTTCCGCCCTGTCACGGGCCGATTTTCCAATGTTGCGCCGCTTCTGGCTGCTTTTCGCTCAAGTCGCGACCGTCTGCGTGGCCGCGCTGTTCGTCGTCGCGACATTGCGTCCGGACCTGCTCGCTCGCTACACCGGCCGAAACAACGTCGTGCTGGTTGAGCAGCCGCAGGATCTCAGCGCGCCAAGAATCGAAAGTCTTGCCGACGCCGCCAAGAGAGCCACGCCCTCCGTGGTGAGCATCGTCACCAGCAAGGAAGTCGT
>DATFSE010000110.1:0-155954 GCA_035262745.1 Casimicrobiaceae bacterium | reverse complement strand
TCCCAAGGGTATGGCTGTTCGCCATTTAAAGTGGTACGTGAGCTGGGTTCAAAACGTCGTGAGACAGTTTGGTCCCTATCTGCCGTGGGCGCTGGAGATTTGACGGGGGCTGCTCCTAGTACGAGAGGACCGGAGTGGACGTGCCTCTGGTGTACCGGTTATGACGCCAGTCGTATCGCCGGGTAGCTATGCACGGAAGCGATAACCGCTGAAAGCATCTAAGCGGGAAACGTGCCTGAAGATTAGATCTCCCGGGGACTTGATCCCCCTGAAGGGTCGTGGCAGACCACCACGTTGATAGGTCGGATGTGGAAGCGCGGCAACGCGTTGAGCTAACCGATACTAATAGCCCGTGCGGCTTGACCCCATAACCGTGAGCACGCTGTGCGTGAACGGTCATGGTGTTTGCGCAGCAATCTAACCCGCTTTACTTCTTCCCTCGAGGTCGCGTCGCGCTCGATTCTTGATCGACGTTGCGGTGCGGACCGAAGATCAATGCCTGACGACCACAGCCCGCTGGGCCCACGCCTTCCCATCCCGAACAGGACCGTGAAACGGCGGCGCGCCGATGATAGTACGGATTCCCCGTGCGAAAGTAGGTCATTGTCAGGCACCTTCAAAGTGAAACGGCTCGCGCAAGCGGGCCGTTTCGCTTTGGTGTCTACTTGGAGGAGGCTAACTTGCGGGGCAAGTTAAGGCCGGAGGGCCGGCCGACGCCAAAGTGACTCGAATTGGCACTTCACCCAAAGCCCGGCCATTGAGGTCGGGCTTTTGTATTGGTGATTAATTCTTCGTCGCATTCGGTTTCCTTGTTTATAATTCGCTTCGCCGATCGGAGGAGTCGGCTGTAGCTCTCTTTCCACGCAATGCGACCCTAGGTGCGGATGCTTACCCATCCCGTCGAGGGTTGTTGCGTATTTCGGGCGATGGAGGGAGCGGGCTAACCCAGCACCGTTCCCAAACTCACTGTTCCAGGAGATCACACGATGGATCCTGTAATGAAGGGATATCGAATTATCGAAATTGGAGTCGCTGCTGTGCTTGGAGCTTTCCTGTATGTGGCGACCAGCACCGCAGCGCAACTGACAAATCCGGTCACTCTTACGCTGCAACGGGTTGGTACCAGCTCATTTGCGTCGGCGCCCACGGCTACGGACTTCACGACGAAGGCGGACGAGATCGACGCCGCAACCAACGGCGACGCGGACAGCGGCGATGGTGGAGACGACGACTTCGACGGTGTGAACCGGACGCTTCCCGGTGCAAAGACGGGCAAGGGCAACCCGGTAAAAGCCGGTGCAAGGCCAAAATCCAATCCGCAGCTGGGCACTCACTTCCAAGGTCTTAACCTCTTCAATCAGCGCTTCGCCAACGGCGGCAACCAGTTTTCCGTCGAGCCGCCGGACCAGGGCCTTTGCGTCGGCAACGGATTTGTCTTGGAGACGGTCAACGATGTGCTGCGGGTCTATCACACAGACGGCACGCCGGCCACGGGAGTGGTCGATCTCAACACGTTCTATGGCTATCCGGCTGCGATTAACCGCTCAGCGGTACCTACTACCTTCGGCCCATCGATAACCGATCCGTCGTGTATCTACAATCAGGCGATCGGCCGCTTTATCCATGTTGTGCTGACGCTCGACAGAGCTAACCCCTTCACTCAGGGCCTGTCAGGCAGAAATCACCTGGATATCGCGGTGAGCAACACGGGTGATCCCACGGGGACTTGGACGATTTATACGTTACCGGTTCAGAACAACGGCACCGAGGGAACGCCTGATCACCATTGCAATAGCGGCTTCTGCCTTGGTGACTATCCACACATCGGCGCGGATGCGAACGGCATTTATCTCACAACGAATGAGTTTGCCTTCAGCGGTCCTGGATTCTATGGCGCACAGATCTATGCCATCGGCAACAATCTGCTTACCGGGGGTACCGGTAGCCTCGTTCTGTTCGATACGTTGGGCGCTGGCCCGGACGGCGCAGGCTTCACGGTTTGGCCCGCGCAAACCCCAGGTAGCCAGTTCGACACGAGCGACGGCGGCACCGAGTACTTTCTCAGCTCTCGCGCAGTCTTTTCCGACGACGGGACCAGCACGAGCATCCTGGCGTGGAAGATTACTAACACGTCCTCGCTCAATTCCGCGACACCGTCGCCAGCTGGCTTCCTGACCGCGATCGACGTGGACCAGTATGCAGTTCCGCCCCGAGCCACGCAGAAGACTGGAAACCATCCACTGGGCGATTGCATCGCGGATCTGACCATTTATAACTTCCCGCCCGTGGGTACATGCGGAGCAGTCATCGCCGGCAGGGGAAACAACCATGATGCCAGGAACTTTGGCAACTTGAATTCGAACGACTCACGGATGCAGCAGGTGTTCTATGCGAACGGTAAGCTGTGGGGCGCTCTAGACACTGCCGTGAACGTCGGCGGTCAGGAGCGAGCAGGTATCGCGTACTACGTCATCAATCCACATTCGGCTAAGCTCGTGTTGCAAGGGCAGGCGGGTGTTGCCAGCACCGATCTAACCTATCCTGCCGTTGGCGTAACGGAGAGTGGGCGCGGCGTCATCGCTTTCACTTTCACCGGCGATAACAACTACCCCAGCGCTGCTTTCGCCGGGTTGGATGCGAAGGTGGGGATGGGCGATATCCAGATCGCCGCTCCAGGCGCCGGAGCGTGGGATGGTTTCACTTACTATGTGCAATTCGGCAGCGGCCGTCCGCGCTGGGGTGACTACGGCGCGGCAGCGGTCGACGGGGATACCATCTGGATAGCTTCGGAATACGTCGCCCAGACCTGCACGTATGCGACGTATCTTGCGGACCCCACTTGCGGCGGCACGCGTGCGCCGCTCGGTAACTGGTCCACGCACATAAGTCACATCACGCCGTAGGTTTGGTTCTTCCAGAAAGTGAAAGCACAATAGCCGGTTCCTCGGCCAGTGTCGTGGCCCGCCACGACCCAAAACAAAACGGCCCGCGAGAAGCGGGCCGTTTGTCTAATTGCGGTGCAAATCCTAGCGCATGCCGCTCCTTCGCATCCACCACGCAACCGCCAGCATCAACCCAAGCGAAAGCACTACCAGCATGATCGGTTGCAGCGTCGGCACGACAAATCCGCCACCGGCGACAAAGAGAAGAGCATTGGCCATGATGCGGGCACCATTGGTACTCGAAAGCCAGAAATCCGAGCGTGCATCGACCGACGGAGGATAGAAGCCCAGGTCCACACGGGGATGACCATTGATCATTCCCTTGGCAATGAGGGGGATCGTCCCCGGACCCGACCAATCAGCAACACGAACCGCTCCAGGGTGCAGACTCGACGAGCTCGGACGATAGCTGTTGGTTCCACCGTTGAACGAAGTCACGCCCGCCATCAGTGGATCGGCCGGCAGATAGACGGTGCCCAAGGTTTGCTGCGATCCAGACTGCTGGGACGTCGGCTGAATGATGTAGTAATTCGCGCTATTGAATCGGCCAGTGAGAGGGATCGATGCAGTGATGAAAACCGCGGTCACCACCCCCCCACCCGCGTCGACATAGTCCGCTAGGTTGTTGCCGAGTGTGACGCCGTCGGCAAATCCGGCGCCGTCGGAATACACGAGGACGGCGTTGTATTGCTTCAGCGTCGCGAGCGAGGGCGTCGTCGTCGAGATATTGATGATATCGACGCCGCCTGGGAACAGCCCTGTCGAAACAAGCTTGCTTTGCACGTCGTTGTTCCACGACGGCGAATTGGGCCCGCCGAGTACCGCGACCCGCTGCGCGAGCACGGCGCTCGCAAACAGCAGGCCTGCAATCGCGAGCACCCCGCGAACTGACCAGTTCTTCGTCATTACCCCTCTCCCTGATCGAAATCCCCTAGCCAACTGTATCCTTGCAGGATCCTTTCTGCAAGAAATAGCCTCCGCAAGAGCCTCGTTTGCCGGCGCTTGTTGTATCAGCGCCGCACCTGCAATCGCGCGTGCGGCGCACGACTGCGTCACGCCGATCAGGAGCGCGGACCGTGCGATTCCGGCCAGGTGATGCGGTTAATGCTGCACGATCGGCGGATCCGACCGCCCGTAGGTACTGAACTTGTCCAGCACTCGCCTCATCTCTTCCTCGGACAAGAGATTCGGGTCTCCGATCTGCAGCGCACGCCAGTACTGCTCCGACAACGCCTCGACCTCGACGGCAAGCGCGAGCGCCGCGGTGGGTGAATCCCCGACGGCGATCATTCCATGGTTGGCAAGCAAGCACGCTCGGCGTTCCTCAAGCGCGGCGAGGGCGTAATCGGAAAGCTCTTGCGTGCCGAATGTCGCGTAGGGGGCGCAACGGATATCCGCCCCGCCCGCAACCGCGATCATGTAGTGAAATGCCGGGATGCCGCGGCCGAGGCAAGCGAGCGCCGTCGCAAACGGCGAATGGGCGTGCACCACGCCCATGACTTCTGGACGTGCGACATAAATGTCGCGATGAAATCGCCACTCCGTCGAAGGCGCGCGGCGGCCGTGAGCTTGCCCGTCGAGCGTCACTGCGACGATGTCTTCCGGCTGCGTTGACTCGTAGGCAAGCCCCGACGGCGTCACCAGAAAACCGCTGCTGCTGCGGGCACTGACATTGCCTGACTTGCCGCGGTTGATGCGCAGCTCGTTCATAGCAAGCGCCGTAGCGACAATTGCGCGGCGCAGTTCAAGATCGGTCATGGTCGCCCCTTCTCCGGGAACAGCGTCGCCAGCGCCTGCGGTGCGCAGACGCCACGCTCCGTAATGAGGCCGGTGAGAAGGCGCGCGGGGGTCACGTCGAACGCTGGATTGAGTACCGCGGTGCCTGGTGGTGCGATCGCTTCGCCGCCTGCGTCGAGCACCTCCTCTGGGTCGCGCTCCTCGATGGGAATGCTGTCACCGTCGTCGATGGTCCAGTCGATCGATGCCGAGGGAACCGCCGCATAGATCGGCACGCCGCTTTCACGCGCAGCGAGCGCTTTTTCGTAGGTGCCGACCTTGTTGCATACGTCGCCGTTAGACGCGACGCGATCGGCACCGACCAGCACGACATCGACACGTCGCTGCCGCATGAGCGGAGCGCTGGCCGAATCAACGATCAGCGTGTGCGGGACGCCGTGGGCGTTTAGCTCCCACGCCGTCAAGCGCGAACCCTGGAATCGGGGCCTGGTCTCGCTCACCCACACATGGACCGGTATGCCCGAGCGGTGGGCAAGATAGATGGGCGCGGTCGCGGTGCCGAGACCCAAGGTGGCGAGTGCACCCGCGTTGCAGTGGGTCATGATCTGTACCGGCCGCTTGTCCGGAGCGAGCCGCTCGATCAAAGCAAGGCCGTGCTCGCCTATCGCGCGATTGATCGCAGCGTCCTCGGTTGCAATGGCCTCGGCCTCACGCCACGCGGCATCGGCGCGAGCACCGGGCGGCAGCGGCAGGACAGAGCGCCAGCAACGGTCGAGTGCCCATCGCAGGTTGACCGCGGTCGGCCGCGTTTCCAGCAACAGCGCGTGTGCCGCGGCAAGGTTCGCGTCGGCTGGATCCTGCGCAATCGCGAGGGCCAGTCCGTAAGCGGCGGTCGCTCCTATCAATGGCGCACCGCGCACCTGCATGGTTCGGATGGCGCGCGCCGCCTCGGTTGCCGTGGAAAGTCTGATCGTCACCCGGCGATGCGGAAGCTGTGTCTGATCGAGAATCTCCACCGCGCGTCGATCGGGCAGCGCGCGCAGCGGCCGGAAGTCGGGATCAACCACCACTATTTGATCACCCTGAAGATATTGTTGAAGTCATCGGTCCACAGCTTCAAATCGGGCCGCGGTTCGATCGGGACCGCGACTTCGCTGATCTGCGGTGCCTCGAGCGCCTTTTCATCATCGGAGAGGAGAACCCAGTCGCTTACACTGGTCATGCCGTCGCTGGTGTCGTCGTAGACGAGCACTGCGTGCATGCCATGTGCATCGGCGAGCTGCTGCACAACGGGGATCAGGTTCAAATAACGGTTGGTCACGTGGAATGCGATGATGCCGCCCGGTTTCATGTGCTTGCGATAGATCGCGAGGGCCTCGTAGGTGAGCAAGTGCACTGGGATCGCATCGCTGGAAAAAGCGTCGACGGCGAGCACGTCGAAGCCCTGCGGCGGCTCGCGTTCGAGAGTCAGTCGGGCGTCTCCGAGAGAAGTCTCTATCTTTGCGTCGCTGTCCTTGAGATAGGTGAAATCGCGATTGGCGATGGTGATCACCGCAGGATTAATGTCGTAGAAGTGATAGACATCGCCCTTGCTGCCGTACGCGGCGAGAGTTCCTGCGCCGAGGCCGATGATGCCGACCTTGAGGGGTCGCGTGCTCGGATGCAGCGATTCCAGTACGCGGCCGATACCCGAGGTCTGGGTGTAATAGGTTGTCGGACTGACGGCAAGTTCCGGAGCCAGGAATTGAGTACCGTGCAGGATCGTGCCGTGAATGAGCGAGCGGTGCCGCAGCGCGGGTTCGCTGCCGAATTCCTGGATACGCAGAACGCCATAGAAATTGCGTGTCGCGAGCAAGGTGCTGTCGTAGAACTCCTTGATCTGCCACACCTCAGCGCCGATCGTGAAAATGAGCGCCGCCAAGGCGAGAGCAACGAAGACTCGATGCGCGTGCCGCATCTGGAATACAAGCAGCGCGGCGCAAGCGACGAGGCCGATTGCAAGCTCGAAATAGGCGGACAGGACAAGCGGAGCCACCAGTCCCACCAGCACCGAGCCGACTGCGCCCCCGGCCGAGATCATGAGATAGAAACGAGTCAGGTATCGCGGCGCCGGCTTCATGCGGGCAAGCTCGCCATGACAGAACATGCAGGCGATGAACAATCCTGCGCAGAACACGCCAATCTGAAGCGGAAGCTGATGGGTGAGATCGCGATCCGCAAGGGTCCAGCCCATCACCCCGAGCGCCGCCGCGACCATCGGTGCGAATAATCCGCGCCGATACCAACCCCTGCCGTCGAAGCACAGAATGAAGGTCGTCAGGTAAATCGCCAGCGGGACCACCCAAAGCAACGGTATCGCAGCGATGTTCTGGGTGATGTGATTTGACACGGCGAGCAGCAGGAACGAACCCACGGCAGCCAACGCCGCCCAGAGCAGCTGTCGGCCGAATGTCGGCGCTAGCTCGTCTGCCCGGAGTGGAGCGTCGGCGCTGGAGAGCGAGGCCTCGGCTATTCCGGTCGATGGCTGCACTACACGAAGGCTGTACCAGCCGCTCGCCGCGCATAGGATCACGAATCCCACGTACGCCGCCGACCAGCCATAGGATTGCATTCGAGTGGCGACCCATGGCTCGAGCCCGAAGGGATAACCGAGCAACGCCAGCATCGACGCGAGATTCGAGAGAGCGTACAGGCGATAAGGGCTGCGACCGGGGAAGCTTCGCGCAAACCAGGCTTGGACCAGCGGGGTGGTTGTCGCCAATAGCAGATAAGGCAACCCGATGGTCGCGCTGAGCAAACCAAGAATCAGCAGCGAGGGATTCTCCGCACCTCCGGGCTTCCACTGCACGCCTGGAACAATCGGCAGCGCGAAGCAGCTGGCGATTAACAGCACGACATGCAAGCCGACCTGAGATCTCGCCGTAAGACGATGCACGACCACATCGGCGTAGAAGTAGCCGAGCAGCAACGTCGTCTGAAAAAAAACCAGACAAATGGACCATACCGTCGCCGAGCCACCGAACCACGGCAGGATTTGCTTGGCAATGACGGGCTGGACCAGAAAAAGCAGGAACGCGCTGAAAAAGATGGTGAGGGCGTAAAGGGGCATCGCGACCGCGTCGTCGATTTCAGCGGCAGGCAACGACGTTTCAGTCATTGCTTAGCCGCGACGCTGGCACCAAAGCGACCGAGGTCGCCGAGCAAGTAGCAAATGTCTGCAAGTTCCGACGAGCAAAGCGGCGTATTCTGCCATAGCCGCCTTCGGTCCTTGAGACTAGTACGTCGGCTTCTGCTTGTAATAATCGAGGCGGTCCATAGAGTGGATCTTGATGTCGCGCACGTCGATGCCCTGCAACACCCGCAGCGAGATGTCGCTGCCCGCCGGTCCGCGTCCCCAGATCTTGCGATAGAAATCCGCCTGTGAGCGAACGCCTTCGTCATCGACGGCGAGAATGATGTCGCCCTTTTGCACTCCGGCCTGGTCTGCGGGGCCCTCGGGCGAGACGCGGACCACGATCAGCCGTCCCGCCATCTCGTCGGCAGCCACTCCCAGCCACGGGCGCGCCGGTCCGGCACGTCGGCCATTCTTGACCAGTTCGGCCAGAATGGGCTTGAGCGTCTCGATCGGAACGAACATGTTGCCGGGAATATGCGGTTCGGACTCGGTCGCGTCGCGAAGGATCAGCGAGCCGACACCGAGAACCGATCCGTCGGTTCCGACTAGAGCGGCGCCGCTCCAGTTGAGGGTTGGGGGCGACGTGAAAATCGCGGAATCCAGCATGTATTCCCAGTTGCCGGTAAACGGTCGACGCGAAACGACGTACGCACGGCTGGCATCGGCACGGCCACCGTAATTTACAACCAGCACCTGATCGGATTCGGCGAGCTTGCTGGAGTCGCCGAGCTTGAGCGGCTTCACGTCCATGGTCGCGATCGGTCGCAACAGGCCGAGGCCGCTCACATGGTCGTAGGCAACGACGCGAGCGGGAAGGGTGTGGCCGCGTCCATCGATGATCTTGACCTCGTCGGCTTCAACCAGGAGGTAGCCGATGGTCAGCACCAGCCCGCCGCTGTCGATAACGATCCCGGTCCCCTCGCGTTCACCGCCGAGGGTAGCGGTGCTGCGCGCATCGGGAAGCGCCCGCGTCTCGATTTTTACGATGGCGGCGAAGAAGGCGTCGGGGTCGATCGCGGCAGGGGTGCGGGAATCTGGCTCTGCCGCGAGCCCGACTGCGGGGGACGCAGCGAAAGCGATGACGAGCAACGCGCCGAGCAAGCGCCGCGGAAGCTGCGCACAGGCGGAAATTGCAACCATGGCGACCTCCGGATCAAAAAGCGCGGCGTAAAACATGCACTATAGCGCGACCGCAGTGACACGAAAACGAACCGCCGCGCTCATTCGACAGAGACGGCTTGTTTTTCGTTCCGGCAGGTTCCGGCAGCTATAATGGCCACGCTTAAGGCGCCAGCCTTTCGTACGGTTGAGGCGCCATCCTTCCGCCGTTCAGGAAACGCCACAATGAACCCTCGCCGCAAGAAAGCTGAAGATCTTCGCTCCCACCGCTGGTACGGCGTCAACGACATGCGTTCGTTCGGACACCGCTCGCGTACCGCACAGATGGGCTATTCACGCAGCGACTACGCGGGCAAACCGGTCATTGCGATACTCAACACGTGGAGCGACATCAATCCCTGCCACTCGCATTTCCGGCAGCGCGCCGAGGAAGTCAAGCGAGGCGTGTGGCAAGCGGGCGGTTTCCCTGTCGAAATCCCCGTAATGACCTTGTCCGAACCGTTCCAGAAGCCGACGACCATGCTTTATCGCAATTTACTTGCGCTGGAAGCGGAGGAGATGCTGCGCTCCTACCCCGCCGACGGTGCGGTGCTCATGGGTGGATGCGACAAAACCACTCCGGGCTTGCTGATGGGCGCTATCAGCATGAATCTCCCGGCGATCTACATGCCGGGGGGACCGATGCTGCGCGGCAACTGGCGCGACCAGACCCTCGGCAGTGGCTCGGATGTCTGGAAATACTGGGCGGAGTTGCGGGCCGGAAACATCACCGAGCGCGAGTGGCAGGAGATCGAGAATGGCATCGCCCGTGCACCCGGCCATTGCATGACCATGGGAACCGCATCGACCATGACGTCTGCGTCGGAGGCGCTCGGCTTCACGCTGCCGGGTGCAGCGTCGATCCCTGCTGCCGACTCGCGTCACGCGCGAATGGCAACCGACACCGGCCGACGCGCGGTCGAGATGGTGTGGGAGGATTTGAAACCGCGGGACTTTCTGACCGCCGCGTCATTCGACAACGCGGTGACCGCCGTGCTGGCGATCGGCGGCTCGACCAACGCGCTGGTGCACCTGATTGCGCTGGCGCGGCGCGCCGGGATCGCGCTCACACTCGATAGGTTCGATGAGCTGTCGCGGACGACGCCGCTTGTCGCCAACATTCGCCCTGCCGGCAAATATCTGATGGAGGATTTTTTCTACGCCGGCGGACTGCGCGCCCTTATGGCAAGCATCGGTGACCGGTTGAATCTCGACGCACGCACCGTCAATGGCCGCACCCTGGGCGAGAACATCCAGGGCGCCGAAGTTTTCAACCAAGACGTGATTCTGCCGCGTGACAAGCCACTGGTGGCAAGCGGCAGCCTCGCTGTTCTGCGTGGCAATCTCGCGCCGGACGGCGCGGTCATCAAGCCGGCCGCAGCCGAAGCGCGACTGCATAAGCATACCGGCCCAGCGGTTGTCTTCGCCGACTATAACGACATGGCGGCGCGCATCGATGCCCCGGAACTCAAAGTGACCGCTGATTCAGTGCTGGTATTGCAAAACGCCGGACCGCTCGGCGCCCCCGGCATGCCGGAATGGGGGCAACTTCCCATCCCCAAGAAAATACTGGCGCAAGGCGTGCGAGACATGGTGCGTATTTCGGATGCACGCATGAGTGGGACGAGCTACGGTGCGTGCGTTTTGCATGTGGCGCCGGAATCGTTTGCTGGCGGACCGCTTGCCCTGGTGAAAGACGGCGACCTGATTGAACTCGACGTGGCCGCGCGCAAGCTCGAGCTCAAGGTCGATGCCGCGGAGCTTTCGCGCAGGCGATCGGCCTGGAAAAAGCCGGCGCCGCGCTTCGAACGCGGTTATGGCGCGCTCTATCAGATGCATGTGACGCAGGCGAATCAGGGCTGCGACTTCGACTTCCTCGAGGGAACTGCGCCTACCGCCGAACCGGAGATTCACTAAAGACGGGTGAAGGGCGCGTCGCACCGAAGCTGGGGGACCTTGTCGCGCTCGCCCATCCAGGGGAGGCGGCCTTTGCACCGCTGTAGCCCAACGGCGCCTTGGAGCTCGCGAGTAGGCAATGAGTGACGCTGACGCAGTGCTTTTCCCCGGCTTCGCATCGCGGCGAATCGCCCCGTCGGGCGCCGAGGTGCAACTCGTCATCGGCGGCAGCGGTCCGCCGCTTCTGCTGCTGCATGGCTATCCTCAGACGCATGCCATGTGGCACAAAATCGCGCTGCGACTCGCCGAGCGCTTTACAGTCGTCGCACCCGATCTGCGCGGCTATGGTGACTCGTCGAAGCCGGACGGCGGCGCGGATCACTCGGGCTACTCCAAGCGTTCCATGGCTCGCGACCAGGTCGAAGTCATGGAAGCGCTCGGCTTCGATCGATTTCAGGTGGTCGCCCACGATCGCGGCGCGCGTGTCGCACACCGTATGGCGCTCGATCATTCGAGGCGAGTGCTGAAGCTCGCAGTGCTCGACATTTCGCCGACTCGAATCATGTATTCCAAGACGGATATGGCATTCGCGACGGCTTACTATCACTGGTTTTTTCTGATTCAGCCGTTCGACCTGCCGGAACGGCTGATCGGGTCCGATCCGGGCTACTACTTGCGAAAGAAGCTGGGCGGATGGGGATCGGCGGGACTTGCCATTTTCGACTCTCGCGCGCTCGCTGAATATGATCGCTGCTTCCGCGATCCCGCGACTATCCATGCGAGCTGCGAGGACTATCGGGCGGCAGCATCGATCGATCTCGAGCACGATGACGCCGATGCGAGCCAGCGAGTCGCTTGTCCGATGCTCGTGCTGTGGGGCGACAAGGGCGTCGTCCATCGGCTCTTCGACCCGATCGCCGACTGGCGCCGCGTTGCGATGGATGTGCGCGGCCGCGCGCTTCCGTCGGGGCACTACCTCGCAGAAGAAGCGCCCGAAGCAACATTGGCCGAGGTTTTGAAGTTCCTCTAGAGGCTGACGCCAGGCCGAGTTCTGATGAACGGACTCGCCGGTAGCGCGTAGCGGGTGCTGTGTAGCGCGCCGCAGGTTCGAAAACATCACTTTTCACAAACAGCACCGGTTTTCTTGAAATTGACATTTTGTCGGCGGCTCCAAGATCGATTCGGATCATGCGATGTATTTTGACCGTGACATCTCCCCTTGGTGGGTGTGTGTTGATGGCTGCCTGCAAGTCCGCCTGGCGGCTATTGGGGAGTCGTTGGTCAGCTGATCTAAGGAGCCTTTCAAATGAACCGACAACGCATTATCGGCTTTGCCATTGCCGTGCTGGGATTAGCAGTATCGAGCGGCGTGTTAGCTGCACCCCCCGCATCTGCAGACCTGATCAGGGCGCGGCAGCTCTTTTTCGGCATCGAGAATGTCGACGCGACAACTGGCGCGGTCGACAACCAGAAAGTCGTTTTCTCGTGGATCACCAACGCGTCCTATGCCGTTTCCCTCAAGGGCCGGATCGTCCTGCTCGATACCTACGTTCACCGGGGAGAAACCCAACCGGGGCGTACGCCGTTCGTGGTCCAGGATCTGGTGAGCCTGCAGCCCGAGGCGATTTTCCTTGGACATGGACATTTCGACCACGCCGACAACGCCGCATTTGTCGCCGGTAGTCTCGGCATTCCGATCTATGCGTCGGAGGAAACCTGCGCTGCGATGCAGACCGATGCGAGCAATCTGTTCAACGCGGGAAAGATTTCAGTCTCGAGCGTGGACTGTCGTGTAACCACAACGAAAGGTTCGACTCCCGGCGCGGAAATCGTCACGATTTCCCAGCTCGAGCCCGTCGCATGCATTACCGCGTTCAGGCATCTGCACTCGACAACCGTACCGGCTGATCCGACGATCCCCATTGTGCAAGTAATGAATATCGCGGATCCGCGCGACCCGCAGATGTATCCGCCGGGAACGGCTCTTACGTACCCGAGCAGCGGATCAGGCGGCCCCGGAGGGCCGATCAGCATCTTCTATCAGTTCGTGATGCGCGGCGATAACCGCTTCACCTTTGTGTGGCATAACACGACTGGCGCAATCAAGGAAGGTTGTTCGCTTGGTCAGGTCTATCCGAGCGGTTGCTGGGGACCGACAGTCGGGCAACATTTGATCGACATCATGAAGGCTCTTCCGCCCACCGACGTCGAGCTGGGGTCGATGGTAAGTCTTGGATATCCGACCAACGGTATGCGCGATGTGGTTTTCTACAACGAAGCGATTCAGCCGAAGGTGTATATCCCCATCCATCAAACGAATGCAGCGCTGCCAACCTCTTCGCTCGAGTTCAAGGTGTCGTACCTCAAGCAGCTCAACCAGATGGTGCCGCCATTCCCGCCCGAGTTGCAGCCAGAGGCACGCTGGATGGTGGATCCAGACGACTACGTGAAGCCGCTCGTCTACGACCCGAAAGACCCGCGCTGGACGAAGCGCGGTGGATCAGTGGGCGCGTGCAAGTGACAAGCCGCGTCATATGGTTGCGCTGATCCGTCTCGCAGCGGTTCTCTTCGTCTGCATCGCGCTACCCGGCGCGCTCGCACCGGCGGCGGCCCAGCAGCCGCATCCGATGCCGAGCGCGTCGGAGTACAGCGCGAAGCTGCTGCCGGCGCGGGCGGATGTCGTACCGTGGAAATCGCTCAGCAACGTTCGCGTGGTCAAAGAGGGCGATGGCATTGGGCTCAGCATAGGCGACGAGATCCTCGCGCTCGATCAGAAGACTCTGCGGGTGCAAGGCTTCATGATTCCGCTGGGCATGGGTGACGAACAGAGCCATTTTCTGATTTCCGCTGTGCCGCCTTCGTGTCCGTTTTGCGTGCCGGCAGTCGCCTACGAGATCGTGGAGGTCAGATCGAGCAAGCCGATTCGCTACGGTGTCGAACCGATTGTCGTAAGCGGGAAGTTCGCGGTGCTCAGGCACGATCCGAGCGGCGTTGTCTATCGCATGTCGGATGCGGTCGCAGTCGCCGGGGAATAGCACTGCTAATTTTGGCGTCGGTCGCGTTCGCGACCTCCGCCGAAATCTGGTGGCCAAGGGCGGAATTGAACCACCGACACACGGATTTTCAGTCCGCTGCTCTACCAACTGAGCTACTTGGCCAAACCGCGAATTTTACCAGATCAGCAGCGGCAACTTCAGGGCGTCTAGACGACAAAAAAGCCGGGCATGCACCCGGCTTTTTCTTACTGCAACACTAGCTTCAGACAGCCTGAATGTTGGAAGCCTGCTTGCCCTTCGGGCCCGTCGTCACCTCGAACGAGACCTTCTGACCTTCCTTAAGCGACTTGAAGCCCGGCATGTTGATCGCCGAGAAATGCGCAAACAGATCCTCGCCCCCGCCGTCCGGCGTTATGAAGCCGAAGCCTTTAGCGTCGTTGAACCACTTTACCGTTCCAGTTGCCATGTGTACCAATCCTCAAAACAGAAAAATAATCGGGATGAACCCGGCCAATGTTTCGATCTCAAGGACAGAAAAGAACGGCTTTAGGCGACGGCAAACTGTCGAACCGGTCGTGCTTTAGTACTTGAAATAAAACACAAAGCACACTATACCCGACTATGGCGTATGGGGTCAAACACCATCGTTTTGCGCCCTTTCCTTAGCGCGCCAATTCCGCCCGCGCCAGGGTGGCACCTGCGCCCAGGGCGGCGAGCTTGGAGCGTGCTACGTCGCGCGATAACGGTACCATTCCGCAGTTGGTGCAAGGGTAGAGGCGATCGGCTGGGACAAACCGCAGCGCAGCGCGGATAGTCGCGGCGACCTCGTCCGGAGTCTCGACCTGATCGGTCGCGACGTCGATAACGCCGACTAGGACGTCCTTTCCGTCGAGCAATGAGATCAAGTCCAGCGGCACGTGGGAATTCGCGCACTCCAGCGAGACCTGGCGGATCGTCGAGCGCGCGAGCAGAGGGAACGTCTGCTCATACTGTCGCCACTCGGCGCCAAGGGTCCTTTTCCAGTCGATATTGGCCTTGATGCCGTAGCCATAGCAGATGTGTACCGTCGTGGCGCAGCGAAGCCCACGCGCCGCCCGCTCCAGCGTCGCTATGCCCCATTCGCGCACCTCGTCGAAGTAGACATTGAATGCGGGCTCATCGAACTGGATTACGTCGACGCCCGCGGCTTCGATCGCCAGCGCTTCTTGGTTGAGGATTTCCGCAAATGCCCAGGCGAGCTTTTCGCGACTGCGATAGTGGTCGTCATAGAGCGTATCGACCATGGTCATCGGTCCCGGCAGCGTGTATTTGACCTTGCGTTTGGTCACGTTGCGAAGGAACCCTGCGTCATCGACGTACACCGGATGTCGCCGTGCCACCGGGCCGACTACCACAGGCACATCGGCGTCGTAGCGGTTGCGAATCCTTACCTTCCGCTTGTGCTCAAAATCCACGCCGTCGAGGTTTTCGATGAAGGTTGTCACGAAGTGCCGCCGCGTCTGTTCCCCGTCGCTCACGATGTCGATGCCCGCGTGTTCCTGGTCGGTCACCGCAAGTCGCACCGCATCGCGCTTGCCTTCGGCGAGCCGCTCGCCTTCGAGCAGCCATGGCGCCCAAAGCTGATTGGGCGGCGAAAGCCACGAGGGCTTGGGCAGGCTTCCGGCGATGGTTGTCTGCAACAGCATGGGGGTCAGTCTCTTCGAATATGAGGCAGGGATTATAGCCATCAGCCGGCGCTTGACGCTGCGACCTGAACTTCCGCTTGTCCAAGTCACTGGTGGCAGTTAGTCTTGGCCTCTCACTCTGATGAGTTGACCCGATCCGCGCCTCCGCGCTCGCCACATGGCCAAAGTCCTGTATTCCGGCTGGGATTATCCGGACATCGACCTCGAGCGCTCGCTGTTCGCTGAAGCCGGAGTAGAGCTTATTGCGGCACATTGCAAGACCGAGAGCGATGTCATCGCCGCGGCCCAGGGTTGCTCGGGCATCCTCACCCAATACGAGCCGATCACGGAGCGCGTGCTCGATGCGCTTCCGCAGCTCGGGATAGTGAGTCGCATCGGCGCCGGCTACGACAACGTCGACACCGCGGCATGCGCGCGCCATGGAGTCTGGGTTGCAAATTCTCCGGACTACGGCATCGCCGAAGTCGCCACGCACGCGTTGGCTTTGGCGCTGGCGCTCATTCGCAACATCGTTGCCTACCACCGCGACATCCACGCGGGAACGTGGCAATACCTTTCGTCCGGAGCCCTCAGACGTCCGAGCGAGATGACGGTCGGCATTGTGGGGCTTGGGCGCATCGGCAAGCGCATGGCGCACATTTCACGCAATGTCTTCAGACGTGTCGTGGCATGCGATCCCTATCTGATCGACGGCGACTTTCCGGCCTACGTCGAGCGCGTCGATCTGCCGGGGCTGGTCGAGCAAAGCGACGTAATCAGCCTGCATACTCCGCTGACAGACGAGACTCGAGGAATGATCGATGGCGCGATGCTGGCCCGGCTCAAACCCGGCTCGTTCCTGGTGAACACGGCCCGGGGGGCGATCGTCCAAATCGACGATTTGCTAGGCGCACTCGATGGTGGAATACTTGCCGGCGCCGGATTGGATGTTCTGCCTGTCGAGCCGGTGCCCCACGACAGCCGGCTGCTTGGCCATCCTCGCGTGATATTGACGCCGCATGCCGCTTTCTTCAGCGTGCAGGCGCAGAGCGAGCTGAGACGTAAGGCCGCACAGAATATTGTGTCATGGGTGAAAACGGGACGGCCCGATTACGTGGTGGTGGCGGGAACAAGGCGTCTCGCTTGATCGCGGGAAACGAGGGGTGCAAAGGTAACAAACAGTGGCATCGGTAACGATAAGCGCGGTGCACAAGCGTTTCGGCTCGACCCACGTCATCCGTGGCGTCGACGTCGATATTGCCGACGGCGAGTTCTGCGTCCTGGTCGGTCCTTCCGGCTGCGGCAAATCAACGCTGCTGCGCATGATTGCGGGTCTCGAGGAAATCAGCGACGGCGAGATCAGCATCGGCGGCAAGGTCGTGAATCGCGTACCTCCCAAAGAACGCGATATCGCGATGGTGTTCCAGAACTATGCGCTCTACCCGCACATGACAGTGCGCGACAACATGTCCTTCGCGTTGATGCTCGCAAAGCAGTCGAAGGACGCGATCGAGTCGCGCGTCGCACGCGCGGCAGGTATTCTTGGCCTCAAGGACTATCTCGACCGCTATCCGCGGCAGCTCTCGGGTGGACAGCGGCAGCGGGTCGCGATGGGGCGGGCGATCGTCCGCGATCCGCAGGTCTTCCTGTTCGACGAGCCGCTGTCCAATCTCGATGCCAAGCTTCGGGTGCAGATGCGCACCGAGATCAAGGAGCTGCACCAGCGTCTGAAGACGACGTCGATCTACGTCACCCACGACCAGATCGAGGCGATGACCATGGCCGACAAGATCGTTGTGATGCGAGACGGCGTGGTCGAGCAGACGGGCGACCCTTTGTCTCTTTACGATCGCCCGAGCAACACATTTGTCGCCGGCTTCATCGGGTCGCCAGCGATGAACATGGTTCCGGGAACCGCTCAGGTGAACGGCGCTGCGACGCGAGTCGATTTTGGCGGAGGAGTGACCTTGCCTTTGCCGCACGGCGCTCGCGCCGCCGAGGGCCAGCGCGTTCTTTATGGGATCCGGCCGGAGCACTGCCTGCTCTCCGACGCCGGCTTGCCTGCCGAGGTGGTGGTTGTCGAACCGACCGGCGCGGATACGCAGCTGTACTGCAAGTTCAACGGCCAGGAATTGACGTCGCTGGTTCGCGACCGAGTTGCCTGTCAAGCCGGCGATCGCATCGCACTGACACCGGATCTTGCACACGCCCACGTTTTCGATGCCGCGACGGGCGCGCGGCTGACGACATAGGAATCACCCACTCGAGCCGGCAATTCAAACAATGGACTCGAAATTCAACCCTGGAGGAACACATGAGCAAGTTCAAACGTCGCGATTTTCTGAAAGCTTCCGCAGGCGCCGCCGCGGGTGCCGCGCTTGGCGGCTCGGCGCTGTTCTCGCCCGAAGCCGTAGCTCAGTACAAGGTAACTCCGGAAAAGGGAGCCAAGTTGCGCCTGCTACGCTGGAAGCGCTTCGTCCAGGGCGACGAGGACATGTGGGCTGAAAACACCAAGAAGTTCACCCAGGCCACCGGTATCGAAGTGCGCATCGATGCCGAAGGCTGGGAGGACGTGAGGCCGAAAGCGGCGGTTGCGGCCAACATCGGCAGCGGTCCGGACATCATCATCGGCACCTACGAGGACGCTCACCAGTACCCGGAGAAACTGGTCGACGTGACGGACCTCGCCAATTACCTGGGCGCAAAGTACGGCGGCTGGTACGAAGTCGCCAAGACCTACTGCACACACAAGGGGCGGTGGATCGCCATCAACATGGGCGCTGCGGGCGCGTGCATGAACTACCGCATCAGTGCAATGAGAGCAGCGGGCTTCGAGACCTTTCCCAAGGATCTGCCGGGGTTCCTGAAGCTTTGTCAGGGTATGAAGGCCAAAGGCCTGCCGCCAGGATTCGCGCTTGGCAACGCCACTGGCGACGGGAACACCTGGTGCCATTGGGTGGTCTGGGCACACGGCGCGAAAATGGTCGACAAGAACAACAACGTCGTCATCAACAGCCCCGAAACCATCGCGGCGTTGGAATATGCCAAGCAGCTCTACGAGACCTTCGTTCCCGGAACGCTGTCCTGGCTCGACCCGAGCAACAACAAGGCGTTTCTCGACGGACAGATTGGACTTACCAACAACGGCATCTCGATTTACTACGCGGCGAAGAATTCTCAGGACCCGAAGCTGCAGGAGATAGCCAAGGACATGGACCATGCCAACTTCCCGATCGGCGTGGTCGGACGTCCGACCGAAAGTCACATCACCTTCCCGATGATGATTTTCAAGTATTCGAAGTATCCGAACGCCGCCAAAGAGTACCTGCGCTTCATGATGGAAAAGGAGCAGTACATTCCGTGGCAGCAGGCCTCGATCGGCTACGTGGCGCAGCCACTGGCGGCCTACGAAAGCAACCCGGTCTGGACGTCCGATCCGAAGGCCACGCCCTTCCGCGATGTGATGAAGAATATGCTGCCCAACGGTTATGACGGCGAGATGGGCTATGCTTCGGCAGCGACGATGGCCGACTTCGTCATGGTAAATATGGTGGCCGAAGCCGCGTCCGGATCGAAGACCCCGAAGGAAGCGGCGGAGCGTGCAGCGAAGCGAGCGGAGCGTTATTACAAAGTATGACGTCGCGCCCGCAGCCGTCTGCGATAAGCCCTTTGATCGCGGCTGCGCGACGTCATACTTGCGCGGATTGAAGCGGGCGCCTGCCGACGCCTCTTAATCCGCGCAACCCCGACGCGAGCGCTTCTCGGCGAGCAGATCGCCTTAAGGCCACAGCGCAACATCGACCATGCCGTCGCGCCACACCGCGCTTTCCCGCGCTCTCGACAACCGAACCGTCCTCGGGTTGCTGTTCATGCTACCCGCGGCTTGGCTGCTGCTCGTGTTCCTCACCTATCCGCTGGGTCTGGGCACTTGGCTAGGCTTCACCGACGCCAAGATCGGCCGCAGCGGCTCCTTTATCGGCCTCGAAAATTTTGAGTTCCTCTGGGGCGATGCCGTTACCCGACTTGCCCTGTTCAACACACTCTTTTACACCGTGGTCGCGAGCGTTATCAAATTTGGACTCGGATTGTGGCTCGCGCTGCTCCTCAACGAGCGCCTGCCGTTCAAAGCATTTATCCGCGCGATCGTACTCCTGCCGTTTATCGTCCCGACAGCGCTGTCGGCGCTCGCTTTCTGGTGGATCTACGATCCGCAATTCTCGGTTATCAGTTGGGTTCTCACTCGAATGGGGCTCATCGACAAGTACATCGACTTCCTGGGCGAACCGTGGCTCGCCCGCTTTTCGACCATTGCCGCCAACATCTGGCGCGGAGTGCCCTTCGTCGCGATCACGCTGCTCGCCGGGCTGCAGACCATCTCGCCGTCGTACTACGAGGCGGCGAGCCTCGACGGTGCGTCGCGTTGGCAACAGTTCCGCCACGTCACGCTCCCGCTGCTCACTCCAATCATTGCCGTGGTCATGACGTTCTCAGTGCTGTTCACGTTCACCGATTTTCAGTTGATCTACGTGCTCACGCGAGGCGGTCCGCTTAACGCGACACATTTGATGGCCACGCTCTCCTTCCAGCGGGCGATTCCGGGAGGCAACCTGGGCGAGGGAGCGGCGATCGCCACGGCGATGGTGCCGTTCCTGCTCGCTGCGATCATGTTCAGCTATTTCGGCCTGCAGCGCCGCGCCTGGCAGCAGGGGGCGGGCGACAAATGAGCGTTGCGAGCGCTTCGGGCGAAGTCGTCGATTCGAGGGGCATGAGCTATCTCGTGTCGACTCCGCGGCGTGTCGCGACTGTCTACCTGCCGCTTGGCGTATTCCTCTTCGTGCTACTTTTCCCGTTCTACTGGATGGCGATGACCGCGTTCAAGCCGGACGCGGAACTGCTCTCGCGCGAAGCAAACCCGTTCTGGCTGAGGAATCCTACACTCGTGCACGTGAAGAAGCTGTTGTTCGAAACGGCGTATCCTGATTGGCTCTGGAACACGCTCCTGGTGTCGGTTGTCTCGACATTCCTGTCGATCCTGTGCAGCGTGCTCGCCGCGTACGCGATCGAGCGCCTGCGCTTCCGCGGCTCGCGCTACATCGGCATGAGCATCTTCCTCGCGTATCTCGTGCCCCCATCGATCCTCTTCATTCCGCTGGCGACGATGGTGTACAAGCTCGACCTGTTCGACACGCGGCTGGCGCTGATCCTCACGTACCCCACGTTCCTAATTCCGTTCTGCACCTGGCTGTTGATGGGGTACTTCAAGTCGATCCCTTACGAGCTCGAGGAATGCGCGCTCATCGACGGTGCGAGCCGCGTGCAGATCCTATGGCGGATCGTCATGCCCCTTGCGGTGCCGGGATTGATTTCTGCCGGCATCTTCGCATTTACGCTCTCCTGGAACGAATTCATCTACGCACTCACTTTTGTCTCATCGTCCGAGGTCAAGACGGTGCCGGTCGGCGTGGTGACCGAGCTGGTCGAGGGGGACATCTACCACTGGGGCTCGCTCATGGCCGGCGCCCTGTTCGGCTCGCTTCCCGTCGCAATTCTGTATTCGTTCTTTGTCGAGTATTACGTGTCGGGGCTCACCGGAGCGGTGAAGGAATAGTCCCTGCCGCCAGAGTGGTTGAAAGTACAGGGTCCGGCGCCAAGGTTGGGTACAATTGCGGTTATCGATCCGACAAACGTTTGAGGCGGCAATGAATATTCAGGACACCATTCGCGAACAGGTCACCGGCAACCCCGTCGTGCTCTACATGAAGGGCACCCCGCAATTTCCCCAGTGCGGATTTTCAAACGCGGCAGTGCAGATGCTCAAGGCGTGCGGAGTGAACAGTTTTTTCTCCGTTAACGTGCTCGCCGACGACACGGTGCGGCAGGGCATCAAGGACTTCTCGAACTGGCCGACAATCCCGCAGCTCTACGTCAATGGCGAATTTATCGGTGGCGCCGATATCATGCGCGAAATGTACGAGTCGGGAGAGTTGCAACAGCTGCTGTCGACGCAGGCAGCCTGAGGAAGCAACGCCGAATCCGCCGGCACGTTGTCATCGCGTGCTGTCGCAGACAATATCGGGAAGCTGGGTAAACGCCTCGCTGGCCTCGGGTACATCGAGGTCGAACGTACAGGATTGCCCGTTCCCCGTCATACGGGCCGAATAGCGCCCGGGCTTCAAATCCTCGACATAGTATTCGCCTCCCCGCCCCGTCGGGAAGCTGAACGGCCGACCATCGACCGCGACCGTCACCTGGAAGAACTCGGCCGGCCTGACTCCTTCGCTCGACTTGATCTTGATCGCGCCCATCACGGCCTGAAGACGCTTGGCGTGGAAGTCGATGACGGCGCCGCCACGGTACGGCGGCGACACGACTTTCATCGACTCGGGGAAGGAGAACTCGAGTGGAACATTGGCCGTGTTGATCGAGATCTGATTGTCGACGAACGAGGTCAATGTCGGCAGCACCAGCATTCCATTCGCGTCGGTCTTGCCGATTTCCTCGCTGTTGACAAAGACGCGCACGCCCTCGATGTTGTCCACCTTGACCACGCCGAACGCGTCGGTGACGGGCCGTCCGATCGCGAATGCGCCGCCGACCCAGGTGATGCCACCCGCTGCGGATACCGTATAACTGTTGTGCGAGCCGTTGCCATCGTTCTGCTGCAAGGCGCTGCCGCTCAAAATTCCCCACCGCGAGTTGTACTGGAAGGATGGAGTCAGAACCGTGGCGGTTCCCTCGGGTGATCCTACGCGTTCGGCAGCGATCGTGTAGCCCAGTCCATCTCCGACGGGCTGCGCTTTCTGGAACTGCAAAGCCTCGGTGTTGTTTCCCCGGAATCGCTCGTAACGAGCGGACAGGGCATAGTTTGCATCGAAGTTGTAGACCAGGCCCGCGAAGACGTTAGTGTTCTTGTCCTGTCCTCGCGTGTTCATCACGGTGACAAAAAAGCTGGCTCGTCCGTCGAACAGCGGCCGGCCGTAGCTCAAGCTTGCCGATCGGCTGTCCTGGCTGCCGTAGGTCTTCAACGTCGAATACCCTGCAGAGATCGATCCGACAACCGTATCGGTGTAGCCGATGGTGGCGTTGATCGCGTAATTGCGGTTGTCGATGCCCGTCTGCACGAGCTGCACATAGTTTGAGCTTTGCTTGCTCACAAACAGACCGGCATTGAAGTGGGTGCCGAGATAACTGTAGCTGGCGAGAAGAGCACCTCCGCTGCGGCCGCCGTTGCCGCTGCCAGCTCCCGAAACATTTAGGAGTCCCGCTGCCCCGAGCACCACGACGGCAGTTGCTCCGGCGTTGTACACGCCGCTCTTTCCTTCGGCGTGCGCTCCGAGCGTGAGCGAGTCGGTCACACCGTAGCGGTGGAAACCCGCAAACGCGAGCGGTCCATAATCGTTGCTCTCGACTCCGTACATCTCTCGGAGGAAGCCCAGGTTGTAGCTGAACTCGTGCAGTCCAGCCTTGAGAGGGACCTGGGTGGAGTAAAAGGGCGCGTTGATTTGCTGCTCCCGACCGAAGGCGTCGCGGATGACGAGTTGCACGTTGCGCAAACCCGGCGCCTGAGTGATGTCGCGCAAGTCGAATTCGCCTGCGGGCAGCTGCAGAGTCCTTACCCGCTGGCCATCGATATAGACGTCGACCTCGGAGGGCGTTCGCAAAAGCCCAGTCAGGTTCTGTTGGGGATAGCTCACGAAGTACAGATTCATGTTGTATAGCTTGGCATAGCTCGCGCCGCCCAGGCCTACCGACGAGGACAGGTCTCCCGCAGTGACGACGAAATCTCCGAGAACCGTGCGCACCAGCGTGTCGCGGTCGTCGTGGATGAGGCTGGTCATAAGTCGTACGAAGCGATGCTCAGAAGGCGCTCCGTAGTACGTCGAGTCGCTCAGGAACAGGAAGTCGCCGACTCGTGCGCCCAACTCGGTCGCGGCTCCGCTCACGTCGCGCTGGCCGGCATTGCCGCTGGCATAGCTCAGGTCGTAATTAAAAAAGGCGCTGGCGTTGGTCGGATAGAACACCGCCTGCTTTCTACCTGCCGAGAAATCCACGGTGTTCGCCGGAAGGAGCTTGGGGTCGACGGAGAGCTCCAGCGTCATTCTCTTTTCGTCGAACGCCACTGTCATGTCATCGATCGATTTCAGCGCAACCATTTCTTCGCCGTCGATGTTTCGGGTACGGCCATGGATGGCGGCGAGTCCCATCGCTTTGAGGTCCTCGACCCGAATGAGGAAATCGCCGTCTGACGCGCTGACGAAGAACTGGCCTTTGTTGACGTTGTTGAGCGTCACTTGCACGACAAGCGTTTCCGGTGCCGTCGAGCCGAGCATGGCGAGAAGCGGCGGTTCTGCCGCCGCAATCCGCGGCGACGCGCAAAGGCAGAAAGCCAGCGTCAGCGAGCAGGCTATGCCCGCGATGCGCCCACGCGCCCGACATGCGCGGCCACGTGGGCGAGCCATCATCTACTCGCAATCGGTGCGGTTGACGTCGAGGCGCCGGCTCAGCGTGAATAGCTCGGACTTGGCGGTGACCTCTAAAGCCGCGGTTTGTCGGCATGTCTCCTGCGGTATCGTGGCGACGTATCGCTTGGCGACGCCTGCGAGCACGTAGCGGTCGTCGAGCTTTCGGGAGAAGACAACGCCGCCCTGGCCATCGCGGCCGATGATAGTGATCCCGTCGTCCATCCGGAAATGCTCGTTGCCAGTGTTCTTGAGGACGAAGGCAAGCTCACTGCGAGCGATCGCGGCGCCCGCGAGTTCGCCCTTAGCTTCATGCACCGGCGGCTTGACAAAAATCGGCAGCGCAAAACGCACGTTGACCGCGACGTGCGCACCCGGAGGTGGCGGCTCCGGGTTTGGTGACGGTATTTTTTCTATGAACAGCCGGAACGTACGCTCGACGCTTACGGGCACGCTTTTGATGCCGATCCGCACGACGCGCGAATCATTGGGCTCGAGCGACAGGATCTTGGGAAAGAACACGAGCTCCCCGGTATCCGAATAGCGATCGCGGCCCTGCGCGTCCTGCGTCCACTCGCTCGCGCGAAGCTGGAACTCGATGCGGTCGGTTCCGATATTGGTCAGTGTAAGAACCGTGCTTCGGGCGTCCCGGTCGAGCTCCATGCGCATCGGGCTCACGGTGTACTCGCTCGCTACGACCGAAAACGCGCAGAGCGCGCAGCAGAAGGCAAGCAATGCGCTGAACCCTGTCACGACTGACGACAGTCGCCTCACGAGAGCGCGGGAGAGCATGGTTGGCAGCGCGATCATCAGATCAAGGAAAGATCGTGATGGTCAGCGTGTCGGAGTAATTTCCGACATAGGCGTTCTGGTAATCGGTCGCCACGATCTGGCCATTGAACGTGATCTTGGTGCCGGGCACGTTGACGGTGCTTATCGAATACGGCATGAACTGGTTTTGCGTGACGTGCTTGAGCCGATAAGCGCCCGGACCGCTGTCGTTCAGACCCATGATGGTGAAGGTGGCGGCGGCGCTTCCCGTGCACTTGTAGTTCACGGTGACGCTAAAGGTCGCGGGCGTGAGCAGGGTTGGATCGATCGCGCCAAAGCTCGCGCTGCCCGGCTGATTTGGGTTGAAGGAGCACGTCTGACCGAGCGCCGACATCGACGCCGTCAGCGTCAGAAAAAAGAATTCCACGCGCAGCGCACTAGTCCACCGGCGTGCGAAGCGGCGATGCAATTTCATGGTTCGATACTCCTCGCCCAAAACAAAACCCCGCGGACAGTCCCTGTCTGGCCGCGGGGTGTATTACGTGCCGAATCCGCCCCCTAAGGGCTGACAGTCAACGTGACGGTGTCGCCGTAAGTCCCTACGTTCGCGTTTTGGTAATCGGCGATCAGCGTTTGCCCGGTAACGTTGAACGAGATCTCGTTACCCACTCCATGGCCGGCTCCAGTGCCGGAGGCAACGCTGGTCAGGGTGTAGCGAATGCAGTTGCTTGCGACCGTGCAATCGGTCGCCGTCGAAAGCTTCATTCGATTGTTCGCGCCGCCTGACGAGCTCTCCCACAGCCCATCGTCTGAGGAGACGGTGAAGGCCTGGCCCTTGGAGCAGCTGAACTTGCCGCCGCTCCAGACCGCGTTCACCGTGCCACCGGACGCCGGATCAAGAGTGCCGAAGGCCAGTGTCGAGGTCGCGTCGATGATCTTGCATACGCCGGTGACGCTGGCGCTGACTGTGATGATGTGTGTGCCTCCTGCAGAAGCGACGCTGGCAAATGCCGCCAGTGCTCCAGCAACGAGGGACTTTGTGAGGTTTCTGTTCATTGGCTTAACTCTCCGGTTTGTAGTCAAGTTCGGTGTCGCGACGCTGTCCGTGAACGAAGTCGTCTACGGACTGACCGTTAACGTAACCGTATCGCCGTAGCTCCCTAGGTTCGCGTTCTGGTAATCGGCAATCAATGTTTGCCCCGTGACGTTGAACGAGATCTCGTTACCCACTCCGTGACCGGCGCCAGTGCCGGAAGTAACGCTGGTCAGGGTGTAGCGAATGCAGTTGCTTGCGACCGTGCAATCAGTCGCCGTCGAAAGCTTCATCCGGTTGTTGCCACCACCCGAGGAGCTTTCCCACAGCCCATCATCTGAGGTGACGGTGAATGCCTGGCCCTTGGTGCAGCTGAACTTGCCGCCGCTCCAGACAGCGTTCACCGTGCCGCCTGTCGCCGGATTCAGCGCACCGAATGCAAGGGTTGACGTAGCATCGATGACTTTGCAGACGCCGTTCACGCTGGCGCTGACCGTGATCACGTGCGTACCGCCGGCAACGACCGCGCCGGCAAATGCCGAGAGCGCAGCCGCGAAGGCAAACTTCGTAACCGTTCTTTTCATCTCTCTTACCTCATCCGTTGTGCGTCTGTTCGATGGCTTGCACCGCCCTCGCAACAAAGGAGAGCGCGCAGAATCACAAAAAAAGAGGACACCGAATCGCGCGCGCCTTGAGCGCCATCGCCGCATCTGTCGAATGGCGCGCGCCGCACTTCGTGCCCACCGCGTCTGTCTCAAAGCAACCCCTGTGCCATACACCTAACCGTTGAGGAATCAAATCCTTAACGATGTGACGCGCAGCGGGCACGAGCCTCGAGTGACGGATTCCGAGCGAGGAGTGACGATCTTCTGGACGGCAGCGTCGACCAGAAGCGATGCGTTCCAAATCCGCCGAGCGGCGGAAATCGGGCGAGATTAGGTACGCGCGCGCTGAACGCGCTTGACCTCGGGAATGGCGTGCAATCCGCGAATGACTTGAGCCAGATGCTTGCGATCACGCACCTGCACGCTGAAAAACATGTTGACTACCGGGCCCTCGTCAGGCCTTTCCATCGATACATAGGCGATGTTGGCCCCGGTGTCGGCAATCGCCGTTGCGAGTCTGGCCAGTAGCCCGCGCTTGTCGGCCACCAGCAGCCTGACTCCCGCTTCGAACGCCCCTTCAATGTCGGGCGCCCACTCGACGTCGACCGCCTGGTCGGTATCGACGCGACTCTTGCGCAGCGTCTGGCAGTCGCGCGTATGCACCAGCAGCCCCTGTCCGCGCCGGAACTGGCCGATGATGGTGTCGCCGGGAATCGGACGACAGCACTTGGCGTACTGAATCGCCACGCCCTCGACACCTCGCAACTGCAACGCTCCTGGCTTGATCGTATCCTCGCCTCCCAGTCGGCTCGCCGCGCGTGTGAGCGCCTGTGCAACGACGAAGGAAAGGCGTTTTCCAAGCCCGATATCGGCGAGGATGTCGAGCCGGCTCTTCGCTCCGTACTCGCGCGTGAGTGCTTCCCAGCGTTCCCAGGTGATGGCTTCCGGCGGTACCTTGAGCGAGGACAGCGCCTGCTCGAGCATGCGCTCACCCAGCGCAGCCGATTCGCGTGTCTGCAAAGTCTTCAAAAAGTGCCGGATGCGCGAGCGCGCCTTTCCGGTGGCGACGAAGTTAAGCCACGACGGATTGGGGCGCGCCGTGGGTGAGGTAATGATCTCGACCTGATCACCGTTCTTGAGCTCGGTCCGCAGCGGCATCAGCTCGTAGTTGATCCGCGCCGCCGTGCAATGGTGGCCGATGTCGGTATGCACCGCGTACGCGAAATCGACCGCTGTCGCCCCGCGCGGCAGCGCCATGATCTTGCCCTTCGGCGTGAACACATAGATCGCATCGGGGAAAAGATCGCCCTTGACGTGCTCGAGAAACTCTTTCGAGTCGCGCGATTCAGAGCCGATCTCGAGCAGGCTTTGCAGCCAGCGGTGCGTCTGCTGCTGCGCTTCGCTTAGATCCAGCTCCCCGCCGGTCTTGTACAGCCAGTGCGCGGCGACACCGGCCTCGGCGACTCGGTGCATGTCATGCGTGCGGATCTGCGCTTCCAGCGGCGTGCCGAACGGACCGAACAGCGTGGTGTGTAGCGACTGATAACCGTTCGCCTTGGGGATCGCGATGTAGTCCTTGAACTTGCCGGGAATCGGCTTGTACAGGCTGTGCAGCACGCCTAGCGCCGCATAGCACGCGGTGGTGTCCTTCACCAGCACGCGCACGCCGTAGATATCGAACACCTGCGAGAAGGTGTAATGCTTCTCGCGCATCTTCTTGTACACGCTGTAGACGCTCTTCTCGCGCCCGGTGACCTGGGCGGCGATATCGGCCCGCTTGAGTCCTTCGCGGATGCTCTGCAGGATTCGGTTCATCACCTCGCGCCGGTTGCCGCGTGCAGCCTTGATCGCGCGGGCGAGGATGCGGTAGCGCATGGGGTAAAGATGCTTGAACGAGAGCTCCTGCAGCTCCATGAAAAGCGCATTCAAGCCCAGCCTGTTGGCGATGGGCGCGTAGATGTCGAGCGTTTCCCGCGCAATCCGTTCGCGGTGGGTCGCCGCCATGGCGTCGAGGGTGCGCATGTTGTGAAGGCGGTCGGCGAGCTTGATCAGGATGACGCGCACGTCCTGCGCCATGGCGAGGAGCATCTTGCGGAAGCTCTCCGCCTGCTGATCCTCGCGCGACTGGAATTCGATGTGATCGAGCTTCGACACGCCGTCGACCATGTCGGCAACCGGCTTGCCGAATGAGCTCTCGATCTGGGTCTTGGTGACGCTGGTGTCCTCCATCACGTCATGGAGGAGCGCGGCGGCCAAGCCTTGCGCGTCGAGTCGCCACTGCGACAGGATGCTCGCTACGGCCAGCGGATGGGTTATGTACGGCTCGCCGGACTTGCGAAACTGCCCCTGATGCGCCTCCTCCGAAAACGCGAAGGCGCGCTCAACCAGTGCTACGTCAGGAGGCGGCAGGTAGTGACCAAGGTGTCGGGTGAATTCGGCGATTTCCGACATACTTGATCACTTGGGGGCACGGACAAGCCGGCTCAACTCTGCGGCTTGAGCAGCATCTCGATGCCGACTTTGCCGGCGGCGACTTCGCGGAGGGCGATCACCGTCGGCTTGTCGCGGTCACCGTCGACCAGGGGCGGCGACCCGCCGCTGATCTGGCGTGCGCGGTTGGTTGCAGCGAGTGTCAACTCGAAGCGGTTGGGAATCTTGGTCAGAGCGTCTTCAATGGTAATGCGGGCCATGCTGCTTTCCCTTCAAGTCAATTGCGCGATCAGCGCCTTGTAGCGTACGCACTGCCGCCCCCCACGCAGCCGCGCTGTACGCACAATCGCCGCGAGGTCGTCGACCGCCGAAGCAAAGTGCTGATTAATAATAACATAATCGAAGTCGCTGCAATGGCGCATCTCTTCGCGCGCAGCTTCGAGACGGCGCGCGATGGTGGCGCGATCGTCCTGGCCTCGATCGAGGAGTCTGCGCTCGAGCGATTGCATCGAAGGCGGCAGGATAAATACGTGAACTGAATCGGGAATCAAGCGGCGTACCTGCGCCGCACCTTGCCAGTCGATCTCCAGCAGCACTTCGTGCCCGGCGGCGACTTCAGCCCGAAGCCAGCTCGCGGACGTGGCGTACCAATTGCCGTGTACATACGCATGTTCTAGAAATTCGCCGGCCGCTTTAAGTTCCGCGAATCGCTCCGGGGTGACGAAGTGATAATCCAGTCCCTCCTGCTCCCCCGGCCTTGGCGGCCTGGTCGTGTAAGACACCGACAGGTGCAGGTTGGGCTCGCGCTCGAGCAGCGCTCGAATAAGGCTGGTCTTGCCGCCACCCGATGGCGCAGCGATGACGAACAGGTTGCCAGTCGAGGCGGTAGGGTCGCTCATTCCTCGGCCTTGCGTCACCTCGCTAGGCTCGCTCATTCTATGTTCTGCACCTGCTCGCGCATCTGCTCGATGAGCACTTTGATCTCGAGCGCTGCCTGAGAAAGTTCTGCGTCGACCGACTTCGAACCCAGGGTGTTGGCTTCGCGGTTGAGCTCCTGCATCAGAAAGTCGAGGCGCTTGCCGCTCGATCCGCCGGCCGACAGCACGCGGCGCACCTCGGCGACATGCGTGGTGAGCCTCGACACTTCCTCCGCAACATCGACCTTGGTCGCAAATAGCGCAAGCTCCTGGCGCAGCCGCTCGGTGTCAGGGTCGAGGCCCGCTTCGCGCAAACGAGCGCCGAGCTTTTCGACATAGGCATCGTGGATGGCGGGCACGCGCGGAGCGATGCGGTCGATTTGCGATTCGATCAAGCGACAGCGTTCCTCGAGCATGGTTTGCAGCTTCGCGCCTTCTCTGGCGCGCGACGCGCCGAGCTCGGATAGCGCCTGCCGCACCAGGTCGAGCGTCTTGGCGGCGAGCGCCGCTGGCTCGAGAGAGGGCTCGGTGATCACGCCGGGCCAACGGAGGATCTCAATGGTCGACAGCGGCGTGCTCCCTGGTGCGTGTCGCAACACTTCCTCCCCCGCTTCGCGCAACTGCGCGACGCGCTCTGCATTGACTGCTAGCGTAGCAGCGCCGGGCACGGCGCGATTTAGTGCGATGCGACAGTCGACTTTGCCGCGCTTCAGCACCGCGGTGAGCATGTCGCGCGCTGCGGATTCGAGCACGCGCAGCTCGTCAGGAAGGCGGAGCTGCACATCGAGATAACGGTGGTTGACCGAGCGCAACTCGACCGCAAGCGAACAACCGGGCAGATCAGCCCCGACTGCCGCGAAACCGGTCATGCTCAGGATCATCGGGCGCCGCCTTCGGAGGGTTGCGTGCGCGGGAGATTGAGCGGGAAATCCAATGAAATCTTTACTTTATGCGCAGGGTTGTCGAGAATGTAGAGGTTATCAATTCCGCGCGCAAGTACACGCGAGAACGTTTTCGCGCCAACTTTAAGCCCCATGGGCGTCACCAACCAGGCCCTCCCCTCCGGATATCAGCTCCTGAACTACAGGATCGATCGCCAGATCAGCCGAGGCGGTTTTTCCATCGTATATCGCGCTTTCGACGACAGCGGCGCCCCAGTCGCGATCAAGGAGTACTTGCCCTCGTCCTTGGTGCTGCGAACCGAAGGCGATATCGTCCGCGCCAGCTCGGCGGAGAATCTCACCTCGTTCCGCTATGGGATGAAGTGCTTTTTCGAAGAGGGTCGTGCGCTGGCCAAGATCAACCACCCCAACGTAGTGCGGGTGTTGAACTTCTTTCGTGCCAACGAAACCGTGTACATGGTGATGCGCTACGAGCGCGGGCGCACGCTTCAGCAGCAGATCCAGCTGCGTCAGGACCAGATGTCGGAGCGGCTGGTGCGCCACGTGTTCATGCACTTGCTGAATGGCCTGCGCGAAGTGCACACGCACAAGTTGCTGCACCTCGACATCAAGCCTGCGAATGTGTACCTTCGAACCGACGGCTCCCCGGTGCTGCTCGACTTCGGCGCCGCGCGGCAGACGCTGACCTCGGCACGCCCCAAGCTCGCACCGATGTACACGCCCGGGTTTGCCGCGCCTGAGCAATATCGCGAGCCCGATCGGCTCGGACCGTGGACCGATGTCTATGGCATCGGCGCCAGCATTTTCGCGTGCCTTGCAGCGTTCGCGCCGCAGGCTGCTGATGCACGCCTCACCGAGGATCACCTGGTATCGGCCAAGAAGATCTGGGCCGGCGCGTATTCGGAAAACCTGCTCGAGGTGATCGATTGGTGCTTAAGACTCGACCCTCTCGAACGACCGCAGAGCGTGTTCGCACTCCAAAAAGCTATTCGCGACATTCCGCCGAAGAAGCGCAAGCTCACGTTCCTGGGGAATCTCAAGAAGCGCTTGTTCACTGAAGTAATGTAATCGTGCGCTTCACCATCTTCCAGGAGAGCCGCAAGAGCCAGCGCAAGCTTAACCAGGATCGTCTCGCTTACACCTACAGCCGCGACACGCTGTTGCTGGTCGTTGCTGACGGCATGGGCGGGCACGCCGGCGGCGAGATCGCAGCGCAGATCGCGGTGCGGCTGTTCATCGAGCGGTTTCAGCAGGAAGCGAAACCAACGCTTAAAAATCCGCTCAAATTCCTGCAGGACACCATGCTGCGAGCGCACTCGGCGCTCGGCTCCTACGCGAATCAGTTTTCTATGCTTGAAACACCACGAACGACTTGTGTAGCGTGCATAGTGCAGTCGAACTACGCCTACTGGGCCCATGCAGGTGACTCGCGGCTCTATCTGTTTCGCCAGGGCGGGCTGATCGGACAGACCAAGGACCATTCCAAGGTGCAGTATCTGCTGGACCAGGGCATTATCGGTGCGCACGAAGTTCCCGATCATCCCGACCGCAACAAGATTTTCAGCTGTCTTGGCGGGCTGGTCGACCCGGTGATCGACCTCTCGCGCCGCACTCCGTTGCGTAACGGCGACATCCTGGTGCTGTGCACCGACGGCCTATGGGCGGTTTATCCGCAGGAGGAGATTGCGCGAGCGTTGACGGGCACTCCGATTCTCAAGGCTGGTCCCGCACTCATGCGCGAAGCCGAAGCGCGCGGCGGCCCCGACGGGGACAATCTGTCGCTGATCGTCGTGCGCTGGGGTCCGGAGACCCTGACCGACGAGCCTACGACAACCATCACCGAAACGCTTGGCTTGGGAGAATTCCAGACCGAGATCGACCGTACGTTGACGCTCACCGATCGCAAAGGCGTGCAGCGCGATCTCACCGACGACGAGATCGAGCGCGCGATCGAAGAAATCCAGGCGACGATCAAGCGTTATCGAAAGTGAGCCTAGGCGCAGTATGCGTCAACTCATCCTCGACACCGAAACCACAGGACTGGAGCCGAACCTCGGCCACCGCATCATCGAGATCGCTGCGGTGGAGCTCGTCAATCGACGCCCTACCGGGCGCACCGTGCATTTCTACATCAACCCGGAGCGCGATATAGACTCCGGCGCCACCGATGTTCACGGCCTCACCTGGGAGATGCTTCGCGACAAGCCGCGCTTCGCTGATGTCGTCGGCGAATTCGTCGAATTCGCGAAGGGGGCGCAATGGATCATCCACAACGCTCCATTCGACGTCGCTTTCATCGATGAAGAGTTGAAGCGACTCGACCTGCCGACCGCGTCGGCGCTCGCCGAGGAGGTGATCGATACGCTGGCCCTTGCGCGAGACTCGTTCCCGGGGAAGAAAAACAGTCTCGACGCGCTATGCGAGCGCTTTGGCGTGGCCAATGCGCACCGCACGCTTCACGGCGCGCTCCTCGACGCGCAACTTCTGTCCGAGGTCTACCTGGCGATGACTCGCGGCCAGGAGTCGCTCACCATCGACATCGCTGCGCCGGCGCTGCTTGCCGAAGGCGCGCTCGCCGCCGCGGCAGAGGGCGTAACCCTGACGATTCGCGTCCTGGCGCCGACCCGAGAAGAGCTCGATGCGCATCGCGCCTATCTGCTCGACCTCGACCGCGCCTCAAAGGGTGCATGCGTGTGGCTTGCGCTCGCTCCCGAATTGAGGGCTGCATGAACGAAGAATCCGGTAACACCGCGGTAACTAGAGTCGGCGATGCTTCAAGCGTTGCGCCCGAGCGAGCGCGTGTCGGGCCAACGACGCCGCCGATCATGCCGGAGGATTCACCGAAGGTCCGCGATGCACCGCTCATTAATCGCGAGCTATCGCAGCTCGCCTTCAATCGGCGAGTGCTCGCGCTGGCACAGGATCCCGCCGTCCCATTGCTCGAGCGCCTGCGGTTTCTGTGCATCGTCAGCAGCAACCTGGACGAGTTCTTCGAGATTCGCATCGCAGGCTTGCATGAACAGCTGCGGCTCAAGACGCCGCCTCCAGGCATGACGCTGCACGACTTCAAGGCGAGCTTCACGCTGATCAGCGAGGAGACGCACGTCCTCGTGGCCGAGAAATACCGCACGCTCAACGAGCAGGTACTGCCGCAACTTGCGGCGGCGGGAATCCGGCTGCTCAAACGCTCCGAGCGAAATGCCGAGCAACGGGCGTGGGTTGCCGATTATTTCCGGCGCGAGGTGAAGCCGCTGTTGACTCCGATCGGGCTCGACCCGGCGCATCCTTTCCCCCAGGTCGTAAATAAGAGCCTGAACTTCATCGTCGAGCTTACCGGCCGGGATGCTTTCGGCCGCGATACCTCGGTGGCGATCGTCAAGGCGCCGCGACTGCTGCCTCGAGTGATCCCGATGCCCAAAGAGGTCGCTCCGGACAACAGCTTTGTGTTGCTGTCGTCAATCATGCACGCCCACTTGGGCGAGATGTTTGCCGGGAGGGAAATCGCAGCTTATTCGCAGTTCCGCGTCACCCGCGATGCTGACCTTTGGTTCGACGAGGAAGAAGTCAAGAACCTGCGTCAGGCGCTCGAAGGCGAGCTTCCGCAGCGGCAGTTTGGTCTCGCGGTGCGGCTCGAAGTCGCGGCCGACTGTCCGCCGCATCTCGCGCAACTGCTTCTTTCCCAGTTTGAGCTGCAGGAAGCGGATCTCTACCGTTGCGACGGGCCGGTGAACTTGGCGCGAATGTCGGTATTGATCGATGAAGCCGATCTCGACGAGCACAAGTACCCGCCATTCGTCGCTGCGCTGCCTAAGCGCCTGAGCGAGCAGACGGATGTGCTCGCCGCGACCCGCACTCATGACGTACTGCTGCATCATCCGTTCGAGTCCTTCGAGCCTGTCGTCGAATTCATACGCAAGGCGGTCGACGATCCCGATGTGGTGGCCATCAAGCAGACCGTCTATCGCACCGGGGTCAATTCGGTGCTGATGGAAGCGCTCATCGAAGCTGCGCGACGCGGCAAGGAAGTCACCGTGGTCGTGGAACTGCTGGCGCGATTCGATGAGGAAGCGAACATCAACTGGGCGGAGCGCCTGGAGGAGGCCGGAGCGCAGGTAGTCTATGGAGTCTTCGGGCTCAAGACCCACGCGAAACTGGCACTGCTGTTGCGCCGCGAAAAGGACGCTGCAGGCGTGACGAAGCTGCAACCTTACGCGCATTTGGGAACCGGCAACTACCATCCCCGCACGGCGCGGCAGTACACGGACTTTGGCCTGTTGACGACCAACCCGGACATTTGTAGCGACATCAACGAAGTCTTCCTTCACATCACCAGCCTGGCCAAGGCTAATCGCCTCAAGCACCTCTGGCTCGCCCCCTTCACCATGCACCGCCACCTTCTGGAAGCTATCAGGCGCGAGACGCGCCATGCGAAGGAAGGGAAGCCCGCGCGCATCATCGCCAAGATGAACGCGTTGATCGAAGAGGCAGTTATCCGTGCGCTCTACGCCGCGTCGCAGGCAGGCGTGAAGATCGACCTGATCGTGAGAGGTGCGTGCAGCCTGCGCCCGCAAGTCGAGGGCATCTCCGACAACATCCGCGTCAGGTCCATCGTCGGTCGCTTTCTCGAACACGATCGCATCTGGTTTTTCGAGAATGAGGGCCACCAGGACGTCTACCTCGCGAGTGCCGATTGGATGGGGCGCAACCTGTTCCGCCGCATCGAGATCGCCTTCCCCGTGCTCGACCGGGAGCTGAAAGGCCGGGTGATCGACGAGGGCCTCATGCCGCATCTGGCGGACGATTCCGACGCGTGGGAGCTCGGCTCCGACGGTAGCTACAGGCGGCTCAAGTCGAAGGCCCGTGGCCAAGGGCAGTCGGCGCAAGCCGAGCTTCTGCGCCGGCTCGCGCAAGTCGCGAAGCCGTCCGCTTGAATGGAGGATCGCGTATGGACCTAATCCTGTGGCGGCACGCCGATGCCGAAGCCGGCGCCCCCGACCTTGACCGGCGCCTGACCGCCAAGGGCATCAAACAGGCGGAACGGGTGGCCGCATGGCTGGACAAGCAACTGCCGGACAGCTGCCGCGTGCTGGTGAGTCCGGCCGAGCGGGCACAGCAGACCGCGGTGCCGCTCAAGCGCAAGTACAAGGTCGTGCCGGAGTTAGGTCCAGGGGCGGCAGCGGATGCGATCCTCGCCGCCGCAGGCTGGCCCGATGCCGGTGAGCCCGTGCTTATCGTCGGTCATCAGCCAACCCTCGGCGAGGTCGCTGCGCTGCTTGTATCGGGAGAGGCGTCGCCATGGAGCATTCGCAAAGGCGCCCTGTGGTGGCTCAGCAATCGCGTGCGCGATGGCGACGCTTCGGTCGTGGTAAAAGTCGTGATCGGCCCCGATTTCGTCTAAGCATTCGCCGCTTCGTCCGCAGTCGGATCTGGTGTGACCATCGGCCGGCGTCACGATCCTGCAATGTAATAGCGATATACCTTTCGCCTGACCATTCGCCCGGGGGTGGCATGGCAGTCCAGTGTGAAGGCGATTGCCGGATCATGGAGCAGTTAGGCGAGAAGCAGGACTTCGAAGCCCAGCTCAGCCGGCTCGGGTTCCGCCACGAAGACTTTGCGCTGGATGTTCGGCGCGCGGATCTCGGTCCTCGCGGCAATCGGGTATGGACGTCGCACTATGCCGTGCGTGTAAGCAACGTTGCGATTGGCAAGCGCAACATCTACTGGGGCGGCCCCGGCGAAGACTGGGTCGCCCAGTTCGTCGTAGACGCTGGCAGGGGCTTCTATGGCGAGCCAATGCTGAAATTCACCAAGCCATCGCTTGCAGCTTCGGCCCGTAACGCTCGGCGTTCGATCGCCTGACGCTCGTCGCGCCTACGCGCCATTTCGTTGCCGCCGCGGATGCCGGGCGGCAACGACAAACTAAAGCGTGCGGTCTACGCAATCTTCCACGCGTGGCCGAGATCGGCCCATTGGCTGCGCTCCTTCGCGAGCAGATGAGCGGTCAAAGGGTGTGCTTTGAGCCAGCGCTTGGAGACACCAAACCGGATGCGGCTGCGCGCTTTGAGCTGCAGCCGCGGAAGGGGAATCGTCGTTCGAGCGTGATGCAGCAGGACCGCGAGGCGCAGCGACAGAAGTTGGGCGCGGATCTGCGGGTCCCTGAGCGCCGTCTGCACTTTGGCGAGACCGCCGCGGCTGCCGTAGACGAGAAGCGCGAGCCGTGTCTGCTCGCCTGCCGAGAACCCCGGCATATCGGCGTGCTGCAGGATGTACGCGCCGTGCTTGTGAAAGCTGATATGCGATACCGACATGCCGGTTTCGTGCAACAGCGCAGCCCATTCCAGCAGCTGCAGCTGTTCTCGATTGGCTAACGGGACCGCGCGACGGTACAGCGCCGTCGCCAGCTTCGCGACGCGCGTCGCGTGCGCTCGGTCAATGCGGTAGCGCTCGACAAAGCGGTCGACCGTCACCTTGCGAACATCCTCGTCGATCGTTCGGCCGAGAAGATCGTAGAGCACTCCGAGCCGAAGCGCGCCGCCGACCGGATCGATGCGCTCGACGCGAAGTTCAGCGACGGCAGCCCTCATGATGGCGAGTCCGCCTGCCAGCACCGGTGTGCGCTCCGGTTTGAGAGCGTTCAGGTTCAGCCGGCGTGGATGTCCGGCAAGGATCAGGCGCCGACGCAACCGCTCGAGCCCTGCCGGCGTGATTCCGCTACCGGAAAAGCCGTTGCTCTCCAGGATCTCGGCAAGCGCCGCTGCGGTGCCGGAAGACGCGTACGCATCGCGCCAATGCTCAGGGCCGAACTGATGCGAAATCGCCTCGATTTCGACTCGAGCAGCAGTCTCGGCGGCATCGAGCATCGCGCCAGTGACCTTCCCATCACGAAAGAAGCGTTGGGTGATCCCGACACAGCCAATCTTGAGCGATTCGAGGCGCTCGGGCTCGAGCCCGCGGCCGATGATGAATTCCGTCGAGCCGCCGCCGATGTCGATCACCAGACGCGGTGCAGACGAGGGCGGCAGCGAGTGGGCGACACCCAGGTAGATGAGCCGCGCCTCCTCGTGGCCGCTGATGACGTCGATCGGAAAGCCTAACGCGCGTTCCGCCTTGCGCAGAAACTCGCGAGCGTTCTTGGCGACGCGGAAGGTGTTGGTCCCTACCGCTCTGACGGCGGACGGATGCAGGCCCGAGAGCCGCTCCCGAAACCGCGCAAGACATTGCAGCGCCGCCTTGATCGCCACTGGCGTGATATAGCCGTTGGCATCGAGACCTGCGCCGAAGCGCAGCGTTTCTCGCCAAGTGTCCTGGCGGTAAATCTGATCGCCCTCGACGCGGCCGATTTCGAGGCGAAAGCTGTTGGACCCCAAGTCGACGACGGCAAGGGAAGTGGGGGCCACGGCTAGTGATCGTTTTGAGGATGAGGTCCCGGCTCAAGGCTAGCAGAAAACTCCCGAGGCAACGCATCTCCGACATCCTTTAGAGCTTCCACGGCGTTTCTGCTACGCTCGAAACCTTTGCGCCGACGCGTTTTTTAAGCGCTATGCCGATCGACTATCTGCAGAAGATTCTCACGGCGAAGGTCTACGACGTCGCCGTCGAGTCATCGCTCGATGTCGCGCCCACGCTTTCGCGCCGGATCGGCAACCGCGTGCTGCTCAAGCGCGAGGACCAGCAGCCGGTGTTCTCGTTCAAGCTGCGGGGCGCATACAACAAGATGGCGCAATTGTCCGCTCACGAGCGAGCGCGAGGCGTGGTGGCGGCATCGGCAGGCAACCACGCGCAGGGGGTAGCGCTTGCCGCACAGCGCCTGTCGTGCAAGGCGACCATCGTCATGCCGGTGACCACCCCATCGATCAAGATCGCAGCAGTTGAGGCGCTCGGCGCGGCTGTCGTGCTGCACGGCGATTCCTACAGCGACGCCTATGCGCGCGCGCTCAAGCTGCAGCACAGCGACGGGGCGATCTTTGTTCATCCCTATGACGACCCCGATGTCATCGCCGGGCAGGGAACCATCGCCATGGAGATCCTGCGCCAGCAGCAGGGGCCGATCGACGCCATTTTCGCGGCCATCGGCGGCGGCGGGCTGATCTCGGGTATTGCGTCCTATGTCAAGCGAGTCCGGCCGGAGATCAAGGTGATCGGCGTCCAGCCCGTCGATTCCGATGCCATGGCCCGGTCGGTGGCCGCGGGACGCCGCGTCAAGCTTGAGCACGTCGGATTGTTCGCCGACGGCGTCGCCGTCAAGCAGGTCGGCAAGGAGACGTTTCGCATATGTCGCGAACTGGTCGACGAAATCGTCCTCGTGGACACCGACGAAACCTGCGCGGCGCTCAAGGATGTGTTCGAGGACACGCGCTCGGTTCTCGAGCCGGCGGGCGCGCTTTCCATCGCTGGCGTCAAGGCTTGGTGCGAACGCCACCGCACCCGGGACCGCACCTACGTGGCCATCGCCTGTGGCGCCAACATGAACTTCGATCGACTGCGTTTCGTCGCCGAGCGCGCGGAGCTGGGGGAAGAGCGCGAGGCGATTCTTGCCGTGACGATTCCCGAGCGGCCCGGCAGCTTCCGCGAGTTCTGCGCGTTGCTCGGAAAGCGCAGCATCACCGAATTCAACTACCGGTACGCCGATCCCAAGATTGCCCACATCTTCGTCGGCATCGAAGTCACCAACAGGCACGAAACGGCAGAACTCCTGCGGGCGATGCACAAACGGCGCATCGAAGCCTACGACCTCTCAGACAACGAAATGGCCAAGCTTCACGTGCGCCATCTGGTGGGTGGCCACGCACCGGCGGCTGAGAACGAGATCCTCTACCGTTTCGAATTCCCCGAACGGCCTGGAGCCCTGATGCAGTTCCTCGACAGCATGAGCCGCGGCTGGAACATCAGTCTTTTCCACTATCGCAACCACGGCGCGGATTACGGACGGGTTCTCGTCGGGATGCAGGTGCCGCCGTCCGACAAGCGTGAGTTCGCCGCCTTCCTGGACCGTTTGGGCTACCACTGCGTCGAAGAAAGCGGCAACCCGGCTTACCGGATGTTCCTGGGACGATAGGCCAAAGATCGCCCCTGAGCGGCACCCCCGGCGGGCCGATTCCGCGACTCTACTGTTGCAAATGGCTCAAAAATCGCAGCTTTAGGGGTTCTGGCAAGGATTATGCTCTAGTCATTTGCTTGCTTCCGTGGCAAACTCTGAAGAGGTGGGTATGGAATTGATCTCGGGAAACACCGTTCTGGTCGCCGACACACGGAGCAAGGAAGTGACGGATTCGAGCACATTGTCTGGCGTGAAAGTCATGGTGATCGACGATAGCAATACCATTCGTCGCAGCGCCGAGATTTTTCTACTCCAGGCGGGGTGCACAGTGATCCTAGCGGAGGACGGCTTCGACGCGCTGGCGAAGATAACCGATCATCAGCCGGACCTGATCTTTGTCGATATCATGATGCCGCGACTCGACGGCTATCAAACCTGCGCGCTAATCAAGAAAAATGCCAGGTTTCAGCAGACTCCCGTCGTGATGTTATCGTCCAAGGACGGGCTATTCGACCGGGCGCGGGGCCGTATGGTCGGCTCCGACCAGTACTTGACCAAGCCTTTTACCAAGGAGAGTCTGCTCAAGGCCGTCGGTACGCACGTCAAGGTTCCGGCGCACTAAAGGGCGCCGCGCACGCCGGGGGGCGAAGGGAAGGGCGGGAGGAAGATGGCAATCAAGCGAGTGCTGATCGTCGACGACTCACCGACCGAGCGGCATGTGCTCAACGACATGCTGACCAAGGCCGGGTACGAGGTCGTCGCCAGCGACAACGGCGAGGATGCGATCCTCAAGGCAAAAACGGCGAAACCGGACGTGATCCTCATGGACATCGTCATGCCCGGCTTGAACGGGTTCCAGGCGACTCGCGCCATCAGCCGCGACCCTCAGACGCGCTCCGTTCCGATCATCATCTGTACCTCGAAGAGCCAGGAGACGGACAAGATCTGGGGCATGCGGCAGGGCGCCCGCGATTACATCGTCAAACCCATCCGGCGCGACGAGCTGATCGCCAAGATCGCCGCACTCGGCTGACTCCACCCATGGCCCGTGCCGCCAGGCTAGATCTGCGCGCGTTCCAGCAGGAACTGGCGACCCGGCTCGCGGCGAAGACGGCGGCACAGGTCGAGCAGTCGCGGCTGGGTGTCGCCTGTGCCGGGGCGCAATGGTTGATCCGGCTCGCCGATGCGGGCGAAGTGATCGCCGTTCCGGCGGTAGCGACCGTTCCACTGACGCAGTCCTGGTACCTGGGCATCGCTAACATTCGCGGCAACCTGTATGGAGTCATCGACTTTGCCGCATTTTTGAGAGAGTCGAGTGAACCTGCAGCTACAGGTGCCGGGGCGCGACTGGTCCTGTTCGGGCCTCGCGTGGGTGAGTTGCGGGCGGGTCTGGTCGTCCAGCGCGTGCTCGGACTTCGCAATCTTTCCGACCTCGAGGAAGCCGGTGCGCCGGACGGGGCGCCATCGTGGTACGGATCGCGGTGGAGCGATCGGGAATGCGGCACATGGCAAGAGATCGATCTCGCCTTGCTTGCTCGCGACCCTGCCTTTCTCCAGGTGGGGTTGTAGGGGCGATGCGCGGGTAACGACCCAATGCGGGAGGACACATGGCGCTTAGCTTGAGAAGCTTTTTTGGCGGAGGGGCTGCGGCTGCGCAGACCCTCGATGAAGCCGATCTCGACGAGCCGACGACACAGGTGAAGATGAGCGCCGCGCCCAAGGGTTACGACCCCTTGGCCGGCGTTTCCATCATGGAGCAGTTGCGTAGCGGCCCGACCGAGGCCAGGCAACCGACACGCCTTCCGCTGATCGGCCATCTTCCAATCGTCCGCCAGTTTCAGATCCTGGGCGCGCTGCTAGTCGCATTCATCGTTCTCGCGCTGCTCGCATTGGTTTTCAACAGCCGGGCTTCTTCACAAGCGGTCGCCAGCGCTACGACAGCAACCGAGATGCAAATGCTCTCGCAGCGGCTTGCGCGCGGCACCGCGCTTGCTGTGCAGGGAAGCGCACCCGCGTTCGAAGCCATCAAGGACTCACGCGACCGCTTCCGCGCCGACCTTGATGCGCTCGTGAAGGGCGGCAGCTTCAAAGGGGCGGCCGTCGACGCCGCCAGCAGCGAGCAAGCGCAGGCCGCGCTTAACGACGTAACCACGCGATGGGACCGCGTCGAAAAGAACGCCAGCGCGGTGGCCGACAACCAGCCCTCGCTGGTGGCGCTCGCCAAGGGTCTGGAAGCGATCAACCAGGGCAATGTCGCGCTGCTGGAGCTCGCGCAACAGGCTGCCGCCCAGGTAGCGCAAGGCGGTGGGACCCTGCGCGAAGTCGACTTCACCAATCAGCTCGCCGTGTTGTCGCAGCGTATTGCCAAGAACGCGAATGCGCTGGTGTCCTCCGACGAGATCGACCCCGAGGTTGCATTCCTCCTAGGCAAGGACACGGGAACGTTCCGGGACATCCTGAACGGCCTTCTGAAGGGGAGCGAACCGTTGCGCCTCGCGCCGGTTCGAGCCGAAGACGCACGGGCCACGCTTGCCGACCTGCAAAAGCGGTTCGTCGCCTATGAAGCAGGAGTGAACGCGATTCTGCAGAACATGCAGCGGCTGGTGATCGCCAAGCAGGCAGCGCGTGGCATCAACCAGGATTCGGAGCCGCTGCTCGCGGACACTACGCGGCTCACCGGCGAGTATGAAAACCAAACCGCCGCGCGAACCTTCACTTCAGGAGCGGGGCTCGTGTTTGCTGCGCTGGCGCTGCTTTGTCTGATCGCGCTGGGCAAGGTATTCCTCGACGATGCGCGCGTGCGCGCTTTCGAGAGCGAGCAGGAGAACAAGCGCAACCAGGAGGCGATTCTCCGACTCCTCAACGAAATGGGCAATCTCGCCGACGGCGACCTGACCGTTCAGGCCTCGGTGACCGAGGACGTGACGGGCGCCATCGCCGACTCGATCAACTTCACCATCGAAGAGCTGCGCACCCTCGTCAAAGGCATCAACAGCGCGACCGACCAGGTGGCCAAGGCGACCACCGATGCACAGGCGATCTCCAACCGGCTGTACGAGGCCTCGCAGCGGCAGAACAAGGAGATTCAGCAGGCGTCGGCGTCAGTGCTGCAGATGGCGCACTCGATCAACGAAGTTTCGCAGACTGCGGCGCAGTCTGCGCGCGTAGCGCAGCAATCGCTGGCCGCTGCGGAAAAGGGCGGCCAGGCGGTGCACAACCAAATCGCCGGTATGAACGAAATTCGCACGCAGATCCAGGACACCGCGAAGCGCATCAAGCGTCTCGGCGAATCGTCGCTGGAGATCGGCGAGATCGTGGAGCTCATCTCCGACATCACCGAGCAAACCAACGTTCTTGCTTTGAATGCGGCGATTCAGGCTGCGTCCGCCGGAGAAGCTGGCCGCGGATTTACCGTGGTCGCCGAGGAGGTGCAACGACTGGCGGAGCGCTCGGCGGAAGCGACCAAGCAGATCGAGGCGATCGTCAAGACGATTCAGGCCGACACTCAGGACGCCGTGGCGGCGATGGAGAAGAGCACCGTCGGCGTGGTCGAGGGAACCAAGTTGTCTGACGCCGCCGGTCAGGCGCTCGACGAAATTCGTAAGGTTTCGCGCGAGCTTGCCGAGCTGATCGGGGGCATCTCGGCCCAGACGCAGAAGCAATCGGCATCCGTATCGGACGTGACGCGCGGGATGCAGGGCATCCTCAAGATCACCGAGGAGACGACCGAAGGAACCAAGCAGACCAATGTGTCGATCGGCCAGCTCACCAAGCTTGCCGCGGAGTTACGCAGCTCGGTCGCGGGTTTCAAGGTGTAAGGCACAGCTCGCGCCGTACACGGTCAACGTGACAGCGGCGAGCGGAATGAAACGACGCTTGTAACCTCGTGCTTTCGCGTCGTCACACTGGAACCGACCCGGGCGCGCTTCTTGCATTCTCAACGCGAACAGCATTGACCGGTAAGTGACAACGACCGTGGCCATCGATACCGCCCCCGACTTCGATCTCGGTCCCCTGACTTGGGTGCAGAGCGAGATCGATCAGGCACTCAACCGCGCGCTCGAAGCGCTCGCTGCATTCAAGGCAGCACCCACCGATGTTACGGCGCTCAAGCATGCTCGCACGCACGCGCATCAGGCTGCAGGAGCGATCCAGATGGTCGGCCTCGATGCGGTCACCGCTTTTACCGATGAGCTGGAGCGCCACTTAAGTCGTCTGGAGGAGCTGCCCGAGGCTCAAGTTCAGGACGCGTGCGATTTGATCGATCGCTCGTGTCGCAAACTCAGGATCTTCTTAGACGAGCTCGTCGTCGGCACCAGTCCCGTTCCGCTCAAGCTGTTTCCCGAGTACGAGGCGATGCAGCAGGCTCGGGGTGTGAAGGCGACTGCGCCGACCGATCTCTTCTATCCCGATCTCTCACCTCTCGCTCCGAAGATTTCGAGCGCGAAGGCGGTGACCAAGCTTCCCTCTTTCCTGGTGAAGCAGCGCCGGCTTTTCCAGCGCGGATTGCTCAGCTGGCTGCGCGGCGACCAGCAGGGCGCCCACCAAATGCGCGACGCGATCCAAGGGATTGAGGACGTGCAGACACGCTCGGCGCAACGCTCGTTCTGGTGGACCGTCGGCGCACTGCTGGAGAGCATCGTCGAAAAAGGCGTTGACGCGAGCCTCGGTGTCAAGCAACTGTGCGGGCGCATCGACTTGCAGATCCGGCGCTTTGTCGAAGGCTCGACCAAAGTTTCCGACCGGATGCGTCGCGAGGTGCTCTATTACGTTGCAATCAGCGCGCCGGTGGGTCCGCAGGTGCAGGCGGTGCAGCGAGCGTTCAGGCTGCAGGGGCTGATCCCGACCGCGGACGTGCTCTCCGCGGACGTCGTGCGCATGCAACCGCTGTTGCGCGAGACGCGCGACCTTCTGACCAGCGCCAAGGACCTGTGGCTCAAGCTCACCGGCGGCCGCAACGAGAATCTACCCAAGCTGAGACAAGCCCTGGCGCAACTGCGCGACAAGACTGCTGCGATCGGCGAAACCTCGCTGGCCAGGCTCATCTCGGCTCTCGCCGGACGCCTCGATCGGCTGGGTAACGGCACCGTTCCCGAATCGCTGGCCATGGAATACGCAACGGGCCTGCTGCTCGCCGAATCGGCAGTCGAAAATTTCGCTGCGCTGTCGCCCGAGTTCCCCAAGCAGGTCGATGCCATGCTGGCCAGGCTCGATGCGGCAGCTCAGAACAAGCCTATAGCCATTGCCGGATCGGCGCCGCTTCTCGACGAGATGGCGCGGCGGGCCCAGGAAAGGCTGGTGCTCTCGCAGGTCGCTCGAGAGATTCAGGCCAATCTGCGCCACATGGAGCAGGCGCTGGACGCATTCTTCCGCGATCACTCCAAGCGGGGCGATCTCGCCAATCTGACCCGCGACAGCGTACAGATCGCGGGCGCGCTGAAGATGCTCGGGCTGGAGCGCGCGGAACAGCTTCTTGCGCTGTGCCAGCAGCAGATCGACGAGTACGCCAAGCCGGATACCGAAGTCGTAGATCAGGATCTCGAGATGCTCGCGGAATCACTCTCGGCGCTGGGCTTCTACGTCGAGGCGGTCGAGCAACGGCGTCCGGATCGCGAGCGCTTGATCGAGCCGATGCTCGCCCGCCGTCTCGGCGTCCCCCTGCAGGAACCGCAACCCGAAAGTGACACCGTCGAGGCGGCGGTGGAGGATCGCAAGGCGGCGCTGTCGGACACGCTTGCGGCATTTCAGCGAGCTCCAGGCGACGCAGCGACACGCGAACGGCTTGAAGCCGAGCTCACTTCGCTCAAAGACGATGCTGAGCTGATCGCCGACCCGCGCTTGCAAGCCGATGCACACGCGGCGCTCGACGAGCTCTCTCGTGCCCGCGAAGGCGACACGGCTGCACTGCAGGAAGCGATCGGCGCGATCGCCAGTGAAGCCGAAGCCGAGCCCGCGCCGGCGCCATCCGAAGAAACGATGCGCCTGCTGGGGACCGCTGAGGCCGAGCTCGACAGGGAGCTTCTCGATATCTACCTCGCCGAAGCGGCCGACGTTCTCGACAGCGTCGCCGACAGCTTAGCGCAGCTCAAGACTAACCCCGACGACCGGGCGGCGCTGGTGATAGTGCGGCGTGGTTTCCACACCCTCAAGGGCAGCGGCCGCATGGTGGGCCTGACCGATCTAGGAGAGCTCGCCTACGAAGTCGAAAAGATTCACAACCGGCTGCTGGAAGAAGATCTCCCCGTCACCCCGGCTATGCTCGAGTTGATCGACCTCGCGCAATCGAGCTTCCGCGGCTGGGTCGAGACACTGAAGCAAAGCGGTCGCGTGACTCCCGACGCAGCGGCATTCAACGCGGCGATTGCCAAGGTCGAGGCGGAGATGCCGGAGCCAGGTGCAGCGCACTCGGTATCCACCGTCGTCTCGGAGCATGTACAGCCGGCGGCCGCATTTGCGGCACCTGAGATCGAAGTGCTGGAACTTGATGAGACCACCCCCGAAGAGCCGCAGGCCGGGGAGGATCAGCCGTACGCGCTTGCCGAAGTGATCGAGTTCACGCCTACGGACGCCGCCGTTGAATCGGCGGATCGAAGCAGCGAAACGGCTGCTGAGGCACCGTCCGAGCCCGAAGAGGTGAGCGTTGGAGATGTGACACTGTCGGCAGCCTTATTCCGGATTCTGTGCGATGAAGCGCAGCAGCATCTGGCGACGCTGGAAAACGAATTGCAGACGTTGCAGGGCGACGGCGCCGCCAGCCCTTCGCAGAGCATGGTTCGCGCCAGTCATACCTTGTGCGGGATCCATCGTACGGGAGGCTTCCCTCTGGTAGCCACCACAGCGAAATCACTGGAGCAGTGCCTGCTCGGATTGCAGGAGCGGGGTGCTCCGATGCCGAGTGCCGCGCTCCCGGTGATTGATCGAGCCATCGCTGGGTTGCGCTCGCTTGCCGGGTGCGTTCAGCGTCGCGAGGCATTCACCCCTGGCGATGAAAGAGAAGCAGCAGAGATCACGGCCGAGCTCGACGCGTTGCGCCAGGAGGCGACACCCGAAGCAGCATTGGGAGACAGCGAAACGGTTGCCGCTCGAGTCGCCCAGGCTGATGAAGCGCCGCAACCTGCGACGCTGTCGTCGCAAGCGGAACCCCCGAGGCACTTGCAGATCGTGGCGGCACCGCAAGAGCCGGCGCCGGACGTTGCCGAAGAGCGGGCCACTACAGGCGTACCGGAGGCGAAGGCTGTTTCCGCCGCAGCCGCCCCGGCCGCCGGCTTGATCGAGCATGCTGCTATCGATGTGCGCGACGATGTCGACGTGCAAGTATTGCCGATCTTTCTCGAGGAGGCGGCAGAGCTTTTCCCGCAAGCCGGCGAGCAGCTGCGCTCGTGGCGAAAAAGGCCCTCGGACTCCGAGACTGCGCTCGCGCTCAAGCGGACGCTGCACACCTTCAAGGGTAGCGCTCGCATGGCGGGCGCGATGCGCCTGGGCGAGCTTTGCCACCTGATGGAGAGCCGACTGCCCGACGGCGAGGCGCTGGATCATCCCGCGCTTGCCATGTTCGACACGCTTGACAACGACCTCGACCATATCGCCTTTGTGCTGGATCGACTGCACAAGGGCGAATTCAACGCGCCGCTGCCGTGGCTCGAAAGCGAAAAACCACAGCAAGCGCCCGAAGAGGCCAAGCCGGCGCCGGCTCCAACAGAGCCACGCAGCGCGGTCGTCACCGCGCTGCCGGTCGTCCCGCAACCTCCAGCTGTGGCGCCGCCTGCGGCCGCGGCGCCGGCTCAGGCGGTCGAGGGCGAGGGCGCGCGAGCCATGTTGCGCGTGCGAGCGGACCTGATCGATCGCCTGGTCAACGAGGCCGGTGAAGTCGCAATCGCGAGGGCGCGCGTCGAGGGAGAGTTGCGCGCGCTCAAGTCGAACCTGCTCGAGCTCACCAGCAGCGTCATCCGCCTGCGCTCGCAGGTGCGCGAAATCGAAATTCAGGCAGACACACAGATTCAGTCGCGCATGGTCAACGAAGCGGCAGAGGGATTCGACCCGCTGGAATTCGATCGTTTTACGCGCTTCCAGGAATTGACGCGCGGCATCGCCGAAGGTGTCAATGACGTCGCGACGGTGCAGCAATCATTGCTCAAGAACCTCGACGAGGCGGATGCGGCCCTGCTCGCTCAAGCGCGACTTTCGCGCGACGTGCAGCAACAGCTGTTTTCGATTCGTACGGTTCCTTTCGGCAGCTTGTCGGAGAGGCTGTATCGCATTCTTCGCCAGACCGCCAAGGAGCTCGACAAACGCGCCAACCTGGAGATACGCGGAACACAGGTCGAGCTCGACCGGTCGGTGCTGGAGAAGCTGGTCGGTCCATTGGAGCACTTGCTGCGTAACGCGCTCGATCATGGGATCGAAAACCGGGAAGCGCGGCACGCCGCCGGCAAAGCAGAGACGGGCGAAATCACCCTCAATGTCCGGCAGCAGGGCAACGAAATCGCCATCGAGCTCGCCGACGATGGTGCGGGGCTCGATTTCGCACGGATTGCAGACAAGGCGCGTGCGTCCGGACTGCTCGCTTCCGACGTCGACCCGACCCAGGCGAGACTGATCCAATGCATTTTCACTCCGGGCTTCTCGACGGCGACGAAAGTGACCCCGATCTCCGGCCGCGGCGTCGGGATGGACGTCGTGCGCTCGGACATCGCCGCGCTGGGCGGTCGTGTGGACGTCGCGAGCACCGGCGGCAAAGGGACGACTTTCACGCTTTATCTGCCGCTCACGTTGGCGGTGGCGCAGACCGTACTAGTCAAGGCCGGTGGCCGACTGTGGGCATTGCCGGCGCCGATGGTCGAGCAGGTGCAGCAGATCAAGGACAAGGAGCTGATCAACCTCTATCTCAGTCGCGAGGTCGTTTGGCAGAACCGCAAGTACCCGTTCTTCTATCTTCCGCGACTGCTCGGCGAAGCGGCCCAGAATCCGGAAACAACGCGCTACAACCCGGTCCTATTGCTGCGCAGTGGTCAACAAGTGACTGCAGTTCACGTCGACGAAATGATCGGCAACCAGGAAGTGGTGGTGAAGAACATCGGGCCGCAGCTCGCGCGCGTCTCCGGCATCGCCGGGGCGACAGTTCTCGGTACCGGCGAAGTCGTCCTGATCATCAACCCGGTGCAGCTCGCTGCGCGTACGGATGCAGTGGCCGAGGCGCCGATGGTGGTCAAGACGGCGAAGGCTTCCGCTGCTGCAGCGGCAGCCGCCGCGGCGGCCGGCGCACCTCTGGTGATGATCGTCGATGACTCGCTGACGGTGCGCAAGATCGCGGGGCGTCTGCTGATGCGCGAGGGCTTCGATGTCATCACCGCCAAGGACGGCCTGGATGCCTTGCAGCTCATGGGCCAGCGCACCCCTGACGCGATCCTGCTCGATATCGAAATGCCGCGCATGGACGGATTCGAGTTCGCTAAAACCATCAAGGCCGATGCGAACTTCGCGCATATCCCAATCATCATGATCACATCGCGAACCGCCGAGAAGCATCGCGCCCGCGCCCGTGAGCTGGGGGTCGATGTGTATCTCGGCAAGCCCTACCAGGAAGAGGAACTGCTGCGCAGCCTGCGCGAGCTGCTGGTGCACGAGGTTTAAGCTCAAGCCATCCGGATCACCCCGTCGACGGCGCGGGTTCACCGCGCCGTCGCGCATTTTGGGAGCCTCCGATCCCAAGGTAGAATTCGCAACATTCCCCGGAGGAGACCCAAGGCATGGCGCAATTCGCCACCGCAAACATCCGCACGCTGGCGCTAGTCGGGCATGGGGCGTCGGGTAAGACGACGCTCGCCGAGGCGTTGCTCGCCAAGGCCGGCGCCATTCAGGTCGCGGGCAGCGTTGACCGAGGCGCCACCGTCAGCGATTTCGATCCGCTCGAGAAGACCTGGAAACACTCTCTGCGCGCCTCGGTGATGCACCTGGAGACCCAGGACACGCGCGTGCACATGATCGATACGCCGGGGTTCCCCGACTTCATCGGCCAGGCCATCGGCGCGCTCGATGCGGTCGAGACCGCCGCGATCGTAGTCAGCGCGTCGGCGGGCATCGAAATGATCACCTCGCGCATGATGGAGTGGGCGGCGAAGCGCAAGCTCTGCCGCCTGCTGATCGTCAACAAGATTGACGCCGAGAACGTCGACCTGCCGGCGCTGGTCGATGCCATTCGCTCGACCTTCGGCAAGGAGTGCCTGCCGATCAATCTGCCGGCCGACGGCGGCAAACGCGTCGTCGATTGTTTTTTCAATCCGACGGGTGAATCCGATTTCTCCTCGGTCGCCGAGGCGCATTCCGCCCTGGTTGATCAGGTAGTCGAAGTCGACGAGGAGCTGATGTCGCTCTATCTCGAGCAGGGCGAGGTCGCGCCGGAGCAGCTTCACGCGCCGTTCGAGAAAGCGCTGCGTGAAGGACATCTGGTTCCGGTGTGCTTCGTCTCGGCGCGCACCGGCGCCGGCGTCGCCGAGCTGCTCGACGTCCTGGTCAGGCTTGCACCCAATCCCACCGAAGGCAATCCGCCCCTGTTCGTCAAGGGCGAAGGAGAGCAGGCGGTGGAATTCCACTCCGTTCCCGATCCGGCGAAACACGTCCTGGCGCACGTGTTCAAGGTCGTGATCGATCCATTCGTGGGCAAGCTGGGCGTCTTTCGTGTGCACCAGGGTACGGTCACGCGCGACACCCAGCTTTTCATCGGCGACGGGCGCAAGCCGTTCAAGGTGGCGCATCTGCTGCTGTTGCAGGGGGGAAAACAGGTTGAGGTCGACCGAGCTGTCCCTGGCGACATCGCGGCGGTAGCCAAGGTCGACGAAATCGAATTCGATTGCGTCTTGCACGACTCGCACGACGAAGACCAGATTCACATGCGGCCGCTGGAGTTTCCCACGCCGATGCACGGCTTTGCGATCGCACCCAAGAAGCGCGGGGACGAGCAGCGCATCTCCGACGTCCTGCACAAGATGATCGCGGAGGACCCCACGCTCTCGCTCGAGCACGATACGAATCTCAACGAGACCGTGTTGCGAGGCTTGGGCGAATTGCACCTGCGCTCGGTGTTCGAGCGCATGGCGAGCCAATTCAAGCTGGAGATCGAAACGCGGCCGCCGCGGATCCCGTACCGCGAAACCGTGATGGGCAAATCGGAAGGGCACCATCGGCACAAGAAGCAGACGGGTGGTGCGGGGCAGTTTGGCGAGGTCTACTTGCGCATCGAGCCTCTGTCACGCGGAGCCGGCTTCGAATTCAAGGATGAGGTCAAGGGCGGCACGATCCCGAATCAATTCATTCCGGCGGTCCAGAAAGGCGTTGAGCAGGTGCTAACGGCGGGACCGGTTGCCGGGTTCCCGCTGCAGGACGTGCGTGTCATCGTCTACGATGGCAAGCATCATCCGGTGGACTCCAAGGAAATTGCCTTTGTCACGGCGGGTCGCAAGGCGTTCCTCGACGCGATAGAGAAAGCGAGGCCGATCGTGCTCGAGCCCATCGTCAGCCTCGAAGTACTTTGCCCCGAATCGAACATGGGCGATATTGCCGGTGACCTTTCGGGCCGCCGCGGTCAGGTGACGGGCACCAAGTCGCTGCAACCCGGAACGCTAACGATCTCAGGGCTGGCCCCGCTGTCGGAGCTCGACGGTTACGCCGCGCGGCTCAAGGCGATGACGGCAGGACATGCTGCGTGGACCATGGCGCTTTCGCACTACCAACCGGCGCCGCCCAACCTGCAGCAGCAACTCGCGACCGAATACGCCAAGCACCGCAAGCACGAAGAGGAGTAGCGGCGCGAGAGCCCGGCGAGGGGCCCCACGAGCGGGACGGGGAATTGCGAGTCGCCGCTTGCGGCCGACGCTCGAATTGTGCCTTACGCAATGACGGCGCAAGGAGGCCCGCGGGCCCGAGCAGTGCGAGCGGGGTGCGAGCGGCCGCGAGTGGGCGCGGCGACCGACACAAAGGTCTTGCACTTCTTGGGAACGGTTCAAGGAGGGTCGCCGACGGAAGCGCCGCGGCGCCCGATCTAGTTACAGAAGATTCGAAGCGCGGGACCGGCGGGAGTCTCGCCCTCAAACCGCACTAGTTTGCAGGTTTCATCTCGGCCCGCCATTGGAACCGCTTCGCGGGAAACATCTGGTCCAGCAGCGGCACCAGCGGCGTCAGCAGGAACAATGCCCAGATCAGCGCGTTAGGACGGAACAAGGCATATTGCCACGCTGCTGCGCCGCAAGCGACGATGAGCGCATAGGCGACGCGCGGAGCGCGTCGATTCGGAACAGTCATCGGATCCGAGATCATGAAAAACGCGAAGAGCAGCAATGCGCCGTTGCCGAGTTGATGCCACAAGATCGTCCACGATTGACCCAGCAGCAGCACACGCAGCGCGACCAGACCGAGGAATGCGGAAAGAAACACCCAGCTCACGTCGAGCCGCCTGGCGCGCTCAGTTACCAGCGAGCCGAGCATCAGGAACCACACCGCGAGCGCCAGATCGCTCCCCCACTGGCCCGGCGAGACCCACGTGCCGGGCAGCAGGGTTATCGCCGCGATCACTCCGAGATTTGCCGGGTTGTAGAGATGCTTGCCGTCGATGCGCAGCACGAACTTGGACGACATCGCCAACGCCACGGCGAGCGGATGCACCCATAGCGAGTCGGCGCGCAGCAAGAGCGACAATCCGCAGCAGGTGACGATCGCCGAGAGGAAGCCGCGTTGCTTGAGACCGAGGCGATCGAGCCACCACGCTTGTGTCGCGATCCCCGCGGCGAAAGTGAGCGCAACCTGCAACGGCTGAATGGAAAAGTCGCGCAGCACGACTCCGGTGGTCAGCAGCGCCGCAAGAAACAGAATCTGCAGCACCCGCGCATCGCGCGGCAGCCATGCCGGTGCTGCAGCGGCCCAACTGCGCGACCACTCGATCAGCGCCATAGCCGCTCCCACCAGGCGGCGTGCGGCACCGGCTGCAGATTCATGCGCGCGCGAATCGGACCTAAGTCCCAGCCGGTCAAGCTGGAGAGTGTCTGTGCCTCGCGCTCGCGCCGCACGGTCAGCTCGTCAAAATAGTGTTTTGCCTCGGCACACGCGCCTGGTTCTCCATTCCAGGGGTGGCGCAGCACGTAGCGCGCCTGGAAGTTCTGCCTATCCCGCGTTTCTTGAAACATCAGATCTTCAGGCAGTGTTTCCGGCGTGTAGCGCAGATGAAGGCGGGTGAGCATCACGGGTTGCGCGCGCTGGCGGGCGACTGCCGCGGGCGGCGCGCCGGACGTCTCGTCGACATCGAGCCAGAACACTCCCGCGGCTCGCAACTCGCTCGAAGACAGCGGGTCCGCGGCGCAGGGATCGCACCAGGCCATGTCCCAGAAATATTCGGTCCACACCACGCGATAGTCTTCGCGCCGGGCCTGAGCATCGAACAGCGCCTTGTACACCTGTGCGAATTCACTGCGGGTGTAAGGAGGCAAGTCGACGTTCGCCGGCAGCTTGACCGTGCGATAGTTGGTTGTCTCGACGCGGCCGTTGCGCGTGAGCGCGTAGATCACCAGATCCTGCGGGCCGCGCGCGTTGAGCATCCCGAGTCGCACCGGCAGCATGAATCGCTCCGACTCGAAGGCGAATTGGAGCGGGCGCAGGTACGAGAAACCGGTTTTCGCCTGCTCGGCCAGGTTCACCTTGGCGACGAAGAACTTGAGGTTCTGCCGCACGTAGGGCTGCAGCGCCTTGCTCGCCTTGGGCGGAATGTTGTAGCCGTTCTGGCGCAGCCACTGCTCGAGACCGTTGGACTGCGTCGCCGACAGGATTGCGATATCGTATTCGCCGATGGTGTAGTGGGCCTCGACCGTGACGCCGAGCGCCTTCTCGCGCCTCGAATCGAGCTTGGCAACCGGCATGGGCGAACTCACCGCAAGCTGTGCTGCACGCGCCACGCGGTCCACTTCGCAAGGGTTGGGATCGAAATACTCGGCGAGCCGTGGCGCGCTATAGGCGTCGATACGCTCGAAAATCCTGGAATCGCCGACGTGGATCTGGCTTTTCTGCAGCACCACCGGAACCGGAACCACCAGCGCGAACTCCGAAAGCTCGCCCTGGAAGTCGTTGCGCATGCTGATCACCGTGCGATCTCCATCGCGCACCAGGATGACCTGCGAGGCTTCGTTGAACAGCTTGGTATCGGCCTTGCCGACATAGAATCCGCAAAACGCCGTCGCCGGCAGCGGCGCGAGTGCAATCGCGACGACGAGCGGAATCGCGTCAAACAGCGACGAGCGCGCAGACAAACCCATGGCTTTCTCCGGAGCGAGTGAGCGACAGGGGCTATGAACGTTGAAACGCCGGTGCCGGGGTTAGCACGAGGCTCGAGATGCCGGCGCCGATTTGTGCCGATGGGCTCGCCGGACTACAATTGCTTCCATGGGCGACGCTCGGGTCAGCCTGACCCACCACTTCTTGATCGCCATGCCAAGCATGGCCGATCCGCACTTCGCTCATACCCTCATCTATCTGTGCGAGCACAACGAGAAGGGCGCGCTCGGCATTGTCATCAACAAGCCGATCGACATGACCCTGTCGGCGCTGTTCGAGCAGATCAATATTCCGCTCGGCGACTCTGAGTTGCGCGAAGCGCGCGTGCACTATGGCGGCCCGGTGCAGATCGATCGCGGCTTCGTGCTGCACCGCCCGCTGGGAAGTTGGCAGTCGACGCTCGCGATCAACGATGACCTGGGGCTCACCACGTCAAAGGACATCCTGGAAGCTGTCGGGCACGGAGAGGGCCCGCAAGATGTCCTGGTGTCGCTCGGCTATGCGGGGTGGTCGGCTGATCAACTCGAGCAGGAGATCGCTCAGAATGCCTGGCTCACGGTGGCAGCAGATGCCGATGTGGTGTTTGCCCAGCCCGCCGAGACTCGCCTTCCGGCGGCGATGAAGCTGCTGGGCATCGATTTTTCGCGGTTGTCCGGCGCTGTCGGACACGCGTGAGGCGTGGCGGCTGGAGCCATGCCCTCCGCGCCCGAGCGCGGCACCATTCTCGCATTCGATTTCGGCACGCGGCGCATCGGTGTCGCCGTGGGCGAGCATGCGACACGAATCGCCCACCCGCTGGCGACGATCGAATCGGAAAAAAATGCAGAACGCTTCGCTGCGATCGCCGCGCTGGTCGACGAATGGCGTCCCGCACTGCTGCTGGTCGGTTTACCGACGCACGCCGACAGCTCGGAACATGAGCTCACAGCGCGGGCACGGCGCTTCGCACGCCAGCTCGAAGGAAAGTTCGGCGTCGCTGTCGCGCTGGCCGACGAACGTTACTCCACGCGAGCGGCGGCCGAAGCACTGTCTGCGGCGGGCGTGAAGACGCTCAAGCAGCGGCCGTTGCGCGACCGCGTCGCGGCGCAACTCATCCTGCAGGCCTACCTCGATGAGCACTGAATCGCCAAACGGTCTGCCTGACGCCGAACGCGCACTCGCGTCGCTGGCAGAGCGTATGCAGGGCGCGGTCGCCATCGATGCCGGCCTGGTCGGCATTTATTCGGGCGGAGCGTGGCTCGCCGAGCGCCTCGCGCAAATGCTCCCGGGCAACCATCCCGTCGGTTATATCGACGTCTCGTTCTATCGCGACGACTACAGCAAGAAAGGCTTGCGCGCGAACGTCGCGACGACGACGTTGCCCTTCGAAGTTAATGGCGGCCGGATCGTGCTCGTCGATGACGTGCTCTATACGGGCCGTTCGGTGCGCGCTGCGATCAACGAGCTGTTCGATTACGGGCGGCCGGATTCGATCGAACTCGCCGTGCTGATCGACCGCGGCGGACGCGAGCTGCCGATCGAGCCGACTTACGTGGGAGCGCGCGTGTCGGTCGCGCGCGATCTGTCGATCGTGCTCAGCCGCCTTGGCGACGGGCGGCTGGAACTGACGGTCGAGCCTGCCGGGAGCGGCCAGCATGGCTAATCCCCAGCTCAACGACAAGGGGGAGCTTACTCACCTTCTCACGCTCGAGGGCCTGCCGCGCGAAGTGATCGGCCGCATCCTCGACACCGCGGTGCCATTTGTCTCCATCGCCGAGCGCGATGTGAAAAAGGTGCCGCTGCTTCGTGGCAAGACGGTGTTCAACCTGTTTTTCGAAAACAGCACACGCACGCGCACGACCTTCGAGATCGCGGCCAAGCGTCTCTCCGCCGATGTGATCAACCTCAACATCGGAGTGTCGTCGACGTCCAAGGGAGAGACCCTGCTCGACACCATAGACAATCTGGTCGCGATGAACGCGGACATGTTCGTCGTCCGCCATGGTCAGAGCGGAGCACCGCACCTGATTGCGCGCCATCTCTCGGCTTCCGGACGGGCAGGCATCCATGTGATCAATGCCGGCGACGGGCGTCACGCGCATCCGACCCAGGGTCTGCTCGATCTGTTCACCATACGGCACTACAAGCGCGATTTCGGCGCGCTGACGGTAGCCATCGTCGGCGATCTGCTGCATTCACGCGTTGCACGCTCGCTCATCCACGGTCTTTCCACGCTGGGCACGGCGGAGATCCGGGCGATCGGACCGCAGACCTTGTTGCCCGCCGCGGTCGAGAGCCTGGGCGTTCACGTGTTTCATGACATGGGCGATGGCCTGCGTGGCGCCGACGTCGTCGTCATGCTCCGGCTGCAAAGCGAGCGCATGAAGGGCGCCTTGCTGCCGTCGCCCGGCGAATTCTTCAAGCACTACGGGCTCACCCAGGACAAGCTCAAGCTGGCCAAGCCGGACGCGATCGTCATGCATCCGGGGCCGATGAATCGTGGAGTGGAGATCGACTCCGCGGTCGCGGACGGCAAGCATTCGGTGATCCTGCCGCAGGTGACATTCGGCATCGCGGTACGCATGGCGGTGATGAGCATGCTGGGGGCGGGCTGATGCGGGCGAGCGTGATTTTCAAGTTGCGATGAAAATCGAGATTGCCAACGGTCGCCTGATCGACCCCAGGAACGACTTCGATCGGAAGGCGACACTGTTCATCAGCGGCGGAAAAGTCGCTGCCATCGGCAGCACTCCGGAAGGATGGCGCTCCGAGCGGGTGCTCGACGCCGGGGGCTTAATCGTTTGCCCGGGACTGATCGACGTCTCAGCGCGACTGCGCGAGCCGGGCTTCGAATACAAGGCCACGCTCGAGTCGGAGATGCACGCGGCGATCGCCGGCGGTGTGACCAGCCTCGCCTGTCCCCCCGACACCGATCCGCCGCTGGACGAGCCAGGGTTGGTCGAAATGCTCAAGCACCGCGCGCGCTCACTCGATTGCGCACACGTCTATCCCATCGGCGCGCTGACGGTGGGCCTGAAGGGGGAAACGATAACCGAGATGGGAGAGCTCTCCGAGGCGGGGTGCATCGCGTTTTCGCACGCGGACGCACCGCTGGCCGATACCCAGATACTTCTGCGTGCCATGCAGTACGCGGCGACTTTCGGTTATCGCGTGTGGCTGCGGCCGCAGGACGCGCACCTTGCGCGAGGAGGAGTTGCTCACGACGGCGAGGTTGCGACGAGGCTCGGCCTGGCAGCGGTCCCTCCCTTCGCCGAGACCATTGCCCTCGATACGATCTTCGCGCTGGCGCGCGCCACCGGCTCGCGCGTGCACATCGCTCGTCTCTCCACGCAGGACGGCGTTGCGCTCGTGCGCGACGCCAAGCGCACCGGTCTTGCCGTCACTTGCGATGTCGCTGCCAATCATGTGCATCTTTGCGATACCGACATCGGCTGGTTCAATGCCAACTGCCATCTGGTCCCGCCGTTGAGAAGCGCCCGCGACCGGGATGCGCTGCGTGCTGGTTTGGCCGACGGAACCATCGATCTGATGTGCTCGGATCACACCCCGGTCGACGACGATGCCAAGCAGTTGCCGTTCGCCGAAAGCGAGGCGGGCGCGACCGGGCTGGAGCTGCTGCTGCCCCTGACGCTCAAATGGGCGAATGAAGCGAAGGTTCCGCTCGCTTCTGCCTTGTCGCGAATCACCGCCGATCCGGCGAGAGTGCTCGGGATCGAGGCGGGGCACCTCGGCGTCGACGCGTCGGCCGACATCTGCGTCTTCGATCCCGACAAGTGGTGGACCGTCGAGCGCAGCTCGCTCAAGAGTCAGGGCAAGAACACGCCTTTCCTCGGGCTGGAGCTGCCGGGGAAGGTGAAGTACACCCTGGTCGGCGGCGAGGTGGTCTACACAGGTTAGTCGAGCGCCGGGTCGCGGGCAGCGGTTCAGGCTGCAGCGGCCGTTTCCGGCACCCACTGGCGAAACCTTGCGAAAACCTTGCAAACCCACGTCGGGGGACGGTATTGTAGTCAGTACGCGCGGCCTGGACGGCATGCGGATGTCTCGGCGGCAGTATAGACATCGGCAGCGCCGAGTTGCCGACGAACCTGTCCAATGAGGTGGCGGCGCGGCACTCGTGTGCTCTCAGGCAGCTGATATCACCAACAAGAGCACACCGAAGAACGACCAGGCGAAAACGTGCCGACATTTTCGCAGGGGAGCAACATCGCGCTAAGCGCGCTCCTTGGAGGCTCAGGCGATCATCAACAATTTCGATCGCCGACGAAGACGGAAGAGCTCGTAGCGCGACGGCGGGCGGCTAACAGCCGCCCGTCGGTTTTTCGGCGCTGCTATGATGGCGCCTTTTTGAAAGCGCCTGCATCTTGTCCGAGCATCTGCACGCCCTCGAGCAGCAATCCATCTACATCATCCGCGAGGCGTATGCGCGACTTAAGCCGCTGGCGTTGCTATGGTCGCTGGGCAAGGACTCGAACACCCTGGTATGGCTCGCCCGCAAGGCATTTCTCGGGCGTGTCCCGTTCCCGGTCATGCTGCTCGACACCGACAACGAATTCCCCGAGGTTTACGCGTTTCGCAACCGGCTGGCGCAGGAATGGTCCCTCGATTATGTCAACGTCCGTTGCCCGCCGCTCGAGGAGACGGACCCGACGCTGCCTCCCGCTGCTCGTGCAGCCGCACGAAAGACATTGGGGCTGAAGCGGATCATCACCGAACGCCAACTGCGCGGGATTCTGCTCGGCATCCGGCGCGACGAGCAGGCGGTTCGCGGCAAGGAACGGATCTTCAGCCCGCGCCGCGCCGACGGGAGGTGGGATTTTCGGGATCAGCCAGCCGAGCTCTGGGATCAGTTCCAGACGGACTTCCCCGCCGACGCTCACGTGCGCGTTCATCCGCTGCTCTCGTGGACTGAGCTCGACGTGTGGCGCTACACCCAGCGCGAAGGCATTCCCGTCTGCGACCTGTATTTCGCCCGCGACGGCAGGCGTTTCCGGTCGCTGGGCGAGTCCGACATTACCAAACCAATCGCGTCTACGGCGGCGACCATTGCCGACATCATCGCCGAGCTCGAGCGCACGCGGGAATCAGAACGCGCGGGCCGAAGCATGGATCACGAGCGCGAGGACGCGTTTGAGCGGCTGCGCAGCGCCGGCTACATGTGATGGAGCGCGAAGCGCTGACGGCGCTGGTACTCGCCGGCCATGTAGATCATGGCAAGTCGAGCCTGCTCGGGCGCCTACTGCACGAGTTGGGGCAGCTGCCGGCCGGCAAGGCGGAGGAGCTGGCCGCGCTGTCCGCTAAACGCGGCGTTCCGCTGGAATGGTCGTTCGCGCTTGACAGCTTCCAGGCCGAACGCGACCAGGCGATTACCCTCGACACGACGCGCGTGCGGCTGAAAACACCGCGGCGAGAATTCGTAGTTATTGACGCTCCCGGTCATAAGGAGCTGCTCAGAAACATGGTCAGTGGAGCGTCGGCCGCGAGCGCGGCGCTGCTGGTCCTCGACGCGCGCACGGGGAGCGAAGAGCAGACGCTGCGGCATGCCTACGTGCTCAAGATGCTCGGCGTGCGCGACATCGTGGTGGCGATCAACAAGATGGATCTGGTCGACTACTCGCAAAAAATGTTCGCGCAGTGCCAAAGCGAAGTCGGCGGCGCTCTGGTCAGAATGGGTATCGAGGCGCGTTCGATCGTGCCGGTATCGGCGCGCGACGGCGTCAATCTGTGCCAGCCCTCGGCACCGCTCGAGTGGCATCGGGGACCGACGCTTGTTGGCGCACTGGAGGCGCTGCCCGCATCGGTCCGGGAAACAGAGCTTCCGCTGCGCCTGCCGGTCCAGGATGTGTATCGCGTCGATGAGCGTCGCATACTCTTCGGCCGGGTCGAATCGGGTTCACTCGCCACCGGCGACGAGATCGTCTTTTCTCCGTCGGGACGCTCCGCGAAGATAGCTGAGCTGATGTCATGGCCGGACAGAACCGAAGCGAAGCTGGTCGCGGGTGACAACGCGAGCATCGTGCTCGACCGGCCCCTGATTGTGGAGCGCGGCGACTTGGCGAGTCACCGCGAGCGGCTGCCCAAGCTCACCGCCGTGTTCGACGCCGAGATCTTCTGGCTGGCGTCGCAGCCCTTGGTCGCGGGTCGGGAGCTCACGATGCACGCGGCGGCGCGCACCGTCGGCGTGCGCGTGCAATCGATTCATCACCGCATCGATCTCTTGACTCTCGAGCGGCGTCCCGCCTCCCAGATCGCCGCCACCGAGATTGCGCAGGTCACGCTGCGCGCGCACCAATTGCTCGCGCTGGACGATTTCGCAAAGCTGCCCGCCACCGGACGCTTTGTGCTGCGTGACGGCTTTGTCACCGTGGGCGGCGGCGTCATCGACGCCAGTGGCTATCCGGATCAGCGCGCGATTCCCGCGCCAACGCGGGAAACGGTTCCGATCAAGCACCAGGTCAGCGAGGCGGAGCGTAGCGCGCGGCTACACCATACCGGCGCCGTCGTCTGGCTCACCGGACTTTCTGCTGCCGGCAAGTCCACGTTGGCGATGCTGCTCGAGCGGCGCTTGTTCGACGCAGGCTACGCGGTGTTCGTGCTCGACGGCGACAACGTGCGCCGCGGCCTGAACGCCAATCTCGGGTTTTCGCCCGAAGATCGGCAGGAGAACATTCGACGTGTCGGCGAAGTCGCGGCGCTGTTCGCCGAGGCGGGGTTCGTCTGCATTACAGCATTCATCTCCCCGTATCGCGACGATCGCAGACGCGCGCGGGCGGCGCTGAAGAGCGGCCGATTTTTCGAGGTGTATCTAAAGGCCGATCTGGCGGCGTGCGAGGCCCGCGATCCCAAGGGTCTGTATCGCAGGGCGAGACAAGGCGAGATCCGGGAATTCACTGGCATCGACAGCCCTTACGAAGAACCTGTGGCCGCCGACCTGGTTATCGACACGACCGCACGCGACGTCGCGTCGTGCATCGACGAGTTGCTCGCCTATGTTGTCGCGCACTGCCGTGTCTGAAGAACGTTCCTAGCTTCCTTTGGGCACGCGGCCCATCAGGTAGAACTCGTCGTTGGCACGCATCGCGGTCAGATCCGCCATGCGGTTCGACAGCGCGAAGAATGCGCTGATCGCGCCGATGTCCCAGATATCCTCCTCGCTGAATCCGTGCGATCGCAGCTTGTCGTAATCCGCCTCGACCAGTTCCGAAGAACGTGTGGCAATCTTGATCGCGAATTCGAGCATCGCTTTCTGTCTGTCGGTGATGTCGGCCTTGCGATAGTTGACCGCAACCTGGTCGGCTACGAACGGGTTCTTGGCGTAGATGCGCAGCACGGCGCCGTGAGCAATGACGCAATAAGGACAATCATTTGCTCCTGATGTCCCGACGACAATCATCTCGCGCTCGGCCTTGGTCAAGCCCGATTCGCGCAGCATCAACGCGTCGTGATAGGCAAAGAAAGCTCTGAACTCGTCCGGACGATGCGCGAGCGTCAGAAAGACATTGGGGATGAACCCCGCCTTCTCTTGGACTTCGAGCATTCGCGCGCGAATGTCCGTGGGCAGGTCCTCGAGTCTGGGAACAGGGTAGCGGCTGATCGGAGTGGCAGTCATGATCGAGACCAGGAGTTGCCAAACGCGATCGAGAGTCGACCTAGGATTGTCCGCCGGCGGCTCGCACTCTGACACCGCCGCTCGCAACCAGGGAGAGCCGCGCGCCGGCAGAGCGTCGTTGCCTGTGTCGATGTAATGCCGCCCGAATCAGACGGCGCGTAAAGCCGGCATGGCCTTCCGGGTCGTGTGCGAGGCAGAGATCCGCGCTACCGGGATCCTCTGGAGGATAGTAGACGCCGCAATTCGGATTGATCTCCAGCATGAAAGGCGTGCCATTGCGATCGACCCTCAGATCGCAACGACCGAAGCTCGCACCCTTGAGCGCAACGAAAAAGCGGGCACAGATGTCGCGCAGGCGGGCCTCGAGAGCGCGATCGTCGAGTGGGAACCCGTCCATCTTCTTGTACTCCGCCCACTTCATAGACGAGTGCTTGAAGGTCTCGCCTTCGGGGAAGCGATACTGGATCGGCCCGTAGGTTTTGGGTCGCGCCGGATCACTAGGTTCCTCAGCGACGAGCACGGTGCACTCGGTCCCTTCGATGAACTCTTCGATCAAAGCAGCCCCGTGACGCCGCAGCATCTTGCGGGCCTGTGCTCGCAACCCAGCTGGAGAACAGGCGCGGGATCGCCGGGAGAGGTCGACGCTTGAATAACTGCTGTAGTGCTTGACGAAAAGAGGAAAGCGTAGGAGCTCGATTGCCCGTTCGACATCCGACTCGCAGCGCGCCAGGACGTACCGCGGAGTCTCGATGCCTTCGGACCAGCATGCCAACTTCATCGCTTCGCGCGACGGTTCGTAGAACTCCGACGTGGCGCCCGTGAACGCGACATTGTGCTTTTCCAGCGTGTGGACCACCTCGATCCCCGGAGTGTTCTGGTCGGCGGCCCCGTCGCAAAGATTGAAATAGACATCGAAGCCCTGCCTGATGCGGCGAGCGACCTGTTCGACGGAAGTCCTTTTTTCGAGGCACTCGACCTCCCACTGTGCCTCGGGGTAGTAAGGCCGTGGATCGCACGGCCAGTCATCGTCTGGAAGCGGAAGGTGGAGCAGGTCCTGGTTGGTCAGCAGGCAGATGCGCATCGCGCCATTCTATAGGGTGTCGGCCGTTTCGCCTGTCCAGAGCGCAGCTTAGTTGCCATGTAAAGAAATGTGCAAGGCCTGGCGGCGGAAAGTCGGCATCGCGTTTCAGTGCACTGCCGGTTGAGGGCCACCCTGACCAACCATGCGAACGACGCCCATTTTGATGAGCTGCTGAATCTCGGGAGACTCAAGAATCGCCGCTCTTGCCGCAGCGCGAAGCCGATCGACCGCTTCGTCGGGAAGAACAAAAGACGTGGGCAATTGGTTGAGGTAATCCCGCTCGGCGGGCTCCTTCAACGCCGCGAAGGACACGTCGATCACATGGATGCTGACATTCGGTGCATTCAGGATGAAATCGAGCTTGGGGTTTGCGCCGACCGACGGCTTGATGATGTCGCGCACTTCCCGCAGCATGGCCCAGCGTGCCTGCATGTCCTTCAACGTCTCCACGGTGTCGTAGGAATAGCGATCGATCGGCGTGCCCGTGGCCTTGATCAGAACGTCGAAGGTTCCGGGAGGCTCCTCGTGCAGGTCCCAGTTGTTGGGAGGCGTTGCGAGGGAATTGACGATGAACACGAAGATGTTGCGCACGTGATCAAAGGGCGTCGGAATCCCTACCGCGTGCAGCGATTCGAAGGTCGCGAACACATCAAGGCCGCCGCGCATGCCGATGTTGTCGGAAACGCCGCCATCGACAAGGTGAAGGTAAGGCCGCTTTGTTCGGTCCGCGTAGGTTTCCAGTTCTTGCAGGCGCTTGAGCGTCCGGGCCGCGGGTCGCGGAGGATCGGGATTGTCGAGAAACAGTTTCGTCCAGGCCGGGAAGCGGTAGTCGCAGGTGCCACCGTAGTTGTCGATGGTGATCGATGACAGGAGCACCGGAACTGCCGACGACGCCGCCGCCGCCCGCGCGAGCCGGAACTTGCTCAAGTCGCTGCACATGACGTCGAAGTTCTGTTGGTTGAATATGATGCGCGTGCCCTCGGCAAGGTCGGTGGCGCCGACAAAGATCCGCGGCCCATTCGGCTTTAAGTCGGCGAAAGTGGCGCCGTTGAACAGGATCTCGTCGTACAGGTTGGCAGCGAGCTCCGACCGATTCCAGCCTTCCGACCAGAGCGCACCCCAGTTGAACGGACTAAGTGTGCGCGACACGATCTCACCTTGTACATTGCGCTTGAGAAATCGCTTTTCGTATTCGTCGAAGAGTTTATCGCCGTAGAGGCCGAACGCAAGCGCGGTGAAGCTTCCGCCAGAGATCCCGGTGAGGACATCGATCTCATCGAGAGCGCGCAGCTTGCGGCCGCTGCGTGTGGTGATCTCCATGTCGCGCAGCGTCTCCAGCGCCCCGTAGGAAAACGCGGCGGCCCGCGTGCCCCCGCCGGAGAACGCGAGCATGATGAAATACTGCCGATCTTCCGGATGGTCGGAAGAGCGTTCGAAGCCGTACTTCGTCGCGGGATCGAAGTGCTCGATCGGCGGATTGACGGGACGCGTGGCACATCCGCCGAGGTGGAAGGCGACCAGAATTGTTGCGACTACAGGCAGATATGAAATGTTCATAGCAACTTATCGACTCCAGTAATAGGGCGCCTGCCGCTGGCGCGCCTTTGCAACAAGGATGAGCCGCGGATGGACGGCCCGTTAACGACGATATCCTTCACGCAGCCTTGTGGTGAATTTGCAAGTACGCCTGGGCTGCGGGATAGCCAGCTTCTCCGAAAGTTTCGCGGATCGTCCGGTTGGTGTCGAAATATACCTGCCAGTAGTGCGCGGGGTTGCAATACGGACGCACAGCCAAGACCGGTCCGCGCTCACTGAAGCTCAGGATCTCCACGTCGGGCGCGGGTTTTGGAAGCACATTGGCGATTTTCGACAAGGCTTCCTTGAGACGGCGAATGGCATCGTTGGGATCGACCGTGTGGTCGAGTTGAGCCGTTAGGTCGACCCGGCGATAGGGATTGTGGCTGAAGTTCTTGATCGTGCCGTTCATCACCTTGGCATTGCCGACCAGCGTCTGTACGTTGTCCGGAGAATCGATGGCGGTACTGAACAGTCCGATCATGCGCACGGTTCCTTCGACGTCGCCGGCAACCACGTAGTCACCGACCTTGAACGGACGCAACATCAGGATGAACACTCCTGCGGCGAAATTGGAGAGGAGCCCTCCCCATGCCGCGCCCACCGCGATGCCGAGACCGGCCACCAGCGCCGCGAACGACGTCGTCTCGACGCCGAAGTAACCCAGAATCGCCACGATCAGAATGATGTTGAGACCGATGTTGATGACCGATCCGATGTAGCGCGTGACGGTCGGCTCGACTTTCTGTCGCTGGAGCGCCTTGGTGACCAGCGTCGATGCGAAACGGATCAGCATCCGGCCGATGACGTAGGCCGCGATTGCGCCCAGAACCTTGAGTGCAAACGCGATGAGAATGGGTTTCGCGGTTTCGATTGCGTTGGGGATGTCCATGGGAGTCCTGTCTTCTAGCGTTTGAGAATGCCGGGCCAGATACCCGGCGGGCAATGGTCTGGCTCGGGCACGCGGTGGCTTTAGTCGCCTGCCTGCCCTTTGACAATGCGCTGAATCAACTTCGGATCATCGGGCAGCAGACCGACCTTCGCCAGCCTGGGAGTGAGCGTGGCCCAGTTCCTGTCCATTGCGAATACGCGGCGAAAAAGCGGCAGAGCTTCGTTCACTCGTTCCATGTTCACGAGTGCGACCGCATGCCAGTAGATCATTTCGGCATTATCGGGAACAAGCTTCGACGCCGCGCTGTATTCGGCCAGCGCGCGGTCGTTGTCTTTCTGCTCGACAGCGAGATCACCGGCGTTCATGTGATTGTAGGCGCGCTGCAGAGTGACCAATCGACGCAGCTCCTTGAGAGGCTGCGCGCTGTCATCGACTCTCACGTCGAAAGTTCGATCGACCCAAGCTTTTCCGCTGGGCTTGCCGGTGACAACGATCAACGCAGCCGATTGCCTGCCGCGGATGTCGCCTCCCGCCGCCTGCGCCGCATCAAGCGCGGCGAGCATTCGCTCGGCGAGGTCGCCTTTGCTGTTTTCAAAGGCGCGTGACATCGACGGCCAGATCTTGTCGTTGATCATCAGGTTGGCCTGCACCGAGTAGTCCTTGCCGACGATAAGGCCCGCAAAAGGAATGTCCTTGGCGCCGGTGTGAGCCGCGACGCGCCCCTGCGCGTCGATCATCGCAACCTGGCGAACTTCGCGCCCGTCGTCCTTGGCGAGCAAATCGCTCAGCGCATCGGGCGCGCTCTTGCCCGAGCGCATGAGATCGAGGCCGAGCTTGCCGTAGCTGGGGTCAACGAACGATTGGGTCGCGACGGCCCCGACGCCGGCTTCAACCCACGGAACAACGCTGCCCACGGAGAACCAGTGCGATTGCACAGCTACTCCCAGCTCGCCCGTTGCAGCGTCGCGTGCAACAATCGAATATGTGTGAACTGGACGAAGCGATGATTGCTGCATGGTTTGCGCCGTGGCGCCGTTCAGCGCCAGCAGCAAGGCGATTGCATTCAACAAGGCCATCCCAGGTCTTTGCGTTTTTTGTCGGGCGTCCCGAAGCTCGTCCTAAGACGCTTGCCCCACATCTCCAAGTGTTATTCGACGACCGCGGCGCTCAGCAGCAGCGACTGCGGAATGGTGATCCCGATCGCTCTCGCGGTCTTGAGATTGATGACCAGCTCGAAAGTCGTCGGTTGCTCGACGGGGAGATCGGCAGGATTCGTTCCCTTCAGAATCTTGTCAACGTATACGGCAGCGCGCGGGGTGAACGAAGCCATGTTCACCGCATAGGCCATCAGGCCGCCCGCCTCGACCATTTCCCGAAAATTGAACATAGTCGGCAGGCGGCTCTTGATCGCGAGCTCTGCAAGCCTGACTCGATGTACCAGGAACGTTGAGCTAGCGACGACCAGAAGCGCCTCAGCCTTCTCTTTTGTCATCGAAGCAAACGCTGCATCGAGTTCCTCGGGACCTTTTGCCTCGACATATTGAAGGTGGACACCCAAGGATGGAGCGGCCGCTTCCACTGCTTTGATCTGAACCTCCCACGCCTTGTCGGTTAAGTTCCGGAGAACAGCCACTCGGGAGGCACGCGGGGCCGCTTGCTTCAGAATCTGCAGCTGCTTACCGTAGATGGCCGGGCTAGGGCTGAACGTTGTACCGGTGACGTTGCCTCCTGGCCTCGCCAAGCTGGCGACGAGCCCAAGCTCCACCGGATCTGCAGGGAAGATCATTACGATTGGAATGACACTCGTGGCGTTCTTCGCCGCCTGGGCAGCGGGCCCCGCCGGCGCCACGATGATATCCACGTTGAGCCGCACCAGCTCGGCGGCAAGCTCTGGTAGACGCTCGACTTTGCCTTCTGCCCAGCGGTATTCGATGATCAGGTTCTGGCCTTCGACCCAGCCAAGTTCGCGCAGCGTTCTCAGGAATGCCTGGAGCCCGCGCTCCACCGACTCACGAGTGGGCTGGCTCAGATAGCCGAGGCGGTAAACCTTGCCCGCTTGCTGTGCCTTGGCGGCAAATGACGCGGCGCCGAACGCAAGCGGGCCGAGAAGCAGCGCAAGGCTCGCCTTTCTCCGATTCATCGCGTCCCCTCCCGGGCGTTAACCAGCACATGGAAGCGCTGGCTAAGAATGGATCAGGTCTTTGGCGGAACGTATCCAGACGCCACATCGGCGCCGCTGCCGAAGAAATGCCTCTCCATCTGCTCGGCAAGGTACTTGCGCGCGCGCGGATCGGCGAGGCTCAGCCGATTCTCATTGACGAGCATGGTCTGATGACGCAGCCACTGGGCCCACGCTTCCTTGGAAACGTTCTCGAAGATGCGCTTGCCGAGCTCGCCGGGATAGGGCGGAAAGTCGAGACCCTCGGCCTCGCGGCCGAGCTTGATGCAGTGAACCATGCGAGCCATGGTGCTTCCTCGCTGCAGATTAGATAGAGCGAAATTATCGCACGATGTGCATCAGGCCAACGACTTCTCGTAGACCAGCGAGCGCCGTTGCCAGTTGTACAAATCGCGTTTCTGCTTGGGCAAGCGGCTGGGATCGCTTTCGACAAAGCCACGCTCGACAAACCAGCCTGATGTGCGCGTTGTGAGCACGAACAGCCGAGCGAGATGCAACTTCCTCGCTCGCGCCTCGATTTCGTGCAGCAGTGCTTCGCCATAGCCTTCGCGCCGGAAGTCCGGGTGCACGGCGAGCGCTGCCAGCTCGCCGGCCCTGTCGGACGGAAAGGCGTAAAGCGCTGCGCATCCGATGATCACATCGTCGTGCTCGGCGACGACGAATCTTTCGATTTCCATTTCCAGCCGCTCCCGCGGCCGGCGCACCAGGATGCCTTCTTCTTCCAGCGGCTCGATGATCGCCAGGATGCCGCCGACGTCGTCGATGGTCGCGCTGCGCAGGTTGGCGAGCGGCCCAGCCGACACCATGGTACCGACCCCGTCGCGCGTGAACAGCTCGAGCAGGAGCGCGCCGTCGTGGTGGCGAGAAATGAGATGCGCGCGCTTCACGCCGTTGTCGCACGCGCGCACGGCACATGGTAGATAGAGCTGCACGTCCGGCGGCAGCTTGCCTCGTCTGGCGAGCAGCGCATCGGCGTCGCGCGTGGAGAGCTCGGTCAGAAGCTTGCGTCGGCCGTCGCGAACGCCCTCGGTATCCATCAGGAACATTAGCTTGTGCGCCGACAGGCGCACCGCCACCTGCGTCGCAACTTCCTCGAGCGCGAGGTTGAAGATCTCACCCGTAGGTGAGTAACCGACCGGAGAAACCAGCACGATGTCGCCGTCGTCGAGCCTTTGCTTGATGGCTTCGACGTCGACACGGCGAACTTCTCCGGTCCATTGCATGTCGATGCCGTCGAACACGCCGATAGGCTTTGCCGTCAAGAAATTGCCACCGACGACCCGGATGCGCGCCCCAGCCATCGGCGAGTTGGCGACACCCAGCGACAGCAGCGCTTCGATGCGACTGCGGGCGTGACCGGTGCCTTCAAGAGCGCAGTCGAGCGTCTCGGCGTCGGTGATGCGCAGGCCGCGGTTGTAACGGCTGGGAATGTTCTGCTGCTTGAGGATAGCCTCGATCTGCGGCCGCGAGCCGTGCACAATCACAAGTCGCGTGCCCAGGCTGTGCAGGAGGTTCAAATCGTGGATGATGCCGAGGAAGGTGTCGTCGGCGACGACTTCGCCTCCGAACGCGATCACCAGTGTCTTGCCGCGCAGCGCGTAAATGTACGGCGCCGCCGAGCGGATCCACTGCACGAACAAGCGAGTGGTCGCGGAGTTAGCAGCGATGTTGATTCGCGGCACGTGCGGCATCGGGGCGAGGTCGTGAGCGGCAGCGATTATACCGTCTGCAATCGGGGAATTCCCTCAGGCTACGTTGTGAGCCGTGGGAGCAGTTCCATCGGCACAACAGCGCGCTACTTTATAATTGTGCTATTCGCATGACTTCCTCGCTTCTCGAAAACCTCAACCCTGAGCGGCTTGCAGCGGTTACGCTGCCTCACGCATCGGCGCTGATCCTCGCCGGCGCCGGCAGCGGCAAGACGCGCGTGCTCACCACGCGTATCGCTTGGCTCCTGGCGACGGGCCAGGCGAGCCCCCTGTCGGTGCTCGCCGTGACGTTCACCAACAAGGCTGCGAAGGAAATGCTGGTGCGGCTCTCCGCGCTGACGCCGGTGAGCACCCGAGGCATGTGGGTCGGGACCTTCCACGGCCTGTGCAACCGCATGCTGCGTGCGCATCATCGTGAGGCGGGGCTGCCGCGGCTGTTTCAGATCATGGACATGCAGGATCAGCTTGCGTTGATCAAGCGGTTGTACAAGGCCCACGGGATCGATGACGATCGCTTTCCAGCACGGCAGCTGCAGACGCTGATCAACGCATCGAAGGAGGAGGGCTCTCGTCCCAATGCGGTCGAAGCTCAGGACGAATTCACGCGTCGTCAGGTCGAGCACTATGCGCTCTACGAAGCGGCTTGTCAGCGCGAGGGTCTGGTCGACTTCCCGGAGCTGCTGCTGCGTAGCTTCGAGCTGCTTTCGCGCAGCGACATGCTGCGCGAACATTACCGGCGGCGGTTCTCCCACATTCTTGTCGACGAATTCCAGGACACCAACGCACTGCAGTACCGCTGGCTCAAGCAGCTCACCGGTCCCGACACCGCGGTGTTCGCCGTCGGCGACGACGATCAGTCAATCTACGCCTTTCGCGGTGCCAACATCGCCAACATGCAGCACTTCGAGCGCGACTTCGGTACTGCTGCAACTCCGGTAAAGCTCATCAAGCTCGAGCAGAACTACCGCTCGCACCGCTACATCCTCGACGCGGCGAATGCGCTGATCAAGCACAACCAGCAGCGTCTGGGCAAGAATCTATGGACCTCCGATGCGCAAGGTGAGCCTGTTCGCGCGTTTTGCGCTCAGTCCGACATCGAAGAGGCGGCGTTCGTGGTCGACGTCGTGAAGAGCCTCGTCGACGAAGGGGTTTCGCCGGCGGAGATCGCTCTCCTGTATCGCTCCAATGCGCAGTCGCGCGTGGTCGAGCACGCGCTGTTCACCGCCGGCATGCCTTACCGGGTCTACGGCGGCATGCGCTTTTTCGAGCGCGCCGAAATCAAACACGCTCTCGCTTACTTGAGGCTCATCACGACGCCGGAGGACGACGGTTCATTCCTTCGCGTTGTCAACTTTCCACCAAGAGGCATCGGGGCGCGGTCGCTGGAGACACTGCAGGAGCACGCCAGAGCCACCGGCTCGAGCCTCTGGCAGACCGCGTGCAGCGCGCCGATTTCAGGCAAGGCGGGAAGCAGCGTCGGCGGCTTCGTCAAGCTGGTCGAGGCAATGCGCCAGACGATGTCGGGAGTGGGCTTGACGGAAACCGTCCAGGGCATCGTTCACGCAAGCGGGCTCGCCGCCCATTACGCCGCCGAGAAGGGCGGACAGGAGCGCCTCGACAACCTCGAGGAACTGGTGAGTGCGGCCGAGAGCTTCATGCGCGAAGCCGAGCGGGAGATCGGCGAGGAGGCGATCGATCCGCTTACCGCTTTCCTGGCGCACGCCGCCCTCGAGGCCGGCGAAACGCAGGCAGCGGACGGCACCGCAGCTTTGCAACTGATGACGGTGCACGCGGCCAAGGGTCTCGAATTTCACACCGTGTTCGTCACCGGCCTGGAAGAAGGTCTGTTCCCGCACGAAAACAGCCTGTCCGAGTACGACGGTGTCGAAGAGGAGCGACGTCTCGCCTACGTGGCCGTGACGCGCGCCAGGCGGCGGCTCTACCTGACGCTTGCGCAAAGCCGCATGCTGCACGGGCAGCTCCGTTACAACGTCGCGTCGCGCTTCTTGAACGAAATTCCGCCGGCAACCGTGCTGTGGCTGTCGGAGCGACGGCGGAGCGCGATGCCCGTCGCAGATTCGAGCGCTCCACGCGCGGCCGATCGCGTGTTGAGGGACGACATCGGCTGGCGAATCGGGCAGAGCGTCAAGCATGCCAAGTTTGGTCTGGGCATCATCGTCGACGCCGAGGGCCGCGGTACGGACGCCCGCGTGCAGGTCAACTTCCGCGATGCCGGCGTCAAGTGGCTGGCGCTGGAGTACGCCAAGCTTCAACCAGCGTAGCCGGAATCGCGTGTCCGTCCTTTATCCGCTCGCGGGTTCTCTTCCGCCACTTGCCATCGGCTCGTCGGCGTGGAAGACGTCGCGGAAGCTCACGTAGTCGGAGATGTGCAAGGTGGCGACGAAAGCAAACAGGTACGGAACGACTAGAAACACGCCAAGCAGACCTGCCACGGACTCGCCGAAGAACTGCGCGATCGACAGCGCTAGACCGGGAAGCACTCCCCCCAGCGCGAACACCGCGATGCCATACGCCGCCACTGCGCGCCAATTGGCCATCGCTGCCGTCAGGCTCGTCCCCAGTGCGGTGACAGCGCCCGCGTCATGGAAAACGACCAGCGCAGGCGCAAACCACAGGGCCAGCAGTGTCGGCAATGCGCACAGCGCACCAAGCAACAGAGCAAGCTGAGGTTTGCCTCCGGCGAGCATCTCCTCGGTCGGCTTGACCGCACCTGAAACAACGCCAATGACGATCCCTCCGTCGACTAGCATGGTCGAGAGTACGGCAAGTGTCATGCCGACAATGAATACGACACCCAGGGCGATCAACGCATAGAGATTGCTACGGAAGCCCCGGAACAGATGCTCGAGCTTCGGCTTCCCGCCACGCTCCTGCGTCCACGCCGCAGCAAGGAAACCCACCGCGAACACCGGTTTCAACAGTCCGGCAATGACTTGTCCGATCGCCGCCCAGGGTCCGAGCCCGGCGATAGCCACCAGGAGGTAGTAGGTGAAGAGCAGGAACAACCAGGCGAGCGGCGCCCGACGAAACATCGCGTACGCTGCCTTAAGCCAGGCGATACCGCGCCGCGCGTCGTGGCGCGTAAAAGCAATCGGCGCGCGATTCACGTTGCAACAAGCTCGGGCATATTCTGGGTCGCGGCGACCCGATCCCGGAGGATGCGCTCGAACGGAGCGGGATCGTGCGCATGCGTGAGTTCGCCGGGTCGCGGCAGATGCAGGTCATAGAGTCGCGACAGCCAGAAGCGAAGCGCCGCGGCGCGCAGGAGCACTGGCCACGCAGAGCGCTCCTCCTGATCGAACGGACGCACCCCCGCATACGCTTGCGTCATGGCGTAAGCACGCTCGGCGTCGAGCGCACCAGCCCGTTCGCCATCGGCGATCGTGCACCAGTCGTTGACCGCAATCGCAAGGTCGTAGGCAAAAGCGTCGGTCGCTGCGAAGCCAAAGTCGATGACACCGGAGACTTGCCCGTCAACAAAAAGGACGTTGTCGCAGAAAAGATCGCCATGAATCGCGCCGCGCTTGAGCTTGAGCCTTGTCAGGCGCGTCTGAAACTTGATTTCCGCGGCGACCAAGGCATTTTGTTCCGCCGACAAAAAGGGTCGTACCGCCCGCGCCGCCTGTCTCCACCATCCCGGTCCGCGTCTGTTGGTCAATCGGCCGCGGTAGCTGACGACAGCGAGGTGAAGCCGCGCCAACACGTCTCCTGCCGCAGCACAGTGCGCGGCATCGGGTTGCTCGACGGCGGCACCTTCCAGCCGGACGACCAGACTCGCAGGCTTGCCATTCAAGAAGCTCCACAGCGCGCCTGTGCGATCAGGCTCCGGCGCCGGAGCACACACGCCGGCTCGCGCCAGGTGCGCCATGAGATTCAAGTAGAACGGCAGTTCTTCAGGAGGGAGGCGCTCGTAGAGAGTGAGGACGTAGCGCCCCTTGTCTGCGGTGACGAAGTAGTTGGTGTTTTCGATGCCGGCGGCGATCGGCTCGAATGCACGTACCGGGCCGACTGAGTAGCGCGTCAGCCAGGCGGCCAGTTCTTCGGCGGTGACGGTTGTGTAGACAGACATCGGGCGTCGCGGTGCGCCCTCTCGCGGCACGCTCCGCGCTCGTGTTGCCGGTTGATCTACTCTCTCAGGGTCAGAAGGAAAACAGCAGCCACATCGGAACCCGCAATCCGGTGTCGAGGCTTTCGTGGCGCACGAAGCTTCCGTTGGGGCCCTCGGCGACAAGATAGTATGGCCGACCGGCCTTCGGGATCACCTTGATCATGATCAGACGACCGCTGACGCGATATTCTTCGATCGTTTCGCGGTCGCGGCGGACGATGGTGACCTGCGGCTCGAGCTCTGGATCGTTTGCGACCTCTGGAGGAGGAGGCGGCGCCTCGGGCAACGGCTCGAGTACCGGGGGAGCAGGGGTCTTCTGCGCGAACGCGATCTGCGCGACGGCGAGCGCCGACGCGAACACCAGAACGAGCATGGGGGCGCGCATCGTCGATGCTCCTGCGATGAGCAAATTCTAGCAGGAAACGATGGCGCGCGGCCGCGCTCTAGAGATTGAGCATCTTGTTTCGCTCTTCTCGAGTCGGTTGGAAGCCGCGCGTTTCGTAGTAATCGAAAATCGCTTCGACGATCGCTTCCGGCTCTTCGATGATACGTATCAGGTCGAGATCGGCCGCATCGATCATGCCTTCGCCGACGAGTCGCTCCCGCATCCAATCGATGAGTCCGCGCCAGAATTCGCCGCCTACCAGGATGATTGGAATTCTGCGGCTCTTGCCCGTCTGCACCAGCGTAAGGCACTCGGTCAACTCGTCGATGGTGCCGAAGCCACCTGGAAGAACAACGTACGCCGACGCAAAGCGCACGAACATCATCTTGCGCGCGAAGAAATAGCGGAAGTTGATCCCGACGTCCTGGAATGCGTTGCCGCCTTGCTCGTGCGGCAGCAAGATGTTGAGTCCGATCGCCGGCGAGCGTCCGGCGTGGGCGCCGCGGTTCGCCGCTTCCATCAAGCCCGGACCTCCGCCAGAGATCACCGAGAATCCCGCATCGGAGAGCAGGCGCGCGATTCGCTCAGCCTTGCGGTAATAAGGGTGATCCGGTCCGATGCGCGCGCTGCCGAACATGCTCACTGCGGGGCGCACACCGCGCAGCCGTTCGGTTGCGACCGCGAATTCTGCCATAATGCCGAGCACCCGCCACGCTTCCTGCCCGTTGGTCGAGTACATCGCCTGAGGGTCGATCAACTCGGGAATCTTGCTTGTCTGAATCATGCCTAAGCTCGTTTTGGTCGATGGGTCGTCGTATTTGTATCGCGCGTTTCACGCGTTGCCGGATCTGCGCACGTCGCGCGGCGAGCCGACCGGCGCGATACGCGGCGTCGTTTCCATGTTGCGCCGATTGGTGCAGGACGGCAAGCCGGATTACTTCGCCGTGGTGTTCGACGCGCCGGGAAAAACATTTCGCGACGAGTTGTACGCGGAGTACAAGGCGAATCGCCAACCCATGCCGGACGATCTCGGGCGTCAGATAGCGACCTTGCACGAGTTGATCCGCGCGCACGGCTGGCCGCTGCTGATGATCAAGGGCGTCGAGGCGGACGACGTTATCGGTACGTTGGTCAAGCAGGCGACGGCGAAGAATATCGAAGCGGTCGTTTCCACCGGCGACAAGGATCTGGCGCAGTTGATCGCGCCCGGAGTGACGCTGGTCAACACGATGAGCAACGAAAAGCTCGACGAGCAGACGGTGGTCGCCAAGTTCGGCGTCGGCTCGGCGCAGGTGCTCGACCTGCTTACACTTACCGGCGATGCCATCGACAACGTTCCAGGGGTCGCCAAAGTCGGCCCGAAGACCGCTGCGAAATGGCTCGTGGAGTACGGCACGGTAGAAAACGTGATGGCGCACGCGGGAGAGATCGGCGGCGTCGTCGGCGAGAATCTGCGCGCAGCCCTCGAGTGGTTGCCGCAGTCGAAAACGCTGCTCACCATCAAGACGGATTGCGATTTGCCGGTTACGCCTGGGGATCTTCGCGTGCAGCCGCCCGATACCGCGCGCCTTAAGGAGATGTACGACCGGCTGGAGTTCAAGGAGTGGCTGCGCACTCTGGGTGGCGCTGTTGCGGCCGCTGTGCCGCCGGCGACTGCAAGCGCTCCAGCGGCCCGGGTGGTCACACGTGACTACGAAACAGTCCTCGATGAGCCAGCGCTCGAGCGGTGGCTCTCGCAACTCGAGAACGCCGCGGTTGCGTGCGTCGACGTCGAGGCGACGACCGCCGACCCGCTCCGCGCGAGCGTGGTCGGGCTGGCGTTTGCGATCGAGCCGGGTCGCGCGGCTTACGTGCCGCTCGCGCATGCATATGCAGGAGCGCCGACGCAGCTGGCGGCCGACCGCGTGCTGGCCCGACTCAAGCACTGGCTGGAAAACGGACAAGCGAAAAAGCTTGGGCATAACGTCAAGTACGTCCAGCACGTTCTCGCCAATCACGGCATTGCCCTGCACGGAGTCGCGCACGACACCATGCTTGAGTCGTACGTCCTCGAGTCGCACCGGCAGCACGATGTCGACAACCTTGCCTTGCGGCACCTCGATTTCAAGCCGATCGCCTACGTCGACGTCGCGGGCAAGGGAGCAAGCCAGATCGGCTTCGACCAGGTCCCCGTGGAGCGGGCCGCCGAATACGCGACGCAACAGGCCGACGTGATCGTGCAGCTGCACGCCGCTTTGTATCCGCGCATCGCGGCCGACAAGCAGCTCGAGTTCGTCTACTCGGAGATCGAAATCCCGACGCGAGAAGTGCTCTTTCGCATGGAGCGCGAGGGCGTGCTGATCGATGCAGCATTGCTCGCCAGCCAGAGCAGAAACTTAAGCGAGCGCATCAACGCGCTCGAGCAGCAGGCGTATCAAGCCGCGGGGCAACCGTTCAACCTGGCCTCTCCCAAGCAGCTCGGCGAGATCCTTTTCGAGCGAATGAAGCTGCCAGTGGTGAGAAAGACGGCCACCGGTCAGCCATCCACCGACGAGGATGTGCTGCAGCAACTAGCCGCCGATTACCCGTTACCGAAGCTGCTGCTCGAGCATCGCGCATTGTGCAAGCTCAAGTCGACCTACACCGACAAGCTTCCGCAGATGGTCAACCCGCGGACGGGTCGGGTTCACACAAGCTTCGGTCAGGCCACTGCGGTGACCGGAAGGCTCGCCAGTACCGATCCCAATCTGCAGAACATCCCGGTGCGTACGGCGGAAGGAAGAAAGATCCGCGAGGCGTTCGTCGCGCCTGCAGGCAGGCTTCTCGTGTCGGCCGACTACTCACAGATCGAGCTCCGCATCATGGCGCACCTCTCCGGCGATGCTTCACTGCTGCATGCTTTCGCCGAAGGCGCCGACATTCATCGAGCCACCGCCGCAGACATCTTTGGCGTGGCGATCAACGAGGTCACCTCGGAGCAGCGACGCTACATCAAGGCGGTGAACTTCGGGCTGATCTATGGAATGAGCGCCTTCGGGCTTGCGGCGCAGCTTGGCATCGAACGCAGCGCCGCGCAGCAATTCATCGAAAAATATTTCGCGCGCTATCCCGGCGTTGCCGAGTACATGCAGCGCACGCGCGCTCTGGCGCGCAGTCAGGGCTATGTCGAGACTGTCTTCGGACGCCGCCTCTGGCTTCCCGACATCAATGCCGGAGGCGGACCGCGGCGCCAGGCAGCAGAGCGCGCGGCGATCAACGCGCCGATGCAGGGGACGGCTGCGGATCTGATCAAGCTGGCGATGATTGCCGTGCAGTGCTGGCTCGATGCGGAGCGTCTTGTGACCAGGCTCGTGCTTCAAGTGCACGATGAGCTCGTACTGGAGGCCCCGGTGGAAGAGCTCGAGCGGGTCAAGGCGGAGCTTCCCGGACTCATGAGCGGTGTGGCGCAACTCCAGGTGCCGCTCGCAGTCGATGTCGGCAGCGGACCGAACTGGGATAAGGCGCACTGATCGCGCGGCCGAGCGAGCGGCGCGAAGAGCCTGAACAAATTGTCGTGTGCAGGAGCACTGCGCCGCAACCGCCGTGAGCCGTTGTACGAACGAGCGGCCCAAGCACTGTAGATGAGGCGCAACCGTTCGTGTCGTCCCTGCAACCGTCCGTAAGTCGGCACACCTGCAGAAAGACCGAGGCGCTAACTTAATTCGTTAACCGGACGAGTCGATACGTCGCCATGCTCGCTCCCGCTCACGTCGGCCATCTCGCCATGCTGCGCGCGCTGATACGTCAGGCCGCGGCGGAGGGGAGTTTCGAATCGAGCCTCGCCCAGGACACGCCGAAGGCGGCGGAGTTTTTCGCGAAGCTCAAGCGCGCGCTGACGCACGGCTATTTCGCCGAAACCGATCCGAAGACAGGACGCATCGAATCGGTGGCCGTCCCCGGCTATGTGTTCTGGCCCGATGATCGAAACAGCGGCAGTACACCGGTGGGCTTCGGGTTGTTTCGTGCCGTTGACGGAGGCTATGAGCTATGGCTTGCGGGGCTGGAATTCGGGCGGCGCGGCAGCGGTCATGGCCGCGCACTCGTCGACGCGCTGTTTGCCACTTCGCAGGGCAAGACGACCTGGGTGGTGCGCATTCCTCGCGGCTCGCGCTATCGCGCCACCGTTCAACATTTGCTGCGGCCACACGGATTCGAGTCCGCCGGCGACACTTCCAACCAAAGGTGGTTCGTACGTGGAAATGCGCCGGCAGCGCTGGTCGTCAAGGTGCACGACATCATCGCGGCGCATTCTCCACGCATCACAACGCCGACCTGACCGAACGAGCCGCCTCCCCAACGGGCCCGACGCGGCCTTAGCGGCCCCCTGGCTCGTCTTCGAAAATGTCGCAGTAGCTGGTATACACCGACGCGATCGCGACGGGACCGACCACGAACCACCCCAGCATCAGCGGGACCGACGCGACGATCGCGAGCGGGATGCCGATCAGGCCGTACAGCAGGAACGGCACGACGTTTTTCATGCAGCCGCTGAAGGAGAGTTTCATCGCCGCCCATGGTTCTGCGCCGCGGAGCACCACCAGCGCCGGCGCGAACCAAACCGCCATCACCAACGGTAGCGAGAACGCGAGAAAAAGCAGCGCTGCGATCATTAGGACATAAAGCATTTTCCCCAGCGCCGCGCCGGCCGACATCGGATCCTGCAACTGGAACAGTTGCTCGAGCACCGCGGCTCCAAAGGACACGAACAGGATCGCGCCGACGATGAGGACGATGAGGACGGCGAGAGCCGTGTAGATGAGGCCGACGACGAGCAGCGGCCCGGCGTGACTGGCGAATCCGGCGAAGAGATGATTCACGCCCAGCGCCTCCCCGCGGTCGGCGGCGCGGCAGCCAAGCATCAAGCCGCCCACAAACACCGGCGTCAGCAGCTGCGTTGCGAGGTGCCCCACAAACGGAATCAGCGAGAGGCAGATCTCGATCACCACCCAGATCACGGCGATCAGAATCCATGGTCCAACCGCGGCCGTGAAAAGACGCCAGGCTTCGCTCCACCACGAAGTGCCCCGGCCGGCCTCGACTGTGCGTGCGATTATCGGTGCGCCAGGAATGGGAGGGGGAATAGTTACGGGTTCGGCGGGCATGGCATAGAAATTCAAGCCCATTGGTGATGATGATGGCGCCATAGCCTAACCGATTCTCAAGCCCACGGCTCCTCCAGACCCCGGTTCCTCGCCGGCAACCCAGCGCCCTCCAGGCGTGCCGTCCGTGTAAATACGCCAATTTTTCCGCTCTCCGCCCTTGATTTTGCAGCGGGAGCTCTCTATTATTAGCACTCGTCAGCGTCGAGTGCTAACAACATCTCCACTGGGCAGCCTTTAGCGCAGCTCGAATTAGCGGAGCCGGCTGCCGACTATGTTATTCGTCATTAACCTTTTGATTTATAGATAATTGTTCAAGGAGTGAGTGCTAACATGAAGATTCGTCCTTTGCATGATCGCGTGATCGTTAAGCGGCTCGAGGAAGAGCGTAAGTCCGCCGGCGGGATCGTGATTCCCGACACCGCAGCGGAAAAGCCGTCCCAAGGCGAGGTGGTTTTCGCCGGGCCTGGCAAAACGGACGACGGCGGCAAGCTGGTGCCGATGGGCGTCAAGGTGGGCGACAAGATCCTGTTCGGCAAGTACTCCGGCCAGGAATTCAAGATGGATGGTACCGACTACCTGCACATGCGCGAAGACGACATCATCGGCATCATCGCCTAACGCGTGCCCCGCGATACACATTAGCGATTTCAGGAGAACAGAGATATGGCAGCCAAAGACGTACGCTTCGGCGAAGGCGTCCGCAACAGAATGTTGGTCGGCGTGAACATCCTCGCCAACGCCGTGAAGATTACCCTCGGCCCCAAAGGCCGTAACGTGGTGCTCGAGCGCAGCTTCGGAGCGCCGACCGTGACCAAGGACGGGGTGTCGGTCGCCAAGGAGATCGAGCTCAAGGACAAGTTCGAGAACATGGGCGCGCAGATGGTGAAGGAGGTTGCGTCCAAGACCTCAGATGTCGCCGGAGACGGGACCACCACTGCCACCGTGCTGGCGCAGTCGATCGTAACCGAAGGCATGAAGTACGTCGCCGCGGGGATGAATCCGATGGATCTGAAGCGCGGCATCGACAAGGCCGTGGTAGCGGTCGTCGAAGAGCTCAAGAAGATCAGCAAGCCCTGTACCACCAGCAAGGAAATCGCCCAGGTCGGCGCGATCTCGGCCAACGCCGACGAGTCGATCGGCAAGACCATCGCCGACGCGATGGACAAGGTGGGCAAGGAAGGCGTGATCACGGTCGAAGACGGCAAAGGGCTGGAGAACGAGCTCGAACTGGTCGAAGGCATGCAATTCGACCGCGGGTACATCTCGCCGTACTTCATCAACAACGCCGAAAAGCAAGTGGCCGTGCTGGATGAGCCCTACATCCTCCTGCACGACAAGAAGATCAGCAACATCCGCGACCTCCTGCCCGTGCTCGAGCAGGTAGCGAAGTCCGGCAAGCCTCTGCTCATCGTCGCCGAAGATTGCGACGGCGAAGCGCTGGCTACCTTGGTCGTCAACAATATTCGCGGCATCTTGAAGACCTGTGCAGTGAAGGCGCCCGGCTTCGGCGACCGCCGCAAGGCCATGCTCGAAGACATCGCCATTCTTACCGGTGGAACGGTCATCGCCGAGGAACTGGGTTTGAAGCTCGAGAACGCTTCGCTCAAGGACCTTGGCCGTGCCAAGCGCGTCGAAGTTGCCAAGGAAGACACGACCATCATCGATGGCGCCGGGGAAAAGAAGGGTATCGAAGCACGGGTCAAGCAGATCCGAGTGCAGATCGACGAAGCGACCTCCGACTACGACAAGGAAAAGCTGCAGGAGCGGGTAGCCAAGCTCGCTGGCGGCGTGGCGGTGATCAAGGTGGGCGCTGCGACTGAAGTCGAAATGAAGGAGAAGAAAGCCCGCGTGGAAGACGCGCTCCATGCGACTCGCGCTGCTGTCGAGGAAGGGATCGTCGCAGGCGGTGGCGTGGCGTATCTGCGTGCCCGCGCCAATCTGAACGGCCGCGTCAAGGGCGACAATGCCGATCAGGAAGCCGGTATCAAGATCGTGCTGCGCGCGCTGGAAGAACCGATGCGCCAGATCGTCGCCAATACTGGCGATGAGCCGTCGGTCGTCGTCAACAAGGTCGCCGAGGGCAAAGGCAACTTCGGATTCAATGCCCAGACCCATCAGTATGGCGATCTGGTCGAGATGGGCGTCGTCGATCCGACCAAGGTGGCGCGTTTCGCCTTGCAAAACGCGTCTTCGGTCGCAAGCCTCATGCTGACCACCGAAGCGATGATCGCCGAATCGCCCAAGGAGGAAAAGCCGATGGGCGGTGGCGGCGGTATGGGTGGCATGGGCGGCATGGGCGACATGGACATGTGACGATTTCGTCCGGGAGCGGTCCGGTAAGCACGGGTCGCGATCGGAAACGAGTCGTCATCCCCGCGAAGGCGGGGATCCAACTTTCAGGAAGCCCCGCGCGAGCGGGGCTTCGCATTTGTATCGCCCCGCAAATCGACTTCCGCGCCCAGGACGCGATGCCTGCGGCCGAGGATGTAGCGGTTAACGTGCGTGCGTTTGCGGGCGCTCTTCGAGTCCGCTGCCCAACGGTCGCTGATGACTGCAATTGAACCGATGACGCTGCCGTCAGCAAGGCGGGTCGAAATGGATTAGACTACGCGACCGGTGCCGGCCGATCCGTCAGCGTCGCCGGCACCGTTCCAGGGAGCAGCGCTGCAGCAATGAGCCGCGATCGAACCCCGTCGAAGGACTTAGCTCGATGACGTCTGGAATGCTTTTCGCGCTTGCGATCAGCGCCCTGGTGGTCGCCGTGCTGGTCGGGCTGATGCGGCGACAGCGCGGCTCCAGTTCAAACAAGGTGACAGCCGAAGGACCGATCACCGCCGCGCAGTGGACCGAGGGGGAGACGACGCGGCTTTTGTCCAGCGCGGAGCTTCCCGGCCTTTATCTGCTGCGGCCACGCTTCCTGTCAAAGGCGGAAAACGTGGTGTACCTGCTGCTGAAGGCGGCGTTCCCACGGCACGAAATCTTTGCGCGAGTGCGGCTCGCCGATGTGCTGCAGGTGAAGATCGGTCCGCAAGGCATGGAGCGACTCCGCGCATTTCGCAAGATTGCCAACCAGCACGTCGGCTTCGTGGTGTGCGACCGGGACATGACCATCGTGGCGATCGTCGACTCGCGGGAGCCGGAGCAGGTACAGAATCCGCGCGACCAGAAACTGGAGATCATCAAGCAGCGCTGCCTGCAGGCAGCGCAAGTCAAGTACCTCTGCGTCTATCCTCCGACGTTGCCGCGCTACCGCGAATTGCGCGAGCAGATCCTGGGGCCTGCAGCCGAACTGGTCTGATCGCCAGGCGCTGGCGATGGCGCCGCGCCGGGCTTATTCAGAGGTTGCTTGAGCGTCAGCCATGTTCCGAGGAGGATGAGAGCTCCGCCGGCGAGCGTGTTGGCACCGATCGCCTCTGATAAGAACAGCGAGCCCCACAACACGCCGAACAAAGGGATCAGAAAGGTGACCGTCAGGGCTCGCGTCGGCCCGATCGTGGCGATCAGCCGAAAATACAGCAGATAAGCCAGTGCGGTGGACGCTAGCGCAAGCGCCAGCACGTTGGCAGCGACAAGTGGCGTCAGAGATCCGTGCGGAGGCGCAAACGCGAGCGCCGGCGCGAGCGCAATGGCTGCGCTGAGCTGACTGTAGAGTGCGACGGCGAAGCTCGACGTACCCGACATTCTCACTTTGACGTAGACGCTGGCGACGGCGTAACAAAGCGCGGCGAGCAGGCACGCGGACACGGCGATGACGAACTGACCTCCGGCCGGTTCGCTATGCCACCCGACGAGCAGGCCAACACCGCCGATCCCGAGCAGCATCCCCGCGAGCTTCTTCGCAGTCAGTCTGTCACCCATCCATACGGCAGCAACGATGGCGCTGAAAAAGGGGCTGGTTGCGTTGAGAATGGCCGCGGTCGATGCGGTGACATACTGCGCGGCGAAACTGAAAAGCGCGAACGGACAGGCCGAATTGATCACACCGACCACGAGATAATCTCGCCATCGTTCGCGTAACGAGGGAATATCGTTGCGCGCCAACGCGACAATAAGCAGGGCTGCAAAAGCCAGCGTGACACGGCTCTGCGCCAGCCACAGCGGGCCCAGCACTGGGGCAGCAACGCGCATGAAGGCAAACGAGCCACCCCAGAGCGCGGCCAGCGTTGCGAGCCGCGCCACATCCGCGGGAGACATGAAATGCAGGTCCGCGTCAGGCGACTGCAGCGGCTGACAATTCGAGCGGCACCTGTCCTCGCACAGACGTGTGAGTGCGCTCGTGTTCCAGCAACCACGCCTTGCGCCAGAGGCCGCCGCCGTATCCCGTCAGCGTGCCGTCAGCGCCGATCACGCGGTGGCAGGGCACAATGATTGCAAGCTTGTTGTCGCCATTGGCTCTGCCGACCGCGCGCACGGCGGTCGCGTTGCCGATGCGAGATGCGATTTCGGCATAACTGCGCGTCTCGCCCGCCGGGATTTCGCGAAGTGCTTCCCACACCGCGCGCTGGAATGGCGAGCCGTCGAGCTTGATCGGCGTCTCGAACTCAAGCGACTCACCGTCGAAATAGGCTGCAAGCTCACGTCCGATACGATCAAGGTGCGCATGGTCTCCCGGAACGACGTGCTGCGGCACTCTGCGGCGCAGCGCTTGTAACTCGCGCTCGAGTCCGCGGCGATCGACGAATTCCAGCAGATGCAAGCCTTCATCGTTGGCGAGCGCAAGCAGCGCACCCAGAGGCGATTCGAACCAGCGCGCATACAGGCAGTCTACTTCACGAGCCTGGCTCGGAGGCGTTCCGAAAATTCTTCCGAAAGCCTCGCGAAAACCGCTGCCCGATTCGAAACCGTGGTCGAGTTGGAGGTCGATCATGCTCTTTCCCTCTCTAATTCCGTTCAAGGCCATGCCCATCCGGCGCGCGCGATGGTAGGCGTGAAAACTCATGCCGCAGTAGCGTTGAAAGGCGCGGCGCGCGCTCGAAGGATCGATGCCCATGCGTGCCAGGTCGGCGTCACGCAGCCTGCCCGACGGGTCGGCCTCCACCGCGGCAAGCAACTGTTCGACGACTCGCGGCGAAGCCCGGCTTCCTTCGAGCGGACGGCAACGCAGACATGGCCGGTAGCCGGCATAGAGCGCGTCGTGCGGAGTCGCGAAGAACTCCACGTTCTCCCGCTTGGGCGTGCGGGCATGACACACCGACCGGCAGAAGATGCCCGTGGTCTTGACCGCGACATAGAAAATTCCATCGAAGGCCTGGTCGCGTGTGGCGAGCGCGCGATACATTACTTCGGGTGAGGGCAGCGTAGTCATAGCAATCACTTGAACGATATGAGCCCCGATTATAGGCGGCGCCGTGAAACGCGCCGTCGAAATTCGGGCAGTGAATTCGACCCGGACCGGGGCCGGATGTTCAGAGCGAAGCCAGCAGCGCTTCGGCTTTGGCGCGCATGCGACGCGTACGCTCGACGGCCGGAAGCGTCCGCGCGAGCTGGTTCATCGGGATTTCCAGCCCCAGGGGCAGCCCCGTTGGAAGCGCGCGCAGGATGCCGCGAAGATCGAGACCGCCGTCGCCGGGCATCAATCGCTCGGCTCGCGCCTGATACAGGAGCGTCTCGGTGTCGCGCGGACGCTCCGCGGGGGCGTCGCATAGCTGCGCGTAGTGAAAGCGCGCCGGAGGCACAGCATCGATGTCGGATGCGACATTGCCGCCGCGGTCGAAGTGAATCGGATCGATGAGCACTCCACCGTTGTCTCGTCCGGCAAGTGCGACGATCCGCGCTCCCTGCTCGAGCGAGCGCACGTCGGTCCACGGCATGGGCTCCAAGTCGAAGCTCAGGCCCAACGGAGCGCCGAGGTCACACAAGGCCGCGAAATTCGCCACGAGCCGGCTCTCATCGGGGTCGTTGCCGGCGACGAGCACGTGGCGAGCCTTTAGTCGCGCGCCGGTGTCGAGGGCCGCAGTGTAGTCCTTCACCCGTGTTTCCGGCTTGAGACGAAATATCTCGATATCGAGCACGCGCACGCCGACATCCGCGAGCCGGCGCTCGACCTCGCGCACGAGCGGTGTATCGCCGATCATCGGCCAAGAAACCTCGGTGTCGGTGGCTGGAATCAGGCGCAACCCGACATGCGAATAACCGGCGGCGGCCGCGCACGAGACCATGTCCGGGGGCGAGAGCTCCAGCACGGTCAGCGCTGCGAGGGACAAGGCACGAGTCGTCATCTTAAGCGGCAGTCTTAACGTGCCCGCCCAGAAACAGGCGGTTCAAGTTCGGATCGTCGAGCAATTCGGAGGCCGGGCGGTCCAGCGCCAGGCGCCCCATCTCGAGAACCAGTGCGCGGTTCGCATACTTGAGTGCGGTGCGTACATTCTGTTCGACCATGAGCACCGTGGTTCCTGCGTCGGCGAGGCTGCGCAGCAAGGTCATCACTTCCTGCACAAGCTTGGGCGACAAGCCGATCGACGGCTCGTCGATGAGCAGCATACGGGGTCGAAGCAGAAGCGCCCGACCAATCTCGAGCTGTTTCTGCTCACCCCCCGACATGGTCGAGGCCTGGTTGTCGATGCGTTCCAGAATGCGCGGAAAGCGCTGCAGCACTTCGTCGATGCGACCGGGGAGCTCGCGGCGCGGCAGGGTAATGCCCCCGAGCTCGAGATTGTGACGCACCGAAAGCGAGGCAAACAGGTTGCGTCCCTGCGGCACGAAGGCGATTCCCTCCGCGAGCAGCTGCCGCGGCGGGCTGCCATTGACGCGCCGGCCTTCGAAGCGAATCTCGCCCGAGCGCGGAACGAGCATGCCGAATAGTGTCTTGAGCACGGTTGACTTGCCTGCGCCGTTGGGGCCGATCAGGAGCGTGATCTCACCTTTGTGCGCGTCCAGCGTCGTCTCGTTGAGGATCGTCAGGCTGGGCGAATAGCCGGCGACGACCCGGTCGAATTCGATGATTTTGTCGGCCAAGCAGCGCCTCGTTGATCGATGCCCTAGTTGCCGAGATACGCTTCGAGCACCTGACGGTTGGTCTGCACGGTTTGAGGAGGGCCTTCGGCGAGCACCTTGCCCTCGACCATGCACACCACGTGCGGACACAACTTCATGATGAAGTCCATGTTGTGCTCGATGACCACGAAGCTGCCGCCTTGAGCTTTGTTGAGAGCGATCAGCAGATCATGCAGCTGATCGACCAGGCTCGGATTGACTCCAGCGCATGGTTCGTCGAGGAGAACAAGGCGCGGAGCAGGCATGAACGCCATGGCGATGTCGATGAGCTTCTGCTGGCCGTAGGAAAGACTGCCCGCTGCTAGGCTCGCCACGTGCTTTAACCGGAACAGCTCGATCATCTCATCGGCGTGATGGCCAAGCCCCGCGTCCGGCGTCGCGAGCAGTCGTCCCAGCATCGTGCCCTTGAACTCCTGCGCCGCGACAATGAGGTTGTCACGCACCGACAATTTGCCGAATACCTGCAGCGTCTGGAACGTGCGGCCCACGCCGCGGCGCGACAGTTCGAGCGGCGACATGGCGGTGATGTCCTCACCGCAAAACTCCACCGTTCCTGAAGTCGGCTTGATCTGCCCGAGGATGCTGTTGAACAGCGTCGTTTTTCCTGAGCCGTTCGGCCCGATCACGCCGACGATCTCGCCAGGACCCACGGAAAGCGTCACCCCGTCGACAGCTTTGATGGCGCCATAGTGCTTGCGCACATCCTTGACCTCGAGAAAGCTCGGCAGCGTGGTCATTTCGCCTGCCCGCGAATCTTGAAGCGGTCGCCGAGCGACAAGAGGCCGCCGGGCAGGAAGATCATCATCACGACGACCGCAAAGCCGAAAAAGGCCAGGTACCAGTTCTGCATGAACCGAAGCCACTCGGGCAGCAGGATGACGATCACTGAACCGAGCACGGGACCAAAAAACCGTCCGGATCCTCCGACGATAACCGCGAGCAGCATCATCAGCGACACCGAAAGGTGGAACTGCCCGGGCTCGATGAAGTTGACCAGCGCCGCGAGGTAAACGCCGCCGATGCCGGCGCATGCCGCGCCAATCGCAAAGGCGAGCAGCGTGTAGGCTGTGATGTTGACGCCGGTGCTCTCGGCGCGGATCGGGTTGTCGCGCAACGCGGCGAAGGCGCGGCCCCAGGGTGAGCGCAGCAGCCACCACAGCACCAAGGCAAGCAGCATCACGGACACGTAGGCCAAGTAGAAATACGCCCGGTCGCTGTCGAGAGATAAGCCGAACAGCGTCGGCCGCGGGATGTTGGCAACACCGAACGTTCCGCCGGTCAACCACTCCTCATTGCGCATGACGAGGAACACCAGCACGTTGAAGCCGAGCGTCGCGAACGCGAGGTAGTGATGCTGCACGCGCAGCGCGGGAAACCCCAGCGCGAGCCCGGTCACGAAGCAGGTGAGCGCGGCGAGCGGCAGCACCGCCCAGAAAGAGATGCCCATTTTGGTCATCAGCAGTCCCGCGACATACGCTCCTATTCCATAGAAGGCCGCCTGGCCGATCGACATCTGGCCGGCATAGCCGACGATGAGATTCAGGCCCAGCACGGCCATCAGATACACGCAAAGCTGGGTCATCAGGTTCACGCCGTAGCGCGACAGAAACGGCGGCAGAGCAGCGACCAGAACCAGCGCAATCACCAGCGCCAGGGTCTGCAGCTTGTTCATACCTTGCGCTCTTCCGATTTGCCCAGCAGCCCCTCGGGCCGCAAGATGATCACGACCAGAAACAGCAGCAGTGCGACGCCCTCCTTGTATGCTGGCGACACATAGGCGCCGGTCAGGTTCTCCAGGACGCCTACCAGCACGCCGCCGAGCAAGGCGCCGCGCGTCTGATTGAAGCCGCCGATGATCGCGGCGTAAAACGCCTTGAGACCGATCGATTCGCCCATGTCGAACTTGGCGAGATAGGCCGGGGTCACGAGCAGCGCAGCGACGGTCGCGAGTACGGCGTTGATGAGAAAGGTATAGAGCACCATCCGCCGTACATTGATCCCGAGCACTTTCGCCGCGTCGGTATTCTGCGCGACGGCTTGCATGGCGCGACCGGTCACCGTGCGGTTAAGGAACATCTGCAGGCCGATGACAATCAGCCCGGCAAGCAGGAGCGTCCCCACATCAGCACAGGAGACCCTGATCGTGCCCAGCGCGAGCAGGCCGTCGGGGAAAGGGCTCTCGAAAGGTTGCGCCTGCGCGGTGATTCCCGCTTTCACCAGCTGTTTGACTCCGATCGAAAGTCCCAGCGTGGCGATGACCAGCGGGATGACCCCGTGACGGATCAACGGGTCGACGATGACCCGCTTGAATGTATAGCCCAGCAGCAGCATCGCGACCAGGCAGGTGAGCAAAAAGGCGAGCCAGAGCGGCACACCGGCAGTGCCGATGAAAAACAGCATCACGAATGCAGGGAGCATGACGAACTCGCCCTGCGCGAAGTTGATCGTCCCGGAAGCTTGCCAGAGCAGCGTGAAGCCGAGCGCCGCGAGCGCATAGATGGAGCCGGTCGCGGTGCCCGAAACGATGAGCTGTATGAGTTCGGCCATGCTAGGGTCCGTTTGGCCGGAACCCGCAGCGGAACGTGAAACGCGACCTACGGCGCCATTACTACCGCATCGCCGCTGAGGCCGGGCCGGCCCCGGCGCTCGCTAGCGCACGAAATTGTTATAGCCCCACAGCAGGATCAAGGCGCCCAGGATCGAAAGAATCCAGCCAGCGGGGTGAAACTTGCCGTCGGGGGACTTCCAGATCAGGCTGCTGATGAAGCCGCCGACGATCGATCCACCTATGCCCAAAGCAGTCGTAAGCCAGAACCCGAGCTTGTCCGCGCCGGGCATGATCGCGCGGGCGATCAAACCTACGATGAAACCGACGATGATGGTCCCGATAATCCCGAAGATGCCCATGGCGTGGTCTCCTTTTGTTTGGCGGTGCGGCGCCTCGCAGCTCGCCGAGGCCGCAGCCGTGGCATGCTAGCACAAGGTCAGGGCTGCTCCGCCATGTAAGGAGCGGCAGAGTCCCGGCGACTACTGGAGCGATCTTGGACAATTCCTTTACGTGAACGCCTTTTTGAGAAGACTAGCGGCGATCAGTGCACTGGCTGTGCTGCCGGCCTATGGGCATGCGGAATGCAGGGCGCAAAGCCCGCCGCATGCGGTTGCGCTGATCGAGCTGTACACATCCGAGGGCTGCGACAGCTGTCCTCCAGCCGACCGCTGGCTGTCGCAGTTGGAAGCGCGCGCCGATCGGGTTGTTCCGCTCGGGCTGCATGTGGATTATTGGGACCGGCTCGGCTGGAAAGACCGCTTTGCCAGCGCCGCATTTACGCAGCGACAGTATGAGCAGATGCGACGTCAGCACAGCGCGTTCGTCTATACACCGCAAATCCTGCTCCAAGGACGCGATTTCTCGCAGTGGCGGACGCAGGCTGACGCTATAGCTGCAATCGCCGCCGTCAATGCGCGCCGCGCCCGCGCCACCATCGAGCTCGCGGCGCAAAGCGACGGCGGCAAAGTGCACGTGGATGTCCATGTAAGCGTCCCGGATGCGTCGGAGCGCAGCCGTGCACGCGTCGCAGTCGCGCTGGTACAGGACCGCCTGGTGAGCGAAGTCAAGGCCGGCGAGAACGCGGGAAAACGCTTAAGCCATGATCGCGTGGTACGCCAGTGGGCGGCAGGCATGCCGGTGGCGGCCGACGGCGAGTTGCGTGACCGGCTGACATTTCCGCTTCCCTCGGAAACGGGTCCGATCGCGCTCGCCGCGCTTGTCGAAGACTCGACCAGCGGAGAAGTGCTGCAATCCTTCGCCCTGCCGCTTTGCTCCACGCCGTAGCAAGGGACCTGCAAGGCAATCATTCGTTCTGTCCTTTCTTTGCTAGACTGAACTCCGGCGCTCCCGCGCCAGGAGGACATTGATGCGCATTCTCATCGCCGAGGACGATCCTGTGCTCGCGGATGGGCTGCGGCGTACGCTACGACAATCCGGCTATGCGGTGGACTGGGCGAAGAACGGTGGCGAGGCCGATGCAGCACTCGGCGCCAACGATTTCGATCTGCTGATCCTCGACATCACCCTTCCCAAGCTCTCTGGGCTCGAGGTCTTGAGGCGCCTTCGAGCCCGCAACTCGCGGGTGCCGGTATTGATGCTCACCGCGCTCGACAGTGTTACCGACCGCGTGCGGGGCCTCGACGCCGGTGCAGATGACTACCTTGCCAAGCCGTTTCAGCTCGCCGAGCTGGAAGCGCGGGCGCGCGCGCTCACCCGTCGCGGCCTGTCCGGGGGCCCGGCGCTGATGAAGCACGGAAGCCTGATTTTCGATCAAGTTGGACGCGTCGCCGAGCTATGCGGGGAGCGTCTCGAGCTTTCCGCGCGCGAGCTTTCTCTGCTCGAACTGTTTTTGCAGCGAGCGGGAAGGCTGGTGCCCAAGGACCAGCTCGTGGAGCACCTTTGCGAATGGGGCGAGGAAGTGAGCGCCAACGCAATCGAGGTCTATGTGCATCGCCTGCGCAAGAAGCTCGCGCCGGGCGGCGTCAGGATCTCGACGGTGCGCGGAGTCGGCTACTGCCTCGAGGCGCCGACGGATCAGTGATGCGCTGATTCGCGCCGCCGCAACCTCACGTCGCGTTAACTTGCTGCAGCCGGAACGCGCACCACGTGAACGGTGCAATTCGCGTTCGCGGTGACCCCTGACGCGATCGAGCGCCACCACGCGAGCCCGAGTTGGGCCGGGTGTGGCGCGCCAAGCACGATCAAGTCGACGTTGTTCCGTCGCGCAAACTCCAGCAGCGCGCCTTCCGGATTGGCGGATTCTATGACGTGGAGGGAGAGCCGCCGCGGTGGCAGGTGCAGCGGCTCTACCCAATGGCGCAGTCTCACGAGGTGGTCGAGGTAGGCTCCGGACGCACTCTCGCCGCCCTCAGCGCCTCCGGCGGCCACCGAGCGGCGAATCACCGACACGCAGATCAGCCGGAACTCCGCGGACAGCGACAGCACTTGCGCGGTCGCTCGCTGCAGTGCTGGCTGCCTCTCGTCATCAGGGTGCGTTGTGTCGACTGCCACCATGACGACGGGCGTTGCACTGACCTGCGACTTGGGCAGCGCGTGCGGCCCCGGACGCCGATCACGGGTACGCCACCAGCGCCGGGTCTGCTCGAGCAAGCCGGCCCGTGCCGATTTGCGAGCACGAGCAGTCAGTGCGACCTGATCGGGGTTGCGTAGATCGAACGCCACAAGCGCGGCCGATTGGTAGCGATCTTCGGCGTCGGGCTCGAGGCAGCGCAGAACGATCTCCTGCAGCCAGGGCGGGACCGATGGCGAACGTACCCTGGGAGGCACAGGGTCGAGCCACAAGCGGTCGCGGAGACCCGCCATGGTCGACGGCACGCCGAAGGGCAGCTCTCCCGTCGCCATCTCATAGAGCATTGCGCCGAGCGAAAAAATGTCGCTGCGCGGGTCGGAGCGCCGCCCAAGCACCTGCTCAGGCGAAATGTACGGCGCCGACCCTGCGGCGAAGCGGTGCTCCTCGGCGAGCAGATCGGGGAAGTGCGCATGGTAGGCGAGCCCGAAATCGATCAGAACGACCGTGGCGTCGGCTTTGATGATGACATTGTCCGGCTTGAGATCGAGATGAACCACGTCCTGCAGATGCAGGCTGTGCACGGCGTCGGCGATTGCAGATCCGAGCGACGCGGTCCGGTCGGGCGCAAGCGCGCCGCGATTGATGAGGTGCTGGAGGCTCTCGCCCTCGACCCATTCGGTCACGAGATAGGGCGTCTTGGAGAGGTTTCCCATCGCCACGAAGCGCGGCACGTGGGGTCCCGACAACGCAGGCAATACCATGGCCTCTGTCTCGTAGCTGATCACGCCTTCTCCGGATTCTCCTGGACCAACGCGAGGAACCTTCATGATCTTGGGGAACGCTCCGTCCCCACCGTCGACGCGATAGATGTAGCCCATCGCGCCGGAATGAATGCGATCTCCGATGCGGAAGCCGTCGAGCTCGCTGCCTGCACAGCGATCGCTCATATGCCTTTCTCCACGCGGTAGGCGATGGAAACCGGCAGACCGGCTTCGCGGATCTTGCGCGCGGCGGCAATGTGATCATAAGGAACCCGGCGGAAGGTAATCCGCTCACGCTCGGTGTCGAACAGGGCGTAAGCCGCTGCGGGATTGTTGTCTCGCGGCTGCCCTACCGACCCGACGATCGCCAGCCAGCGGCGGTGCCGGCCAATGGGAACAGGGGTACCCGCTATTGGCTTGAACGCCATCGTCTTGCCGCCAGCCCCCTGGAAATATAGCTCCTGATCGTGGACGTGGCCGCAGAAGGTGTAGATCACCTGCGCGGCCTCGATACTGCGCCGCGCGGCGGCAGCGCTGTCGATGTAATCCCAGCGCTGCGGGGATGCCGCCGAGGCATGGACGAAACAGAAGTCCGACTCCCGCACGCAAAGCGACAACGACGAAAGAAACGCCTTGCCGTCGTCGCTCAATGCCTGGCGTGTCCAGTCGATGACTGCGCGCACCGACTCGTTCATGTAGCGCGGCGTCTTCTCGACCGCCTCGTCGTGGTTGCCCTTGACGACCACGGCTCCTCGGTCGGCGTACCGGGCAATGGTGTCGACAACAGCTTGAGGATCGGCGCCATATCCGACGAGATCACCAAGGAATGCATAGCGTCCGGCACCGGCTTGGTCCGCGTGTTTGAGACACGCGCTCAGCGCTTCCAGATTGCCGTGAATGTCGGAGAGCAGGGCGATGATCAACGGCGATTTGCCTGTGTGCGAGAGGTTCGCGGCAACTCTATCGCATCGCCGCCCATGTCTCCAATCGCGCTTTGCGGCTTACTCTTCGACTCCACCGCGCACGGTGGTACATTTCGGGCTCGACGTGTGAAGGCGGCGGTTTCCTAATGGTGCGCGCGCACCCGCGATGAAGCTGGCCCTGTTCGCCGACATACACAGCAACCTGGAGGCGATCACCGCCTGTCTTTCCCATGCCAAGGCGCTGGGGGCGGATCGCTTTGCGTTCCTGGGCGACCTGGTCGGCTACGGCGCCGATCCCGTTGCGGTGCTCGACTTGATCGAACAGCACGCTGCCGACGGAGCCGTCGTTGTGCTCGGCAATCACGATGCCGCCGCGCTCGGCCGTCCGGATGATACGCTGAGCAGTCACGCGAAAGTCACCATCGACTGGACGCAAGCGCAGCTTGGAGACAAGCAGCGCGCGTTCCTCGCCGGTCTGCCGCTCTCGGTCAGGCAGGGTGACATGCTGTTCGTGCACGCAAGCGCTGCAGCGCCCGAGCAATGGATCTACGTAACCAGCTTGAGAGAAGCCGAAGACAGCCTCCGGTCCGCGAACGCCAGTTATGTCTTCTGCGGGCATGTGCACGAACAGAAGCTGTTTTACATGGGCGCCGACGGCCACCCGATGCCTTTCCGGCCGGTGCCGGGTACACCGATTCCGACGGGCAAGCATCGCCAATGGCTGGCGATCGTGGGCTCCGCCGGCCAGCCGCGCGATCGCAGCAACAAGGCATGCTATGCGCTTGCCGATCTCGAGCGCGAGCGGCTGACTTTTTTCCGCGTGCCCTATGACTTTCCGCTTGCCGCGCGGAAGATTCGATCCGCCGGGCTTCCCGAGCGCGTCGCTTTGCGCCTCGAGCGAGGCGCCTAGTGCCTGTTAACAGGCCTTGACGCAGATGCTGGAGCCTGGCACCGAAATCGACGGGTTTCGCTTGGGCGATGTGATCCACGCCGGCAGCATGGCGACGATCTATCGCCTGACGGGTCCCGATGGACCGCTGCCGCTGATCATCAAGATTCCCCGTCTGGGTCCGGGCGAGCGCGCGGTGAACGTGATCGCGTTCGAGGTCTGCCGCATGGTGCTGGGCGCCCTTCCGCAGAGTCCTCACCATCCGACTCTGGTTGCCTTCGGGGATGTCGAGACCACGCCGTATCTGGTGATGGAACACATCGACGGCACTCGTCTCGACGATTGGGTTCAACGCGCTCCGAACGCACCGGAAGAGATCGCGCGTCTGGGCGCGACGCTTGCACTCGCCCTGCACGATGTGCATCGGCAGGACGTTGCCCACCTCGACTTAAAGCCGACTAACGTGCTCTACCGTCCGAGCGGTGAAGCTGCGCTCATCGACTTCGGTCTCGCGCATCACGCCCAGTACCCCGATCTCCTGGCCGAAGAGCTCAGATATCCCGTCGGCAACTGGGTCTACATGGCGCCGGAGCAGGTCGTCGGCGTACGCTGCGACCCACGGAGCGATATTTTCGCGTTGGGCGCCATGCTCTATCAGCTTGCCACCGGACGTCTGCCATTCGGCAATCCGAGCAGCCGCAAGGAATTGCGCCGGCGTCTCTACCGCGATCCGTTGCCTCCGCGTGCGCATGTTCCTGCGACTCCGGATTGGCTGCAGGAGATCATCCTGCGCTGCCTGGAGATCGACGCTCGCGACCGCTACGCTTCGGCGGCCGAGGCCGCTTTCGACCTCGCCAATCCATCGCATGCGAGCTTAAGCGAGCGTGCGTCGCGCCGGCGGCGCTCGGGCTTGGGAGCGCTTGCGCGACGCTGGGTCAGGGCGAGAAGGTTTGAGCCGGCACCGTGTCCACCGCCGTCGCTACAGAGCGGTCCGGCGCCTATCGTGCTGGTGGCGATCGCGCCGGCGCAGCCGGAAGACGCGCTGTTCGAGGCGCTCCAGGATGCGACGAGACGCCTTGCGGCAGCGGACGACCACTGCCGCATCGCCTGCGTGACTGCGGTGCCCCCCGCGGCGAGCTTAAGCGGGGAGCGTTACGAGGACACGGCGACCGGCAGGCACATCAAGCATCTGGTGAACCTTCGCCGCTGGGCGAAGCCGCTGCAGCTGGCTGAGGAGCGTGTCACTTATCACGTGCTGGAGTCGGACAAGCCCGCCGCGGCGATCGTCGACTACGCTACGATGAACGAAGTCGATCATGTACTTCTCGGTGCGCCGCGCGATGGCACGCCGACGCGTCTGTTCCCGGGCGTGTGCGCCGTGGTTGCGGCTCAAGCCCCTTGCACGGTCACGGTGGTGCGCTCGCGGGCCGTTTAGCGGCGATCGGCAAAGGAGAAGCGATGAACGAACTCGAAAGCAAAGGCCAGCGCTTCGTGGCGCTGTGCATGCTGGGCATGGTCTTGTTCAACTACCCCGTGCTCGCACTGTTCAACGTGTCGGGGTCGCTGTTCGGGGTGCCGGTCCTTTACGCTTATTTGTTCATCGCCTGGGCGGCGCTGATCGGCCTGATGGGATACGTCGCCGAGTCGGGGAGCTAGAGCGGCGTAGTCGCAAGGCACCATGCTCCACGAAACCGCCATTGTCCTTATCGCGTTCCTGTATCTCGGGGTGCTGTTCGCGATCGCCTACTACGCCGACGGGCGCGCCGACGCCGGCCGCTCAGTCATTGCGAGCCCGTACGTGTACAGCCTCTCGCTGGCGGTCTATGCGACGGCGTGGACCTTCTACGGCAGCGTGGGCCGCGCGGCCAGCGACGGCGTGGGCTTCCTGCCGATTTACGTCGGCCCGACGCTGATGATCGCGCTGTGGTGGGTCGTCCTGCGCAAGATCCTGCGCATCTCCAAGCAGAACCGCATCACATCGCTCGCCGACTTCATCGCCTCGCGTTACGGCAAGAGCGCGCTGCTAGGCGGCCTGGTCACCGTCATTGCGGTCATCGGCATCCTTCCGTATATCTCGCTGCAGCTCAAAGCCGTGTCGAGCAGCTTCACGATTCTGGTGCAATATCCTGAAATCGCCATGCCGTCCTCTGTCGGGGCAATCTCCGCCCGCCAGGACACCGCGCTCTGGGTGGCGCTGATACTCGCAGCGTTCACCATCGCTTTCGGCACCCGGCATCTCGATGCGGCGGAGCACCATCAAGGCATGGTCGCCGCCATCGCTTTCGAGTCTCTGGTGAAGCTGCTGGCGTTCCTCGCGGTGGGCGTATTCGTCACCTTCGGCATGTACAACGGCTTGGGGGATCTCTTCGGGCGCGCTGCGGCAGACCCGAAGCTCAACCCCATGCTGGCGCCGCTGGAAGGAGTCGCCGGCGGCTACGCCAACTGGGTCTGGCTCACCATTCTTTCGATGATGGCGATCATGTTTCTGCCGCGGCAATTCCAGGTCGCGGTCATCGAGAACGTCGACGAAAAGCACATCAACAAGGCGATCTGGCTGTTTCCGGTGTACATGCTGGCTATCAACGTGTTTGTGCTTCCCATCGCCTTCGGCGGCTTGCTTCGCTTTCCCGACGGAAGCGTTGATGCCGACACTTTCGTGCTCACGCTGCCCATGGCCGAGAAGCAGGAGCTGCTTGCCTTGCTCGTCTTCATCGGAGGTCTATCCGCGGCCACGGGCATGGTTATCGTCGAGACCATCGCTTTGTCGACCATGGTCTGCAACGACCTGGTGATGCCGGTGCTGCTGCGAATGAAGCGATTGAAGCTAGGCGAGCGCCGCGACTTGACCGGATTGCTTCTCGGCATCCGGCGCGGAGCGATCGTGCTCATCCTCTTGCTCGGCTACATTTACTTCAAGCTCGCCGGCGAGGCCTACGCGCTGGTCTCCATCGGACTCATCTCTTTCGCCGCCGTTGCGCAATTCGCCCCGGCGATATTGGGAGGCATCTTCTGGAAAGGCGGCACGCGCACTGGCGCACTTTGCGGGCTTACCGCCGGCTTCGCAGTTTGGCTCTACACCCTGCTTTTGCCGGCGCTGGCCCGCTCAGGCTGGCTGCCCATCAGCCTGCTTGACGAAGGTCCGCTCGCTATCGAGCTATTGAAGCCGCTGCAGCTGTTCGGGTTGACGGGTCTCGATCAGATAAGCCACGCGATGATCTGGAGCCTGATCGCCAACGTGGGCGCCTATGTTGGAGCGTCGCTCTTTACGTCGCCCAGTGCCGACGAGCACCGCCAGGCCAGCCTGTTCGTGGACGTATTTCGCCACACCGGCGGACCAGGCGGAGCCCGCTTTTGGCGCGGCACGGCTTCGGTGCCGGACCTTTACTCCTTGCTGGTCCGGTTTCTGGGCACCACGACTGCTCAGAGCGCGTTCGACGAATACGCCAAGGCGAGAGGGTTGCGCTGGCCTGCCGATGCGCTAGTCGCCGACGCCGAGCTGGTGCATCACGTGGAAGTTCAGCTCGCGGGTGCGATCGGCGCGGCATCGGCGCGCGTCATGGTGGCCTCCGTGGTCAAGGAGGAGGCGCTCAGTATCGAAGAAGTCCGCGAAGTGCTCGACGAGGCGTCGCAGGTGGTCGTTTACAGTCACAAGCTCGAGCAGAAGTCGCGCGAGCTCGAAGCAGCGACAGCCGAGCTGCGCCAGGCCAATATGCGATTGACCGAGCTCGACCGCCTGAAGGACGATTTCGTCTCGACCGTCACCCACGAGCTACGCACGCCGCTTACTTCGATCCGTGCTTTCACCGAAATCCTGCTCGACGATCCCGACGTGGAGAGCGAGCAGCGGCAGAAATTCCTCGGCATCATCACCAAAGAGGCGGAGCGCCTGACACGCCTCATCAATCAGGTGCTCGATCTGTCAAAGATCGAGTCGGGCAAGGCGGACTGGGTTGAAACGCGAGTCGATATGAAGGAAGTGATCTCCGACACCCTCGCTGCGATGGAGCAACTGTTCAAGGAAAAGAACATCGAGGTCGAAGCGCGGCTTCCCGAACGGGTGTCGAGCGTCACCGTCGATCTGGACCGCATGATCCAGGTCATGCTCAATCTGCTGTCTAATGCGGTCAAATTCTGCGATACGGAGAAAGGCCGGGTCGAGATCGCCCTGTCGGAGCGCGACGGCAGTCTGCGCGTGGACGTGTGCGACAATGGCCTCGGAGTCGGGGTGGAGAATCATGAAGTCATCTTCAGTAAATTCCATCAAGTGGGAGATACGCTCACCGACAAGCCGCACGGGAGCGGACTTGGGCTTCACATAAGCAGGCAGATCGTGGAGCATTTTGGCGGCAGGATGTGGGTCGAGAGCAGCTTGGGGCAAGGCGCTCGCTTTTCCTTTACTTTGCCCACCGGGGCCCTAGAGACGTGACCAAGAAAATACTCATTGCCGACGACGAGCCGAGTATCGTCGCTGCAGTCGAATTCCTGCTTCAGCGTGGCGGATACGAGGTGCACATCGCGCGCAATGGCGAAGAAGCGCTCGAGCTCGTCGAGTCGAACCATCCGGATCTGGTTCTGCTCGACGTGATGATGCCTCTGAAAAGCGGCTACGAAGTGTGCACGCGAATCCGCGAGCGCGACGACTGGCGGAATATCAAGGTCATCATGCTCTCGGCCAAGGGACGCGATGCCGAGGTGACCAGGGGGTTATCGCTGGGCGCCGACATTTACATCACCAAGCCTTTCTCGACGCGAGATTTGATGGCCAAGATCAAGTCGTTGCTTGAACCGCAGGCGGCAGGATAAGAGGTGCCGTCGCTTAAGCTGCTGCGGCCGATGATGCGCCGCAATATGGCGGAGCAGTCGGCGACACATGTAAGTTCCACGTAAGGTGCGGCTGAGATACTATTGACCAGCTTTTTTGGGGGGGCATAGCTGTTGGAAGTCGTCGGAGGGGGTGGGTTCGACGCATCCAACGCGTCCATTGAACAACCCTTTTGGGGGAGATGACGATGGCGGACGTTAAGGCAGGCAAGCGGTTCTTAGAGGAAGAGTCCATCAAGAGTATGGGCACCGAAGAGAGGAAGGTGATATTCGCTTCCTCCTTGGGAACGGTCTTCGAGTGGTATGACTTCTATCTGTACGCGGTCCTGGCACCGTTTTTCGCAGCGCTGTTCTTCCCTCCTGGCAACCAGACCGCGGCGCTCCTATCGGCGTTTGCGGCCTACGCCGCCGGATTCCTCGTACGTCCTTTTGGCGCGCTGGTATTCGGACGCATAGGGGATCTGGTAGGACGCAAATACACCTTTCTTGTCACCATCGTTTTCATGGGGGGATCGACCTTCCTGGTCGGCCTGCTCCCGACCTATTCATCGATCGGATGGTTCGCTCCGATATTGATGGTGACTCTGCGACTCGTGCAAGGGCTCGCGCTGGGCGGAGAGTACGGTGGTGCCGCAACCTACGTGGCCGAGCACGCTCCGCACAACAAGCGCGGGTATGACACAAGCTGGATCCAGACGACGGCGACCCTGGGATTGTTCCTGGCACTGCTCGTCATCTACCTGTGCCGCAGCAACATGGACACCAAGTCTTTCGCCGAATGGGGTTGGCGGATTCCGTTCTGGGCGTCGCTGATCCTGCTCGTCTTTTCGATCTACATCCGGCTCAAGCTGCACGAGTCGCCAGTATTTCAGAAAATGAAGTCCGAGGGCAAAGGGTCGAAGTCGCCGTTGAGCGATAGCTTCTTCAAGTACCCGAACAACAAGTACGTGCTGCTCGCGCTCCTCGGCGCGACCGCAGGGCAGGGCGTTGTCTGGTACACCGGGCAGTTTTACGCCTTGTTCTTCCTAACCATCACGCTCAAATTGGACTACGTGTCGGCGTACACGCTGATCGGTCTGTCGCTGCTCATTGGAACGCCGTTCTTCGTCTTCTTCGGTTGGCTTTCCGACAAGATCGGGCGGCTGAAAATCATCCTGGCAGGTTGCCTCATCGCCGCCGTGACGTATTTCCCGCTGTTCGGTGCGCTCACGCATTACGTCAACCCCGCGCTCGAAGAGTTCGCGGCCAAGACGCCGATCACGGTGGCCGCGACCGATTGCCAGTTCCACCTCTTCGTCGGGCCATGGAGCAAGTTCTCGGACTGCGACCGCACCAAGGACTTCCTCACCAAGCAGGGACTGTCGTTCAAGTCCGTTCCTCCTGAGTCGGGAGCGGCGGTGGTAACCACGATCGGCACGACCCGCATCGAAGGCTGGGATCAGAAGAAGCTCGAGGACACGCTCAAGGCCGCCGGCTACAGGAGCGGTGCCGACAAATCCCAGGTCAACTGGTTCATGACCGAGGTGATCCTGGTGATCATGGTGATCTACGTGACCATGGTGTATGGCCCGATCGCGGCTTTCCTGGTTGAGCTTTTCCCGACCAAGATCCGCTACACGTCGATGTCGCTTCCCTATCACATCGGCAACGGGTGGTTCGGCGGCATGCTCCCGCTGACCGCCACGGCGATGGTCGCCGCCACCGGAGATATCTATTACGGGCTTTGGTATCCGATCGTGGTATCGATCATGACGCTGATCATCGGGTCGGTGTTCCTTACCGAGACCCATAACCGGGACATCAGGACCTACGACCACAGCATGTTGCCGTAATTTCAGCCGCGGGCGCCAAGCTCGCAAACCGAGGATAAAGGGCCCGCGCTGCGCGGGCCTTTTTTCTTTCGGGCTCCTGTCCGCGCTGCGTGGGTCTGGTCATCTTCGCACGCAGTGTCCCGGGTTATACTCGCCGCGCCACCGGCGACAGATCGGCCAATGCAAAGCACGATTCGCGACTGGGCACGTCAACTCGGTCCCGGCTTGATCACCGGGGCCGCGGACGACGATCCGTCGGGAATCGCAACGTATTCGCAGGCCGGTGCGAAGTTCGGCTTCCTCACGCTGTGGACGATCGTATTCACCTATCCGTTGATGGTCGGCATCCAACTGGTCAGCGCGCGCATCGGACGGGTGACCGGACACGGTCTCGCCTCGAACATCGGAAGGCACTTTCCGCGCGTCGTGCTCTATGGGGTGGTGGCTCTTCTTGTCGTCGCCAACACCATCAATATCGCTGCCGACATCGCGGCCATGGGCGAGGCATTGCATCTGGTCGTCGGCGGCCCGTCGCATGTCTACGTGGTATTGTTCGGTGGCGCATGTCTGCTTCTGCAGGTGTTTCTCACGTATCAGCGTTACGTCCGCTACCTGAAATGGCTGACGCTGGCACTGTTGTCGTATGTCGCACTCGTCCTGACCATCGATATTCCGTGGCGCGAGGTAGCCGCACATTCTCTGACGCCTCATTTCGCCTTTACCGCCGATTATCTGACCGTGGTCGTGGCGGTGTTCGGCACCACCATCAGTCCGTACCTGTTCTTCTGGCAGGCGTCGCACGAAGTCGAGGAGCTCGCCGCCGATCCCAATGCCGACGCGCTCGCGCACGCCCCCCAAGGTGCAGAAGAACATCTCCGGCGCATCAAGATCGACACCTACCTCGGGATGGGGTTCTCGAACATCGTCGCCTTCTGCATCATCCTGGGTACCGCGGCCACGCTGAACGCCGCAGGAGTGACCGATATCCAGACGTCGGCACAGGCGGCCGAAGCATTGCGACCCCTCGCGGGTGATTTCGCTTTTTTGCTGTTCGCGCTCGGCATCATCGGCACCGGCTTGATCGCCGTCCCGGTGCTCGCCGGCTCCGCGGCATACGCTCTCGCCGAGACCTTCGAATGGAAGCGCGGCCTGGACCTGAAGCTTCTAGAGGCGCGCGAGTTTTACGCGATGATCGCGCTGGCGACGCTGGGTGGGGTCGCGCTCGATTTCTCGCCGATCGATCCCATCAAAGCGCTGTTCTGGAGCGCCGTGATCAACGGCGTGATCGCGGTACCGATCATGATGGTGATGATGCTGCTCGCCGATGACCCCAAGGTCATGGGGCGCTTCACTGTCACCCGGCGACTGAAAGCGCTCGGATGGCTTGCGACGGGTGCGATGGCCGCTGCGGTCGCTGGAATGCTGGCGACGTGGTGATAAGAAGTCCAGATCGCCTGGGCTCGCACCTAATGGTGGCTCGCCGACGGGCGATCTTGGCCTCGGCCGGGCCCAAGCCCTTAACGTGCTGCGCACGTTAGCCTCGTCCAGATCGTCTGGGCTCGCACCTAATGGTGCTCGCCGACGCGCACGATCTTCATGGCGTTGGTGCCGCCGGACTTACCCATCGGCTCGCCGATAGTAAGCACCATGAGATCGCCGCGCTCGACCTGGCCTTTGCTGAGCAGCAGCTCCTCGGCCGCCCGCAGCACGGCCTCGCGATCCTCGGATTGCTCCAGATATAGAGGCCGCACGTTTCGATACAGCGCCATTCGGCGTTGCGAAGATATCTCCGGGGTCAACGCAAAAATCGGGCATCCGCAGTTGTGCCGAGACATCCAAAGCGCAGTGAATCCCGACTGAGTGAGCGACGCAATCGCCTTGACGCCGAGGTGGAACGCGGTGAACAGCGTAGCCATGGCGATCGACTGATCGATGCGCGTAAAGGTCTGATCGAGGAAGTCACGGTCGAGCACCACAACATCCGACTTCTCTGCTTCGGCGCAGATCTGACTCATCGCTTCGATCGTCTCGACCGGATAGCGGCCGGCCGCCGTTTCCGCCGAAAGCATGACTGCGTCGGTGCCATCCAGAACCGCGTTGGCGACGTCGGAGACCTCGGCTCGTGTCGGCACCGGGTTGTGGATCATTGACTCCATCATCTGGGTCGCGGTGATGGTGAGTTTGTTGCGCTCGCGCGCCAGACGAATCATCCGCTTCTGCAGACCCGGGACGGCCGCATTGCCGACTTCGACCGCCAGATCGCCGCGCGCCACCATGATTGCGTCCGAGGCGACGATGATCTCTTCCAGCGCGGCAATCGCTTCCGCACGCTCGATCTTGGCGACCAGCAGCGCTCTGCCGCCGGCGGCGCGCAACAGCTGACGCGCCATGTACATGTCCTCCTTGTTCTTGGGAAAGGACACGGCGACGTAATCGGCGTCGATGGCCACCGCCGTCTTCATGTCGTCCATATCCTTGGCCGTCAGCGCCGGCGCGGTAAGGCCCCCGCCCTGACGATTGATGCCCTTGTTGTTCGACAAAACCCCGCCGACCTCTACCCGCGTCGTGATTGCGTTGCCCTGCACCGAGTCGACGCGCAGCCGTATGAGCCCGTCATCGAGCAGGAGCACCGCCCCGGGCTCGACGTCGTGCGGCAGTTCCTTGTAATCCAGACCGACGCGTCGTTCGTCGCCCACTTCGCAATCGGCATCGAGAATGAACGTCTGTCCCGTGCTGAGCGTGATGCGTCCCGCGGCAAACTTGCCGATGCGTATCTTGGGACCCTGCAGGTCGGCCATGATCGCGATTTCCCGGCCCAGCGCATGCGCCGAGGCACGCACCATGCGCGCGCGTTCCTGATGGTCGGCAGCGACGCCATGGGAAAAATTGAGCCGTACTACGTCGACGCCTGCGGCGAGCATGCGCGTCAGCACGTCGGATGTGCTGCTGGCAGGCCCCAGAGTCGCGACAATTTTGGTGGCTCGCTGCATATTTTCTCCCGGGCCGGGGCGGTCAGCTTGCGCAATCAACGCGCGTTCCCCCCGGCTCGCTCTTCGAGGATGGCGACCGCAGGCAAAGTTTTTCCCTCGAGAAATTCTAGGAAGGCACCGCCGCCCGTCGAAATATAGCCGATCTTGTCGGCGATGCCGTACTTGGCGATGGCGGCGAGGGTATCTCCCCCACCGGCAATGGAAAACGCTTTCGACTCGGCGATGGCGTGCGCAAGCGCCTTGGTGCCCTCGCCGAAGGCGTCGATCTCGAACACGCCGACGGGGCCGTTCCATACGATGGTCGCGGCGCGGCCAACGATCGTTTTCAGCGCCAGCACCGTCTCCGGGCCGAGGTCGAGGATCATGTCGTCGTCGGCGATGTTTTCAACCGCCTTGAGCACCGGCGTCGCCGTAGCAGCAAGCTCCTTGGCGACGACCGCATCGATCGGTACCGGAACCCTGCCAGGATATCGATCAAGGATTGCCTTGGCCTCGGCCACGAGCTCGGGCTCGGCCAGCGATCTGCCGATGCGGCCGCCGGCGGCGAGGATAAAGGTGTTGGCGATACCTCCGCCGACGATTAATGCATCGACTTTCGCTGCGAGGTTGGTGAGCAGCTTGAGCTTGGTCGAAACCTTGGAGCCGGCGACGATTGCGACCAGCGGCCGCGAAGGATTCGCCACAGCCCTGCCGAGCGCGCCCAGCTCCGCCGCCATCAGCGGGCCGGCGCACGCAACCGGCGCGTACCGTGCAATGCCGTGCGTCGTTGCTTCGGCCCGATGCGCAGTTCCGAAAGCGTCATTGACGTAGACGTCGCACAGTTTCGCCATGCGCTGCGCCAGCTCAGCGCTGTCGGCTTTCTCGCCTTTGTTGAAGCGGCAGTTTTCGAGCAGCACCAGGTCGCCGGATTTGAGCGCGCTGTGCCATGCGCCGCCGTCGACCCAGTCGCCGATCAGCGGAACCGGGCGGCCCAGAAGCTCGCCCAGGCGCTTGGCGATCGGCGCGAGCGACTCGGCCTCGCTGTATCGGCACTCTTTAGGGCGTCCGAGGTGTGACGTCACCATGACCGCAGCTCCTCGCGCAAGGACATCGCGGATCGCTGGCAGGGAGGCTCGGATGCGCGTGTCATCGGTGACATTGCCGCTGGCATCCTGCGGCACGTTGAGATCCGCACGAATGAATACACGCTTCCCGCGCACATCGACGTCGGAGAGACGCAGAAACGTCATAAACGACGTCCTATAGGCCGGATAGCGTTCACCTGCCGTTTCCTGTACCCGCTCGCAACTTCGTCACGCGGTGCTGCCGGAGCTCCGCGCATTTGTGTTCCGTGCGCCGCGGTCGCGTCTCGCATTCAACTCATCGAGGACCCCGCTCGCGGTGGTGATGAAAAGGAACGGGAACGCGGCATGAACCATCGCGGCAAGCCCGCCTAGGAACATGCGGATGCCGAAGGAAAAAGCAAAACGGCCATGCTCGAAGTAGGTTTCCCCGACCGAAGCAGGGTGAGCGGTGAAGGGGTTCATTGCGGCTGGCCTCGAAGAATCTCTCTACCGAGCAGCCATCAACGCCACTGCGACATCGAGCATCCGATTACTGAAGCCCCATTCATTGTCATACCAGCTGGAGACCTTGACCAGCCGCCCCGCCACCTTGGTCAGCGTCGCATCGAAAGTCGACGAGGCTGCGTCGTGATTGAAGTCCATAGAAACCAGCGGTCCCTTGCTGTAATTGAGAATTCCGGCCAGCGGTCCGCGCTCGGAAGCCTCCTTCATGATCGAGTTGACCTCTTCCACCGTCGTATCGCGTGCCGCGATAAACGACAGGTCGACAATGGAGACGTTGATGGTGGGCACCCGGATGGCGTATCCGTCGAGCTTGCCGTTGAGCTCCGGCAGCACCAGTCCGACCGCGGCGGCAGCGCCTGTCTTGGTCGGAATCATGTTCATCGTCGCCGAGCGTGCTCGACGCAGGTCCTCGTGGTAGACGTCGGTCAGAACCTGATCGTTGGTGTAGGCGTGCACCGTGGTCATCAAACCTGAAACGACGCCGATGCGCTCGTGCAGCGGCTTGACCAGCGGAGCAAGACAGTTGGTGGTGCAGGACGCATTCGAGATCACCGTGTGCGCCGATTTGAGTGTCTGGTGGTTGACTCCGTAGACGACCGTAGCATCGACGTCCTTGCCACCCGGCGCGGAGATGATCACCTTGCGCGCGCCACCCTTCAGATGTGCGGAGGCCTTTTCCTTGGTCGTGAACAGTCCCGTGCACTCCATGACCACATCCACGCCAAGCGCAGACCACGGGAGTTCGGCGGGATTGCGCTGGGCGAGTACTTTGATACGGTCGCCGTCGACGACCATCGAATCGCCGTCGACGTCCACCTTGCCTGGGAATTTTCCATGCACCGTGTCGTAACGGGTGAGGTGGGCATTGGTCTCGGGGCTGCCCAGATCGTTGATGGCGACAAACGACAGATCGTGCTTCTTCCCGCCTTCGTAATGGCTGCGCAGGATGTTGCGGCCGATGCGGCCGTAGCCATTGATGGCAACTTTGATGGTCATTGCAGTTCCCTGGATGAACGACTGGATTGATCCGCGTCAGTGAGGTGAGAAGATGAAGTCCCAGTCAAAGCACGCCGCGCACCGCCGCCACGACGTGGTCGACGGTGAAACCGAAATGCTTGAACAGCGCACCGGCGGGCGCCGATGCGCCGTAGACATCGATGCCCACCACCGCTCCATGCTTGTCGTCGACCGCCCCAACGTATTTCCGCCAGAAATCCGTGACGCCCGCCTCGACTGCGACCCGCGGCAGGCCGGGCGGGAGCACCAACGCGCGCCACGCCGCATCCTGGCGATCGAAAAGGCTGGTGCAGGGCATGGCGACCACGCGAACCGAGATGCCGCCCTCCGCGAGTGCCTTTTGCGCCGCGAGCGCGAGCGCGACCTCAGAACCGGTCGCGATAATGACTGCCTGCGCGCCCGCTGCGTCGGACAGCACGTAGCCGCCGCGCCCGATCGCTTCGATCTGCTCGGAGCTGCGGGCGATGAAGGGGACGTTCTGGCGCGTGAACAACAGGCACGTCGGTCCATCGCGACGCACGATCGCCGCAGTCCACGCGACTGCCGACTCGACCGTGTCGCATGGACGCCAGACATCGAGGTGCGGGATGAGGCGCAGACTCGCCGCATGCTCGATCGACTGATGCGTCGGGCCATCCTCGCCCAGACCGATGGAGTCGTGGGTATAAACGAGAATTGAGCGCAGCTGCATTAACGCCGCCATACGCACGCCGTTGCGCGCATAGTCGGAGAAAGTCAGGAACGTGCCGACGTAAGGAATGAAGCCGCCGTGCAAGGCGAGGCCGCTGGCTATTGCGGTCATCGCGAACTCGCGCACACCGAAATAGATGTAGTTCCCAGGCTGGTCTGCGGTGACGTTCTTGCTGCCGGACCACCGCGTGAGCACCGATCCGGTGAGATCTGCGGAGCCTCCAATGAGCTCTGGCAGAACCGGGGCGAGCGCCTCGATCGCCTGCTGCGAGGCTTTGCGCGTTGCCACGGTCTCGCCCTTCTGGGTTTGCTGCGCAACGAACTTGGCAACACGCTCGCCGAACCCATGCGGCAGCTCGCCGGCGATCCGTCGCTGAAAATCTGCGGCGAGATCGGGATGCGCCGCTTTGTATGCCGCAAAAACCGCGTTCCAATCGCCTTCGAGCGCCGCGCCGCGCTTGCGCCCGTCCCAGGCGTCGTAAACCTGCTGCGGAATTTCGAAGGCAGGATACGGCCAGCCCAGCGCTTCCCGAGTGAGCGCTACTTCTTTTTCGCCGAGCGCCTGTCCATGGGCAAGATCAGTCCCCGCTCGGTTGGGCGAGCCTTTGCCGATGACCGTCTTGCAGCAGATGAGCGTGGGCCGGTCGCTCGTGTGCGCCTGGCGAATCGCTGTGTCGACGGCATCCACATCGTGGCCGTCGACGTGCGGGATGACCCGCCAGCCGTACGCCGCGAAGCGCGCCGGAGTGTCGTCGGTGAACCAGCCCCTGACTTCACCGTCGATCGATATACCGTTGTCGTCGTAGAAGCAGACGAGCTTGGCCAGACGCTGCGTGCCCGCGAATGAGCAGGCCTCATGCGAAATGCCTTCCATCATGCAACCGTCGCCCGCGAAGACGTAAGTTCGGTGGTCTACGATGCAATGGCCGGGACGATTGAACTCCGCGGCGAGAAGGCGCTCCGCCAGCGCCATGCCGACGGCGTTGGCCAATCCCTGGCCCAGTGGTCCCGTGGTCGTCTCCACACCTGGAGTCAGGCCGCGCTCCGGATGTCCGGGCGTGATCGAGTCGAGCTGGCGGAAGCGGCGAATCTCCTCGAGCGGCAGCGAATAGCCCGTCAGGTGTAGCAGCGCGTACTGCAACATCGAGCCGTGGCCGTTGGACAGCACGAAGCGATCGCGATTCGTCCAAGCCGGGTTGGAAGGATTGTGTCTCAAGTGCCGCATCCACAGCGCCACTGCGATCTCGGCCATTCCCATCGGCATGCCTGGGTGTCCCGAGTTCGCGGCCTGTACGGCATCCATCGCCAGCGCGCGAATCGCATTAGCAAGCAGAGACGTATCCGCGTTTTTTGCGACGGAGGCGTTTTGCCGGATCGGCACGGTCAACGGTGCAGTCATCGGTGAAAGGCGGGTGGGAAGAAGAAGCCGCGGGGAGGCGCATGTTGCCTCCCGAAAACCTGCCGCAAAGAGCTAAAATTATCGCGCATGGCCGGAATTTCGGCAATAATTGATAGCTTTAACAATCCTGTCACGCTGCAACGGCGTAGGGAGGAAAAGATGGACGGCATTCATCTGCTCGGGGAATGGTACGGCTGCGTTGCCAACTTGCCGGAGATGACGCACGCCGAAGCTTTACGCTCACTTTGTCTGCGTCTTTCAGGCGATTCCGGTATGACTATTGTCGGCGAGAGCTTCCATCAGTTCGCACCCGCCGGCGTGACCGGTACCGTGCTGCTCGCAGAATCCCATCTGGCGATCCATACGTGGCCCGAGCACGGCTTCGTGACCATAGACGTCTACGTCTGCAACTACACCACGGACAACTCGGCCAAGGCCGACCGTCTTTTCCAGGCGATGCGTGACGCGCTGCGACCGCAACGGGTCAAGTTCCAGTCCATCCACCGCGGAGGGATGGATGCCTGAAGAGAGTCACGACCTCGCTCCTGGAGTGCTCACCGAGTATCTGGACGAAGACAGCGGCATCTTCGTGCGATCGACGCGCCAATTCGAGCGCTTCCAGTCGCCGTACCAGACGGTGGAGGTGCACGACACGCGGCCGTTCGGGAAGCTGTTCCGTCTCGACGGTCACTTCATGACCTCGGAGAAGGATGAATTCTTCTACCACGAGAACCTGGTCCACATCGCGGCGATCGCCCACCCGGCACCGGAAAAGGCGCTGATCATCGGAGGAGGTGACGGCGGCTCGGCCGAAGAGTTGCTCAAGTATCCGACGATGAAGTCGGTGACGCTGGTCGAGATCGACCTCGCCGTCATAGACGTTGCGCGCAAGTATTTCGCTGACATTCACCGTGGCGCGCTATCCGATCCGCGTTTGAAGTTAAGCGTCGAGGATGGGCTCGGATTCGTGCGGGCGTCCAGCGATACCTTCGATCTGATCGTGCTCGACCTGACCGATCCCGGTGGCCCCTCGGAGCCGCTTTACGGGACGGATTTCTATCGAGCCTGTGCCGCGCGGCTGAATCCGAGCGGAGCGTTGACACTGCATGTGGCGTCGCCGATTGCGCACCCGGAGCGCATCCGCAAGGGCATTGCCAATCTGCGCGCAGCGTTCGCCGTCGTCACGCCGTATCTGACTTCGATTCCGCTCTATGGCGGGCTATGGATGATGGCCTGCGCGTCGTCCACGTTGAATCCGTCGTACCTGACCGCACTCGAGGCTGACCGACGCATCGCCACCCGGCGCATCCGCGATCTGCAGTATTACAACGGCGACGTTCACCGCGCCTCATTTGCCTTGCCCAATTTCGTCCGTGAACTGGTAGGCCACAGCGCGCCATAGTAACCGGCGAACACGAGTCCCGAGCGTTCGCCGCGGGTGACTCCGCCGTTGTCCTAAAACTGCCGCTACCGCGGGGGGCCGCCATCCCCGTGGGCCTCTGAAGCTTGACCCGCGACACGTGCGCGCCCTTACATTATGCTTACGCTTGGAGGGGTGCGATGGCTACGGTCGGGGGTCCGCAAACATCGAATCGCTTGCGCGCACGCGCGGCGTTCGGACGCGTCACGCTGGCGGCAGCAGCTATCCTGCGTGCGGCGGCGATCTCGGACAAATACGTTGTCGCGCTGTTCATCGGCGTATTCGCGCTTGCGGCTCGCGGCGCCGATACGACGACGCAGCATTTTCCAGCAAGGCCGCTAACGCTGGTCGTCGGAGCGGCGGCGGGCGGTGGTATCGACATCAACGCACGTCTGCTCGCGGTCCGCCTCGCCGACTACTTCGGGCAGTCGGTGATCGTCGAAAATCGCCCCGGCGCAGGATCGCGGATCGCCAACGAGTACGTGGCCAGAGCGGCGCCGGACGGCTACACGCTGCTGGTCGCCACCGCGGCGATGACCATCGACATGGCGTTTCACGAAAGGCTAGGCGGCAACACGCTGCGCGACTTGCGGCCGGTGTCGACCATCGCGAGCACGCCGATGGTTCTGGTCGTCAATCCCTCGCTGCCGGCAAAAAGCGTTCAGGACCTGATTGCGCGTGCGCGGGCAATGCCCGGCGAGCTCAACTATTCCTCTTCTGGCCCGGGAACGACCAGCCATCTCTACGCTGAGCTTTTCAAGCTGCGCAGCGGGACCGACATTGTGCACATCCCTTTCAAGGGCACCGCGCCGTCGCTGACGGCTCTTATCGCAAGAGAAGTCGACATGAGCTTCGCCACGGTGCCTGGAGTGCTCCAGTACGTCCGCTCCGGGCAGCTACGGCCCCTCGCAACAACCGGCGACAGGCGCTCCAAGGTGATGCCCGACGTACCGACCATGAAGGAAGCGGGCGCCGGGGGTATGGACGCGAGTGTCTGGTACGGCGTGCTCGCTCCGGCAGCCACGCCGCATGAGGTCGTCAAGACGTTGTCGCGCGCTATCGCCGATATATCGCGCTCGGCGGACTGGAGAAGGCAGCTCTTCGATCTGGGCGAAGAGCCCGAGGCCATGGAGTCCGAAGAATTCGCCACGGTTTTGCGCGAGCAAACGGCACGATGGAGTCAGGTCATTAGGGCGGCGGGGATTCAGGGCGATTGATTGCTTAGAGTGCGACTCGGCGGCAAGCGAGCCGAAGCAATCCGGGTTCGCATTACAGCAGGCGGGGTGGGGGGATGGGATCAGACTCGTTATCGCAAACGATCGGCGCCCGGCTGTCGGCAGTTGCGCAAGCCAATCCCGACAGCATCGCCGTGGTCGAGCAAGAAACCCAGCTCGCCTTCGCACACCTCGATGCCGATGCAGGCGCAGTAGCGCGGCGAATCGTCGCCATCAGCCGAGGACGCCGTGGCGTCGTCTGTCTTCTGTTCGAAAGCAAGCTTCGCGCGGTCAAGGCAATCTTCGGCGCTTGCAGGAGCGGCTACGCCTACGTTCCCCTGGACGCAAGGGATCCAGAGGGGCGCCTCAACTTCATCGTTCGCGACAGCGAACCGATTGCACTGCTCACCGAGCGCTCACTCATGGAGCGGGCGTGCGCCATCGCCTCCGCTGGATGCGCCGTCCTCGATGTCGAGAGCGCGCCGGAAGGCGACGAGGACCTGCCGGCGGTCTTCGCCGAGATGCCGGCCTATGTCTATTACACCTCGGGCTCGACCGGTCAGCCCAAGGGAGTCATCCAGACACACGGCAACCTTCTGTTCTTCTCCGACGCGTATGCAAGAGCGCTCAGCATCGGGCCAGGCGATCGATTGTCTCTGCTAAACCCGCTGAGCTTCGCCGCCGCGAACCTGCACGTCTTCCGCGGCTTACTACACGGCGCCACCGTCTGCGCCTATGACATGGGACGCGACGGAATCCCGCAGCTCGCGGATTGGCTCGACCGGGAACGCATCACCGTACTGCACGCCGTGCCGAACATCTTTCGCGAAATGGCGAACCGGCTGCCGCCGGATCGACTGATGCCGCACTTAAGAGCGATACATCTCGGGGGGGAGTCGGTCTACACGAGCGACGTCGACCTTTACCGCAAACATACGCTTCCGCATTGCATTCTCGTCAATCAGCTCGCCTCGACCGAGGCAGGGGTCATTGCTCAGAACATCATCGGTCATCAAGACCCGATGCCGACAACGCGGATCTTTCCGGTCGGCCGCAGCATCGAAGGAACGCGGGTGGAGATTCGCCGCAAGGACGGCGCTCTGGCAAGCGTCGATGAGGTTGGCGAAATGGTGGTGTGCAGCTCTCACTTAAGCCCCGGGTATTGGCGGCGGCCCGAGCTGGATGCGGCCGTTTTTTGCGCCGATCATGCCCACCCTGATTGGCGCCAATTCAAGAGCGGTGACATCGGACGCATCGACCAGGGCGGCAATCTGCATTTTCTCGGGCGCATGGGCAGCCGGGTGAAGATTCGAGGGCATTCGGTCGACCTCAATGAAATCGAAGCCGCGCTTTCGACGTGTCCCGACGTGATACAAGCTGCGGTCACAGCGGCCGGCGAAGAGTCGGAAACGGAGCGTGCCCGCCTTGTTGCGTATGTTGAGGCGCGCGCGGATGCTGTTCGCGATCCGCTGCTCATCCGGCGCTACCTCGCGACTCGGCTACCCTTGTACATGCTTCCGGCAGAAATCGTGTATGTGGAAGCGTTGCCCTTGTCCGCGAGCGGGAAGGTCGATCGCAAGGCGCTGAGCGAGATCGATTCGACGACTTCGTATCCACGGCGGTCGGTCGAATCTCCGAGGGACGATGTCGAGCGCTCTGTCGCCCGGATTTTCGCGCAACTGCTCAGACTGGAACCTGTGGGCCGGAACGACGACTTTTTCCTCTTTGGCGGCGATTCGCTCCTGGCCGTCGAGTTGCAGACCCGCTTGCGCGAAGCGTATGGCGTGCACATCGGCAATTTTCACCAGGGAGCGACGGTCGCGCGCATCGCGGCGAACATCCTACAAGCGGCAACCGCGACGGCAAGGTCACCCATTCCGCTATTGATCCCGCTCTGGCGCCGCGGGACAGAGGCACCGCTGTTCATCGTGCACGGGCGGCATGGTCAGGCATTCGTCGGGCCGCATTTCATGCAGCTGCTTGGAGACGATCAGCCCGTGTGGGCGTTTCAGGCCAGAGGCTTGGACGGACTGCGCGAGCCGCACGCGACGGTCGAAGACATGGCGGCAGACTATCTTGGCGAATTGCGCAAGCAGCGGCCGCACGGTCCTTATTTTCTGGGCGCGCTGTGTGCCGGCGTATACATAGCAACCCTGATGGCGCGCTCGCTGCGCAAGGCGGGGGAAGCCGTCGTTCCTCTCCTGCTCCTCGATCCGCCCAACAGCGTGGCCCACCGAGGCTATTCGCAATTGACCGAACAGCAGTTCGTGAACAAGATGAAAGCGCGCCGGGCGAAAGGTAACACCGCGGGACCGGTCGATGACCCGGTGTACATGAAAGCACTGATGCGCACGGCGATGGCTTTCGAGCGCGCGATCGCCGATCACCGGCCGCTTCCATACGACGGTCCTGTTTACGTGTTGTCGAGTCGCCAGCGCATGCACGGCGGCGACCCGTCGGAGCTGAGGCAGGTGTTCACTGGCGCATTCAAGCGCTATGAGGTCGGATCGACTCACGCGGAGGCGCTGGATCCTCGAAATCCGATCTTTGCGAGTTCACTGCTGCGCTGTGTCGGATTGATCCGCGAGGCCGCACGGGCCTCGACCGCTGCGTACGTCGGCCGCTGACGGCCACGTTGGCGATCGCTGACAGAGGCGTCGTCCAACGGCCAGTTCATTTGCAAAGCCGCTTGAACGCCCGGCGCGCGAGCAGCATCTAATGGACAGGAGCTCTTCACTCCTACCATTGGAAAAAATGACCATGACAAGACTGACGGAAGCGATGCGCGATGCCGATTTCGTGCAACTCGACGGAATCGTTTTCGCGACGGGTTATCTGCGCATACCCGACGAGTCTACACAAGCTGAGGATGTGGTGATGGAGCTCAAGCTCGGCGATACCGAGCTCGCCTTCACGCTCGAGGAGCTCGACGAAGCACAGTACGTCGCCGACGGAATGTATCGGCTGAAGTCGGGCGTAATGCTGCGCTTCCTGACAGTCGCGACGCTGCACTAGGGCCGCGATTGCTGCAGCTGAAGATGACGTCTTAGCGTTCGGTGGCGAGCACGATGTCGAAGCGGGCGCGTAGCGCGCCAGGCTCGGCATCGGTAGCCGGCGTCAGCACCACCGTCAATCGATCGCGCGACTCCTGTCCGTAAAAGCGCATAAAGCCGGCGTCGGCATCGAGCGGGTCACCCGCAGCGTAGATCTGAGTCGTGAGCGGCCGTGCGTCGGGATGCTTCGCCTTAAGATGGATGTGAGGCGCGCGCCCGGTGTAAGCGACCGGGCGGATGGTCCTGAACTTATAGCGCCCTTCGGCGTCGGTATGTGTCTCGCCATAGCCCTGAAAATTCTCATCGGGCGGCGCGCTGCCGCCGTCGTTGACATAGTGGTAGCGACCATGAGCGTCGCATTGCCAAATCTCAATGCGCGCACCTGAAAGCGGTGTGCCGGCAATGCTGCGCACGGTACCCTCGAGATATAGCGGCGTGCCTTCGGCGCGGCCGCTGCGGCCGGCGACGATGAGCAGATCCGCGTCTCGATCCTCGGGCAGCGTTCGCGGATAGAACGGTCCCTCGGGCTGGCTTGGCGTAGGCTTGAGGTTGTCAGCAAGGGCGTCGCTGACGACCACCCAGGGAAGCGCGGAGAACAACGCCATCGCCGCCAGGACGCGGCGGCGCGCATGGGACACAGCCTTAGGCATTACATTTCCTTTGTGCGACGGATAGTGCATTGCGATAGACTCTATTGCAAGGATGCCGTTCGTTGGCAACAGGCGGCTTGTTAGAGGTGATCAACGATGGACCGAGGTCGCAGGAAGGCATTACAGTCGGGAAGCAGGGTGACTCTGCTGGCGCTACTTGCTGCGGCGGGATGGCTGCCGCCGGAAGCGTCGCGCGCGCAATCATGGAACAAGACGGCGTTTGACGCGCACAGCCTGGCCGATACGATGCACGCGCTCGGTGGGGCGGAACCGGCGCCAAGCAAGGACGTCACTTTTTTCCAGACGCCGGAGATCGCCGAGAATGGCGCTGTCGTTCCGGTGGGGATAAGCAGCGCGGTGCCCAATACCGAGGCGATTGCCATTCTGATCGAGAAAAACCCCAACATGCTCGCTGCCGTGTTCGACATTCCTCCGGGTACCGAGCCCACTATCACGACGCGCGTAAAAATGGCGCAGACGTGCAACATCTACGCGCTGGTGAAGGCCGACGGCAAGTACTACGTTGCCTCGAAGGAAGTCAAGGTGACGCTCGGTGGCTGCGGCGGGTAGGCTGTGAGCGCTACCTACACGTTGCGGCAACTCGAAGCAAACAGGTCCTGATATGCCCGATCCCATGAAAATTCGCGCAACCTTGACCGGCGATACGACCGAGGTCAAGGTCCTGATGAATCATGAGATGGAAACGGGACAGCGCAAGGATGCCCAGGGGAAGGTGATTCCAGCCTGGTTTATCCAGAACGTTTCGGTGACCTGGAATGCCAAGACGGTTCTCTCCGCGCAGTGGGGAACTGCGATCGCCAAGAATCCCTTTGTGTCGTTCAAGTTCAAGGGGGGAGCCAAGGGCGACAAGATCACCATCACCTGGGTCGACAGTCGCGCTGAAAAGCGCACCGACGAGGCGACCATCGCTTGACCGCGCGTAAAGAGTCCACGGCGTGGCCGCTGCGAAGCTTCTTTGCGGCGTTGTGGCTTGCCACCGCGACGGGTGCAGCAGCGCAAACCTCCGCCACGGATGAAATCGCCAAATATCGCGCCGCGCTACAGGACGGTAACCCTGCGGAGTTGTGGGAAGCCCGCGGCGAGGATCTGTGGAAGCAGAAGCGCGGCGTCAGGCAAGCATCGCTGGAGCAGTGCGATCTGGGCTTAGGGCCCGGCGTCGTCAAAGGCGCGTACGCCCGCCTTCCAGCATACTTCGCCGACGCGGATCGGGTCATGGACCTGGAAACGCGCCTGGTCTGGTGCATGGTTACGCTGCAGGGATACAGCGAAGCCGAAGCAAAAAAGCAGCCCTTCGGCAACGGCAGCGAGCACAAATCGGACATCGAAGCGCTGGTGGCCTTCGTGACATCGCAATCGCGAGGGGTTGCCATGAATGTTGGTCTCGGCCACCCGAAGGAGGTCGAGATGTATCGGCTGGGCGAGAAAATCTTCTACTACCGTGGCGGGTCGCACGACTTCGGCTGCGTGACGTGCCACGCCGACGAGGGAAAGCGCATACGCCTTCAGGACCTGCCGAAATTATCGACGCCTGATGGCGCGCAAAAAGCATACACGACGTGGCCAGCCTATCGCGTATCGCAAGGCGAGCTCCGCAGCTTCCAGTGGCGCCTCTACGACTGCTTTCGCCAGCAGCGGTTCCCAGAGCTGGTTTTCGGTTCCGACGCCTCGATCGCGTTGACAATGTTCCTTGCGCGCAATGCCAATGGCGGGATCTTCGATGCGCCGGCGATCAAGCGCTGAAGGCATGATCCGGATGGGACAAAGCATTGTCGCGTTCTCTGCATTCGTCCTGACTGCTTGCATCACCACGCCGACCGACCAGGAAATCGCGGCCAAGGCGACGGCGATGCTCAAGTCGTCGTTCACGGCGAACGGACAGGCGACCCTCGATCGTCTCGATCAGGACGAAACCCAGCGCATCTGCAGCGAGTTCGCGGGCAAGGAGCCGCCCCGCGAAGTCGCGCAGAAGATCGAGCAGATCAACTTGGCGACGATCAAGTATCCAGGTGACGGCAAACTGCTCGGCGACTGGAAGAACGGCGAAAGAATCGCACAGGAGGGACGAGGCAAGCAGTTCTCCGACGACCCTGCGGGTCCGGTCGGGGGAAACTGCTACGCGTGCCATCGGCTTTCGCCGCAGGAACTGTCGTACGGAACGATCGGCCCGAGCTTGTATCAGTTCGGCAAGCTTCGCGGGTACACTGCTGAGACGCAGCGCTACGCCTACGGAAAAATCTACAATCCCGATGCCTACGTCGCGTGCTCAAACATGCCGCGCTTCGGGCACAACGGCATTTTGACCGAGCAGCAGATCAAGGACGTGACGGCGCTGCTGATGGATCCGGCATCGCCCGTCAATCGCTGATGGCCGGCGGCGCCGGCTGAAAGCGCATCGCGCCGCCTTGCCCAAGTGAACCGACGCGAGTTCCTGCACGCTCTTTCCGCTGCAGCCGCGGCTGGAATGGTGCTCACCGAGAATCACGCGCAGGCGGAGCAGGCCGCAGAAGCGCTCTATGCGCTGCCCGCCTTCGGCAATGTGCATCTGCTGCATTTCACCGACTGCCACGCGCAACTCCTGCCAAGCTACTTCCGCGAGCCCAGCATGAATCTGGGGCTGGGCAGCGCAGCGGGACGGCCGCCGCACCTGGTAGGTGAGGCGCTGCTCAAGCACTTCGGCATCGCTGCCGGATCGCGCGAAGCGCATGCGCTGACTTATCTCGACTTTGTGCAGGCGGCCAGAATCTACGGCAAGCTCGGCGGATTTGCGCATCTGGCCACGCTGGTCAAGCGCCTGAAAGTGATGAGACCCGATGCGCTCCTGCTCGATGGCGGCGACACCTGGCAGGGTTCCGCGACAGCGCTGTGGACCAGGGCAAGCGACATGGTCGACGTCGCTCTGCTGCTCGGCGTGGACATCATGACCGCACATTGGGAGTTCACCCTCGGCGCGGATCGCGTGAGTCACATCGTCGAGAGCGACTTCAAAGGGCGCATTGCTTTCGTCGCCCAAAACGTTCGCACCGCAGACTTCGGCGACGCGGTTTTCCCGGGCTACGTGCTACGCGAGTTGAACGGGGTGCCGGTCGCGGTGATCGGCCAGGCTTTTCCCTATACGCCTATCGCGCATCCGCGCTACTTCGTCCCCGACTGGACGTTCGGCATCCGGGAACAGGAATTGCAAAAGACCGTAGATGAGGTGCGCGCCAAGGGTGCTCAAGCCGTCGTGTTGCTCTCTCACAACGGCATGGACGTCGATTTGAAGCTCGCGTCGCGCGTCGGAGGCATCGATGCGATTCTGGGAGGACATACCCACGACGGAGTGCCTGCTCCCTCGATCGTCGTCAATTCTCGAGGCAAGACGCTGGTGAGCAACGCCGGCTGCAATGGCAAGTTTGTGGGCGTGCTCGATCTGCAGGTGAAGGGTGGGCACGTTACGGATTATCGCTACAGACTGCTGCCAGTGTTCTCGAATCTGCTTGCGGCGGATCCCGAGATGGCGACGTTGATCAAAAAGACGCGTGCGCCGTTTGTGGAACGGCTCTCGCAGAAGCTTGCCGTGACCGAGGGGTTGCTCTACCGGCGCGGAAACTTCAATGGCAGCTTCGACCAGCTCATTGTCGACGGCCTGATGGCCGAGAAGGACACGGAGATCGCGTTTTCTCCCGGCTTTCGCTGGGGCAACACGTTGCTCCCCGGCGAAGCGATCACCTACGAGCGGCTGCTCGACCAAACTGCGATCACCTACCCGTACGTGACGGTAAACGAGCTGTCGGGCGATGCGATCAAGAACATCCTGGAGGACGTGGCCGACAATCTGTTCAATCCGGACGCGTACTATCAGCAGGGGGGAGACATGGTGAGGGTTGGCGGGCTCAGGTACGCCTGCGCGCCTGCAGCCAGTATGGGCCGGCGCATCTCGGCGATAAGCCTTAACGGCAAACCGGTTGATGCCGGACGCAAGTACAAGGTCGCCGGCTGGGCGCCAGTGTCCGAAGAGGCAAGGGCCGCGGGAGGAGAGCCGATCTGGGATGTGATGGAGCGCTACTTGCGAACGCAGCGTACGGTTGCGCCGCGCGTGCTGAACATGCCCAAACTCATCGGGGTCACCGGCAATCCGGGCGCGGCCTAAACGCGGTCGTTCAAGTCACCGTCACTCGCGCAACCCTGCGCTTGCCGGCCTGCACGACAATCGTGCTGCCGGCCGCGATGGTAAGGCCTTTATCGGCGACGACGTTGCCGTCGATCTTGAGCCCGCGTTGTTCGATCAGACGCAGCGCTTCCGAAGTGCTTGCGGTCAATCCCGCCTGCTTGCATAGCTGGGGCAAAGCGAGCCCCTGCCCATTGCTGTGAAGCGTGATCTCCGGGATGTTCTGCGGCAGCGCATGATCGCGAAAGCGCGCTTCGAATTCGGCAAGCGCTGATTGCGCAGCCTGCGGCGAATGGAAGCGCGACACGATCTCCGTGGCAAGCAGCACCTTCGCATCGCGCGGGTTGCGCCCTGAAGCGCACTCGCGCTTCAAGCGCGCGATCTCGTCCTGCGACCGAAACGATAAGAGCTCGTAGTAGCGCCACATGAGCTCATCCGAGATCGACATGAGCTTCCCGAGCATTTCCGCCGGAGCCTCGGTGATGCCAACATAGTTGTCCAGCGACTTGGACATCTTGTTGACGCCGTCAAGCCCTTCCAGCAGGGGCAGCGTGAGGATGCATTGCGGCTCTTGTCCGTAGTGCCGCTGCAGCTCCCGACCCACCAGCAGGTTGAATTTCTGATCGGTCCCTCCAAGCTCGACATCCGCCTTGAGCGCCACCGAGTCGTAGCCTTGCGCGAGCGGGTAGAGGAACTCGTGTACCGCGATGGGTTGGCCCTCGCGATAGCGCGTCGCGAAATCCTCGCGCTCGAGCATGCGGGCGACCGTGTACTTGGCGGCAAGCCGCACCACGCCGTCGGCGCCGAGCGCCGAGAGCCACCTGGAATTGAAGGCGACCTCGGTTTTTTCGCGGTCGAGAATCAGGAACACCTGGTCGGTATAGGTCTTCGCGTTGGCGTCGAGCTCTTCGCGAGTAAGCGGTGGACGGGTGATGTTGCGCCCAGTGGGATCGCCGATCATCCCGGTAAAGTCACCGATCAGGAAGATGATGTGGTGGCCGAGCTCCTGCAGCTGCCTTAGCTTGTTGAACTGGACCGTGTGCCCGAGATGCAAGTCCGGCCGCGTCGGGTCAAAGCCTTCCTTGATTCTCAGCGGTTGGCCTCGCTTGAGCTTTTCGACCAATTCGGCTTCGACGATCAGTTCATCGGCGCCGCGCTTGAACACGCTGAGCTGGTGGGCGATGTCGGGAAGCATGAGAGAAGGCTTCTGCTACAATCCGCGGACCGGCGATCCAAGCGCCGACAAAGGCGGATTTGGGTTTTGGGCAAATTGCGAATTCTAGCGCAAAGCATTTTGACACTCGGGCGTCGGCGACTGGCGGGTCGCTTCGCCGCCGTCACGGCAATCATGGGTGCAGGCATCGTCGCCGCATTCGGATTCGCACCCGGCGCGTTATTCCCCGAAGCTCCCGCGCAAACCATCGCCCGCGATCTGGCCCTGCCGAAGCTCACTCCCCTCGCGCCGGTGGACGGGTATTGGCGCGAGGAGCGCATCCAGCGCGGCGATACCGTGGGTGCGGTGCTGGCGCGACTGTCGGTTACCGATCCGACGGCGCTTGGCTTCGTGCGGAGCGATACCCGTGCCAGGGCGCTGTATCAATTGAAGCCGGGGAAGTCGTTACGCGTCTTGACCGACGATTCTGGCCACCTGATCGCACTTTGCTATCTCACGGCGGACGCTTCGCTCCTCACCATCCACCGTGTCGGCAATGGTTTTGTCGCAGACACGATGGCTCCGCAGACCGCGCTTCGCGTCGAACTGCGCGCTGCCGAGGTCCAGTCGTCGTTGTTCGCTGCGGCGGACTCGGTCGGTCTTCCCGACGCGGTTACACTGCAGATCGCCGAGGTGTTCTCCGGCGAGATCGATTTTCTTCACGACCTGCGCAATGGCGATCGTTTCACCGTCGTTTACGAAACGCGCGACCTCGAAGGGCATTCGTCCGGCGCGGGCAAAATTCTCGCGGCCGAGTTTGTCAACAAGGACATAGTTCATCGCGCATTTCTATGGCGGGGAAGCGATGGCGACGAGGGTTATTACACGGAAGACGGAAAGAGTCTCAAGCGCGCGTTTCTGCGCTCGCCTCTGGCATTCAGCCGCGTGACGTCGGGCTTCTCTCTGGCGCGGTTTCACCCCTTCCTGCATACATGGCGGGCGCACAAGGGGGTGGACTTCGCGGCCCCCGCCGGCACGCCGGTGCATGCCGCGGGCGACGGCCAGGTCGCGGTGGCCGGCCGGCAAAACGGCTACGGCAATGTGGTGATCCTGCATCACGCCGGCGCTTACTCCACCGTGTACGCACACCTTTCTCGATTCGCCCCCGGCATGAAGCCCGGAACGCGCGTGGCGCAAGGTGATGTCATCGGATACGTCGGTCAGACGGGATGGGCGACTGGTCCGCATCTGCACTACGAATTTCGGATGCATGATGTGCAACGCAATCCGCTGACTATCGCGTTTCCCAGCACCCTGCCTGTCGCCCCAGCCGATCGAACGCGCTTCCTGGAACGCGAGGCTCCGCTCGCCGCTCAACTCGCGCTCGGCCGCGGCACGACGCTCGCCGGAGCGGAATAGCGCATCCAGGTGCGGTGACCGCCGAGCTCTACATCGGGCTCATGTCGGGCACGAGTGTCGATGGAGTCGACGCCGTGGTGGCCGATTTGAGTGTAGCGCCCTACCGTACGCTCGCCCACGCGCATGTCGGGTTCGATAGCATGTTGCGCGCCGAGCTCACCCTGCTGCAGCAAAAGGGAGCCGATGAGCTGCATCGCGCCGCTGTTGCAGCTAATTCCCTCATGGACTGCTGCCAGGCGGCGATCTCTGCACTGCTGCTGTCTGCGGGAATCGACGCCAGGCAGATCGCCGCGGTCGGACTCCATGGACAGACGGTGCGGCACCGCCCCGATCTGGGCTATACGACGCAGCTCGCAAATCCGGCGAGACTTGCCGAAGCGACAGGTATGACCGTCGTAGCCGATTTTCGCAGCCGCGACATCGCCGCCGGCGGTCAAGGAGCGCCGCTGGTTCCCGCGTTTCACGCCGCGCTGTTCGCCTCGAGCGATCGCCATCGTGTCGTGGTCAACATCGGCGGCATCGCTAATGTCACCGACTTGCCTCCGGATGGAAACATAAGGGGCTTCGATACCGGTCCCGGCAATACGCTGCTCGACGCCTGGTGCGAGCGCCACACGGGTCAAAGCTACGATCGCGACGGAGCCTGGGGGGCGCGCGGGAATATCATCGAGGCGCTGCTGTCCGCGCTCGCGGAGGATCCGTACTTCGCGCTGCCGCCGCCCAAAAGCACAGGACGCGATCGTTTTCACTTGCGCTGGCTCGAACGTCACTTGCGATCGTCGCTCGCGCCGGTGGACGTACAGCGCACCCTGGTGGCGCTTACCGCTCGGACGGTGGCGGGTGCGATCGCCGAACACTGTGCCGGATCGAACGAAGTGCTCGTCTGCGGCGGCGGAGCGCTCAACGCCGCTCTGATGGCCGATCTTGCCGCCGCAGTGCATCCGCGCGCCGTGTCGACCACAGCGGCCCACGGGGTGCCGGTTAACGAGGTCGAGGCGCTGGCCTTTGCCTGGCTCGCTCGCGAAACGCTGGCCGCGCGTCCCGGCAACCTGCCCGCTGTGACCGGTGCGCGCGGCTCGCGCATATTGGGCGCGATCTATCGAGCGTAGAAACGCCGACGGGGGCTACAAGCCCCCGTCGCGCAGCCAAACCGATCGCTTGCGGTCAGGGCGAGAACGACGAGCCGCAGCCGCACGTCGACGTTGCGTTCGGGTTCTTGATTACGAACTGGGCGCCCTCAAGGCCCTCGGTGTAGTCAATCTCGGCGCCAACGAGGTATTGATAGCTCATCGGATCGATCAGCAGCGTCACTCCGTTTTTTTCCATCGAGGTGTCGTCGTCGTTGACGGTCTCATCGAAAGTGAAGCCGTACTGGAAGCCGGAGCATCCGCCGCCCGTGACGAATACGCGAAGCTTGAGCTCCGGATTGCCCTCCTCGTCGATCAGCATTCGCACTTTTGCTGCTGCAGCATCAGTGAAAACCAGCGGAGCGGGCATTTCGGTCATTGCGTTCATGGCGTACTCCTACAGTCTCCTATCGTATCGATTATGGGACGAGCCGTCGGCAAGGTCAACGCGGCTTAGTCACGCGAAGCCCTTTTCAACTCGACCACCGAGGCGCTTTCCACCTCCGCGTGTGCGAGCTTGCCCTCGACAATGGCGCCGACATGCATCTCCAACGATCGATAAAGCACATCTCCATGGACCCGGGCCTTGGCTTGCAGTTCCAGATAATCGTTGGCGGTCACCGGACCATTAACGGCGCCGTTGATGACCACGTGTGAGACCCGGACTTCGCCATCGACCTTGGCCTGTTCGCTGATCACCAGTGTCCCCGGTTGACCATCGGCGGTTGCCACACGGCCTTTCACCACCCCGTCGATGCGCAACCCGCCGGTAAAGACAACGTCACCCTGAACGACGGAGCCGGCTCCGATCAGGCTGTCGATTCGCTTTTGCGGCTGCTTCGACTTCTTCCGCTCAAACATGGGTCCTCCCTACGAGAGATTCAAGTTTCGTGTCGCCTTCGGCGCCGACTGCCCGGATTCGAGGACCCTGGCTTGCAGCGTCCGCAACTGACTCCCTGGAGGGACCCGGAACGTTCCCTCGATGCGCTGATAATACTTGAACTTGAGCTGCAAGGCCGCCGCTGCGTCCGGTTGATCGTCTGGGAGCGCAATAGTGGTCGATCGGCCCCCTGAAACAAGCCCGGCTTGCAGTGTGAGTTCGCCCGAAAAATCGTCGGTCGGGTTTCCCCCGCGTACAACGAGCAGACTGAAATGATAGGCGTCATCGCGCTCGCGCTCCGCAGAGAGCCGTTGAATCGAAACTGTTCCCTGCTTGCCCGAATCGCTGAACAGCTTCTGCAGAAAGGCCAGCTCCTCCTTGATTTGAGTGTTCTCGCTTTGCAACTCGAGCGCCTGCTTGGACAAGGTCGTCTGCGTGCCGCGCGTGACGTTCAGATCGCTCTCCAGCTCAGAGACGCGAACGCGAAGCTTGGCGTTTTCTTCTTTGGCCTGCGCCAGGTCGCTTTCAAGGCTAGCCTGCCGCTCTTCCACCGCGCCGCGATTAAATCCGCCGAGGAACTGCCCGAAATCGAATCCCCACCACCACATCCCGCCGACGATCGCGAGCAACACCAGCAGGGCGGGAACTTTCCATCGCCAAGACAGGTGCGCGCGTACCGCCATGCGCGGCGCGCTGATGCCGAAGGTCTGGCGCAAGCGCCGGCCGAGTACGCGCAGGTTCACGGCAGAACTGGGGGAGCGGTCAGGCCTGTCGCCTCGGGCAAGCCGAACATCAGATTCATGTTCTGGATGGCTTGGCCGGCGGCCCCTTTGACAAGATTGTCCTCGACTGCGAGTACGACCACCGTGTCGCCTTCCTGCGGTCGATGCACGGCGATACGGCATACGTTGGCTGCACGCACCGACCGCGTCTCGGGGTGGCTGCCGGCCGGCATGACGTCGACGAAGGGCTCTCCCGCGAATCGCCGCTCGAACAGCGCCTGCACGTCAACATCGGCATCGGTGAGGCGCGCATAGAGCGTGGCGTGGATGCCGCGGATCATCGGCGTCAGGTGCGGCGTGAATACGACCGTTACTGGTGTTCTGGAACATCCGCTTAAGCCCTGCACGATTTCGGGATGATGACGGTGACCACCGACGTTGTACGCCTTGAAATTGTCGGAGGCCTCGGCAAGCATCAGCCCCAGCTCGTTCTTGCGCCCGGCACCGGATACGCCCGACTTGGCATCGGCAATGAGATGTCCGGTGTCGACAACGCCGGCTTCAACCAGCGGCAAGAAGCCGAGCTGGATCGCTGTGGGATAGCAGCCTGGGTTGCCGACGATGCGCGCCTTGGCAACCGCGCCTCGGTGCATCTCTGGCAAGCCGTACGCGGCCTCTTCGAGCAGATCGGGGCATGCATGCGGCATCTTGTACCAGCGCTCAAATTCGGCTGGATTCTTAAGGCGGAAATCGGCAGCGAGATCCACAACCTTGACGCCCGCGTTCACGAGGTCCCGAGCCTGTCCCATTGCGACTCCGTGGGGCGTCGCAAAGAACACGACGTGGCAGGCGCGCAAGTCGGCTTGACCCGGGTCGCTGTAGCGCATCTCGCCTATCGCACCCTGCCCACGGAGGCTGGGGAACATCTCGTTCACCGCGATGCCCGCCTCTTTGCGTGACGTGATGACGCGAACGTTCGCTTGCGGGTGGATGGCAAGCAGGCGCAGTAGTTCGACGCCCGTGTAGCCTGTGCCGCCGACGATGCCGACGTTGATCCGGTTCTGCATTGGCTTGGATTCTAGCACCGCTGCGTGCGCCTATGACGATGGCATAGGTGCGCCGGCCGCTAAAACTTCAAGGCCGCCTGTCGGCGGCCCTGGGCTCTTATCGCTTGGAGAATTGCTTGCGGCGCCGTGCCTTGTGCAAGCCCACCTTTTTGCGCTCGACTTCGCGAGCGTCGCGCGTCACCAATCCCGCTTTGGACAGCGCAGACTTGAGTTGACCATCGTAGTCGATCAGCGCGCGGGTGATGCCGTGCCGTACCGCGCCGGCCTGACCCGATTCTCCGCCGCCGTGTACGTTCACCATGATGTCGAAGGTCGCTTCGTGGTTGGTTATCTTCAGTGGCTGACGCACCACCATGCGACCGGTTTCGCGCGTGAAAAACTCGTCGACCGGCTTTTCATTCACCACGAACTTGCCCGCCCCCTGCTTGATGAAAACGCGTGCCACGGCGCTTTTGCGCCGGCCCGTACCATAGTAATAATTTCCGATCATGAACGAGAAGGATCTAGATTTCGAGGTTCTTGGGTTGCTGCGCCGCGTGCGGGTGCGTCGGCCCGGCGTAGCATTTGAGTTTTTTCAGCATGGCGTAGCCGAGCGGTCCCTTGGGCAGCATTCCCTTGACCGCCTTTTCAAGAGCGCGCCCCGGAAAACGCTGTTGCAACTGGGCAAAAGTCACGGTACGCACGCCGCCCGGGTAGCCGCTGTGACGGTGATAGAGCTTGTCATCGGCCTTGTTTCCCGTGACCTTGATCTTGTCGACGTTGGTGACAACGATGAAATCGCCGGTGTCGATATGAGGCGTGTAAATCGCCTTGTGCTTGCCGCGCAGCCGATGGGCGATTGCGCTGGCCAACCGGCCCAGCACCTTGTCGCTGGCGTCTATCAAATACCAGTCCGGGTTAAGGTCACGGGGTCTGGCGGAATAGGTTTTCATTGCTAAATCCGGGTGGACAGCCAATTTTGCAAAGTCTTACATGATATTACGCCATTGTCGGGGCTGTCAAACCACACCCATCGCGGCAATGCATTCCCTTACTGCGGAGAACAGCCTCGTTCTGTCCGCGGAGCGGCGCCGACCCCTTCGATTCCTAAAAAAAGCGCGGTCCGGAGACCGCGCGAGGATTCCACCATAGGAGGAGAATGGAGGAATGAAGTCCAGGGCGGGAAAGGAGGAGATTCCCGGGGCCTCGGACGCAATGATCATGGCATACTGCGCTGCACAACGCAAGCAAATCGTGCAGTGCAATATGGAATTGTGTCCTGTACATCAACGCTTGCGCAACTGACAGGCGTAGACGCGAGGAATCCTTGAAGGCGAGAATCAAGTGGGTTGAAGGAGTTAGCTTTGTAGCCGAATCGGGAAGCGGACATGCAATTGTCCTGGACGGAGCGCCGGAGGCGGGAGGGCGGAACCTCGGGCTGCGGCCCATGGAGCTCGTGCTTGCGGGGACGGCCGCGTGCACCGCCTTCGATGTCGTTTGGATTCTCAAAAAGGCGCGCCAGCCGATCGAAGACTGCGTCGTGGAAGCCGAGGCGGAAAGAGCCGAGGAGGACCCCAAGGTATTCACGCGCATTCATTTCGTTTACCGGATCAGCGGTGGCAGCTTGAGCCCGGCCCAGGTCGAGAGGGCGGTCAAGCTGTCCAAAGAAAAATACTGCTCGGCCACGCTGATGCTGGCCAAGACGGCGACGATAACCTATGCGATCGAGCTGAACGGGGCCGCGACGTCGTAAGCCCTTATCGTCCCGGTCCTTTCGGCGGCGGCGCTGCGTCCATCGGTTTCGTCCTCTGCGAAGCGGCATCCGCGCGGGGGGTGCCGGCCCGGGAAGCCAATTCGGCTCCGGCCGCGGCGAGCAGCGAGCGCAGCCACTGGTGGGCGGCGTTGCGGTGGGCGCGATCGTGCCATAGCTGATAAAAGCGCATGGAGGGAAAGTCGATGGGGGAATCGACGATCGCCAGCGGCAAAAAGCCCGCGTAGTACTCGGCGAAATGGCGACTGGTCGTGAAAATGAGATCGGTCTCGGGCAAAAGGTAGGGGCCGATGCTAAAGAACGGCAGCATCACCGTGGCGATGCGCTTCACACGCATGGTCGCAAGATGCGTCTCCACGACCCCGCGATGCGCCACCGAATACGGAACCGGCACCACGTGCGCCGCGTGAAGATACTGCTCGGCGGTAAGCCCGGACCTGGCATAGAGGTGATCGCGGCTCATCAGACAGACGATCTGGTCTTCGAGAAGGAGCGAAAGATGAAGATGCTCGGGCGGCTGCGGCCAGTTGCCGATCACCACGTCGAGATCGCCCTGGGCCAGGGCCTTCTCGTAGTCGAACTCCAGACCAAGCGGGTGGACCATCAGCCGACAGCCGGGAGCTTTGCGACGAAGGTTGGTCACAACATTCGATAGAAAAAAGCTCGCCAGGTAATCGGGCGAGCCGATTCGAAAAGTCTGCTCCGCGGTTCCGGGATCGAACCGCTCGGGCTGCACAACCAGCCGATCGATTTCCGCCAGAGCGACGCGAGCCGATTCCATGAGCTCCAGCGCCCGCGGAGTGGCCACCATGCCGCCCTTGTCCCGAACCAGCAAAGGGTCGTGCACGATCTCGCGCAGGCGCCGTAGAGCGGCGCTGATCGCCGGCTGCGACTGATTGAGCTTGATCGCGGTGCGAGACACGCTGCGCTCTGAAACCAGCGAGCACAGCACGCGAAGAAGATAGGTGTCGAAGGGGTCGTCGGCGCGCGACATGGCGCGAGCAGCAGCCGCTCTGAACAGGTAATCCGCGCGTGGGACCTTAAGCGAACTGTTATGAGCAGTATAACAGCGGGAGTCTTGCTGCCTCTGCACCGCCGCCTACAATGTCTGGAAAACACAACTCGGCCGCCGGCCGGATTCTCTAGGGCTTGAAATGAACATCGACAGCGTCAATCGCGTGGACCGGGCAGCTTTCATCAGCGCCTTCGGCGAGATCTTCGAACATTCGCCGTGGGTCGCAGAGCGCACCTGCGCGGCACGGCCGTTTGCCTCCATCGACGCCCTCCACGTGGCCATGGTGAACACGGTCAAAGCAGCGCCACAGACTGAGCAGCTCGCCTTGCTGCGCGCTCACCCCGACCTCGCCGGCAAGGAGGCTGCCGCGGGCACAATGACCAGCGCTTCGGTCACCGAGCAGTCGACGGCGGGCTTGGACAACTTAAGCCGCGCCGAGCTGGCCCAGATCGGAGCGCTCAATGCGGCGTATCGAGCCAAGCACGGGTTTCCTTTCATTATCGCTGTGCGTCATTACACCAAGGCCGGCATCTTCTATGAATTCGCCCGCCGAATCGGCAACGACAGCGAAACCGAATTCACAACCGCTCTGGAACAGGTGTTCGCCATAGCCCGTCTGCGGCTCGCTCGGCTTGTCGAGAGCGAGGTCGCGCGGTCCACCATATAAACGCGTGACGACAAGGAGGATTTGGTCATGAAGCTCGATTACACGAGTCGCAGGACGTTCCTTGCCACAGGAGCGGCGCTCGGTGCTTCCGCGGTGCTTTCGCAGCGCGCCGCGGCGCAGGCGGCGCAGCCGGCGACCAGCACCCCAGCGGTTCCTGGTCGCCTTACATTTCACGGGATCGACACCTGGAACGGAGCGACCATCGGGACGTTGCGTGTCGACATCGCGATGCTCGACGGCGCGCAGTACCGGTCCATCAAGTCCTTCGACACGGCCACCAACGGTCGTTCCGATGGCGCGCTGTTCGAGGGCCCGACATTCAAGCCGGGACGCTACGAGCTCACCATGCACGTCGCCGATTACTACGCGGCGCTGAGCACCAAGCTGCCGTCGCCGCCCTTCCTCACGCTGGTTCCGCTGCGCTTCAACATCGCGGACGCGAATCAGCGCTATCACATCGCAGTGCTGTTCGGACCGTGGAGCTACGCGTATTACCGCGGTAGCTAAAAGCGGGAGCTTCGCAGCGCAGACATCGATTTTCAAGGAGGACTCATGGCCGGAATAACCACTCACGTTTTGAACACCATGACCGGAAGGCCGGGCGCGGACATGCGCATCGACTTCTCCGTGTTCGAGGGCGATCGCTGGCGCCTCGTCAAGTCGGTGCGCACCAATGCGGACGGGCGCACCGACGAGATGGTGCTCAAGCCCGAGGACACCAAGGTCGGGCAGTACGAGCTGCTGTTTTACGTCGACGAATATTTCGCCAAGCAGGGTGTGACGAACGCCGATTCGTTCATCGAGAAAGTGCCAGTGCGCTTTTCCGTGTTCGATACCAAGCAGCACTACCACGTCCCCATGCTGGCTACGCCGTGGAGCTGCGCGACGTATCGCGGGAGCTAAGTCGCCAATGAACGAGCAAAAGTGACAACGCCTAGTCTGCAATATCGAAGGAGAACGTCATGAGCGAAGCCGTCAGCACCCAGACCATCGACGTCGCGCCGGATACCTCGGCAGTCGAGCGAGTGTTTTCGAAGATATCGTGGCGGCTGCTGCCGTTTCTCGCGCTGCTGTGGATCCTTGCGTGGATCGACCGCGTGAACATCGGCTACGCCAAGCTCACCATGCTGGACGATCTGAAGTTCAGCGAGGCAGTGTACGGGCTGGGCGCCGGCATCTTCTTCCTCGGATACTTCTTTTTCGAGGTGCCGAGCAACCTTCTGCTCGAGCGCATCGGCGCCAAGAAGACCATCATGCGCATCACGATCGGCTGGGGCATTGTTTGCATCCTGCAGATGTTCGTGACCACGCCGACGCAGTTCTACTTCCTGCGCTTCCTGCTCGGCGTTTTCGAAGCGGGTTTCTATCCCGGCATCATCCTGTATCTCACGTATTGGTACCCGACGCTGCGCCGCGCCAGAGCTTTCGGCCTGTTCATGTCGGCCTCGGCCCTCGCGGGTGTGATCGGCGGCCCGCTCGCGGGTTGGATCATGAACAACATGAACGCGGTCAACGGCTGGGCCGGATGGCAATGGGTGTTCCTGCTCGAGGGCGTGCCGTCAATCCTGATGGGGCTCATTACCTGGGCTTACCTGACCGACAAGCCGCAGATGGCGAGCTGGCTCAGTGACGAGGAGAAGGGACTCGTGCGAGACGAACTCGCGCGCGATCAGCAGAACCTCGGCTCGCGCGAGCACAGCATCATGGCATCGCTGCGGGATCCCAAGATCTGGCTGCTGGTGCTCATCTACTTCTGCATCATCGCCGCCAACTCGTCGCTCACCTTCTTCGCGCCGACACTGGTGAAGGGGCTGGGCTTCACGGATCCGCAGACCATCGGCTGGATCATGGCGGTGATCTACCTGTTCGGAGCGGCTGGCATGATCGTCAACGGCCGCCACTCCGACCATGCCAAGGAAGAGCGCCTGCATTGCGGCGTCGCGGCCCTGCTCGGTGCGACAGGCATTGCTCTGGTGGCGCTGATTGGCAACGCGCCGGCGCTCGCTCTTCCCGCGCTTACCCTGGCCGTCGTCGGGACGATGAGTGCGATTCCGGTGTTCTGGCAGCTGCCGAATCTGTTCCTTTCGGGATCGGCGGCAGCCTGCGGCATCGCGCTGATCAATTCGATCGCCAATCTCGCAGGCTTCGGCGCGCCGTGGTTCCTCGGAGTCATCAAGACGTCGACGGGACAGTTCACCTCGGGACTGCTGGTCGTGGCCGCGATCGAGGCGCTCGCGCTGCTGCTGATCGTGTGGTTCATTCCGAAAAAACACGGCTGAGGGCGCTTCTCGTCCGAACTAGTGCATGGGTAGGGCATCAGGTGGCGGGAGCGCGCGACGCGCGCTCCCGCCGGGACGGACGCGGCGTAACATCGACGTGCCGCTGGGTCGGCTACTCGCTCAGCAGATCGTGCACCGCGCAGGCGACGACCTGCGTTGCCCGCCTCAAGTCCTCGAGCAGAAGGTTTTCGTCGGGTCGCTTGGCGTTGGATTCGGTGATGGTTCGCGGACCCGCGCCATACATCACGATGGGGATTCCGTGCTCGCCGTAGAGACGCGCATCGGCGTACAGCGGCGTGCCCACCGCAAACACGTCCTCGCCGAACACGGGTCTCGCGTGACGCTGGATTGCCGCGACCAGCTTCTCGTGTCCCGGAAGCGGCTTGAGTGCGTGCGCGAGAAGCATCCGTCGGATATCGACCCGGATGCCGTCGTACCCCTCGACCGCGCGCTCGATGAGCGAGCGCACCCCGGCTTCGACTGCTGCGGGATCCTCCTCGGGAGTCATGCGACGGTCCAATTTGAGCGTGAGGCGATCGGGAACGACGTTGGTGTTGATCCCACCTTGGATCAAGCCCACGATCATGGTCGGATGATCGATGCCCGGCACCTTTGACTTTTTCGCCTTGAGCGCGTCCGCTTCGGCGTAGATGGCGTTGAGGATTGCACTACCCGCACGGAACGCGTCGCGTCCGGTTTCCGGCATTGCGCCGTGTCCGGACTTGCCGTGTACGGTAACCTCGAACTGCAGACAGCCGTTGTGCGCGGTGACCACGGCGTAGCTGAAGCTCGCGGCGATCGCGTAATCGGGCCGGGTCAGCTTGTTGGAGAGCAGGAACCCGGGCCCGGCGAGGCCGCCGAATTCCTCGTCGTAAGTGAAGTGCAGTTCGACCGCGCCCCGCATGCGCGCGCCCTCGGCAGCCAACCTGCGGAGCGCAGCCAGCACATAGCTGTAATTCGCGATGTCGGATTTGGAAACCGCAACGCCGCGGCCGTACATGCGGCCGCCTTCGACGACACCCTCGTAGGGTGGCTTGGTCCAACCTTCGCCGGGTGGCACCACGTCGCCGTGGGCGTTGAGCGCGATGACTGGACCACCTTCACCGAAGCGATGGCGAACGATCAGATTGGTGACGCTCTGCATGCCGTACTCGCGCAGAAACGATTCCGGTACCGGATGGCGCTCCGCGGCGAAGCCAAGCTTGGCGAGCAGTTCGACGCACTTCTCGGCGGCAGGCGCGTTGTTGCCCGGGGGCGTGTCCGAAGGCACCCGAACCAGCTCGTGCAGGAATTCGACCTGCTCAGCGTGATGCGCATCGATCCAGCGCTTAAGCTCGTCGTTCGGATTCACGGTTGGGAGTCGTTACACAGAAGTCGCATCTTCGAACTCCTGCGATCACGTCCTGGCGCGGCCGGCGGCAAATGCTGCCGCATCGAAGTGCTCAAAAAAGTGCAACAGGACCGAAGTGGCGATTTCGGCGTCCTCTGCAGTCATCGTTTCGTCCGGGTGATGGCTGATGCCATTGTTGCCACAGCGCACGAAGAGCATCGCCATGGGGCAGATGGGCGGAAAGACCATAGCGTCGTGCCCCGCGCCGCTGGGAAGGTGATGTACCGCGACCCCGTGCGCCGAGATCGCCTGCGCGAACTGCGCCTGCAGCGCGGCATCGCAGGGCGCGGCGTCGGCGGTATAGAAAGGCGCCGCGATGACGCTCACGCGGCGCCGCTTGGCGATCTCCTCGAACTGGGACTGGAAGGCCGCCACCGCTTGGCGTCGGAGTGCGTCATCGCCGGAGCGTACGTCGATGGTGAACTCGACGTCCTGGGGAATTACGTTGATCGCACCCGGCTGGACGTTCACCTTGCCCACCGTACCAACCAGACCTTTGTGCCCTTCGCAATAGCGCTCGACGAAGAGCATCATCTCCGCCGCAGCGCACAGCGCGTCCTGCCGGCTCCCCATCGGCACCGTCCCAGCGTGGCCGGCGAGACCGGTGACGTTGACACGCATTCGCGACGCTCCAGCAATCGCAGTCACCACGCCGACCGGTAAGCCATCGTTGAGCAACACCGGCCCCTGTTCGATGTGCGATTCAACATAGGCCGCAAGTTTGCCGCGGCGGCTCAAAGTCGGCCACGCGTCCGGGTCTCCGCCGAAATCGCTGATGGCGCGGCGCAGGGTCACGCCCGACTCGTCGGCCTTGTCGAGCCACGACGGCTCGAAGCTGCCGGCGATTGCCTTGCTGCCGATGAGCGTTGCGCCGAAGCGAACGCCTTCCTCGTCGCCGAATCCGACGATCTCGAGCGTGTAGGGAAGTCGCCGGCCACGATCGTGAAGATCCTTGACGCAGGCGATGGCCGTGATGATGCCGAACAGGCCGTCGTACTTTCCCGCGTTGCGAACGCTGTCCTGGTGCGACCCTGTCATGACCACGGGAGCCCCGGGATCGGCGGCCTCGTAGCGCCCGACGATGTTGCCCAGCGCGTCGAAATCCGCGCTCATGCCCGCACGGCGCATGAGGCCGATCAGATACTCGCCTGCCTGCTTGTGCTGCGGGCTCAAGTAGGTGCGCGTTACCCGCGGCGAATCCTCGGTGAAAAGCCCGAGCACGTCGGCCTGTCGCATCAGCTCGGTGCCGAATCTCATCGTCGTTCTCCTGACGAAACGCTAACCCTTGACGCCGCGCCCGGTTACGAGCACAGCGCGAAAATCGTTGACATTGGTGAGCGTCGGCCCGGTGACCACGGAATCGCCCAACGCCTGGAAGAAGCCATGACCGTCGTTATTTGCGAGGCTGTCCCTGGGTCGAATGCCGCGCGCCCAGCCGCGCTCGAGCGTATCAGGAGTGACGATCGCGCCGGCAATCTCTTCCTGTCCGTCCACTCCGTCGGTATCGCCGGCGATGGCGTAAACGCCGGGCTCTGCATCGAGCGCGATAGCGAGCGAAAGCAGGAATTCGACATTGCGACCGCCGCGGCCGTTGCCATGCACCGTCACGGTCGTCTCGCCGCCCGAAAGAAGCACGCACGGCGTGGCGAACGGCTGCTCGCGTCGCGACACCTGCAGCGCGATGCCGGCCATGACCTTGCCCACGTCGCGCGCTTCGCCTTCGATGGCGTCGCCGAGAATCGCGGTCGTGAGACCGTTCTCCTCCGCCACACGCACCGCTGCCTCGAGCGCCATCTGCGGCGTCGCGATCATCCGCGCCTCCGCTCGCTTAAGACGCGGATCGCCAGGTTTCACCGTTTCGCCCGCTCCCGATTCGAGAACATGCAGCACGCGAGCGGGGACCTCGATGCCGTAGCGGCGGATCACCTCGAGCGCATCGGCGCAGGTCGTCGGATCGGCAACCGTGGGGCCGGAAGCGATGTCCATCGGATTATCGCCCGGCACGTCGGAGATGAGCAGCGTGACGACGCGCGCCGGATGACACGCCGCGGCGAGGCGACCGCCCTTGATCGCCGACAGGTGGCGGCGAACGCAGTTCATTTCGCTGATGGTCGCTCCGGACTTGAGCAGCTCGCGATTCACCGTCTGCTTGTCCTCGAGCGTGATTCCTTCGTAGGGAAGCGCGAGCAGCGATGAGCCGCCGCCGGAGATGAGGGCCACGACCAGATCGTCAGCGGACAGTCCGCGAACCAAATCCAAAATGCGCTTCGCCGCGGCAAGTCCTGCCGCATCGGGAACCGGGTGCGCCGCCTCCACAATCTCGATGCGCTTGCACGGAACCGCGTAGCCATAGCGGGTGACGACCAACCCAGTGAGGGGACCCGGCCAATGATCCTCGAAGGCCTTTGCCATCGCAGCGGAAGCCTTGCCGGCGCCGATCACCAGGGTGCGACCCCCAGGGGCTTCGGGCAGATGCGCCGGCAGACAGAGCGCGGGCTGCGCCGCGTCGATCGCGGCGTCGAACATGCGGCGCAGGAGCTCGCGCGGCGCACTCATCGGTGGCTTTCGCGTCGTCAGCGCGCGACCGGCTTCTGGCCGATCTCGAAATTGGCGAGCTTTTCCAGCGCGCGAACCATCGCTGAATGATCCCACGCCGCACCGCCGTGGGCGGCGCAAGCGGTGAACAGCTCCTGTGCGGTGGAGGTGTTGGGCAGCGCGACGCCCAGTGCGCGACCGGTGCTGAGCGCGAGGTTCAGATCCTTCTGATGCAACTCGATGCGGAAGCCTGGATCGAAAGTGCGCTTGATCATGCGCTCGCCGTGCACTTCGAGAATGCGCGAGGAAGCAAAGCCGCCCATAAGCGCCTGCCGCACTCTGGCGGGATCGGCCCCGGCTTTGGCGGCGTAGAGCAGCGCCTCGCCGACAGCTTCGATGGTGAGCGCGACGATGATCTGGTTCGCGACCTTGGTGGTCTGGCCGTCGCCATTGCCGCCAACCAGCGTGACGTTCTTGCCCATCAGGTCGAACAGAGGCTTGACCTTAGCGAAGGCCGCTTCGCTGCCGCCGACCATGATGGTCAGCGACGCCGCCTTGGCGCCGACCTCGCCACCAGACACGGGGGCGTCGAGATAGTCGCAGCCCAGCGCGCCGATCTTTTTCGCGAACTCCTTGGTGGCCAGCGGTGAGATCGAGCTCATATCGACCACGATCTTGCCCTTGGAGAGCCCGGCGGCCACGCCATTGGTGGAGAACAGCGCATCTTCGACGTGCGGCGTATCCGGCACCATGGTGACCACGATGTCGGATCGCTGCGCGACTTCCTTGCCGCTCGCACACGCGACCCCGCCCGCGTCTATCAGCGCCTGCGGCATCGGGCCGTGCGTGTACAGATGCACCCGATGCCCACCCTTGATCAGATGGCCCGCCATGGGGGAACCCATGATGCCAAGCCCGATGAAACCGACGTTCGCCATAATTTTGTCTCGCTGAAGTTGATTTGATTAGACGCCGTGTGCAGCGCGCCAGCCCAAACCCTCGATCGTCTTGCCCTTGGGCTTGTACTCGCAACCGATCCATCCTGGATAGCCGATCGAGTCGAGGAAGCCGAAAAGAAAGCGATAGTTGATCTCCCCCGTGCCCGGCTCGTTGCGGCCGGGATTATCGGCGAGCTGGATGTGCGCGATCTGCGCCAGGTGAGCCTTCATGGTTGCCGCGAGCTCGCCTTCCATTCGCTGCATGTGATAGATGTCGTACTGCACGAACAGATTGCTCGACCTCGTCTCTCGAATCAAGTCGAGCGCCTGCTGCGTGTGCGAAAGATAGAACCCCGGAATGTCGAAGGTGTTGATCGGCTCGATTAAGAGCTTGATGCCGGCTGCGCCCAACTTGTCGGCAGCGAAGCGCAGATTGGACACAAAAGTCGAACGGACCTTTTCCGTCGCGACATCTTTCGGAGCGATCCCGGCGAGGCAGTTGACCTGCGGGCAGCTCAGCGCTTGGGCGTACTGGATCGCCTTGCCAACGCCATCCTGAAACTCGCCGACGCGATTCGGGTGGCAGGCAATACCGCGCTCGCCCGCGGCCCAGTCGCCTGCAGGCAGGTTGTGCAATACCTGCGTGAGTCGGTGCTTGGCGAGAAGCTCGGCGAGCTGCTCCTTCGGATAGGCGTAGGGAAAGAGATACTCGACGCCCTTGAACCCCGACTGCGCCGCGGCTTCGAAACGGTCGAGAAAATCGACCTCGTTGTAGAGCATGGTGAGGTTGGCTGCGAGCTTGGTCATCGCTTTCCTCTCGATCAGTCGAGCAGCGCGACCGCGGTCGGCGCGTCTTCCTTGCCCTTGGCGAGCTCTTCGAACTCGGTGACGTTGTCGATTTCGGTACCCATTGCGATGTTGGTGACCCGCTCGAGGATGATCTCGACCACGACCGGAACGCGATGCTGCTCCATCCATTGTTCGGCCTGCTGGATCGCCGGATCGATCTCCTCCTGGCGAAACACCCGGATCGCCTTGCATCCCAGGCCTTCGGCGACCTTCACATGGTCGACGCCGTAGCCGCCGGTCTCCGGAGCGTTGATGTTGTCGAAAGCGAGCGACACGCAGTAATCCATGTTGAAGCCACGCTGCGCCTGACGTATGAGGCCAAGGTAGGAATTGTTGACGACCACATGCAGGTACGGCAGCTTGAACTGCGCCCCGACGGCGAGCTCCTCGATCATGAACTGAAAATCGTAGTCGCCCGAGAGAGCGATGATGCGGCGCGTAGGGTCGGCGGCACGCACGCCGAGCGCGGCGGGAATCGTCCATCCGAGCGGACCGGCCTGACCGCAGTTGATCCAGTTGCGCGGCTTGTACACATGCAGGAACTGTGCGGCGGCGATCTGCGAGAGCCCGATGGTAGTGACGTAGCAGGTGTCGTTGTCGTCGAAGGCGCGATTCAGGCACTGATACACGCGCTGCGGCTTCATCGGCACGTTTTCGAAGTTGGTCTTGCGCAACATGGTCCGCTTGCGCTCGCGGCATTGCTCGACCCAGTCCGAGCGATCCTTGAGCTTGCCTGCCGCCTTCCATTCGCGCGCGGCTTCAACGAAAAGCTCCAGCGCCGCCTTGGCATCCGACACGATGCCGTAGTCCGGCGCGAACACACGACCGATCTGCGTCGGCTCGATGTCGACGTGAACAAACTTGCGCCCCTTGGTGTAGACCTCGACCGATCCGGTATGGCGATTGGCCCAGCGGTTGCCGATCCCCAGCACGAAGTCGGAGGCGAGCATGGTGGCGTTGCCGTAGCGATGTGACGTCTGCAGGCCGCACATGCCGACCATCAGCGGATGATCGTCAGGAATCGCGCCCCATCCCATCAGTGTCGGTATGACGGGCACACCGGTTACTTCTGCGAACTGCACGAGCAGTGCGGAAGCGTCGGCGTTGATGATCCCGCCGCCAGCGACGATAAGGGGGCGCTCTGCCTCGTTGAACATCGACAGCGCCTTGTCGATCTGCCGGCGCGTGGCCTTCGGCTTGTACACCGGCAGCGGCTCGTAGGTTTCGGGGTCGAATTCGATTTCCGCGATCTGCACGTCGAAGGGCAGATCGATGAGGACGGGCCCGGGCCTCCCGGAGCGCATGAGATGAAACGCCTGCTGGAAAGCGCGCGGCACCTGTGCTGGTTCGAGCACGGTGGTCGCCCACTTGGCAACCGGCTTGGCGATCGCCTGGATGTCGACGGCCTGGAAGTCCTCCTTGTGCATGCGCGCCCGCGGTGCCTGACCGGTGATGCACAGGATCGGAATTGAATCGGCTGACGCGGAATACAGACCGGTGATCATGTCGGTCCCCGCCGGACCCGACGTGCCGATGCACACGCCGATGTTCCCCGAGGCAGCGCGCGTATAGCCCTCGGCCATGTGCGACGCGCCTTCGACGTGTCGCGCGAGGATGTGGGCGATGCTGCCGCGCGCTTTGAGCGCCGAATAGAGCGGATTGATCGCGGCACCGGGGACGCCGAAGGCGGTGGTGACGCCCTCTCGCTCCAACACGTGGACGGCGGCATCGATGGCTCTCATCTTGGGCATGGGGATCTCCTGCAAAGGGATTCGGGGTGCTGACTAGCCGCCATCCTATAGCTAAAAATGTAGAAGGATAAGATGATATAAACTCAACGTATTCGATACTGGATGTATCGAATCAGCCGTGGACAAACTCAAGCAGATCGAGGCATTCGTTGCCGCAGTGGACACCGGCAGTCTGGCCAAGGCGGCGGCCAGGTCCCAGGTCACGCCGGTGATGATCGGTCGGCGAATCGACGCGCTCGAGCGGCGGCTCGGAATTCGACTCATGCACCGCTCGACGCGACGCCTGGTGCTCACCGAGGAAGGCGCGATCTATCTCGAGCATTGCCGGCGGCTCGTTTTCGAGCTCGATCAGGTGGAGTCGGCCATCAATAACGGCCGTCACAAGGCGACCGGGCACTTGGTGGTTTCGGCGCCCGCCGCGTTCGGACGCAAGCATGTCGCACCTCACGCGCCCTCGTTCGTTACGCGCAATCCCGACGTTCGTATCTCCTTCGGCCTCACCGACCAGGTCGTCGATCTCGTTCGCCTGGGCTTCGACATGGGCGTTCGCATCGGGGGCGCGATCGATCCCAGCTTTGTGGCGGTCAAGCTCGCGTCGAATCGGCGCGTAGTCTGTGCCGCGCCGGCGTACCTCGAGCGACGTGGCGTGCCGCGCACGTTGGACGATCTTTCCCGCCACAACTGTCTCGCATTCAACCTTCAGGGCGGGCAGCAGGGCGGCTGGCATTTTCGGGATGCAGAAAAACCGGTCACCGTCCGGGTGTCCGGAAACCTCGAATGCAACGACACCGAGCTCTTGCATCGCTGGACGCGCGAGGGTCTGGGGCTGTCGTGGCGCTCGACCTGGGAGATCCAGGCCGAGCTCGCACGAGGAGAGTTAGTGACTGTGCTCGATGAATACGCGCTGCCGCATTACGACATCCTGGCGGTCTACCCGCAGCAGCGACACGTGCCGGCCAAAGTGCGCTTTTTCATCGAGCACCTGAAGCGCACCTGGGGGGAACCCGGCTACTGGATGCGAGCGAGCTAGCACCTAGGAGGCACGGGTAGTCGCGCACGTTACGCATGCTGCGGAGCGAGCGCCGACAGGTCTTCCGCGTGCTCGTCCAAGTCGACTGCGATCTTGCCGTCGAGCACCTGGCGTGCCTGTACCTTGTCGATGTCTTTCTCCCACGCCGCGACGACAACCGTCGCCACGCAGTTGCCGATCAGGTTGCCCAGCGCACGGGCAATGCCCATGAACCAGTCGACCGAGAGCACGAGCACCAGTCCAAGCACTGGAATGTCGGGGATCGCCGTCAGCGTTGCAGCCAGAATGACAATGGCCGAGCCCGGAACGCCGTGGGCGCCCTTGGAAGTGATCAGCGCGACGCCGAGAATCACCAGAAGATTCGTCAGCGAAAGCGGGGTATTGGTGGCCTGCGCGATGAACACCGCTGCGAGCGTGAGGTAGATCGAGAATGCGTCGAGGTTGAACGAATAGCCCGTGGGAATCACCAGGCCGACGGTCGAATCCTTGATCCCCATTTTCTCGAGTTTGCGCATGACCTGCGGCAGCACGCTGTCCGATGAGGCCGTGCCGAGCACGATCAGCAGCTCGTCTTTCAGATACCGGATGAACTTGAAGATCGAGAAGCCTGCGACGCGGAGTATGCCGCCCAAAATGACAACGACGAAGATGGTCACCGTTGCATAGAACAGGACGACCAGATAGCCGAGTTGCTTGAGCGATCCCGCGCCGTACTTCCCGACCGTGAAGGCGACCGCTCCGAGGACGCCCAGAGGAGCCAGCCGGACGATGAAATACATCATCTTGAACAAGGCGTGGGAGATGCGCTCGATCAGATCTGCCACCGGCTTTCCGGCATCGCCGATCAGGGACAAGGCGCAGCCGAAGGTCACCGAGATCAACAGCACTTGCAGCACGTCGCCGTTGGCGAACGCCCCGACGAAAGTCGTCGGAATGAGCCTGAGAAGGAAGTCGACGGTGCCGGAGCTTTTCACCTGAGCTGCCGTATCGACATACGACTTGAGCGACGACGGGTCGAGAGACTTGGGATCGATGTTCATCCCCACGCCCGGCTCGAAGAGGTAGGCGAGCGCAATGCCGAGCATGAGCGCAATGGTCGTGACCACCTCGAAGTAGACAACGGCCTTGACGCCGACGCGCCCCACTTTCTTCAGGCTCCCCGCGCCGGCGATGCCGTGCACGACGACGCAGAAGACAATCGGCGCGATGAGCACCTTGATCAGCTTGATGAACGCGTCGCCCAGCGGTTTGAGACTCGTCGCGAACGTCGGCAAGAACACTCCCAGCGCGATGCCGACCAGCAGTGCGATCGCCACCTGACCGAAAATGGATTTGAAGAACTTGGGCATGGCTTCCTCCTTAAGGACCGTCGAAGCGCGGAACAGATCGTTCCTGGCTGCTTCTGTGGTTGGTTACGTTTCGCGTCGCGCAGACGAGCGTGACTCGGGTGTCCTTGCCGCGGAACGGGAGCTCCTGCTGGCCGCTCCACGTTTCGCGCCCGCGGCGACGGCATCTCGCTCGCCTCCGTCGGCATCGAGAAGTTCGCGCAACTGCCGCACCGGGTCCACCGTCCGGCGGTTGCGCAGCCCCCTCTCCACGCTTTCCAGATGTTGCGACATCAGTCGGACCGCCTGCTCCGCGTCGCGGCTGCGCAGGGCTTTGAGAACCTCCGCGTGCTCGTCGGCCGAATGCGAAGCGTCCTGGCCGGATTGATACAGCATTGAGATCAGGTTGGTGCGCATAGTGAGGTCGCGAACCAGCCTCGTCACCACGGCGTTGCCCATCATCTCGGCGATCTGCACATGAAAGTCGGTGAGCAGATGGGTGCGCAGGGCGGTGTCGTCGCCGACGATCGCGTCGCGCTGTCGTCGCAGGTGTTGCTCCAGCGCGCGCAGTTGCGTCGCCGTAGCGACCGGGACGAAGGCGCGGAGTAGGGCCCCTTCCACCAAGCGCCGCGCGGCGAAGGTGTCGCGAATTTCGTCGTCGCTCGGCTCGATGATGAACCAGCCTTTCTTCGCGCGCACGCCTACCAGTCCCTGGGCCGCGAGTTGCGTCAGCGCCTGGCGGACAATGGTACGGCTGACGCCGAACACCTTGGCCAGGTCGCCTTCGCTCAGCCGCGTCCCCGGAGCCAGACGCTGGTCGGCGATTGCGCGCAGCACCGAAAAGGCGATGCGCTCGGCGCGCGTGCCCGCGCCCGCTGCGGCCGCATTGGCCTTGGATAGTGAAAGCATGGTATCCATTACTTGTATACAAGAATAGAATACAGAAATGGACGTTGTCAATACCCCTTGCAGCTAACGCTTCACATCGTCTGCCAACCTCTCCTTGCGGCCGCCCGTCAGCGTCGGCGCCGACGATGTTTTGCCGGCCCGGCAGAGGCGTGAATCGCCCCCACGTGCGTGCATTGCTCGATGAGCGTGGCCCCCTCAGCCAGCAGAAAGGCCTTGAACGCCGAAGCGGCGGGAGAGAGCCGCTTCTGCCGCCGATGCACCACGTACCACTTCTCCATCAGCGGAAAGCCCGCGACGTCGAGGACAACCAGGCTGCCGACCTTGAGCTCGAGCGCGATGGCGTAGGCGGAAAGAAAAGTGAGCCCCATGCCGGCGATGACTGCCTGCTTGATCATTTCGTTGCTGCCGAGCTCCATCGACAAATCGAGTCGGGGAAGCCAGTGGCCGAAGCCGTGAGCCATCGCGCCGCGCGTGTCCGAGCCCTGCTCGCGAACCACGAAGCGCTCGCCGGCAATGAGCGACAGCGGAATGCGCCGGCGGCGGGAGAGCGGATGCGACGGAGGCGCGACGACGACGTATGGGTGAGGTGCGAATGATTCGGCCTGAAGCCCCGGATCCTCGGGAAGGCGCACCATCACTCCCAGATCGGTTCGATTTTCTCCGATGCGCCGTAGCACCTCGGCGCGATTGACCACGCCCAAGTTGAGCGAGACGCCGGAATAGCGGCGGTGAAACGCGGCCAGAAGATGCGGAAAGAAATAGTCGCCCGCGCTGATCACCGTCACGTTCAGCTTGCCCTTCGAGGCGCCCTTGTGCTGCTGCATGGCCTCGTCGACTTCCTGAAAGTGCTGGATGATCGACCGGCCGTGCTCCAGCATGTCCATGCCGGCAGCCGTGAGATACACCTTCTTGCCGAGCTGCTCGAACAATGGCAATCCGGCGTGCTCCTCGAGTTGCCTGACCTGGGTCGAAACGGCCGGCTGCGTGAGGTGCAGTTCGCTCGCAGCGCGCGTGAAGCTCAAGTGCCGCGCTACGCATTCGAAGATCTTAAGTTGGCGCAGGGTGGCGTTCTTCATCGAGCCTTCCGACTCATAAATGATACTTTATTGTACTGATAAAAATGTTTAACTATCCCTTATAGTCACCTGGGCATAGCATCTCCTTCGTTCCGACGCTCCGTGATCGGCAGGCGGGTAAAAGCGAAACCGAACCTGCGACGGAGTAGCCCGCGCCACAAGTCGCGTGCGGACACGAGCCGGATGTTCTTGAAGTCGCCGGCTAGGAGAAGCGCAACGTAGCACGCGCCGCCCAACAAGATCCTCGAATTCGAAGCGGACTCAGAAGCAACATCGATGTGAGGCCTCTCCGGTCGTTGCCCGGAGCACCGGCGATAGGTGCGGCGTGCCCGCATGCCGGTCGACGCGAACTTGTGTCGGTCCACATCCTAAGTCGCTTCGGCTGCCAAGCCGGTGCAGGAGGAATGCATGAGTTCGGATGTGGGCTCCAGGAGCCTTTCCGCGATGACGACGCGGCCGGCTTCTTATCGATGGATGCAGCTGGTGATAGGCATCGTCTGCATGGCGATGATCGCCAACCTGCAGTATGGCTGGACGTTGTTCGTCAATCCAATCGCAGACAAGACCGGGTGGACGAAGGCCGCGATCCAGGTCGGCTTTACCATCTTCGTTCTCACCGAAACTTGGCTGGTTCCGGTTGAAGGTTACCTGGTCGACCGCTTCGGACCCCGTCCGGTAGTGCTCGTTGGCGGCATCCTCTGCGGAATCGGGTGGGTGATGAATGCTTTCGCCACCTCCCTAGTAGTGCTCTACGTCGCCGCCGCCGTCAGCGGCATCGGGGCCGGAGCCGTCTACGGAACCTGCGTCGGCAATGCGCTGAAGTGGTTCCCCGATCGCCGCGGACTCGCAGCGGGTCTCACGGCCGCCGGATTCGGAGCGGGCTCCGCCCTGACGATTCTGCCCATCTCCGCGATTATCAGGTCGAGCGGCTACGAAGCGGCGTTCCTGTATTTCGGCATCGGACAGGGACTGGTGGTCACCCTGCTTTCCCTGTTCCTGACCGATCCGCGGCACGTGCGCAGCCCGGCGCTCGCCAGGAAGGCCTCGACTCCGTCCGCAGTCGCCGCCGTGCAGCAGTCCCGCGCCGATTTCCGGCCGATGGAAGTGTTGCGCAAGCCCGTCTTCTGGGTGATGTATGTCATGTTCGTGCTGGTCGCCGCGGGCGGCCTGATGGCGACGGCGCAGCTCGGACCCATCGCCAAGGATTTCCAGCTCGCCGACACGCCGGTGAGCCTCATCGGGATCACTCTGCCGGCACTCACGTTCGCGCTTGCCATCGACCGCGTGCTCAATGGGTTGACACGCCCATTCTTCGGCTGGGTGTCGGACAATATCGGGCGCGAGAATACGATGTTCATCGCCTTCGCGCTGGAAGCGGTCGGCATTCTCGCGCTGTACAAGTTCGGCCAGCATCCTGTCGCCTTCGTGATTCTCACCGGCATCGTGTTCTTTGCCTGGGGCGAGATTTACAGCCTGTTTCCCTCGACGACGACAGACACCTTCGGCTCCAAGTTCGCCGCTGCGAACGCCGGCCTCATGTACACAGCCAAGGGAACCGCGTCGCTGCTCGTTCCGCTGTCGAGCGTGTTGGTTTCCCTGACCGGAGGCTGGCACGCGGTGTTCATTGTCGCGAGCATCATGAACGCGGTGGCGGCCCTCATGGCATGGCTGGTCTTGAAGCCGATGCGACGTGCCTACATCGAGGGCGCGAACCGATCGATGCCCGTGGCGCGCGTTGTGGAAGCGTAATCGCTGCGCGCGCCGGCCTTCTTCTTCCGGAGTCGAGTCCATGAACCCACGCATCAGCCGCACATTTTTCGTTCACGCGGGCATCAAACCTGCTTGCGCGCTGTTGCTCGGTCTCGCGGCGCTGCTGCCGCTTTCACCTGCGTCAGCGCAGCCTATCGTCATCAAGTTCAGCCACGTCGTCGCCGAAGACACGCCGAAGGGGCGCGCCGCGATCTATTTCAAGAAGCTCGCAGAAGAGCGAACGCGCGGTCGCGTCAAGGTCGAGGTCTACCCGGACGGCCGGCTTTACAAGGACGCCGACGAGATCGCCGCGCTGCAAAAGGGACAGGTCCAGATGCTGGCGCCCAGCCTCGCCAAGTTTGGCCCGCTGGGTGTTCCCGAGTTCGAGCTGTTCGATCTGCCTTACGTCTTCGACAACTACGCGCAGCTTCATCGCGTCACCTTTGGCCCGATCGGGCGCGAGCTTCTGAACAAGCTGCAACCCAAGGGGATCGTGGGTCTCGCTTACTGGGACAACGGCTTCAAGCAGATGAGCGCCAACACGCCGCTCAAGAAACCTGAAGACGTAAAGGGGCTCAAGATGCGGGTGCAGCCATCGGCTGTCCTGCAGGCGGAGATGCGTGCGCTCGGAGCGATCCCGGTGACGATGGATTTCACGGCGACGTATCAGGCGCTCAAGTCCGGCACCGTCGACGGAACCGAGAACCCCGCGTCCAACTTCTACACCCAGCAGATGCAGGACGTGCAGAAGTACATGGCAGTGACCTACCACGGATTCATCGGCTATGCGGTCATCGTCAACAGGAAATTCTGGGAAGGCCTGCCCGCGGATGTTCGCGCCAACCTCACCAGCGCGATGCGCGACGCGACCATTTTCGCCAACGACATCGCGTCCGAAGCGAACAACGACGCGCTGGCGGAAATCGAGCGCACCGGCAAGACGCAGGTCCTGCGTTTGTCGCCGAGCGAGCGCTCGGAATGGAAGCGCGCGCTTCTAGGCGTCCATCGTGAGATGGAGGGGCGCATCGGCAAAAGTCTGATTCAGGCGGTCTACGCCGAGACCGGCTTCAACCCCGCGAAACCCTGACGCTCAACTCGTCCGCGACACAGGACTCCTACTCGACAGAGGCAGAACATGGACAAGGCACTCTCCGGCATTCGCATTCTCGACATGACTCATGTGCAGGCGGGTCCCACCGCGTCGCAGTTGATGGCGTGGCTCGGTGCGGACGTCATCAAATTCGAGCCGCCCACGGGCGACGTGACGCGCGGACAGCTGCGCGACGTGCCGAACGCCGACAGTCTGTATTTCACCATGTTGAACTGCAACAAGCGATCGATCACCGTCAACATGAAGAATCCCATGGGCAAGGAGGTGTTCATCGCGCTGCTCAAGAAATGCGATGTCGTGATGGAGAATTTCGGTCCGGGCGTGCTCGACCGCCTCGGCTTTTCCTGGCCGAAGATCCACCAGATCAACCCGGCGATCATTCTGGCGTCGATCAAGGGTTTCGGCAGCTCGGGTCCGTACGCCGATTTCAAGGCCTATGAAAACGTTGCCCAGGCGATGGGCGGGTCGATGGCGACCAGCGGCTTCATGGACGGTGCACCGCTGGTGACAGGTGCGCAGATCGGCGACTCAGGGACCGGGCTGCATCTGGTGATCGGCATCCTGGCTGCGCTGCAGCAGCGTCATCGTACGGGACAGGGACAGTTCGTCGAGGTGGCGATGATGGACAGCGTGATGAACCTGTGCCGGGTCAAGTTCCGCGACCACCAGCGACTCGCCCGCGGCGGGCTCGCGGAGTACTCGATGCCGACCGAAGGCATGAAGTACACGCCGCGTTCGGGCAACGACTCGGGCGGAGGCCAGCTCGGCAACGCCATCCGTTGCAAGCCCGGCGGACCCAACGATTATCTCTACGTGGTCGTGCAGGAAGCGGTGTGGGATGCGCTCGCCCGACGCATCGGCGGCGAGAAGCTCGCGACCGACCCACGCTTCGCCAAGATCGCAGACCGGCGGAAGAACCAGCAGGCGATGTGGGAGCTCCTGACCCATTTCGCCTCGGGATACTCCAAGTGGGAGCTGATGCAGATCCTGAACGAGATCGATGTCCCCTGCGGGCCGATCATGGGCACCGATGACCTGATGCGCGACGAGCATGTCAAGGGACGCGAGATGGTGGTCGAGCTCGACCACCCGCAGCGGGGACGCTGGCACAACGTCGGCATGCCGATCAAGCTCTCTGCATCGCCTGCTCAAATCGATCGCTCGCCCTTGCTGGGCGAGCACACCGACGAAATCCTGCGCGACGTGCTGCATCTGCACGAAGCGGAGATCGAGACGATGAAGGAAGCAGGCGCCTTCAGCAAGGAGCCGCCCAAGGTCAAGGAATATCACCCGCTTCGCGAAGCGGGCTGAAGGCGATCAGCTTCGTTTGGCGCGTTTGTAGATCGGAGATGCCATGAACGTTCACGAATACCAAGGCAAGGAAATTCTGCGCAAGTACGGCGTTGCGACACCCCGTGGCATGCCGTGTTTCTCGGTGGCGGAAGCTGAGGAAGCGGCCCGCAAGCTGGGCGGCAAGGTGTGGGTGGTGAAGGCTCAGATCCACGCCGGCGGTCGCGGCAAGGGCGGTGGAGTGAAGGTCGCTGAGTCGCTCGACGAGGTTCGCTCGCACGCCAAGACGATTCTCGGCATGACGCTGGTTACCCACCAGACCGGTCCCGAAGGTCGCGTGGTCAAGCGCCTGCTGATCGAGGAGGGCGCCGACATCGCCAGGGAGCTCTATGTGGGCATGGTCGTCGATCGCGGCACGCAGCGCGTCACGCTGATGGCGAGCTCCGAGGGCGGCATGGACATCGAAGAGGTCGCGGCACGCACGCCGGAGAAGATTCACAAAGCGGCGATCGATCCGGCGCTCGGCCTGACCGACGCCGAGGCAGACGCGCTCGCGCGCAAGATCGGCGTGCCTGATGCTTCGGTGGCCGAAGCGCGCCGATTCATGCAGGGGCTCTACCGTGCCTTCATCGAGTGCGACGCGTCGCTCGCCGAGATCAATCCGCTGATCCTCGCCCGCGATGGGCGGGTGCTGGCGCTCGATGCCAAGCTCAACTTCGATTCCAATGCGCTGTTCCGCCACCCGGAAATCGCGGCGCTGCGCGATCTCGACGAAGAGGATCCGGCGGAAATCGAAGCGTCGAAATACGATCTTTCGTACATCTCTCTCGGCGGCAACATCGGCTGCCTGGTCAACGGCGCGGGGCTGGCGATGGCTACCATGGACACCATCAAGCTCTATGGCGCCGAGCCCGCCAACTTTCTCGACGTTGGCGGCGGCGCCACGACCGAAAAGGTCACCGAGGCGTTCAAGCTGATGCTCAAGAACCCGAAGGTGAAGGGCATCCTGGTCAACATCTTCGGCGGCATCATGCGCTGCGACACCATCGCTGAAGGCGTCATTGCCGCCGCGCGCGACGTGAAGCTCGACGTGCCGCTGGTGGTGCGCATGAAGGGCACCAACGAGGATATAGGCAGGAAGCTCTTGGCGGACTCCGGCCTTCCCATCATTTCCGCCGACAACATGGCCGATGCGGCGCAGAAGATCGTCGCCGCGGTTGGAGGCAGGGCTGTCTCTCCCGCCAGAGCGGAGGTAAAGGCATGAGCATCCTGGTCAACAAGGACACGAAGGTCATCACGCAGGGCATCACCGGCAAGACCGGGCAATTCCACACGCGGATGTGCCGGGAATATGCCAATGGGGCGAACTGCTTCGTTGCCGGCGTGAACCCGAAGAAAGCCGGCGAGAAGTTCGAAGGCATTCCGATCTACGGCACAGTCAAGGAAGCGAAGGAGCGCACCGGCGCCACGGTGTCGGTGATCTACGTTCCGCCGCCGTTCGCCGCTGCGGCGATCGACGAAGCCGTCGATGCCGACCTCGATCTCGTCATCTGCATCACCGAAGGCATTCCGGTCGTCGACATGATCCGCACCCGCAGCCGGATGCTCGGCAGGAAGACCATTCTTATCGGACCCAATTGCCCGGGCGTCATCACGCCGGACGAGATCAAGATCGGCATCATGCCTGGCCACATCCACAAAAAGGGACGCATCGGAGTCGTTTCGCGGTCCGGCACGCTGACCTACGAGGCCGTGGGTCAGCTAATGGAGCGCGGACTCGGCCAATCGAGCTGTGTGGGGATCGGCGGCGATCCGGTCAACGGTTTGAAGCACATCGACGTCATGAAAATGTTCAACGCCGATCCCGACACCGATGCCGTGATCATGGTTGGCGAGATCGGTGGCGATGCGGAGGAGACCTGCGCCCGCTGGATCAAGGATCACATGCAGAAGCCGGTAGTGGGCTTCATCGCCGGTGTGACGGCACCGCCTGGCAAACGCATGGGTCACGCCGGCGCGATCATCTCCTGCGGCAAGGGGACCGCGCAGGAGAAGCTGGAAGTGATGGAAGCGTGCGGCATCAGGGTGACGCGCAATCCCGCCGAAATGGGAAGGCTGCTTGAGTCTGTTCTCTGACCGTTCGAGCGCGACCGTCATCCCGATCGCCGATGCGAATCGGCCTCGCACACGCGTACGCGCGCGGCCCAAGGGCCGTGCCGTCGACGCACAAGCGCTCAAGCAGGTGCGCGAGCTGCTCGACGCGCCGCGGCGCCGCGATCTTTTGATCGAGTTCCTGCATCGAATCCAGGACGCCTACGGATGCATCTCCGCGGAACACGCCGTTGCGCTCGCCGAGGAGATGAAGCTTGCGCACACCGAGGTCTACGAGGTCGCGACCTTCTATCACCACTTCGACGTGGTGAAGGAAGGCGATGCGAAGCCAGCGGCGCTCACCGTGCGCGTCTGCGAAACGCAATCCTGCGCGATGGCGGGGAGTCATGAGCTGCTCGCGCAATTGCAGTCGCGCTTGGGCCCCGCGGTTCGTGTCATCCCCGCGCCGTGCATCGGCCGCTGCGATAGCGCGCCTGCGGTTTGCGTTGGGCGTCGCCCTGTCGATCGCGCCGACGTCGCATCGGTAGAAGCCGCAGTCAAAGCGGGGGAACTGGAAGCCCCGAAAGCCGACTATATCGACTACGCTCGCTACCACGCAGACGGTGGTTATCGCCTCCTGACCGATTGCGTCGCCGGCAAGCACAGCGCTGAAGGGATCATCAGAACGCTGGAGAGCTCGCAACTGCGCGGCCTCGGCGGCGCAGGATTTCCAGCTGGTCGCAAGTGGAAGATCGTTCGCGCCGAAGCTGCACCGCGTTTGCTCGCCGTCAACATCGACGAGGGCGAACCGGGCACCTTCAAGGACCGTTACTACGTCGAGCGCGATCCACATCGCTTTCTCGAAGGCATGCTGATCGCTGCGTGGGCGGTCGGTATCGAGGCAGCTTACATCTACCTGCGCGACGAGTACGCCGGCTGCAGAGCGATTCTGCAGACCGAGCTCGCGAAGCTCGCCGCCGACCCGCCCTGTGCCTTGCCGCGCATCGAGCTTCGTCGCGGCGCAGGTGCATACATCTGCGGTGAAGAGTCGGCGATGATCGAATCGATCGAGGGCAAGCGCGGCATGCCCCGCCTGCGGCCTCCCTACGTCGCGCAGGTCGGGCTGTTCGGCCGACCGACGCTCGAGCACAACATGGAAACGCTCTACTGGGTGCGCGACATCGTCGAAAAAGGCGCCGACTGGTTCGCCGGCCACGGTCGCCGCGGACGAAAAGGGCTGCGCTCGTTTTCCGTGTCGGGTCGCGTCAACCGGCCAGGCGTGCATCTCGCTCCGGCAGGCATCACGGTGCGCGAGCTGATCGATGAATATTGCGGCGGCATGCCGGCCGGACATGAGCTCTACGCCTATCTTCCGGGCGGCGCCTCGGGCGGCATTCTGCCGGCCTCGCTCGCTGACGTTCCGCTCGATTTCGACACGCTGCAGCCTTACGACTGCTTCATCGGATCGGCTGCGGTCATCGTGCTGTCGCAGCACGATCGGGCCCGCGACGCCGCGCTCAACATGATGGCGTTCTTCGCCGACGAATCCTGCGGGCAGTGCACGCCCTGTCGAGTGGGCACGGCCAAGGCGGTCGACTTGCTGCGGGAGCCAAAATGGAAGGCGTCGCTTCTCGAAGAGCTTTCGCAGGCGATGGCCGATGCATCGATCTGTGGCTTGGGACAAGCGGCGCCCAATCCGATTCGCTCCGTGATCAAACACTTCGCCGACGAGATTCGATGAAGATCGATCCCACGGAGCTGGGCCAAGCGGTTGCGTTCACCCTGAACGGGAAGAGCGTCACAGCGTTCGCCGGCGAGACGATCCTTGAGGTGGCCGATCGTGCAGGCGTACCCATTCCCCGCCTCTGCTACAAGCCGGGCTATCGCCCCGACGGGAATTGCCGCGCCTGTATGGTCGAGATCAAGGGAGAGCGGGTGCTCGCGCCGTCGTGCTGCCGTGCTCCTCAATCCGGCATGGAAGTGAGCAGTCAGAGTCCGCGTGCGCTGCATTCGCAGAAGATGGTGCTGGAACTGCTGCAGTCGGACATGCCGGAGGAAAGCTACAAATCAGACAACGAGCTTGCGTTCTGGGCACGCGAGCTCGCGCTGGGCACCCCGCGCTTTGCGCCGCGCCGACAACCCAGCGCCGACTCCTCGCATCCGGCCATTGCAGTCAATCTCGACGCCTGCATCCAGTGCACGCGCTGCGTGCGCGCGTGCCGCGAAGAGCAGGTCAACGATGTGATCGGCTACGCCTGGCGCGGCGGCGAGTCGAAGATCGTGTTCGATCTCGACGACCCCATGGGCGCGAGCACCTGTGTGGCCTGCGGCGAATGCGTGCAGGCCTGTCCGACGGGCGCGCTCGCGCCGGCGCGCGGCGCGGCTGTGGTAGACGCTGATCGCACGGTGAATTCGCTGTGTCCGTACTGCGGCGTGGGTTGCCAGCTCACCTACCACGTGAAGGAGAACAACATCGTTCGCGTGGATGGACGCGATGGGCCGGCTAACAAGGAGCGCCTCTGCGTCAAGGGACGCTACGGATTCGACTACGTGCACCACAAGCATCGGTTGACTAAGCCGTTGCTGCGTAAACCCGGTGTGGCCAAGTCCGCAGACTTTACCGTCGATCCTTCGAATTGGAGCGAAATCTTCCGCGAAGCGACCTGGCAAGAAGCGCTCGATCAAGCCGCCGGCAGCATGAAGCGCATTCGCGACACGCTAGGTCCGCAGGCGTTGTCCGGCTTTGGCTCCGCCAAGGGCAGCAACGAAGAGGCGTACCTGTTCCAGAAGCTGGTGCGCACGGGCTTTCGAAGCAACAACGTCGATCATTGCACGCGGCTGTGCCATGCCTCGAGCGTGGCGGCTCTGCTCGAAGGTATCGGCTCGGGCGCAGTGTCGAATCCGGTGATGGATGTGCTGAAAGCCGACGTGGTGCTGCTGATCGGCGCCAATCCGGCGGTCAACCACCCGGTGGCGGCGACCTGGATCAAGAACGCGGTCAAGAACGGGACCAGGCTCATTGTCGCCGATCCCCGTCGCTCCGATCTCGCGCGGCATGCGACCCACTATCTGCAGTTCAAGCCGGACACCGACGTCGCGTTGTTGAACGCCATGATGCACACCATCGTCGACGAAGGGCTGGTGGATCCAGCGTTTATCGCAAACCGGACCAGCGGCTACGAGGAGCTCAAGGAGAACGTAAAGGACTACAGCCCGGAGGCGATGGCGCCGATCTGCGGAATCGATGCCGAAACCATCAAGCAAGTCGCGCGCGCTTTTGCGACCTCCAAAGGCTCGATGATCCTCTGGGGCATGGGGATCTCACAGCACGTCCATGGCACCGACAACGCGCGCTGCCTGATCGCGCTGACGATGATCACCGGCCAGATCGGCCGGCCCGGCACCGGATTGCATCCGCTGCGCGGCCAGAACAACGTCCAGGGAGCATCCGATTCCGGATTGATCCCGATGGTGTACCCCGATTACCAGCGGGTGGACGATCCGACGGTGCGCTCGAGGTTCGAAGCGCTGTGGGGCACGTCGCTCGATCCGCAACCCGGACTGACCGTGGTCGAGATCATGGATGCGGTGCATGCGGGACAGATTCGCGGCATGTACATCATGGGCGAAAACCCGGCGATGTCCGATCCTGATGCAGCTCACGCGCGCCAGGCGCTTGCCGAGCTCGAGTGCCTCGTTGTGCAGGACATCTTCCTCACCGAGACGGCCTATCTCGCCGACGTGATCCTGCCGGCATCCGCGTTTCCGGAAAAGACCGGGACGTTCACCAATACCGATCGCATGGTGCAGCTCGGCCGTCAGGCGCTCGACCCGCCGGGTGACGCGCGTCAGGACCTGTGGATCATCGTCGAAATGGGCAGGCGGCTGGGCCTCGACTGGTGCTACACCCACCCGCGCGACGTCTTCGACGAAATGCGTCGGGCGATGCCATCGATCGCCGGCATCACTTGGGAACGGCTGGAGCGCGACGATTCGGTGACCTACCCTTGCGAACGCGAAGACGACCCCGGCGAGCCGGTGGTGTTCGTGAATGAATTTCCGACGCCGTCCGGTCGGGCGCGCCTCGTGCCCGCCGACGTCATTCCCGCAGCAGAGAGGCCCGACGCCGAATACCCCATGGTGTTGATCACGGGGCGCCAGCTCGAGCACTGGCACACCGGCAGCATGACTCGGCGCGCGGCCGTGCTCGATGCCATCGAGCCGGAGCCGGTGGCATCGCTCAACTCCTTCGATCTCGCGGCGCTCGGCGTCGAGGCAGGGGAAGTCATCACTGTTGCATCGCGTCGCGGCCAAGTCTCTCTCTACGCGCGTGCCGACGAGGGGACACCTCGCGGCGCGGTGTTCATTCCGTTCTGCTTTTACGAAGCCGCCGCGAACATGCTGACCAATCCCGCGCTGGATCCCTTTGGCAAGATTCCGGAGTTCAAGTATTGCGCGGTGAAAATCGTTCCCGGTGGAGAGGTGGGAGCGCGTTCGAGCTTTGGCGGCGGCCAGGTGTTGGCCGCTGCGGTTCCTGAACCGGAGGTACGGCCATGAAGATTGCGATCGTAGGCGCGGGTGCGATTGGCGGTTATGTCGGGGTGAAGCTCGCTTTGGCTGGTGAAGACGTCACCTTAATGGTGCGCGGCGCGAACCTGGAAGCGATTCGCAAAAACGGCATGAAGCTCATCATGAGCGACGGCACCGAGCATGCTGCGCGCAATACCAGAGCCACCAACGACTATGCGGCGGCAGGACCGCAGGACATGGTCATCCTTGCGATGAAAGCGCACCAGGTGGAAGCGGTGGTCAACGACGTGCCGAAGCTCTTCGGCCCCGACACGGTCGTGGTGACGATGCAAAATGGGATTCCCTATTGGTACTTCCACAAACACGGCGGCGAGCTTGCCGGCAGCCCGGTATTGAGCGTCGATCCTTCGGGCGTCATCGGCCAGAAGATTCCCGCAGAGCGCGTGATCGGTTGCGTCGTCTATCCGGCATCCGAGCTGATTGCGCCGGGGATCGTCAAACACATCGAGGGAGACCGGTTTCCGGTGGGAGAGCTCGACGGATCCTTGAGCGCCCGAGTGACGCGCGTCTCCGAATGCTTTGCCCGAGCCGGCTTCAAGGCTCCGGTGCTCGACAATATTCGCGCCGAGATCTGGCTCAAGCTCTGGGGCAATCTCACCTTCAATCCGATCAGCGCGCTCACGCGCTCGACGCTGGTCGACATCTGTCAGTATCAGCCTACGCGCGATCTGGCAGCGGCGATGATGACGGAGGCGCAGCACATCGCGCACAAGCTCGGCATCACCTTTCGCGTAGGGCTGGAAAAACGCATCGCCGGGGCAGAGAAAGTCGGCAAGCACAAGACCTCGATGCTGCAGGACGTCGAGGCCGGGCGTGCACCGGAAATAGAAGCGCTGGTGGGCTCAGTCGTCGAACTGGGACGGCTCACGCACACGCGCACGCCGCACATCGATGCGGTCTACGCGCTTACTACCCTGCTGGCCCAAACCGTGGCCGGCGACGGAGGCAGTGCTTCCGTCGCCGCGCATCCTCCCACGCATGTGGCACCGGTCGCAACTCACAACTCACTCTCGCATTGATCCAAAGGGAAAATGATGGCAAACAATCGCACAGCAGTTCGGCAGATTCTGGACAACGTCAAGGCGGACGGGCGCAATTCGCTGACCGCCCCGGAAGGCAAATTGGTCTGCGACGCCTACGGCATTGCTTTGCCGAAGGAAGGACTCGCCACCTCCGGCACTGAAGCGGCCGCTCTTGCTTCGACCATGGGATTCCCCGTGGTGCTCAAGATCGTCTCTCCGGAAATCTTGCACAAGACCGAAGCCGGCGGCGTCGTGGTCGGAGTCAAGAACGCCGACGAAGCAAAGACGGGGTTTGACACCATCATGGCCAGCGCGCGCAAGTACGATCCCAAAGCGAAACTGCTGGGCGTACAGGTGCAGCAGATGCTGGGCGGCGGCCAGGAAGTGATCATCGGCGCCGTCACGGATCCATCGTTCGGGAAGCTGGTCGCATTCGGTCTGGGCGGGATTCTGGTCGAGGTACTCAAGGACATCACCTTCCGGCTGGCGCCGGCCTCCAAGGAAGACGCGCTGTCGATGCTCGATGGCATTGCCGCGGCGGAGATCCTCAAGGGTGTTCGCGGCGCCGACCCAGTGAGTCGTGAAGCCCTGGCCGCAATGATCCAGAACGTCTCGCAGCTGGTGTCGGATTTTCCCGAGATCGCCGAAATGGACTTGAACCCGGTGTTTGCCACCCGGGAAGGCGCGACCGCTGCCGACGTGCGCATTGTGCTCGATTTCAACTCACAACCTGCGCGCTACCGTCCAACGCAGAGTGAGATCGTCGCCTCGATGAACCGGATCATGAAGCCCAATGCGGTGGCGGTGATAGGCGCCTCCAACGAGGATGGCAAGATCGGCAATTCAGTAATGAAGAACCTGATCAACGGCAGCTATCAGGGCGAGATCTATCCGATCCATCCGTCGGCACCGGAGATCATGGGCCGCAAGGCATTCAGGAGCGTCAAGGACGTTCCCGGCAACATCGACATCGCCGTGTTCGCGATTCCCGCCAAGTTCGTCGCTCCGGCGCTGGTCGAAGTCGGCGAGAAAAAGATCGCCGGCGCGATCCTCATTCCCTCCGGGTTCGCCGAAACCGGCAACGTCTCGGGCCAGGAGGAAATCCAGTCGATCGGGCGCAAGTACGGCGTTCGGCTGATGGGACCCAATATCTACGGCTTCTACTACACCTGGAAGAATCTCTGTGCGACTTTCTGCACCGCCTACGATGTCAAGGGTCATGCCGCGCTTTCGTCCCAGTCCGGCGGCATCGGCATGGCGATCATCGGCTTTTCGAGGTCCGCAAAGATGGGGGTCTCGGCGATCGTGGGCTTGGGCAACAAGTCCGACCTCGACGAGGACGACCTGCTTACTTTCTTCGAGCAGGACGACAATACCCAGATCATCGCCCAGCACTGCGAGGACTTGAAGGACGGCCGGTCGTTTGCCGAAGTCGCCAAGCGAGTATCCAAGAAAAAGCCGGTGGTGGTGCTCAAGGCGGGGCGCACAGCGCTGGGCGCGCGCGCGGCGAGCTCGCATACCGGAGCGCTCGCCGGTAACGACAAGATCTATGAGGACGTGTTCAAGCAATGCGGCGTAATCCGTGCGCGCAGCCTGCGCGATCTGCTGGAGTTTGCGCGCGGCATTCCGATCCTGCCCACGCCAAAGGGGGAGAACGTGGTCATCATCACCGGCGCGGGCGGATCGGGTGTGCTCCTCTCCGACGCGTGCGTCGACAACAACCTGTCACTGATGGCGATGCCGCCCGATCTCGACGCAGCCTTCCGCAAGTTCATTCCTCCGTTCGGCGCGGCGGGTAATCCCGTCGACATCACCGGCGGCGAGCCGCCGAAGACCTACCAGAACACGGTGCGTCTGGGACTACAGGATCCGCGCATCCACGCGCTCATCCTGGGCTACTGGCACACCATCATCACTCCGCCCATGGTGTTCGCGAAGCTGGTGGTCGAGGTCGTCGACGAGATGAAGGCCAAGGGCATCGCCAAGCCGATCGTCGCATCGCTCGCCGGCGACGTGCAGGTCGAGGAGGCGTCCGAGTACCTTTACGACCACGGCATCCCTGCCTA